>CAKPXP010000029.1 GCA_934202005.1 uncultured Selenomonas sp. | reverse complement strand
TTTTTGTGCAACTACATTTTACCACAAGGGTTCGCTATGGATTTTTAAGTGTTCAACTTAATTATACAATCCGCCGGAAATAACGAAGATGCCTGTGATTTTTCAAGAAATCGTCGCGTGAAGCCGAGATTCCGCGGGGAGGCGCGGCAGGCAGTCACGCTTCCTCCCCGCGCTGCAGATGAGGCCGCACTCGCTCAGAGAAACGCATCCGTCGAGAGAACGAGCACGAAGTCGCCGACCTCCGTATAGATGCGGAGCAGGAGCTGATGGCTGCCGCGCGGGATTACGTCCTCGTTGGCGAGCGGGAAGTCGAGATCCGGCTCGACCTTGCGGTTGGCCAGCTCTACGATGTAGAGGCCGTTGACAACATTAAGGAACTCCTCGAGCGCGTCGACGGCATCGCCCTTGAGATCCTCGACCGCATCGCCGCCGTAGCGCCGCGCGAGCGCAAGGAATACATCATCGCGCGCGATGATGCCGTTGACGATGCTCACGTCGCCTGTGATGTGCTGGGCGACTGCCCAGGTATGCGGTGTCTCCTCGAGCGCGGCAGCGTCGACAGCGCTCGGTATGATGAGCGAGGAGAGGCGCAGGAACCGCGTGAGGGAGGCCGTGAAGAGCTCAGCATAGTCCGCATAGGCTGTTGTCTCCTGCTCGATGCCCGAGACACCTTTGGCCGCCTGCAGCACGGCGCTGCGCGCCGGATGCGTATCCGGCGGCTGTTTGCCGAAGCGCTCGCGCAGCTCCTGCTCGTTGGTCTTGCCGTCGAGGATGGCGGCAAGGTCCTTGGGCCCTAGTAGGCCAGCGTTGAGGAGACGCTGGGAATATTCGATGCAGCTCATTTTTTGCCGGCCTTCCTGCGGATGTTGTCCACCGCCTTCTTGATTTGCTCGCTCGTATAGGGCTTCTGGATGAAGTCGATGGCGCCCATCTTGAGCGTCTTCATGATTTTCTGCGGCGTGCCCGCAGAGGAGAGCATGACGACGGGGATGTCCGGGCTGACCTCCTTGATGACCTGGAGCGCCTCGATGCCGCCGACCTCGGGCATCACGATGTCGAGGATGATGCCGTCTGGTTTGTCCTTGAGATCCTTCATGATGGCTTCTTTGCCGTTCTCTGCTTCGATGACCTCGCAGTCGAGCGCTTCGAGCTCCGAGCGCAGCTTCTTGCGCAGCAGCTTCGAGTCGTCCGAGACGAGGAGTCTGAGTTTTTTATCCAATATGTCCGCCTCCATTCGCAGGATACAGGGGGAGGGCCGGTCGCGGCAATCTCCCCGAGATTTTCCCATTTAGCTGATACTCATGTATTCGCCGCGGCGGCGCGAAATCCTGCCGCGGAAAGAGAAAAAGTCGCAGTGCTTGCGAGACTTTCGTTCAGGTGGCGCCGGGAGGCCCGCATGCCTTGCCAAATCGTCTGGTTTCTACTAAAATATAGAAAGCGCTGATGAAAAGGAGTGTCCCCGAGAGATGCGCGGTGTTTCCAGGAGGGGCACAGAAAGAATAAAGGTGGAATCACATTGAGCAATTTAGAAGTCGGTATCGTCGGTCTGCCGAACGTCGGCAAGAGCACGCTGTTTAACGCCATCACGAAGGCGGGCGCCGAGGCGGCGAATTTCCCGTTCTGCACGATCGAGCCGAATGTCGGCGTCGTCGCGGTGCCGGATCCGCGGCTCGGCGTGCTGCATGAGATGTACCAGTCGAAGAAGACGACGCCGGCCTCCGTGCGTTTCGTCGACATCGCGGGCCTTGTCAAGGGCGCGAGCAAGGGCGAGGGCCTCGGCAACAAGTTCCTCGAGCATATCCGCCAGGTCGACGCCGTCGCGCATGTCGTGCGCTGCTTTGAGGATCCGAATATCACGCACGTCGAGGGCGGCATCGATCCCTTGCGTGACATCGACATCATCCAGACGGAGCTCTGCCTCGCCGATCTCGAGATCGTCGAGAAGCGCATCATGCGCCTTGCGAAGATCGCGAAGTCCGGCAACAAGGAGGCCAAGGTCGAGGATGAGATCCTGCGCCGCATCAAGGCGGCGCTCGACGAGGGCCGTCCCGCGCGCCACGTCGAGCTATCAGAGGATGATCTCGCGCTCATCAAAGAGATGAACCTCCTCACGCTGAAGCCGACGCTCTACGTCGCGAATGTCGCGGAGGACGAGGTCGCGACGGCCTACGACGAGAATCCGTTCGTGCAGAAGGTCAAGGAGTTCGCCGCCAAGGAGGGCGCGGAGGTCGTCGCGATTTCCGCGAAGGTCGAGTCGGAGATCGCCGAGCTCGATCCTGAGGAGGCCAAGGCGTTCCTCGAGGATCTCGGCGAGACGGAGAGCGGCCTCGACCGCCTCATCAAGGCGGCGTTCGACCTGCTCGGCCTTCAGACGTTCCTCACGGCCGGCCCTGACGAGTGCCGCGCCTGGACGATCGTCAAGGGCACGACGGCGCCGAAGGCGGCGGGCAAGATCCACACGGACTTCGAGCGCGGTTTCATCCGCGCCGAGATCGTGAACTACGACGACCTCGTCGCGGCGGGCTCCGTCGCCGCCGCGCGCGAGAAGGGCCAGGTTCGCGTCGAGGGCAAGGACTACGTCATGCAGGACGGCGATGTCGTCAACTTCCGGTTCAACGTCTGAGGCATCGCTGGTGACAGGAGGAAGCGCTGTGGAGAAGAAATCCTATGAGCTCGGCGACATCGTGCGCATGAAAAAGCCGCATCCCTGCGGCGCGAATGAGTGGCTCATCGTGCGCACGGGCATGGATTTCCGGCTCAAGTGCCAGGGCTGCGGCCATTATGTGCTCCTGCCGCGCACGAAGTTCGAGCGTATGGCGCGACAGCTGCTCGGCCATGTCGAGCTCGCCCAGAAGCCCCTGCCCTATGAGGCGGCGGGCAAGACGCCGGCAGGGAAAGACTGAGCGGGGCGCGGCCGCTGCGCGCTGTGCGCCTGGATGCGGCTGCGGTATCTATTAAAAATGACGAGGCTGCCGCCGGAGTGTGTGATGCACTCCGGCGGCAGCCTCGTTTTCTCCATCTGTGATATTTATGCGCTGTTGCGGTGCGGGCGGGTGCGGCGCTCAGAGTGTCAGCAGGCCGCGCAGATTCTGGCAGATGGCCACGTGCGGATAGGCGCTGAACGCGGCGGCGGGCGTCGCGCCCGTGAGCACGGCGGCGAAGGGGACGGCGGCATTCTGCGCGGCGCCCGCGTCGACGACGCTGTCGCCGACGTAGAGCGTCTGCTGCCGCGCAGCGGCGAACGCGCGCAGCGCGGCCTCGATGCCCTCGGGCGCGGGCTTCGGCATCTTGACATCCTCGATGCCGATGATGCGGTCGATGAGGTCGCTCGTGCCCGTCTCGTCGAATTTCTCCTGGATGCGGCTGCGCGTCTTCGAGGAGATGATGCCGATGCGCGCGCCGCGCACGCGCAGGGCGCGCAGCACATCGAGCGTGTCGGGGAAGAAATGCGTGCCGGGCGTCATGTAGCGGTCGGCGAGATGGCGGTAATCCTCGATGAACGCGTCGATCTGGGCGGCGTCCTCGTAGCCTGTGATGCGGTGCACGGCCTCCTCCATTGGCAGGCCGATGGTCTTGCGGATGACCTCGTCCGGCACCTGCGGCAGCGCGTAGACATCGAGCGTCAGGCGGAAACATTTGAGAATGCCTTCCTCAGAGTTGACCAGGGTGTAATCGAAATCGAACAGATACAGCGAATAGCTCATGTGAAATCTCCTCATTGGTTATGCAGGGGCGCACAAGGTTTGCGCATGGGCGCATGGCGCCTTTGGTACGACGCCTTCTATTATAGCATAGGGAGGGCATCTCTCGCATGATGGCGGAACACGGATCGCGTGATTTCTTCCGCTGCAGCCTGCGCGCCGCGGCTTGCGTTCCTGGAATTTCATAGTACAATAGAAATCATAAGATTTCAGGAACCGCTGAGAGAAGAACGAGTCTTGCCCTCCCCTTTTTTTTGAGGTTGTGCGGCAGGACGCGGCTGCTCTCGACGATTCCTCTGGAAAGCGCAGGAGGAGCAAATGAATTACGTTGTAGTGGATCTCGAGATGAATCCCGTGAGCCGTGATTACCGCGAGGTGCGGCGCACGCTCCGCGATGAGGTCATAGAGTTCGGCGCCGTGCGGCTCGACGCGTCGTTCGCGCAGGAGAGCACGTTCCAGTGCTATGTGAAGCCGCAGTATGGGCCGATCCGCAAGCAGATCACGGCGCTCACCGGCATCACGCAGGAAAAGGTGGACGGCGGCGAGATCTTCGAGAAGCAGTTCCAGGCGTTCGTCGACTGGGTGGGCGACGCGCCGACGAAGATTTATTCCTGGAGCATGTCGGACATCAAGCAGCTCAAGAATGAGTGCCGCAGGAAACTCTCGGATTTCGACCTTTCCTGGCTCGACAGCCGTTGGGTGGATCTGCAGCAGGCGTTCGACGACAGGCTCGGCCTGCACAACAGCCTCGCGCTCAAGCACGCGCTCGGCGCGATGAACCGCAATTTCGAGGGGACGCAGCACACGGCGCTCGACGACGCCATCAATACGAGCGCCATCCTCGTGCTCATGCAGGACGACGCGAAGTTCCGCAAGACGATGCAGCCGGTGCTCGACATCCTCCAGCCGAAGGAGGATCTCAAAAGCTCCATCGGCGATCTCTGCCCGGAGCTTGCGGCGCTCTCCAAGGAGCTCTAAACTCCCCTGCACGGCAAAGAGCCGGAGTGCCACGCTCCGGCTCTTCGCTTCCCCTGGGGAGGGCGGCGCGCCGTACCGGAGCGCCGCTGTTGGTTGCATTCCGCCTGTTGATGTGGTATTCTAAGCGGGCAATCGTATTGCGTAGAGAAGGAGGATTCGATATGAAGTCACAAACGGCTTCGTCCGGCTTCCTCGCGCGCTATTTCAAGCTCGCGGAGAAGCAGACGACGGTCAAGACGGAGATCCTGGCGGGACTCACGACGTTCATCGCGCTCGCCTATATCATCTTTGTCAATCCGAACATTCTTTCCGAGGCGGGCATCCCGAAAGATGCGGCCATCGCCTCGACCATCTGGATCGCGGCGCTCTCGACGATGGTCATGGGCGTCGTCGCCAACTATCCGGTCGCGCTCGCGCCGGGCATGGGACTCAACGCCTTTTTCGCCTACTATGTGTGCGGCACGCTCGGCCTGCACTGGACAGTCGCACTCGGCGCGGTGTTCTTCTCGGGCGTCCTGTTCCTGATCCTCACGGTCAGTCACATCCGCCAGGCCATCATCAACGCCGTGCCGCAGAATCTGCGCGTGGCCATCGGCGTGGGCATCGGCCTCTTCATCGCTTTCATCGGCCTCAAGGGCACGGGCCTCATCGTGCCGGACAAGGCGACGTTCATCGGCCTCGGTCATGTGACGCAGCCGACGACGCTGCTCTCGCTCTTCGGCCTCGTGCTCACGGGCGCGCTCATGGCGCGCAAGGTACAGGGCTCCATCCTCATCGGCATCGTCGCGACGACGCTGCTCTCCATGTGTCTCGGCTACTCGCCGGTGCCGCATGGTATCTCTGATATCGTGAGCACGAGCATGCCGCACATGGGCGAGACGTTCGGCAAGCTCGACATCGTCGGCGCGTGGAACTATGGCATCGTCTCCATTATCTTCACGTTTACGGTCGTCGAGCTCTTCGACAACATGGGCACGCTCATCGGCCTCACGTCGAAGGCGAAGCTCGTGAAGCCGAACGGCGAGATCGAGAACCTCGACCGCGCGCTCACGACGGACGCCGTGGGCACGATCTGCTCCTCCGTCTTCGGCACCTCGACGGTCACAAGCTACATCGAGAGCGCCGCGGGCATCGCGGCGGGCGGCAAGACGGGGCTCACGGCCGTGACGGTTTCCGTCTGCTTCCTCATCGCGCTGATCTTCGCGCCGCTCGTCGGTCTCGTGCCGGGCTTCGCGACGGCGCCGCCTCTCATCCTCGTCGGCGCGCTCATGATGCAGGAGGTCGGGAAGATCAATTTCACGGACTTCTCCGACGCCCTGCCGGCGTTCCTTACCATCGTCATGATGCCGCTCACGGGCTCGATCGCCAACGGCTTCGCGTTCGGCTTCGTGAGCTACGCGTTCATGAAGACCGCCGTCGGCAAGTACAAGGAAGTCAGCTGGATCATGTGGCTCGTCTCCCTCGCTTTCGTCATCAATCTCGTCATGCGTTCCTGACGGGCGGGGGCAGCCTCCTGCCAGCGGGGAGCGACACATCCCGCCAGCAGGAGTGACAAGGTTTTCCTTGAAAATCACTGTCGCTTTTGGTAAAATATATACTGTTCTTTGCGGTTGTAGCTCAGTTGGATAGAGCGTCCGCCTCCTAAGCGGCAGATGGTTCGATTCCTTCGAGCAGTGAAAATTGCATATAAATGTCTCAGTAGCTCAGTTGGATAGAGCACACGCCTCCTAAGCGTGGGGTCGGAGGTTCAAATCCTCTCTGGGACGCCAGAAAGCACCGCTGCAA
>CAKPXP010000028.1 GCA_934202005.1 uncultured Selenomonas sp. | reverse complement strand
AGTCATTCTGCGTAAGGGATGATATTGGAAGTTACATCCGAACCGTGTATCACATGGTAAGCCATACTCCTAAGCGGCAGGTCGCGCGTTCGAATCGCGCCAATCGCACCATTCACACGCTAACTTATAGCGGTCGCGGCACGATCAACGTCAGTTGCGATATGGTCTATAAGTTTCTCTATCGTAGCGCGGAGATATTTCTCCGCGCTATTTTGTTGGGACGAAAAGGGGAGATCTTTGGATTGCCTCCATTGCATACGCGAAAGGAAACGGGGCAGCAGACGAGACGCAGAAGCGTCTTGTCCGCTGCCCTGTTTTCGTTACGGAATGATCTGACGGCGGGAGTGCAGAAGAGGGATGTTTGGTGGAGGAGGTATGCCTGGCACTGTATTCCGACTCATTTATAGCGTAACTACAAATTAGTCGGAATCGGAGCGGAGGCATCGTTTATCGGCGGATTTTCTGCAGTGGAGACTGTGGAAGCCGCTCGCTTTGTGCAGGCGGTTCATGATGGCGAGGCCGAGGCCGCGCTCTGTGGTGCCCTCGGCGAGGAGGGCGGTGGCCGGTGTGTCGTCGAGGGAGATGAGGGCTTCGTAGATGCGGGCGGCGATGGCGGGGAGGTCGCCGCGCGGGCCGTAGTCCTTGCGGAGGTTTTCCGGGATGAGATCAGCAAGGGCGGCGCAGGTTTCATGGCTCGCGAGGATGCCGACGGTTTCGCCTTGCTGCTGGAGGATGCGGACCTGGCGGCGGAACGCGGCGTCCATGCGGGTGCCCGCGCCCTCGATGAGGGTGAGGGGGGCTTTCGGGGCGTAGTGGCGGTATTTCATGCCGGGGGCTTTGGGGACGGTATGCGCGCCGACGAGCGCGGGGTCGAGGCGGACGCCGCCGAGGAGTTCCTCGAGCATTTCGCGCGTGATGGCGCCGGGGCGCAGGATGGTCGCGGGCGTCTCGGTGCAGTCGATGATGGTGGATTCGACGCCGTAACGGCAGGGGCCGCCGTCGAGGATGAGGGGGATGCGCCCCTGCATGTCGCGCAGGACGGAGGTGGCGGTCGTGGGGCTCGGACGGCCGGAGATGTTAGCGGAGGGAGCGGCGATGGGGACGCCGGCTGCGCGGATCATGGCGCGGGCGATGGTGTTTTCCGGCATGCGGATGCCGACGGTTGCGAGGCCGCCGGTGATGCGGTCGGGAACGATGGTTTTTCGCCGCAGGATGAGGGTGATGGGGCCGGGGCAGAAGGCCGCGAGGAGTTTTTCGGCACAGGGCGGGACGTCGGCGGCGATGGTATCGATCATCGCGCGGTCTGCGACGTGGAGGATCAGGGGGTTGTCCGAGGGGCGTCCCTTCGCTTCGTAGATGCGCGCGCAGGCGGCCGCGTCGAGGCCGTTTGCGCCGAGGCCGTAGACGGTTTCCGTCGGAAAGGCGACGAGGCCGCCGCGGCGCAGGATATCGCCGGCGCGGGCGATGGTGGCTTGTGCCGCGGCCGGGTTGGGGATTTGGATTAGTTCGGTTTGCATAAATGGCTTCTTTCTGAAAATAGAGGTTGGAAATGGGGATGGTTCGAGGCGGGAGGTTCGAGGCTGGGGGAGGTTTGAGGCAGAGCGGGCAGCGGGTACAGGGCGACTCACTCCGCGCGGAAACTCTCGGCTGTAAGAAGTTTTGATGGCAGGTCGTACGCCCTGCGTACAGCCGAATAAGTTCCGCGCTGCGTTCGCTGCCCTGCACCCGCCGCCCTGGGCGGAGTGCGAGATGGGATAGTCCGTGGCGGTACCCGCGGTTGTTTGTCCGCGGTCGCTTTTTATTTCCAAGCGATGACGACGCGCTCGATGCCTGCGTAGTCCTTGAGGATCTCCGTGCGGGAGAAGGAGGGGACGGCGAGGGCGGCGACGGGAGTGGCTTGGTGGATGCCGACTTCAAGGGCGAGGAAGCCGCCGTCTTTGAGGAGGGCGGGGGCGTCTGCCGTGAGGCGGCGGTAGAAGTCGAGGCCGTCTTTGCCGCCGGCGAGGGCGGTGTGCGGCTCTTTGAGTCGCACTTCTGGCGCGAGGGCGGCGATGTCATCGTCCGGGATGTAGGGCGGGTTCGAGAGGATGGCGTCGTAGCTGCCCGCGAGCGGCGCGAGCAGGTCGCCGGTGTGGAAGGTGATGCGGTCGCTGGCGCCGAGCGCGGCGGCGTTTTCCTCGGCGACCGCGCGCGCGGCGGGGCTGATGTCGACGGTGTCTGCCTGCGCCTTGGGCAGGAAATGGAGGACGGAGAGGCAGATGGCGCCTGTACCTGTGCCGATGTCGGCGAAACGGGGCGCGTCGCCGCGCGCGCGCAGGCGCTCGATGGCGGCCTGTACGAGGATTTCCGTGTCGGGGCGCGGCACGAGGGTGTCCTCCGTGACCTTGAAGGTGAGCCCCATGAATTCTTTTTCCCCGATGATGTAGGCGACGGGGACGCGCTGGACGCGCTGCTTGATGGCCTCGCGGTAGCGCGCGAGCTCCGCTGGCTCGAGCGGCTCGTCGAAGTGGACGTAGAGGTAGATGCGTTCGCGGCCGAGGATGTGGCTGAGGAGGACTTCGGCGTCGAGGCGCGGCGACTCGATGCCTTTTTCCTTGAAATATTGTTCGGTCCATTTGAGGATGCGGCCGATGGTCCAGAGTTCCTGCATGTCAGTCCACCTGCTTCAGCCGCTGCGCCTGGTCCGCGGTGATGAGCGCAGCGAGGATCTCATCGAGATCGCCGCCGAGCACGGCGTCGATGCGGTGGACGGTGAGGCCGATGCGGTGGTCGGTCACGCGTCCCTGCGGAAAGTTGTAGGTGCGGATGCGCTCGCTGCGGTCGCCGGAGCCGACCTGGCTGCGGCGGTCACTGTTCGTCGCGTTTTCCTGCTCGCGCTGGGCTTTGTCCTTGAGGCGGGCGCGCAGAACTTTCATGGCTTTTTCCTTGTTCTTGAGCTGGGATTTCTCGTCCTGGCACTGCACGACGATGCCCGTCGGCAGATGGGTGATGCGGATGGCGGTCTCCGTGCGGTTGACGTACTGGCCGCCCGCGCCGGAGGCGCAGTAGGTGTCGATGCGCAGGTCCTTGGGATCGATGGCGACGTCGACCTCCTCGGCCTCGGGCAGTACGGCGACGGTTGCTGCGGAGGTGTGGATGCGGCCGCCAGACTCGGTGACGGGCACGCGCTGCACGCGGTGCGCGCCGCTCTCGTACTTGAGGCGGCTGTAAACGCCGTGGCCGTTGATGAGGAAGGTGATCTCCTTGAAGCCGCCGATCTCCGTCGCGTTCGCTGAGAGGATCTCGACGCGCCAGCCCTGGCGCTCGGCGTAGCGGCTGTACATGCGGAAGAGGTCGCCCGCGAAGAGCGCTGCCTCGTCGCCGCCGACGCCGCCGCGGATCTCCATGATGACGTTTTTCTCGTCGTTCGGGTCCTTCGGGAGCAGGAGGATTGGGAGTTCCTTTTCGAGCGCGGCATTTCGCTCCTTGAGCTCCGCGAGCTCGTCCTCGATGAGGTGGCGCAGCTCGTCGTCTGGCTGGTCGGAGAGGAGCGATTTGTCGTCCTCGATTTCCTGCGTGACCTCGCGGTATTCGCGGATCTTGGCGACGATGGGGAGCAGTGCGGCGTGTTCCTTGTTATAGTGCTGCCAACGATCGATGTCGGCGATGACGGACGGGTCGGCGATGAGGGATTCGAGTTCCTTGTATTTCGTTTCGATAGCTTCCAGTTTTTCTAGCAACGATGCCATCCTTTCTAAAGAAAGTACGGGTGAGCGTAGTGTCTCTTGCGGTCAGCGCCGCGGGGCGGCAGGTTACGATTCAAGCGCGGGCACATGGTCTGCGGAGGGCGGCTCTGCGGCGGTGTCGGCCTTCGCCGCCTCCTCGAGGTAGCTGCCGCTGCCGGGGAGGATCTCCTCCGCGGGCAGCACGGCCTTGAGCGACTCGATGGCGACCTCGACCATGTCGTCCTGCGGCGGGCGCGTCGTGAGGTACTGGAGCCAGAGGCCGGGCTTTATGAGCTTCAGCGCGACGGGGTTCGTCGTGCGCCCCGCGAAGCGGATGAGCTCGTAGGAGATGCCGGCGACGACGGGCAGCAGCAGGATGCGGCTCACGATGCGCTCGATGAGGCTCGGCCAGCCGAGGAACGCGTAGACGAAGATGGAGACGAGCATGACGATGAGCAGGAAGTTCGTGCCGCAGCGCGGGTGCAGGCGGCTGAACCGCTGCACGTTCGCGACGGTGAGCGGCAGGCCCGCCTCGTAGCAGTGGATGGTCTTGTGCTCGGCGCCGTGGTACTGGAACACGCGGCGGATGTCCTTCATGCGCGAGATGCCGCCGATGTAGGCGAGGAAGATCGTGAGGCGCAGGAAGCCCTCCATGAGGTTGAGGAATACGGGATCGTCCGTGATGAAATGGAAGAACTTCGCCGCGCCCGTCGGGATGGCGATGAAGAGGATGCTCGCGAGCACGAGCGCGAAGATGATCGTGCCCGCCATCTCCTTGTCCGTGAGCTGCTCGTCCTCGTCGCCCGCCATCTTCGCCGAGTAGGAGAGCGAGCGCAGGCCGAGCACGAGGGACTCGACGAGCGAGACGGTGCCGCGGAGCATCGGCTTTTTGAGAATCGGATAGCGGTCGGCAATCGAGCTGACGGGATGCGTCTCGACCTGGATGCGGCCGTTTGGATCGCGCACCGCTGTCGCGACGTCCTTCGGCCCGCGCATCATCACGCCCTCGATGACGGCCTGTCCGCCCACACTGAGTTTTGCCATAGGAAAGCTCCTTCCTGATAAGATTTTATTTGCCTCTACTCTATCATAAAACAGGGGAAAAGACTAGCGGCGCGGCGTGTTTTAGCGCCGCGCCGCGCCGGGAATGAGGCGTGCGGGCGTCTCTCGGCGCGGCCCGTGCGCAGCGCTCTCGCTGGCGGTTTCGCGCCGCATACGAAAAAGGGCCGCGCGGACGTATAGCCCGCGCGGCCCTGAAGCGGCGACGCTTATTTCTTGCCGTAGCGCTTGTTGAACTTCTCGATGCGGCCGCCCGCTGCGACGTCGCGCTGACGCCCCGTGAAGAACGGATGGCACTTGGAGCAGACATCGACGCGGAGCTCCGGCTTCGTGGAGCCCGTCTTGAACGTGTTGCCACAGCCGCAGGTGACCGTAGCCTCGTAGTACTTCGGATGGATATCCTGTTTCATTCCTTACACCTCGCTTTTCCCCAAAGACTGGGAATTGATACAAGCAAGCTATGCGCAAGCTTGGTTTAGACCTAGCTTCCCGTTCTGGGGAATAGCCGGTCGCAACGACCTTGGAACCAGACGCCTAGCGTCCAGTACTGAAATATTATAGCACAGCGAAAAGTTCTGTGCAAGCAGGCTTGAAAAAATCCCTCTGATGGGCAATAATAGGGGGAAAGCTCTTTTTTGAGAAAGGAACACGTATGCCAGAGAAAAAAGGAATCCAGCATCAGTGCAGCTTCTGCAAGCGCGTCATTGATGTGCATGACCAGTATGATATGCCGATTTTCGATCCGAACACGGGCTTTGCCATCTGCAAGAACTGCGTGCGGGAGATCAACCGTTTCCTCGACGAGCACGACGCCGCGGCGGCGAAGTCGGAGAAAAAGGCGTTCGCCGACCAGCTCGACGAGATGCTCGAGAAGAACAAGCCGCATATCATCAAGCAGTATCTCGATGAATATATCATCAACCAGGATCATGCGAAGAAGGTGCTCTCCGTCGCGGTCTACAACCACTACAAGCGCATGAAGTACGGCTATCAGAACGATGACGGCACGGAGATCGAGAAGTCGAACGTCATTATGCTCGGCCCGTCGGGCTGCGGCAAGACGGCGCTGCTCTCGCATCTCTCGAAGCTACTCGACATCCCGTTCGCGGTGACGGACGCCTCGAGCCTCACGGAGGCCGGCTTCGTCGGCGCGGATGTCGAGGTCGCCGTGCGCAATCTCTACTACGCGGCGGACAAAGATATCGAGAAGGCGGAGCACGGCATCATCTATCTTGACGAGTTCGACAAGATCGCGCGCAAGTCGGGTGCGAACAACTCCATCACGGCGGATCCCGGCCATGAGGGCGTGCAGCAGGCGCTGCTCAAGATGCTCGAGGGCAGCGTCGTCGAGTTCACGGCGCGCGGTCAGCGCAAGCACCCCGAGGCGCCGACCATCAAGGTCGATACGAGAAATGTGCTCTTCATCGTCGGCGGCGCGTTCGTCGGCATCGAGAAGATCATCGCGAAGCGCCTGCAAAAGGCGAGCTCCATCGGCTTCGGCGCCGAGGTGCAGGGCAAGGACGAGCAGCCGAAGTTCGACGAGCTCATCCATCAGGTGCGCCCGGAGGATCTCATGGAGTACGGCATCATCCCCGAGATTATCGGTCGTCTGCCCGTCATCTGCACGCTCGAGACGCTCGACGAGGACGCGCTGCTGCGCATCCTGACCGAGCCGAAGAATGCGCCCGTGAAGCAGTATGAGAAGTTGCTCGCGATGGATGGCGTCACGCTCGTGTTCGAGGAGGACGCGCTGCGCGCCGTCGCGCAGAAGGCCATCGAGCGCAAGACGGGCGCACGCAGCCTCAAGGGCATCATCGAGGACGTCATGCTCGACATCATGTACGAGATCCCGAAGTCCGACGCGAAGCGCAAGGTCACGATCACGAAGGAGTGCATCACGGCGCACGAGAAACCGCGCGTGGAGGAGATCGCCTGAGGCACGCATCTCCATATATTTTACATCTATTTTACATCTTCAAGGCATAGGATAGGAGCTAGGACATGCAGGTATCGGTACTCGCGAGCGGCAGCAAGGGCAACGCGGTATTCGTCGCGATGGACGGCGTGCGGCTGCTCATCGACGCGGGCATCAGCGCGACGCGCATCAAAAAGGCGCTCGCCGCCGAGGGCGTCGACGCGGCCGACCTCGACGCCGTGCTCATCACGCACGAGCACAGCGACCACATCGCGGGGTTGCGCACGCTCACGAAATGGTACCAGCTGCCCATCTACTCGCGGCGGGCGACGCTCGCGCAGCTGCCGCCTGAGATTCCGGAGGCGTTGCGCCGTGAGGCGGCGGGCGCGTTCCGGATCGCAGGCGTGCAGATCATGCCGTTTTCCATCCCACACGATGCCGCCGACCCCGTCGGCTACCGCATCACGGGGACGCGGCAGGTGACGACCTGCACGGATCTCGGCTTTGTCACGAGCAGCGTGCAGGCGGCACTCGACGGTGCGGACGTCCTCGTGCTCGAGGCGAACCACGACCCCGCCGTGCTCAAGGAGGGGCGCTATCCGTGGCCGCTCAAGCGCCGCATCCTCGGCACGCGCGGCCATCTCGCGAATGCGGATGCCGCCTGGGCCATCGCGCGGCTGCAGAGGCCGCCGCAGCAGGTATTCCTCGCGCACCTTTCGGCGGAGAACAACCGCCCGGAGCTCGCGCGAGAGACCGTCGCGACCATCCTCGCGCGGCAGGGCATCGACGTGCCGCTCGCCGTCGCCTCGCAGGAACAGCCCGTGCGGCTGCATTGAGTCCCGCGCGCCAGCGCGGGGAGGCGCTCGCAGGTCAGCGCCCGGCGCGGGATGGCCGCAGGCCTGCATGATATACGGTATGGAGGGGAAAGTCATGAAATCGTTATTCCAGCATAAGAAACACGCGGCGCTCGCGGGCGCCGTCATGCTCGCGTTCGCTGCCGTCTCGTTCTCCGGCTGCTCGGCGGGCAATGCAACCTCGTCATCGAGTGCGAGCTCCGGCATCATGGCAGCGGCGCCCGCCTCATCCGCGCAGACCGAGGGCATCTCCGATGCGCGCAACACCCCGGCTGTGCGCGCCGCAAAGGCCATCGGCCCGACGGTCGTCGGCATCACGAACAAGGCCGTCGCGCGCGACTGGTTCAACAATCCCGTGGAGACGGAGGGTGTCGGCTCCGGCGTGATCTTCCGCAAGGACGGCTACATCGTCACGAACAACCACGTCATCGACGGCGCGAAGGAGCTCATCGTCTCGCTCGCGGACGGGCGCTCGCTCAAGGGCAAGGTCGTCGGTGCTGACGCGCTCACCGACCTCGCCGTCGTGAAGGTCAACGCGAATGACCTCCCTGAGGCCGTCTTCGGCGACTCGGACAAGATCGTCGTCGGTGAACCGGCCATCGCCATCGGCAACCCGATGGGCCTCGAGTTCCAGGGCAGCGTGACCTCCGGCGTCATCAGTGCGCTCAACCGCACGCTCGACATCTCCGACCGCCGCGTGAAGCTCCTGCAGACGGATGCCGCCATCAGCCCGGGCAACTCGGGCGGCGCGCTCGTCAATGCGGACGGGCAGGTCATCGGCATCAACAGCGCGAAGGTCGCAGCCTCCGGCGTTGAGGGCATGGGGTTCGCCATCCCCATCAACACCGTGCGCACCGTCGTTGAGGAACTCATGGACAAGGGCTACGTCGCGCGCCCGTACCTCGGCGTCTCCGTATTCGATCCGAACACGGCGGCCCGCTACGGCTACCAGCTCAACATCGACAAGGGCGTATTCATCTTCAAGGTCACGCTCAACGGCCCCTGCGGCAAGGCTGGCCTGCAGCGCGGCGACATCATCCTCAAGGTCGATGACAAGGAGGTCAACACCGTCTCCGAACTGCGCGCCGCTGTCGGCGAGCACAAGATCGGCGAGACCGTGAAGATCACCTATGACCGCAACGGCAGCGAGGACACGGCGGACGTCACGCTCGAGGAAATACCGCAGGATAACAACTGATGCGCATCACCGTCGTCTGCGCGGGAAAGCTCAAGGAGAAATACCTCTCGCAGGGGATTGCGGAGTTCCAGAAACGCCTCACGCCCTTCTGCAGCTTCGAGATCCGTGAGATCCACGAGGAGAAAATGCCGGCTGAGCCTTCGGCGGCGGAGAAGAAACAAGTCCTCATGCGGGAGGGCGAGCGTCTGCTCCGCCAGGTGCCACAGGGGAGCTATCTCATCGTGCTCGATGTCTTTGGCCGCGAACTGAGCTCGGAGGAGCTCTCGGCGCGCCTCGACGCACTCGCGCTGCAGGGGAAGAGCAGCATCGCCTTTCTCATCGGCGGTGCGTTCGGCCTCTCAGAGGAGGTGCGCGCCGCCGCCGACTGCCGCCTCTCCTTTTCCAGGTTCACATTCACGCACCAGATGGTGCGGCTGCTCCTCGTCGAGCAGATCTACCGCGCGTTCAAGATCAGCCGCGGCGAAAAATATCATTGGTAAGCACTAGCCAGCTGCCGCCTGCAGACATTCTGCGGGCGGCAGTTTTTTACCACGGTAATGTATCTTGGTACAAATCATGAAATATTTATAAGCAGGGAAAGAGATGACAGGACGAGAATAAAGCAAAGATAAGGCATGTACAAGATCGTGTGTTTGCATTGCGATACATGGGGAATGATTCGGACGGCACAGGAGGTCGTGAAAATGAAGAAAAAATATGCAAGTGGTGTGTTGCTCTCGGCGGCTTTGCTCATGATGCCCGTGACAGGATTTGCCTCGCAGGAGGGGATGTTTGAATTCCTCCCGGCTGCCGCGATCAAGGCGATGCAGCAGGCAAACGAGGGTGGCGCACGGAAGGAAGCGGACAAAAAGGCGCAGCCGGCGGAGGAAAAGCAGGAATCGAAGGGGAAGGCAGACGCTGCGGCGGAGAAGATTTTGCAGAAAGCTGCACAAGCGGAGGAGAGTGCCGCGGCAGCTTTGAAAGAAGCGCAGCAGACAGCAGCATCCATCGAGTATAAGGATCTCGTCGGTGCGTGGCAGCTCACGCGGCTCGGCGACCAGGAGGTATCGTTTCTCTATGTCGATGGCACGCTCTTGTTCGAGCCGAAGGAGAGTGTCGATCTGCGGCAGTTCCTCAAGAACCGCGACCGTACGGATTCCTTTACGGCGAAAGCCGAGGTCAAGCGGGACAGCGCCGGCGTCCTGACCTTTGCGCCTGCGGCGGAAACCATCATGGTACGCAGCTACGAGGATCGTCCTGTCGCAAAAAGTGATCTTGAGGATCAGCTCTGGCCGTGGTTTTCGCGCTACGATGAGGCCGATGCCGCGGGAAACAATGAGACGCATGCGCGTACCATCCAGCGCAGTTATCAGGTGACGAAGCTCGTTGGCGACACGCTGACCGTCGTCGAGACGTACAGCGACAGCGACGGCTGCGATAAACGCGAGCTCGCGCTGACGTACACACGTGGTCTGCATCAGGTGACGGATGAAGAACGCGCTGCTGAACAGCGTCTGCAGGATGAACTTGCGGCGAACCAGGTGGCGCGGCACACAAAGCGCAGCGCTGCGGAAATCGAGGCCATCAAGGAACGCGTTGCGGGCAAGGCAAAGAAGGAAACAAAGGCAGAAGCGAAGCAGCGCAAGCAGAAAGCAGCGCAGGCAAAGCGTGCTGCGGAAGAAGCTGCGCGCCAGCAGGCAGCAGCAGAAGCCAGAGCACAGGAGTATGCCGCGCTCCCGGATCTGCGCATCGAAGGATGAGGCCGCAGAATCTTATTTCGTAAGTGCCGAGTGGTAGCACCCGAAAAGAGGAAAGGATTCCCTGTTCAGGAATGGATGGGGAATTTTTTTGTATTTTTTTTCTACAAAACGCAAAACAAGTGTTGACAACAAGGCGGGGAGCGTGTAATATATTACGAGTCGGCGGCAGATAGCCACGAGCGCAAAAGCCGCCGGCAGCCGAATCCCAGACGGCGCTGAGAGCTTGCGAAAATAAATTCAAAAAGTTCTTGACAAGCCGAAACGGATGAGGTAATA
>CAKPXP010000027.1 GCA_934202005.1 uncultured Selenomonas sp. | reverse complement strand
GTGAATCAGCTTCTATATATTACCTCATCCGTTTCGGCTTGTCAAGAACTTTTTGAATTTATTTTCGCAAGCTCTCAGCGCCGTCCGGGATTCGGCTGCCGGCGGCTCCTGCGCTCGTGGCTGTCTGCCGCCGACTCGTAATATATTACACGGTTCGATGCTCTCTGTCAAGGATTTTTTATTTTTCCTCTGCCGGCATCATGATCAGCGCTGCGGGCAGGTTGGACGCCCCCGGCGGAGAAAAGAGGAACGACGGCGTACTGTTCGCGTTGTAGCTGCCGAGATCCGCAAGCTCCATGCGATCCATGAGGATGCCGAGGCCCGAGGAACGTGCTCGCTCGATGCCGGATACCTCCGTCATTTCGTCCGAGCCTTCCCCGAAATATGTCTGGTCCGGCGGCGTGAGCAGGAGCTGCTGTTGCCCGCTACGCACCTGCACGCGCATCGCCCCTGCATACGTGCCGCCAAAGGGGCTCAGATAGAACTGCGTGCGGCTGCGCCCCTGGACGGGAACTTCCAGATGATAGAGGATGCCGTAGTTGCCGTAATTGAGGACGCGGCTGCCGTCCGTCGCGTCGATGCCCGTGCGATAGCGGTCGCTCTCGTTGTCCGCGAGTAAGACGTAGACGATGCCGTCAGAGGCCGGGTCATAGGCGCGCTGCGCGCGCAGCGTCCGGTCGGCCTTGGCGAAGGTTCCGCGCAGATGCAGCTCATCCGCGGGCAGGACAGAGGCCCGCTTCAGGAAGGCAGGCGCTGTCATGGTCGCCGGATAGATGATGACCGAGACACGCATCTCCTGCGTGGTGCTGAAATCGTAGGTGCCGTAGACAAGGTCGCCGGGAGCGAGCACTGTCTGCTCCATCGCGTCGTCGAGCACACGCACCTCGCCTTTGTTCATGTAGAAACGGCGGCTCCTCTGCGCGTCAAAATAGAGCGCCTGCGTCTCTTTGCCGACATCGAGATAATGCGGACTCGGACGGCTGGCCCCGCTGCGGGAGATCGTGACCATCGAGGTGCCTGCGCCGACGTTTTCGAGCACGACGGCGACCTTTTTCGGCGCGTCCATCTGGTTCACATGGTAGTAGAGCACACGCGCCGCCCCCTGCACAACATCGCGGTAGAGGATACCGTCCTGCGTCGCGTACTCCGGGCTGTCGGAGAAGAGCAGCGTCGCGCCGCCGTCCTCCTGCGTGACGGGCCAGGCATGCATGACGCGGGAGAGATGGCGGGCCGGCGCTGCTGTCGTCTCGGGTGCATGCGCTTCGCCGCGCGTGACAAGGCGAGAGTAGCCGGTCGTCGTCACCGCCTGCGTCACGCAGCGCGTGTTGTCCTGGTGCGCACGCAGGTCCGTGCGCTCCGCGCCTGTTTCCGGCGCAAGATTCGCGCGCACGTCATCCTGCGGCAGAGCTGCCCCCGCTGCCGCCCCGGACGTCGGCGCGAAGAGCAGGGCAAAGGCCGCTGCCGCGGAGAGAAATGCCTTTCGGCAGAGAATGTGAGGATGGGTTTTATGAGCGAACTTCATGTCTTACAATCTTCCTTTTATCTGAAAAATTGGCGCGGCAAATAGCGATACGAACGTAAAGGAACCACTGCCTGCGTATGAGGGAGGCGGCGGCCGCGCCTATTCTCCCGCGCCCTCAATATGCTGCCGCCAGCCGAGCCGCGCGAAGAGCTTCGCCTTGAAGAGGCGCAGCCGGAACTCGAGCAAGCCGAGCCGCGGGTGCGGGATGTTGACGCGCTGCAGCAGATAGGGATTGGTCGCAAACGTGTTGAGTCCCGCGTCGCCTGTCACCGCCGCGAGGTATTCATTCTCCTGCAGGAGCGCTGGCAGCGCTGCATCGTAGGCGCCATTGGGATAGGAGAAGCTGAATACGGTCGGCAGGCCGTTCCACTCGAGCAGGAGCTTTGAGAGGTGTATCTCGTCCGCGCGCTCCTGCGCCGTCATGCCCGTGAGCGGCTGATGATTCGCCGTATGGCTGCCGATCTCGATGCCGCGGCGGCTCATGTCGCGCAGCTCGTCCCAGGTGAGATAGTCCGGCTGACCGATGTCGTTCGTCACGACGAACACGACGGCGCGCATGCCGCGCGCCTCGAGGAGCGGCAGCATCTGCGTATAGTTGTCCTCATAGCCGTCGTCGAATGTGAGGATGATGGGCTTTGCCGGGAGCTGCTGCTTGCCCTTTTTCGCGCGCAGATAGTCGAGCAGCGTGATGGTCGTATAGCCCTCGCGCTGCAGGTAGTCGAGCTGCGCGGCGAACGCCTCCGGCGGCACGTTGTAGGGGTGACTGTCCGCA
Source organism: uncultured Selenomonas sp. (assembly GCA_934202005.1). Taxonomy (GTDB): domain Bacteria; phylum Bacillota; class Negativicutes; order Selenomonadales; family Selenomonadaceae; genus Selenomonas_C. The sequence continues at coordinate 8,767 of CAKPXP010000027.1, read as the reverse complement.
TCCTCCTGCGTATCGACCATATGATACTCGAGGATCGGCACGCCCGCAGGCGGGCGCAGCGCGACGAAGGCGCAAAAAGCCGCAGCAGCCGCGAGCAAGGCAGCTGCCGCGAAAAGGAGGCACCGACCGCGCCTCTTGTTTCTTTTTTCAAAATACATCTGCAAGGATACATCACCTGTGATTCATTTTCTCATGCGGCAGAGCGAGACGTCGCATCCATCCGCTGCCAGCCTCTCCGCCAGGGCATGGAGCTTGCGCAGGCGGTGGTTGACGCCCGGCTTGCTCACGCAGAGCAGCGCGGCGAGCTCCGCCAGCGAGGCATCGGGGTGCGCGAGGCGCGCCTCTGCCGTCTCGCGCAGGATGTCCGGCAGGCCCTCAAGCCCCGCCGCCCGCTCGATGCGCCGGATGTCCGCGAGCTGCCGCCCGGCCGCGTCGACAGCCTTCTGCAGGTTGGCCGTCTCGCAGTTGACGAGGCGGTTGACCTGTCCGCGCACCTCCTTGAGGTTGCGCGCGACTTCGAATTTCTCAACAGATTTTTCCGCCTGCATCATGCCGAGGAAATCAGCGACGGCATCGCCCTCCTTGAGGTAGACGACGTAGACGTCCCGGCGATCCGTGATGCCCGCGGGGAAATCGAACCGGCACATCAGGGAGTGCAGCAGGTCGGCAAAGGCGTAGCTCGGCGTGACAAGCTCGAGATGGTAGCTCGCCTCCGGACGGTTCACACTGCCGCCGCCGAGGAACGCGCCGCGCAGATAGGCCGCGCGGCAACAGGTTTTCCTGAGGATCGCGAGCCCCTTGCGCTCCTGTCCGAGGTTCAGACTGCCCTCCTGCATGAGGCCGAGATGCTCGAGGAGCTCCGCGACGCCCGGCTGCGGCGCGATGCGCACGAGGTAGTTGTTGTTTTTCTTGAGCCTGCGCGCGCGCCGCGCCGCGATCTCCGTATGGACGCCCGCGCCCTCCTGCCGCAGGAGGCCGATCATCTTGCGGGCGACGGCCGCGTTCTCCGTCGTGAAATTGACGCCGAACGTATGGGACGCACCGAACGTGATCGTGCCGCCCATGCGCAGGAGCGCCGCCATCTCCGCCGTGCGGTCGCAGCCGCTGTCGTACATGAGGCGCGCGATCTCGTTCTTTACCTCCGCTGCAAAGGATGCCATGTGTCTCTCCTAGTATTCTCCTAGATTTCTCCCATGCCCTCGCTGCCCGGCCGCAGGCGGTAGACCATCTGCATGACCGCGCGGCAGAGCTTGTCCGGGTCGTGACGGATGACATCCGTCTCGTTGATGATGTCCGCCTTGACGAGCCCGATGCCGAGCGCGTTGACGGCCTCCTCGTCGATCTTGACCGGATAGGCGCCGCGCGCCGCGTAGTACTCCTTCATCTCATCGGAGATAGGGCGCGCGTTCACGAGCATGAAGTCGATCGCGCCCTTGCCCGCGTGGTCGAGGATGGCCTTCGCGTGCATGGACGCCGTATAGCCGTCCGTCTCGCCGGGCTGCGTCATGACGTTGCAGATATAGATCTTGAGCGCGTGGCTCTTCCGCACCGTCTCCGCGACGCCGTCGACGAGCAGGTTCGGCATGATGCTCGTGTAGAGAGAGCCCGGCCCGAGGATGATGGCATCGGCGGAGGAAAGCGCCTCGAGCGCCGCGCCCACGGGCTGCGCGTGCTCGGGGAACAGGCGCACGCGGCGGATATGCTTGTGCGCCTCCGGGATCTGCGACTCGCCCTCGACGACGGTGCCATCGTCCATGATGGCGTCGAGGCGCACATGCTCCGTCGAGGCCGGCAGCACGCGCCCCTTGACGGCGAGGACCTTCGAGGACTCCTTGAGCGCCGTCTCCACGTCGCCCGTCACCTCCGTCATCGCCGCGATGAAGAGGTTGCCGAAGCTGTGCCCCGCAAGCTCGCTCTCACCGCGGAAGCGATACTGGAAGAGCTTCTCCATCAGCGGCTCCGTGTCCGCCAGCGCGACGAGGCAGTTCCTGAGATCTCCCGGCGGGATGATGCCGAGCTCCTCGCGCAGGCGTCCCGAGCTGCCGCCGTCGTCCGCGACCGTCACGACGGCCGTGACATTCGAGGTCGCCGCCTTGATCCCCCGCAGCAGCACGGAGAGCCCGTGCCCGCCGCCGATGACGGCGACGCTCGGTCCCTTGCCGAGCTTCCGTTTCTCATAGATGATATCGACGAGCCGCTCGGAGTTATCCGGCAGGAGCACCGTGATGACCGAGCGGATGACATAGCGCGTCGCGAGGAGCATCATCGCGATGCCCAGCGCCACGACGGCGATACCCGCGAGCGTCGTCGCCGTATAGTCGTAGCTGCCCCGCCAGAGATAGACCGCGCGGAAGATCGCCTCCTCGACCGCATCGAGATATTTGTAGTTGAAAACGAGCGCGAGGCCCAGGCTCACGAGCATGACGCCGACGGCGAAAAGAAACAGCCACCGCTTGAAGCGCATGCCCGGATAGAGCCATTTCAAAAGGTGCATGACTCAGCATTCCTCCCGTACATGTTCCCAGACATCGTTCTTCATGAGATCCCTGTGCTCGAGCTTCACCGGATAGCCGCGGCTCCCGAGGCGGTCGAAGATATGCTTCGCGACGAAGACGCTGCGGTGCATGCCGCCCGTGCAGCCCACGGCGATCACGAACTGGCTCTTGCCCTCCTTGACGTACTGCGGCACGAGGAAATCGAGCAGATCGTCGAGCTTTTTCAGGAACTCCTGTGTGACGGAGAACTTCGCGATATAGCCCGCGACCTCCGGCACGGCGCCGCTCTTGTGGCGCATCGACTCGATGTAGAACGGGTTAGACAGGAACCGCACGTCGAGCACCATGTCCGCATCGAGCGGCATGCCGAACTTGAAGCCGAACGAGAGCACGTTGATGTTCATCTGCTCGCCCTCGCTCGTGCCGAACAGCCGGTGGATCTTGTCGCGCAGCTGCACCTTCTTGAGCTCGGACGTATCGATGATATACGTCGCCTTCGCGCGCACGGGCGCGAGGCGCTCGCGCTCCTTCGCGATGCCCTCCGTGATGCGCGAGGCCGGCGCCATCGGATGGCGGCGGCGCGTCTCCTTGTAGCGGCGGATGATGGCCGCGTCAGACGCGTCCATGAAGAGCATCTCGTAGTTCGTGTCGCTCCGATCCATATCCTCGAGCACCTGCACGAACGTATCGAAGAACTCACGGCTCCGCGTATCGACGCCGAGCACGACCTTGCTCACATGGCCGCCCGCATGGGCGCAGAGCTCCACGAACTTCGGGATGAAGACCGGCGGCAGATTGTCCACGCAGAAATACCCGAGATCCTCGAGATAGCGGCTCGCCTGCGTCTTGCCGCCGCCCGACATGCCCGTGACGATGACGAGCCGGGGTGCGGTCTTCTCCCCTTTCGCCTGGCGCTCTCCCGTTTCCTGCGGGCTGCTGCCCGTCTCCACCGCCTGCGGCAGTTTCTCTTTCCCGTCCATAGTCGGCACCTCCCTACGCAATCTCAACAACATCCTTTTCATTATAGCACACCGGGAAAAGGCCCGGCGGCATGGAAAAGCGCGCCGATGCCGATCACGGCATTTCCAGTCATGGCGCCGGCCGCCTCCCGCTCCGCGCGCCCTCAGGCGAGCACGAGCTGCTCGATGGCCTTCGCGATGCCATCCTCATCGTTCGACGCCGCGTGATACGTCGCGAGCGCCTTCGCCTCGGGCAGGCCGTTTTCCGGCACGACGGCCGTGCCCGCGAAACGCAGCATCGGCAGATCGTTGTCCGCGTCGCCGCACGCCATGACCTCCGCGGGCGTCAGTCCGTACTGCTCCATGAGGAACGAGAGCCCGAGCGCCTTCGTCACGCCCGGCGGCGTGAGGTCGGCACTCGTCCCCGTATTCTGTTGCGCGGCGATCTCGCCCGGCAGCTCCCGCTCGACAACAGCCACCTTCGGCGCGACCTCGCCCGCGAGATCGCGGATCACGCACTGGATGACGTTCTCCGTATAGGAGAGGAAATCGTCGCCGACCTCCCGCACCTTGAAATCCTCGACCGTGCGGTACGCATGGAAATACGCCGCATCGAAATGCTCGACGAAGATCTCGCGTCCGATGTACCAGTTCGCGTACCAGCCGCGCGCGTGGCAGAGCGTAAGCAGACGGCGCACCGTCTCCTGCGGCAGACAGCGCATGAAAAGCGGCTCCGGAGCATCCATCCCCTGCACGACGCCGCCGTTGCAGCAGATGAGCGGCGCGTTCACGCCGACCTGCCGGCCGAAATAGGCCGCGCCGCCGATCATGCGCCCCGTCGCGAGCGTCACATGCACGCCGCGCGCCATCGCGCGCCGGAGCACATCGCGCGTGTACGGCGTGACGCGCTTCTCCGAGTTCAGCAGCGTCCCATCGAGATCGAGCGCAATGAGTTTGATCATAATACATACCTCTCAACGGCCTCGGCAAAACCGCCCGCCTCACAGTCGCCGACCGAAAGCTCGCAGACCGCCTTGACCGCGGGCTGCGCGTTGCCCATCGCGACGCTGTGTCCCGCCGCCTGGAGCATCGGCAGATCATTGTCGGAATCGCCGATGGCCATAACCGCGTCGAGCGGCACGGCGAGCATTGCCGCGAGTTTCCTGAGTGCCGACGCCTTCGTCACGCCCGGCACGACGATCTCCGTATACTCCGGATTGGAGCGCATCACCTGCGCTCGCTCGCCAAGTGCTGCGCGAAGCGCCGCGACGCGTTCCGCTGTCTGCGCCGCGTCATCAGAGATCACGAGGAGCTTCGCCACATGCTCCGCACGCGCGGCGAGCCCGTCCCAGCCGACCGCCTCTCCGCGCAGCGCCTGATCCGCCTCATATGCCGCGGCATACGCGTTGCGCTCCGCGAAATAGAGCACATCGTCCGCATAGAGCTGCACATGCCAGCCGCGTGCGCGGCAGAACGCGAGCGCCTCACGCACGACCGCCGGCGACAGGAAATTCTCATCATAGACCTTCCCCGACACCGACTTGATGACAGCGCCGTTATATGTGATGATAGGCACATCGACGCCGAGCGCACGCGCCACAGGCAATGCCGCGCGGTACATGCGCCCCGTCGCAACCGTCACCGTCACGCCCGCGCGCGCGGCGCGCTGCACCGCCTCGACGTTGCGCCGCGGGACCTCCATACCGGCGGGCAGCAATGTGCCATCGATGTCAGTCACCAGCATCTTGATGTTCATTCCCCTCACTCCTTCTGCAAGCGTCTGCCCCTATTGTCTCATATCCTGGAAAGAATGCAAGGGAGAATTTGCCGGAGAAAGAACATCTCCGCACAAAAAGAAGCCGGCCAGTCCCCAGGGAACAGCCAGCTTCTTTCAGACACGAAAAGAAAAGCTATTTGCCAATAGCTTCTCTTCGTAGGGATGTCGGTGGCCATCAGCGGTAGCAACGCTGTTTGTATGGCCGAAAAAATATTTTTCTACCCATACATCGGAGCGACCACTACAAGACGGTTCGCTCTTTTGTCGTCTCAATGATACCCTTTCCACGTGCGCTCGTCAACGCAAGAATCCGCCAGCCCGCCTCCAGCATATCTACCTGGAAAACCGCCTGGCAAGCGACTTCCTCACACCGTTTCCGCCTTTTTCAGGCGGCTTCCCTTTTTCCGTCCCGTCTGATGCGCTGCCGCCGCCCGTCCCGGTACTGCGCCGTAGACGTTCCGCCGCGGCTCTCCCGCATGGAAGATCAGCACGATGAAGAGCAGCGTGACAGCCGCGAGCGCCGCCTCGAACGCGTAGAGGCCGAGGCTCCCCGGCGGCAGCGCCGCGACCTTGCCGAGCAGGAATCCCTGCGGGATGCCGAAGCAGAGATACGCCTGCGCCAGGCGCTCGTTCCGACCGATATCATGCAGGCGCCGCACCATCGGCGAGTAGAGGAACACCGCCGCAAGCGCCGTGAGCGCGCCGCTCGCAAGATTCGACGCGAATACGCTGCCCGTCTCCTCGATGACGCGCGAGCCGATCACGAGCACTGCCGCCATGCAGGCGAGATTCACACCGAAAAACCGCTTGACAAACGCCGCGCGGTTCATGCGCCCTGTGGTATCGAACCAAGACACAAATTTCTCTTTCCATGCTTCCATAGAGATTTTCCTCCCGATGTCGATGATTCCGTATTTTTCTTCTCTATTATAACAAACTCAACGCACAAACGTCCACTTTGTGGACATTGTGCGCCCGTCCTTGCAGTAAATCCAGCCAATCACGCTGCGCCTGCGGCTTGCGTTCTTGGGGATTTACATAGTAAAAAAGAATGCGCTACAACGCAAATGCAGCGCATTCTGTCATATCATCCGATCATTGGAACACATCCGACTCAGTAGTTCTTCGCTACCTGCTGGAAATAGCTCTGCGGATGCGCGCAGACCGGGCAGACCTCCGGGGCCTTGTCCGCCTCGCAGACATAGCCGCAGTTGAGGCACTGCCAGATGATCTTCTCGCTCTTCTTGAACACCTTGTCTTCCTCGATGTTCTTGAGCAGGAGCTGATAGCGCTCCTCATGCTCCTTCTCGATCTTCGCGACGCCCTCGAAGAGCTTCGCGATCTTCTCGAAGCCTTCCTCGTGCGCCGTCTTCGCGAAGCCGGGGTACATGCTCGTCCACTCGTCATGCTCGCCGGCTGCCGCATCCTTCAGATTGTCCTTCGTGTCGCCGATGCCCGCGACGAGCTTGAACCAGATCTTCGCATGCTCCTTCTCATTGTCCGCCGTCTCCGTGAAGATGCGGGAGATCTGCTCGAAGCCGTCCTTCTTCGCCTTCGACGCGTAATAGGTATACTTGTTCCGTGCCTGAGACTCGCCAGCGAAAGCCGCCCACAGATTTTTCTCCGTCTGAGATCCCTTGAGTTCCATGAAAATCTCTCCTCCCGATAACAACACAATGACCTTTCAACTGCCCTCATTATATCATTTTCGGAAAAGTCCTACAAGGAAATGTCAGGCAGAAAAGCGCAAAAAGCAAAAGCGGTGCCACCGGGAAAGCTCCAGTGCCGCCTCCGCTTCTCATATCGCGCCTGCATCCCGCCGCCGCTCAGCGCACATCGTGCATCTCCTTCTTGAACTTCTGCTTGCAGAGATACATCGCCTGATCCGCCTCGCGCACGAGGGCCTCGAGGCTTTTCTCCTCCCCTGCCGCGCGCGTCGCCACGCCGTGGGAGGACGTGATCCAGTAGCAGTACGGGAGCCGCCGGCTCTCCTCGATGAGCTCGAGCTCGACCTGCTGCCACGCCTCGAGCACGACCGCCTCCGACACCTCCGTCATGATGACGACGAACTCATCGCCGCCCGCGCGCGCCGTGAAGCCGAGCGTCCCGTCGAACACGCGGCTCAGCACGCGCGCGAACGTGATGAGCAGGAGATCGCCCTGCTCGTGGCCGAACGTATCATTGACATACTTGAAGCGGTTGAGATCGGCATAGAGCACCGTGACGGAGACATCGCGCCGCGGCTCGAGCTTTTGCAGCAGCTGCTGCATCGCCGTGCGGCTGCCGCAGGGGCAGAGCGGATCCGTATAGAGGATCTCATCGCTGTGCTGCCAGCTCTTGAGGATATGCGCGAGCGCGAACAGCATAAGCAGCGCGAGCACGGCAATGACGAAGAGCGCCCGCTCCATCCAGACCGTGCTGCGCGTCACCTCCGCTGCCGGCACGCAGACCATGACGACCCAAGGCGCCTTGCTGAGTACCGCGATGCTCGCGTACTGGTCTGCGCCATCGATCTTCACCTCGCCGTCGAGATCGTCGCCTGACTCGTAGACCTGCTCGAGGAGCGCCACCTCCGCATCCGAGTCGCCCGTCAGCGAGTCGTAGCTCCAGCTGTTGTCCCCATCGAGGGAGATATGGCGTCCCTCCTTATCGAGGACATAGCATTTGCCGCCGTAGATGACCTGGTTGTCATCGATCGCGTTCTGCACATTGCTCAGATAGAACGCGCCGCAGAGCGTGCCGACGCGCGTGCCGTCCGGCCTGCGGATGGCGACGCAGACCGTCGTGATCGGTCCGTCATCCTTGAGGAAAGGATCCGTCACGAAGACATCATGCGACGCGATATCACGGAAGAACGGCTCGCCCTCCTGATTCCTATATGTACCGCCGTTCTCGAGCGGGTACCATCCCTGCCCGTTATTGTTGACGAAAAAAATATGAGAAAACCCCGTAGATTCCGTCCAGCGCGCGGCAAAGGCGCGCTGCCGCTCGAGGTTCATGCTGTAGACATCCGGCTGCTGCGCGAGCAGCTTGAGCATCTCGATGCGCCCGACGAGATAGACATCGAGCTGATTGCGCTGGTTCACCGCCAGCGTATGGGAAACGCGCATCGTCGAGACGACCGCCTCTCTCTGATAGGCGGAGAACATCGCGAGCAGCACAAAAAACACGAGCAGCATCGTGATGGGCAGTGCGACGAGCAGGCTGCGGTCCATGCGGCTCAGCCTTAATTTCAGCTTGATATCCTTCTCCATCTTCGCACCCTCCTTTTCAGATGTATCGGCTTTTCGTCCTATTTGCCATCATTATAGCGCGAAATACCCATGGTGCAAAGTACAGATAACGGAACACAATACGAGAAAACACGCCAATCCCTCGCATCGTCACACAAAGCGACAGGCACAAACGTCCATTTTGTGGACATCGTGCGCCCGTCCTTAGAGGATTTCCAGCCAATCGCGCTGCGCCTGCGGCTTGCGCTCTTGGGGATTTACATAGTAAACTCAACGCACAAACGTCCACTTCGTGGACATTGT
>CAKPXP010000026.1 GCA_934202005.1 uncultured Selenomonas sp. | reverse complement strand
ATCTTCACGGCTGTGGAAAAGGTGCTACGTGAGTTTATCGCCATCCGCATCCCAGGGCGAACCAGCGCCGGTGTAGAGGTCGCTATGACGAAGCTGCGCGAAGAGTTCGGCGATGAGAAATTCAGCAAGGTCTTCAAGACGATGACAGCTGATAACGGCCTGGAATTTGAGATATTCTCTCAGTATGAGCAGCTTGGCACGAAGATCTATTTCACGCACCCGTACAGCTCATGGGAACGTCCTCAGAACGAGCGGCACAATGGCCTCCTGCGGGATTACATCCCTAAAGGGACATCGATCGAACGCTACAGTGATGAAAATGTTCTGCGCATCGCGGACGAGCTAAACCAGCGTCCGCGCCGTATCTTGGGATATCACACTCCAGCAGAGCTCTTCGACCATTTTCTCGATGAAGTTTATGCTATTGATAAATGTTCTTGATTAAAACAACTGTTCAATTTGCACTTGCAATTATCCAAATATTAATATATGATGCTTTTTCGGCATAAAAGAGGGAAAATCCTGCCTCGATTCCGAAATCCGAGGCATCGGAAAATAATGATGAGCGCAGTGTCCTCCAGACACGGAGGGGATGGTCAACCATCTGTTTCATTTGCCTTTACTTTTGCCCTGTCGTATAATATTTCCTGTATCAATCAGCAAAGGAACGGTGGCTATGGCCTTTATCGAAATAGAACATCTTTCGCATGTGTATCATGCGGGAGAGGAGGGGGAGCGGCGAGCGCTGGATGATGTGTCGCTCGCCATCGGGCGCGGGGAGTTCGTCGCGGTGCTCGGCTCGAATGGGTCGGGGAAGTCGACGCTCGCGAAGCATCTCAATGCGCTGCTGCTGCCGACGGAGGGGGTGTGCCGCGTCGACGGGCTCGATACGCGGGAGGAGGCGGAGGTCTGGCGCATCCGGCAGAAGGTCGGCATGGTGTTCCAGAATCCTGACAATCAGCTCATCGCGGCGGTCGTCGAGGATGATGTGGCGTTCGGCCCGGAGAATCTCGGCGTGCCGTCCGCTGAGATCCGCAGGCGCGTCGATGAGGCGCTCGCGGCTGTGAATATGACGGCGTTCCGTTCCTATGCGCCGCATCTGCTCTCGGGCGGGCAGAAGCAGCGCGTGGCGATTGCGGGGACGCTCGCGATGCAGACGGAGGCCATCGTGTTCGATGAGGCGACGGCGATGCTCGATCCCGAGGGGCGCGCGGAGATTCTCTCCATCGTGAAGCGCCTCCATGAGGAGCAGCAGATCACGGTGGTCTATATCACGCATTTCATGGAGGAGGCCGCAGCGGCAGACCGTGTCGTCGTGCTCGACCAGGGACATGTCGTCATGGACGCGCCGCCGCGTGCGGTGTTCTCGCACGCGGACGAGCTGCGCGCGCTCGGGCTCGAGGTGCCGCTCGCCGTGGAGTTGCGCGACCGGCTGCGCGCGGCGGGCATCGCGCTGCCTGCGGATCTCCTGACGGGCGCGGAGCTCGTGGCGGCGCTCGGCGGCGCGGCGGGGGATGCTGCCGCAGTCCCGGGGCGAAAGGCTGCGCACGCGCGGCAGGCAGGGGCGTCCGGCAGCGCGGCGAGCCCCGCGGAGGGAATCCCGGGAGAAAATGACGCGCATCAGCAGGCGGCGCCTAGCCGTGCGGCGGAGAAAGGGGGCGAGGCGCTTGGCCATTGAGCTTGAGGATGTGAGCTTTACATATCTCCCCGGTACGCCGTATGAGCGGCAGGCGCTCAAGGGCATCCGCCTCACGATCGCGGAGGGCAGCATCACGGCGCTCGCGGGCCATACGGGCTCGGGAAAATCGACGCTGCTCCAGCACATCGGCGGTCTCATCCATCCGGACAGCGGGCGGGTGTGCATCGACGGCACGGATCTCGCCGCGCATACGAAGCAGGAGAAGCGGGCGGCGCTCGCGGCCCGGCGCAAGGTCGGCCTCGTCTTCCAGTACGCGGAGCATCAGCTCTTCGAGGAGAGTGTCTATGAGGATATCGCGTTCGGCCCGCGTAATTTCGGCCTCGCTGAGACGGAGGTCGCGGCGCGCGTGCGGGAGGCGATGGCGCGCGTGCATCTCGATTTCGCGGCGTACCGCGACCGCTCGCCGTTCCAGCTCTCAGGCGGGCAGATGCGGCGCGTAGCAATCGCGGGCGTGCTCGCGCTGCATCCCGCGTATCTCGTGCTCGACGAGCCGACGGCGGGGCTCGACCCGCGCGGCAGGCGCGAGCTGCTCGCGCTGATCCGCGAGCTGCACGAGGCGGAGGGGACGACGATCATCTTCGTCTCGCACAATATGGAGGATGTCTTCGCGATTGCCGATGAGGTTGTCGTGCTGCGGCAGGGGGAGATCCTCCTGCAGGGCGCGCCGGCCGCGGTCTTTGCCGAGCGCGAGCGCATCGCGGCGGCGGGGCTGCGCCAGCCGGCGCTCATGCGGCTCATGACGGCGCTCCGGGCGGCGGGCGTACCGCTTGGTGAGGCCGACGCGGCGCTGCGCACGCCCGCGGACGCGGCGGCGGCCATCGCGCGGGCGCTCAAGGGAAAGGAGGGTGGAGGCCATGCTCAGTAATATCACGATCGGCCAGTATTTCCCGGGCAACTCGCTGCTGCACCGGCTCGACCCGCGCACGAAGCTCGTCGTGCTCTTCGCACTCATCGTCGCACTGTTCCTCTTCGACCAGCCGGCGGACTATCTCGTGATGAGCCTCCTGACGCTCGCCGCCATGAAGCTCTCGCGCGTGCCGCTGCGGACGCTCGTCGGCTCGCTGAAACCGCTCTGGTGGATCCTGCTCTTCACGTTCCTCATCCATCTCTGCACGACGCCTGGCGAGGAGATCGCGCAGGTCTGGATGTTCTCCCTGACCTGGGAGGGACTCTCGCATGGCTTCTTCATCTGCTTGCGCCTCGTGCTGCTCCTGTTGCTCTCGTCGCTGCTGACGTTCACGACGAGCCCGCTGAAGCTCACGGACGCGCTCGAGGCGCTGCTCTCGCCGCTCAAGCGCGTCGGCGTGCCCGCGCATGAGCTCGCGATGATGATGACGATCGCGCTGCGCTTCGTGCCGACGCTCCTCGAGGAGACGGACAAGATCATGAAGGCGCAGCAGGCGCGCGGCGCGGATTTCACGACGGGCAGCATCGCGCGGCGGCTCAAGAGCGTCGTGCCCATCCTCGTGCCGCTCTTCATCTCGGCGTTCCGCCGCGCCGATGAGCTCGCGATGGCGATGGAGGCGCGCTGCTATCACGGCGGGGAGGGGCGCACGCAGATGAAGCAGCTGCGCTTCGTGCCGCTCGACTATGTGGCCTGGTCGGGGACGGCGCTGCTCCTCGCGCTGCTCGCCGCGCTCTGGCTGCTCTGAGGGAGGCGGGCGATGAAACGCGAACACAAGGAAATGATGAAGGCGCGCGCGCGCAACATCGCGCTGCGCGTCGCCTATGACGGCACGGCCTACGCGGGGTTCCAGCGGCAGACGCCGCCCGTCGTCGCCGTGCAGAATGTGCTCGAGGAGAAGCTCGCGCGCATCTTCGGCGACACCATCGAGCTCGCGGCGGCGGGGCGCACGGACGCGGGCGTCCATGCCTACGGGCAGGTGGTCAATTTCTTCACGGACGGCACGATCCCCGTCTCGCGCATCGCGCGCGCGGCGAACAGTCTGCTGCCGCCCGACATCGTTGTCAAGGAGGCCTGGGAGGCGGACCGGGCGTTCTCCGCGCGTCACAGCGCGTGCTCGAAGACGTATCTCTACCGCATCGCGCAGGGAGAGACGCCGGATCCCATGCTCGCGCGCTATGCCTGGTACATTCGCAGGCCGCTCGACTGCGCGGCCATGCGGGCGGCGCTCGCGCGCATCCTCGGCACGCATGACTTCTCCGCGTTCCGCGCGGCGGGCGGCGCGCCGATGAGCCCCGTACGCACGATGTACGAGGCGACGCTCGAGGAGGAGCGCCCCGGGCTGCTCGCCTGCCGCATCCACGGCAGCGGGTTCCTCTACCACATGGTGCGCAATCTCATGGGCACCGTCGTGAATGTTGGCCTCGGCGTGCTCCAGCCCGCGGACATCGACCGCATCCTCGCCTCGCGCGACCGCGCGCAGGCGAGCGCGACGGCGCCCGCGCACGGGCTCTATCTGCTGCACGTCGCGTATGGGGAGGAGGCGACGGCGGCCTCTTAAGGAACCACTGATTAATTCGGCACTCCGTCTTCACACGTCTGCACTGTCCTCCCGTCGTCGACAAATCCTCAGCGTAGCCCGCTACGCTTGCGGTTTGCCTCCTAGGGAGATACAGCGCATCCGCGTAAATCCGGAGCACCTCATTTAATCAGCGGTTCCTCAAAAAATATTGAAAAAACTGTTGACAGATGAAAACAGAGGGTCTATAATATGTCTTGTCGTTAAGAGATACGGCATGACTCACTAGCTCAACTGGCAGAGCAACTGACTCTTAATCAGTAGGTTCACGGTTCGATTCCGTGGTGGGTCACCATTTGAACATGCAGCCCATGGGTGGGCTTTGATAGCACTCTATCGTGATCGATAGGGTGCTTTTCGTATCTTGCGGCTGACTGCTGCGCGCGTTGCCTGTCAGGGCGGCAGCGGGGATGCAGCAATTTTGCTTTTTCTGCGTGCCAGGCAGGATTTTGGCCGCGGATGTTTAATAGAATGAATAGATACTGCAGAGAGAAGAGGTGCGGGGATGAACGTGAGGGAGAGATCGGAGGCGCTCGAGTACGAGTTCCTTTCTGAATTTGCAGCGAAGAGCCGCGAGGCGCGCCGGAAGGAGCCGATGGAGGAGTGTCCGTTCCGCACGAAGTTCCAGCGCGACCGCGACCGCATCCTGCACTCGAAGTCGTTCCGCCGGCTCAAGCACAAGACGCAGGTCTACATCGTCGCGGGCGATCACTACCGCACGCGCATGACGCACAGCCTCGAGGTCTCGCAGATCTCGCGCACGATCGCGCGCGGACTCCGGCTCAATGAGGATCTCGCGGAGGCCATCGCGCTCGGGCACGATGTGGGGCACACGCCGTTCGGCCACGCGGGCGAGGCGGCGATGGCGGAGCTCACGGGGCATTTCGCGCACAACGAGCAGAGCCTGCGCGTCGTCGAGTTCCTCGAGAAGGGCGGCAAAGGGCTCAACCTCACGCGCGAGGTCAAGGACGGCATCGTGAACCATACGGGCAAGCACCTCCCCAAGACGCTCGAGGGGCGCATCGTGCGCACGGCGGACCGCATCGCCTATCTCGCGCACGACTACGACGACAGCCTGCGCGCGGGGCTGCTGAAGCCCGGCGATTTGCCGCAGGTCGTCTACGAGCGCCTCGGCACGGATACCTCGCATATGATCACGAGCATGGTCGCCGATATGATCACGGCGTCCGCGGGGAAGGACGACATCCTGCAGGGCGCGGCGTGCAAGGAGGCCATGGATGTGTTCCGCTCGTTCATGTTCGAGCGTATCTATCGCTCGGATGTGCTCGCGCACGAACGGCGGCAGGCGACGTTCGTGCTGCGGGAGCTCTACGGCTACTTCCTCTCGCATTTCGATGCGCTGCCGCAGGAGTTCGCGGCGCGCGAGGCGTGCTGGGGACGTCAGCAGACGGTCACGGACTATGTGGCAGGGCTCACGGACAGCTACGCGGTGCAGCTCTTCAACGAGATCTTCATGCCGCCGGTCGGGCTCATGGTGCACTGATCGCCGCAGAGAGATTGCGGGACGCGGTTGCGGATCGCGGCGCTCCCTCTCAGAGGAGCAGCGCGGCGCTGTTTTCGCAAGCAGTAGGAGACGCGCGGCGGCGTGGCTCTGCGGCATTCGCCGGCGGGCAGGAAAATTTCATGGGAATCAAAGAATTATTTTTGTCAAGAGAAAAAGGAAATTTCCATTTTGTGGTGAATATATATACCTTGACGGAGGGAAGACAATGCGCAGTGCAGAGATGGATGAGTTCGTGGAACGCGTCGAGCAGTCCTCTGATATCGTCGCCGTCGTCTCCCAGTATGTCGCGCTCAAGCGCAAGGGCGGCCGGTTCTGGGGCTGCTGTCCGTTTCATCAGGAACATACGCCGTCGTTCTCGGTCGTTCCCGATAAGGGATTTTTTTATTGCTTCGGCTGTCATGCAGGTGGCAATGTTTTCAAGTTCTTGTCGCTCATAGAGAATGTGAGCTATTTCGAGGCCATCAAGCTGCAGGCAGAGAAGCTGGGGATACCGATCCCCGAGCGTCCGAAGTCTCCGCAGGAGCGGGAGCGCGAGCAGAAGCTCCAGGATCTCCTGAAGGTCAATGAGATGGCGCGGACGTTCTTCCACAACTGTCTCGTCATGACGCATTACGGCGAGGAGGGCAAGGCGTATTTCGCCGGGCGCGGCATCTCGGCGGAGACCATCGAGGAGTTCAGCCTCGGCTACGCGCCGGACGCGTGGGACAAGCTCACGGGCGCTTTTTTGAAGCGCGGCGTGCCGGAGGCGTATCTCGTCGAGTGCGGGCTCGCGCAGCAGCGGCGCGAGGGCGGCGTCTACGACAGGTTCCGCCATCGCGTGATGATCCCCATCGCGGATGAGCGCGGGCGCATCGTCGGCTTCGGCGGGCGCGTGCTCGACGACAGCAAGCCGAAGTACCTCAATACGAAGGAGACGGTGCTCTTCAACAAGCGGCGTCTGCTCTTCGGACTGGACCGTTCTCATCGCGCCATCAGCCAGGAGGGGCGCGCCATCGTCGTCGAGGGGTACATGGATGCGATTTCCGTCTTTGACGCGGGCGTGAGGAACGTCGTCGCCTCGCTCGGAACCTCCTTCACGCAGGAGCATTGCAAGAAACTGCTGCGGTACGCGAAGGAAATCGATTTCTGCTACGACAGCGATGAGGCGGGGCAGAACGCAACGGTGCGCGCGCTCACGATCGCGCGCGATACGGGCGCCGTCGTGAAGGTCATCATCGTGCCGGACGGCAAGGATCCGGATGAGTATATCAGGAAGCACGGCGCGACGGCGTTCCAGACGCTCATCGAGCACGCGCTGCCGCTCGTCGACTACCGCCTGCGCTACGTGCTCTCTCATGTGCGCTACGATACGCTCGAGGGCAAGATGCAGGCGCTCCGCGAGATGCTGTCCGTGCTCGTCGGCATCAGAAATGCCGCCGAGCGCAGCGAGCAGACGAAGCGGCTCGCGCGCGCCCTCCTGCTCGATGAGGGCGTCGTGCGCGAGGAGCTTGCAAAAGCGCAGCGCGAGCCGCAGCGCTTCCTCGCGCAGCCGCCGGCCCGGGAAGAGGCCGCGGCGGCCGTGCGGTGCGCGCCGGCAAGGCGCGCGGACAGCGCGCTGCAGAAGGCCGGGCGCATCGTGATGCGCGCGGTCTGGCAGGATGCCACGCTGCTCGCGCATGTCGAGGCGATGATACCGCTCGAGGCGGTGCCCGACGAGGTGCAGCGCAGCGTGTTCCTCTATCTGAGGGACTGCGCGGCGCGCGGCGAGCCCTGGGATGCCGTCCGCGCCGCCGCGGCGCTCGATGAGGCGGCCGCGGAGGAACTCTCCCGCGCCATCGTCGAGGGCGAGGACGCTGGAGCGGCGGCCGTCGCCTACGACGACTCGCTGCGCCTCCTGCGGCGCACCTACCTCACCGCCCGCTACGCGGCGCTCAGCCGCGAGGCGGAGGCGCTCAGCCGCGCGGGCGAGGCGGAGGCGGCCTTGGCGAAGCTCGCGGAGGCCAGTAAATTCAAAGAAGAAATGGATGATTGAAAGATTGATGTTCATAGACCTGTATGACATGGATGAGTATGAGAGGGGGCTGCTCCATGGCTGAGAAGAAAAAAGCGGCCAAGATGGAAAACCACAGTGCAGAGATTGTCACGCAACTGCTCAAGAAGGGCAAGAAGAACGGCGGCACGCTCACTTATGGTGATTTGATGGAAGCACTGCAGACGCAGGATCTCTCCCCGGATGAGATTGACGATATGTACGAGGCCTTCAGCAAGAAGGGCATCGAGATCGTCGACGACAGCGGGCAGAATGAACCGGATGACGACTTGCCGGACAAGGATGACGAGGAAGTCGAGATCGACCTCTCTGTGCCGGAGGGCGTGAGCATCGATGATCCCGTACGCATGTACCTCAAGGAGATCGGCCGCGTGCCCCTGCTGACGGCAGAGGAGGAGGTCAGACTCGCCAAGCGCATGGATGAGGGCGACGAGGAGGCGGCGAAGCGCCTCGCCGAGGCGAATCTCAGGCTCGTCGTCTCCATCGCGAAGCGCTACGTCGGCCGCGGCATGCTGTTCCTCGACCTCATCCAGGAGGGCAACCTCGGCCTCATCAAGGCCGTCGAGAAATTCGACTATAAGAAGGGCTATAAGTTCAGCACCTACGCGACGTGGTGGATCCGTCAGGCCATCACGCGCGCGATTGCCGACCAGGCGCGCACAATCCGCATCCCCGTCCATATGGTCGAGACCATCAACAAGCTCATCCGCGTCTCGCGCCAGCTCCTCCAGCAGCTCGGCCGCGAGCCGTTGCCGGAGGAGATCGCCAAGGAGATGGAGATCAGTGTCGACCGCGTGCGCGAGATCATGAAGATCGCGCAGGAGCCTGTCTCGCTCGAGACACCGATTGGCGAGGAGGAGGACTCCCACCTCGGCGATTTCATCGAGGATCAGGACGCGCCCGCACCGGCGGACGCCGCCTCGTTCATGCTGCTCAAGGAGCAGCTCGAGGAGGTGCTTGATACGCTGACGCCGCGCGAGGAGAAAGTCCTGCGCCTGCGTTTCGGCCTCGACGACGGCCGCGCGCGCACGCTCGAGGAGGTCGGTCAGAATTTCGGCGTCACGCGCGAGCGCATCCGCCAGATCGAGGCCAAGGCCCTCAGGAAGCTCCGTCACCCGAGCCGCAGCCGCAAGCTCAAGGATTTCCTCGACTGATGTCGGCACCGCTACGAAAAGGTGCGCTTGCGAGGTAAAAAATCCTTGACAGATGGGGAGATTTTCCCTATAATAGTCTATGTTATTGATATTCCTCGATAGCTCAGCCGGTAGAGCACCTGACTGTTAATCAGGCTGTCACAGGTTCGAATCCTGTTCGGGGAGCCAGAGATTCCAGCTGTACAGGCGGTCGCTTGTACAGCTTTTTGTTATTTTGAGCGTATCTTGGCAAGGAAACCCAGAGAGGGGGAAATAATATGAAACTCGATGCGAGACTCGCGGCGGTGGCGGCGTTCGTGCCGCAGGGCAGCCGTGTCGCGGATATCGGTACGGATCACGGCTATCTCGCGGCTGCGCTCGTCGAGGAGGGGCGCGCGCCCTTCGTCATCGCGAGCGATCTGCCCGCGGGGCCGTGCGAGGCGGCGCGGCGCACCGTGCGGGAGGAGGGCCTCACAGGAAAGATCGAGGTGCGGCAGGGGGACGGACTCACCGTGCTGCAGCCCGGCGAGGTGGATACGGTCTGCATCGCCGGCATGGGCGGCGTGCTCATGACGGAGATCCTCGCGGCCGCGCCTGAGGTATGGAGATCGCTCACCGCGCTCGTACTGCAGCCGATGACGGGCGAGGAGGAGCTGCGGCGCTATCTCTACGCGCACGCCTGGCACGTCGCGGATGAGAAGCTCGTCGTCGCGGACGACCGCCTCTACACCGTCATCCGCGCGGCGCGCGGCCGCCGCAAAATGCCGACTGATGTGACGCTCGCCATCGGTCCGGTGCTGCTCACGCGCAGGGACGAGTATCTGCGCCAGCACATCGAGAGCCAGCTCTTCCTCGCGCGGCGCGCGGCCGCTGGCATGGAGAAGAGCGAGCGCGCGAAAAAGAGCGCGAAATACCAAGCGGTCTGTCAGAGAATCAAGGAATTGGAGGAAAAGCTCGTATGGTGACATGTCAGGACATCATGGACGTCATGGAGGAGATCGCCCCGCGGCATCTCGCGGAGGACTGGGACAACCCGGGCTTGCTCGTCGGCAGCCCGGCGGCGCGCGTCGAGCGCGTCTTCGTCTGCCTGGATGTGAGCGACGCGGCTGTCGCGCAGGCCGCCGCCTGCGGCGCGCAGCTCATCATCTCCCATCATCCGCTGATTTTCCGCCCGCTCAAGGCGCTCAATACGGCAGAGCCGCTCGGCAGGCGCATCGCCAGTCTCCTCGCGCACGGCATCGCCGCCTTTGCCGCGCATACGAACCTCGACATCGCTGAGGGCGGTGTGAACGACGTGCTCGCACGCGCGGTCGGTCTCTCGCACCTCTCCGCCTTCGTCATTACGGCGCAGGCGGCAGACGGCCACACGCAGAGCCTCGGCCGCGTGGGTACGCTCGAGGCCTCCATGCGCATCGAGGACTTTGCCGCGCGCGTGCGCGCGGCGCTGCCGGGCGGGCATGTGCGCTTCGTCGACGCGGGGCCGCGCCCCGTGCGCAAGGTCGCGCTCGTCTCCGGCAGCGGCGCGGAGTTCATCGGCCGCGCGGCGGCGCTCGGCGCGGACGCCTACCTCACGGGCGACGTGCGCTACCATGACGCGCAGCATGCGGCGGAGCTCGGCCTCCACCTCATCGATGCCGGCCATTTCGGCACGGAGTTCCCCGTTGTCGCCGCGCTCGCCACGCGCCTGCGCACGCTCTTTGACGAGCGCTCCTGGCGCGTGGAGGTCGTGGAGGATACGGCCGCGCGCGATTTCTTCCAGGTGCTTTGAGGAACCATTGATTCCTTCAGCGGTTCTCGGAGGGGCGTCCCCTGTTTTATGAGAAAGTGGTGGTTCCTATGTTTTCCCTTGTTCCTACGGGCCCTGTCACGCGCCATATCGTGCGCTACGCGCAGATCGTCCTCGGCGCGCTCCTGACGAGCCTCGGCTACAACCTGTTCCTGATCCCCGCGCATCTCCTCACGGGCGGCATCAGCGGCATCGCCATTGTCATCTACTACCTCACGGGCCTGCCCGTCGGCGCGCAGAACTTCGTCTACAATCTGCCGATCCTCTACCTCGCCTACCGCGTGTTCGGCCGTCACTATGCCTTCGACACGATTTTCGGCACCGTCGTGCTCTCCGTTCTGCTCGACCTCACGCATTTCGTCGTGGACTGGAACGTCTGCGCGAATATCGTGCTCAACTCCGTCTTCGGCGGCGTGCTCACGGGCATCGGTTTCGGCATGGTGTTCCGCGTCAATGCCAATACGGGCGGCCTCGATGTCGTCGGCGCCGTCGTGAAGAAATACTACGCCATCGACATGGGGACGGTCATCTTCGTGCTGAATTTCCTCATTGTCGCCGGCTCGGCATTCGTCTGCACGCTCGAGGAGATGCTCTTTACGTTCATCTCCATCTACGTCATCGCCGAGCTCACGAACCGCGTCGCCGCCGGTCTCAACCGCGAGAAATCCATCGTCATCATCTCCGGCGAGGCGGAAAAGATCTGCAATGACATCATGGAAAACGTCCACCGCGGCGTCACCTACCTCGACGGCCGCGGCGGTCTCACCAAGGAGCCGCGCGGCATCCTCTTCGCCGTCGTGAGCCTCACGCAGGTCGGCCGTGTCAAGACCATCGTGCGTCATCACGACCCGCAGGCTTTCATGATCGTCTCCGACACCTCCGAGGTCACGGGCAAGGGCTTCACGCTCGACTGCGAGAGCTACGCCGATGCGAAGCGGAAGTGGGAGGAGCAAAAGGCGCGCCACCGCGCAGCAAGCGATTAGCCGCGTCGAAAGACGCGCGCGAGGCAAAAACGCAAACCGCCCCTCAGGACTTGCAGGAGTCCTGAGGGGCGGTTTGCTCTTTGTGCGTATGCTGCTGACAGACGGTGCTGTTTGCCCGTGGAAATTTGCCCGCGCGTTATTGCTCCGCGGCAGGGAGGTCGCGGAACGCGGCCGCGAGCTGCGTGAGGCCGCGCGCGAGCGTCTGCCAGGGGCAGGCGATGTTGAGGCGCTCGAAGCCATCGCCGTCGGCACCAAAGATATGACCGCTGTCGAGCCAGAGCCGCGCCTTGTGCACGATGATGTCGTCGAGCTCGTGGGCAGAGAGGCCGTAGGCGCGGAAGTCGAGCCAGAGCAGATACGTTCCCTCCGGCTCGATGAGGCGGACGCGCGGCATCTCTCGCGCGAGGAAGGCCTTCGTGCGCGCGTAGTTCTGCTCGAGGTAGGCGCGCAGCTCGTTGAGCCAGGGCAAGCCGTTCTCGTAGGCGGCCTGCGCTGCGAAGAGGCCGAGCGCGTTCGGCTGGCTGTAGCCGGCTCGGTCGATGGTGCGGCGGAATTTCTGCCGCAGGACAGGGTTTTCGATGAAGATGTTCGAGCACTGGAGGCCGGCGAGGTTGAACGTCTTGCTCGGCGCCGTGCAGGTGATGGTATGCTGCGCGATGTCAGAAGAGAGCGAGGCGAGCGTCGTATGCTGGAAGCCCGGGCGCACGAAGTCGTGATGGATCTCATCGGCGACGATGAGCACGTGGTGCTGCAGGCAGATGGCGGCGAGCGTCGAGAGCTCCTCGAGCGTGAAGACGCGCCCTGCGGGGTTGTGCGGGTTGCAGAGCAGGAAGAGCTTGACGTTGTTCTGGACGATGGCCTGCTCGAACTGTACGAAATCGATCTCGTAATGGCCGTCTTTGAGCAGCAGCGGGCTGTTCACGAGCTGGCGGTCGTTGTCGCGGATGATGGCGCTGAAAGGGTAGTAGACGGGCTGTTGGATGAGGATGGCGTCGCCGGGGGCCGTGAAGGACTGGACGGCCATCGCGAGCGCGAAGACGACGCCCGGCGTCATGACGAGGCTATCAGCGGCGGGCGTATAGCCGTGCTGCTCGCGCATCCAGCGCGTGAGCACCTCGCGGTACGCGGGCCCCGGGTCGGTGTAGCCGAAGATACCGTGCTGGACGCGGCGCGCGAGCTCGTCGAGGATGGGCTGCGCCGTGCGGAAGTCCATGTCCGCCACCCAGAACGGCAGCACGTCCTCCGGGTAGCCGCGCTCCGCGGCAAAATCGTATTTGAGGCAGGACGTACCCCGCCGGTCGATGATTTCATCAAAATTGTAAGACATGGTATCGAATCCTTTCCTGGAGGAAATCAGCTCAGGCATGCAGCGCGCGGTCAAGGTCAGAGATGAGATCCTGCACGTCCTCGATGCCGACGGAGAGGCGGAGCAGCGTGTCGTCGAGGCCCGTTTCGCGCAGCAGTTCCGCGGGCATCTCCGCGTGCGTCTGCACGCGCGGATACGTCAGCAGCGTCTCGACGCCGCCGAGGCTCTCGGCGAAGCTGATGAGCGAGACGCGGCCGAGCATGGCCTGGGCGAGCGCGGCGCTCTCAACCTTGAACGAGACCATGCCGCCGCTGCCCGTCGCCTGCCGCTCCTGGAGCGCATGGCCGGGATGGTCAGGGAGCCCCGGATAGTAGACGGCCTGCACGCGCGGCTGCGTGCGGAGCCAACTTGCGATGGCGAGTGCGTTCGCCGCCTGCCGTTCGACGCGCACGCCGAGCGTCTTGAGGCTGCGGAGCATGAGCCAGGCGTCCATGCTCGAGAGCATGGGGCCGGAGGAGACGATGAGGCGGTCGATGCGCCGCGCGAGCTCGCTTGCCGCCTCGCGTACGACGAGGAAGCCCGCGATGACGTCGTTGTGGCCGCAGAGATATTTCGTGCCGCTGTGGACGACGATATCGGCGCCGAGCGTCAGGGGCTTCTGGAAATGCGGCGAGAGGAACGTGTTGTCGACGGCGAGCAGCGCGCCGCGTGCGTGCGCGAGCGCTGCGATGGCCCCGATGTCGCTCACGAGCATCATGGGGTTCGAGGGCGTCTCGATGAAGACGAGCTTTGTCTCAGGGCGCAGCGCGGCCTCGACGCAGTCGAGGCGGGAGGTGTCGACGTAGCTCGCCTCGATGCCGTAGCGGCGGTAGACCTCGTTCGCGAGGCGCACCGTGCCGCCGTAGAGGTCGCTCCCGAAGACGACGTGGTCGCCGGGTGCGAGCAGCATCAGGACGATGTTGACGGCTGCCATGCCCGAGGCGACGCCCCAGGCGCGCTCGCCGCGCTCGAGCATCGCGAGCGTCTTCTCGAGGACGGCGCGCGTCGGATTCGCGCAGCGCCCGTAGTCGTAGCCTGTGCTCTGGCGGAAACCGGGATGGCGATAGGTGGCGGAGAGGTAGATCGGCTCACTGATGGCGCCCGTCGCATCATAGACATGCGCGCCGTGCACCTCGATGGAATCGTCGTTCATGAGAAAACTCCTTTGCTTTGGTATGCGAACGGTTCTTTCTATATAAGATGTGTTCTATTAAATCATGAATCAGGAGCGAGCGCAAGATGTTCCGTGGAAAAGGCTGCAGATTTGCCGCGTGCCGCCGCGGAGCCATCTTGACAGCGCGGTTGCTTTGTATTATGATATTTATAAATATCACATATCAGATTACTATGTAAATCCCAAGAGCGCAAGCCGTCAGGCGCCGCGCGATTGGCTAGATTTACTGCAAGGGCGGGCGTACAATGTCCACGAAGTGGACGTTTGTGCGTTGAGTTTACTATGTAAATCCCCAAGAGCGCAAGCCGCAGGCGCAGCGTGATTGGCTGGATTTACTGCAAGGACGGGCGCAC
>CAKPXP010000025.1 GCA_934202005.1 uncultured Selenomonas sp. | reverse complement strand
AGCGACATCCTCGACGGAGGAGAAGGAAATGACTACCTCGAAGGCGGCTATGGAGACGACACCTATATCTGGAAAGCAGGCGATGGCAACGACACCGTCCACAACGCGATCCATAACTTCTGGGAAGGCTACATCGATGCAGGAAACGACACGATGATTTTTGCAGATGGAATTTTTTCCAAGGATATTGTATGGAGTAGCGAAAAAGAAAATGTTTTGGCAAAAGACATACAGACTGGAGAAGAAATCACATTCGCAGGATGGAATGAGGACAAGAAAAATCGTGTTGACCAGATTATCTTTTCAGATGGATCCGTATTTCAGGCCGATCAGATCGACCAGTGCATCCAAAAGATGAATCAGGCATCTCTGGAATTTTATACACCGGTTGGAGAGATGGACATCAGTCATACCCTGAGCAAGACGGAGAACCATCTGGTCATTGCCTCGACAGCAGCGGAAAAGCAAAAGGCATTGTGAGGAAGAAGAACATGACAGAGTGCATCTCCACCAACTACGTCATCTCGGCGAAAAATGTCATCGCAAGGGCGTATTGGAACGCGCGGCAAAGATTTATCAGCCACGATATAGAGAAACGTCCATAGGAAGCTCGGGATTGTTTACAATGTGGTTATTGGGAATCTGACATCGTTGCCGGAAAAGCTTGAAAAGTATATCTTGTAACAGTAGTTGCTGAAATTGATTCTCGCCCACGCAAAGTCTTAGAGTATAAAGGAAGCGCTGATTAATTCAGCACTCTGCCTTTTTTACTAACGCGTCCTCTGAGGAGAAGGTATGTTCTCATCTACACAACAGTAAGTGGTAAAATCCTTCAATTAATCAGTGATTCTTTAAAGTGGTTGCATCTTGTCAAAACAAGTGGAGTATCTATTCCCGTTTCCCATTTTCCGGCTTGTTTTCACCTATTGAGTGGGAGCTAAAGGCTAGACGCATTGACAGAGAGGTGATTTCCTGCTATACTTGATTCGTTCTTCAAGCTGTGGAAGGGGGAATTGAATGAGTAGAAAAGAGATTTTAGACAGTAAGAAAATCAAGAAAATCGTTCTGTGCTTCCTGCTCACGGCCACGATGGTGCTGAGCACGGGTTTCACGCAGAACAACATCCATACCGTGACCATCGCGGTGGATGGCAAGATCATGGAAACCCGCACGACGCATACGTCGCCGGACGTCATCCTCGCCCGCGCCGGCGTCAAGTTAGACAGCAAGGATGATTACACACTCAAAAAGATCGACGATCATACAGAAATCACCGTTGTTCGCGCCGTCCCCGTGACGATTGCCTATGAGGGACAGCAAAAGATTATCATGACCAGCAAGCCCACTGTGGGGGACGCTCTCGTCGAAGAGGGCTACCGCCTCGATGATATCGAGGCACATCCAGGTTTAGACACGAAAATCCACGAAAATCTTCATATCAGCATTGAAAAAAGTGCGGCAAGAAAAGCAGAAGAAGCCGCACGGCAGCGAGAAGAACAGGCCGATGCCGTCGAGACGTCGCGTGGCGCGCAGCGCTACAGCAGCGTGCTCACGATGGAGGCAACGGCTTATCTGCCGACCGATGGCGGCGGAGACGGCATCACGGCGACGGGCCTCATGGCCGGCTACGGCATCGCGGCTGTCGACCCCGACGTCATCCCGCTCGGCACGCGCCTCTACATCCCCGGCTACGGGGAGGCCATCGCGGCCGACACGGGCGGCGCCATCTACGGCGATCGCATCGACCTCTGCATGGAGTCGTACGGCGAGGCCATGGCGTTCGGTCGGCGCGACGTGACCGTCTATGTACTGAACTGAGAACGAAATCCTACCGGAGGAGAAAAGTCTTTTCTGGTAGGATTATTCTTTTTCATGCGCTCCTCGCGATGGGACAGGCACAGAGCAAACGGCCGTTGGGAGGAGCGCCGAAAAGAAGGCTCGCAGGGAGAAGCGGCAGGCGCGGTGTGCCTGCCGCTTTTCGTGTATTGTTTTTTCCTGATACACTGCTATAATGAAATGAAGTGTATCAATAAAAACGAGGAGGATTTGGGATGAAACGGATGGAGCGGATCTTTGCCTATGTGGAGGCGGAGTCGGCGAAATTTACGAAGGAAACGCTGCGTGAGCGCGGCGGACTCGATGCGCAGGAGATCGCGGACGCGCTCGGCATCCTGCGCAACAATGTCTCGAAGGAGCTCAACGCGCTGTTCCGTGAGGATCGCATCGTGAAGTTCGGCGGGCGGCCCGTGCGCTACTTTGAGCGGGCGGCATTCGAGAAGCTGCTCGGCGCGCCTCTGCCCGCGGGGCCGCTCGCCTATGAGAGCGTCGCGGCCTGCGAGAAGGAACTCACGGCGCAGCAGCAGCCGGAGAATCCCTTCGACGCGCTCATCGGCGCGCACCGCAGTCTCAAGCGGCAGGTCGAGCAGGCGAAGGCCGCAATCCTCTACCCGCCGGATGGGCTGCATACGCTCATCGTCGGACAGACGGGCGTCGGCAAGACGCTCTTCGCGCACCTCATGTTCGCCTACGGCAAGGCGATGGAGCGCTTCGCGCCGGACGCGCCGTTCGTGACGTTCAACTGCGCGGACTACTACAACAACCCGCAGCTCCTGCTCTCGCATGTCTTCGGCCATGTCAAGGGAGCTTTCACAGGCGCTGACCAGGCGAAGGCGGGACTCGTCGAGCAGGCGGACGGCGGCGTGCTCTTCCTCGACGAGATCCACCGCCTGCCGCCTGAGGGGCAGGAGATGATCTTCTACTTCATGGACACGGGGACGTTCAGCCGCCTCGGCGAGACGACGCGCGACCGCCATGCCAAAGTGCTCATCATCGGCGCGACGACGGAGGATCCGAACTCGGCGCTTACGAAGACCTTCGTGCGGCGCATCCCGAACATCATCACGATCCCCTCGCTCGCCTCGCGCACGCTCGGTGAGAAGCTCGACATCGTCAAGCTCCTCTTCACCGATGAGGCGCAGCGCGTGAAAAAGCCCATCCGCATCAGCGTCGAGGCCGTCAAGAGCCTGCTCGGCAGCATCGGCGCGGGCAACGTCGGCCAGATCAAGAGCAACATCAAGCTGCTCTGCGCGCAGGCGTTCCTCAACGGCATCGACAACCCGGACTACATCGAGGTCGATTTCAAGATGCTGCCGCAGACCATCAAGAACGGCCTTTTGACGCTCTCGGCGAACCGCCAGGCGCTCGCGGAGCTCACGCAGTACCTCGCCGAGCCGCTCGTTGTCGAGCCGCCGGGCAGGCGGCGCGCGCGTGCGGAGGAGGAAGAGTCCGACAAGAAGTCTTTTAACCTCTACCGCGTCGTCGAGGACAAGGTCGAACTCCTGAAGGGCGAAGGCATCAGCGATGACCTCATCAAGCAGATCGTCGCGACGGACGTCAACGTCTATATCAAGTCGCTCTACGACAAGCGCGCGAGCATCAACCTCTCGACGCGCGAGCGCCTGCTCAAGATCGTTGATGAGCCACTCGTCGACTTCTCCGAGCAGATCGCGCTCTATGTGAGTAAGCGCCTCAACCGCAGCTACCGCGACCGCTTCCTCTACGCGTTCAGCCTACATCTCTCAGCCTTTCTCAAGCGGCTCAAGGACAAGGAGCCTGTGCCCTACTCCGAGATTGCGGGCGCGATCGAGCGCGACTCCCTGCACTACCAGGTCGCGCTCGAGATCAAAGCGCGCATCGAAAAGCATTACCGCGTGACCGTGCCGCCGACCGAGGTCGAGTACATCGCGCTCCTGCTCGAGTCCGCGGAGGACGAGGATCTCGAGGAGAAAATCACGATCCTCGTCGCCATGCATGGCGCTACGACGGCGAGCTCGATGGTCGAGGTCGCGCAAAAGCTCTTCAACACACAGGACACGAATCTCATCCCCATCGACATGCCGCTCGAGAAGAACCCGCAGGAGCTCGCGCAGAAGGTCATCACGATGCTGCGCGGCATGAACTGCCGCACGGGCGTGCTGATCCTCGCCGATATGGGCTCGCTCGTGAGCCTCGGCGCGCAGATCTCTGAGACGCTCGGCATCCCCGTGCGCACCATCGATATGGTATCGACGCCGCTCATCCTCGAGGCCATGCGCAAGGCGGATATCGTCGGCATGGATCTCGACAGCATCTACGAGTCGCTCAGAAGCTTCCGCGGCTATGAGGCCGTGGACTTTGCGGAGCACCGCGCGGCGGACGGGCGGCAGGAGGCCATCGTGACCATCTGCTCGACAGGCAAGGGCGCGGCGCTCAAGCTCAAATCGCTCGTCGAGGAGGTGCTGAAGAGTGCGGGAAAACCACTGGCCGTCCTGCCCGTCGGCCTCATGCATCTCGAGGAGCATCTGCGGGAGCTCCAGGGAGAGTATGCCATCCGCGCCGCCATCGGCATGAAGAAGCCGGCGCTGCCCATCCCGTTCATTCCGCTCGAGGAGTTCATCGACGGCGCGGGCGAGCAGCGGCTGCTCAGCCTCGTGCGCGTGCAGGAACCGCGCGAGGAGAGGGGCAGCGCGGACGAGCGCGAGCAGAAGAGCGTCGTCGTGCGTCGTCTCTGCGAGGAGTCCCTCGAGAAATTCCTCACCTACCTCAATCCCGCGAAGGTCATGGACAGCCTTATGGAGTTCGACCGCGTCCTCGAGGCGGAGCTCGGGAAGCACTTCTCCAACCCCGTGCGCATCCGCATCATCGTCCACTGCGGCTGCGCGCTCGAGCGCATCGTCACACGCAGCCCGTTGCACTTCGATAAGAACAAGCAAGAGATTGATACACAAAAGCTTTCTGCGATACAAAAAGCCGTCAAGATATTCGAGAAAACGCTGAAACTCAGGTTTGACGCGGATGAGCTCTGTTTTATGGCGGAAATGATTTGAAATAATTCCTAAAAGGAAAGATGAGAAAATACACTAAGGCGCAGAGTAAACGCTTTAGTGTATTTTTCGTTGCGGGGTCGCGTGCAAATGAGAAAAATCAGTATTAATTTTCCACCACAGTGTATCAATTTCAAAAGAAAGAGTATTGAAAATCTGAAAACTTGCAGGAAACATGGTGATATTTTGGGAGCGTTCGCCTTTTTTGTGGATGATACACAAAGTTGGCACGTCGTATGCAATATAAACGGGTGTATTTATGAATCCTGGAATCCCAAGGGAGGGAACCACATGTTTGGTATTATCGTTGGTACGCATGGGCGTTTCGCGGAGGAGCTTGTGAAGTCCTGCGAGATGATCTGCGGCGAACAGAAGAACGTCCGGGCGGTTACGCTCGTTCCGGGCGAGGGCCCTGATGATGTCGTGAAGAAGTACGAGGCAGCGATCGCCGAGCTCAACTGCGAGGGCGGCGTCCTGTTCCTCAACGACCTCTTCGGCGGCAGCCCGTACAACGCTGCCTGCCGTCTCGTCATGACGAACGAGGACTACGGCATCGTGACGGGTGTCAATCTGCCAATGCTCATCGAGATGGCGAGCGCGCAGCTCG
Organism: uncultured Selenomonas sp.; assembly: GCA_934202005.1. Classification (GTDB taxonomy): domain Bacteria; phylum Bacillota; class Negativicutes; order Selenomonadales; family Selenomonadaceae; genus Selenomonas_C. The sequence continues at coordinate 10,438 of CAKPXP010000025.1, read as the reverse complement.
TCGATGACGGATCGGACATCCAGGCGCTCATGGAGAAGGCTGTGGCCGCTGGCAAGAACGGAACGCAGACGTTCCATTCCAGCCAGATCGCAGAAGACGAGGAGGATGATTTATAATGAAAATCGTATTAGCACGTATCGACGACCGTCTCATCCATGGACAGGTCGTCACGGTCTGGTCCAAGGTCACGAACTGCCAGCGCATCATCGTCTGCGATGATGAGGTCGCAAACGACACGATCCGCGCGACGCTCCTCAAGCAGGTCGCGCCCGCGGGCATGAAGAGCCATGTCGTCACGCTCGACAAGGCCATCCGCGTCTACAACAACCCGAAGTACGAAAATGACCGTTGCCTGCTGCTCTTCACGAACCCGTCGAGCGTGCTCTATCTCGTTGAGCACGGCGTCGACATCAAGAGCGTCAACATCGGCGGCATGAGCTTCCACGAGGGCAAGACGCAGGTCACGAGCGCCGTCTCCGTTGACGACAAGGACATCGATGCGTTCAAGAAGCTCGATGAGAAGGGCATTGAGCTTGAGATTCGCAAGGTGGACACGGATAAAAAGGTTATGATGATGGACGTGCTGAACAAGCTCTGAGCCATCTCATCATAAGCAAGGCCGCCATGTCCGGCGGCTTTGCCGGGGGGATTTATCAAAATATTTCAAAATGGAGGGACACATAATGGAACTCAGTGGTATCCAAATCATCCTCATTTTCATCGTCTCGGCCATCGCGGGCATGGGCTCCGTGCTCGATGAGCTGCAGACGCACCGTCCGCTCATCGCGTGCACGGTGACGGGCCTTGTGCTCGGTGATATGACGACCGGCATCATCATCGGTGGTACGCTTGAAATGATCGCTCTCGGCTGGATGAACATCGGCGCGGCCATGGCGCCGGACGCGGCGCTCGCGTCCGTCATCTCGACGATCCTCGTCATCGCGGGTCATCAGGACATCGCCGCTGGTATCGCAATCGCGATGCCGCTCGCGGCTGCGGGCCAGGTGCTCACGATCCTCTGCCGTACGCTCACCGTCGTCTTCCAGCATTGGGCTGACGGCTTTGCCGAGAAGGGCGAGCTGCGCGGCATCGATCTCTGTCATCTCGGTGCGCTCGGCATCCAGGCCCTGCGCGTCGCCGTTCCGTCGATGCTCGTCGCGATGTACATCGGCACGGGCGCAGTGCAGGCGATGCTCGACGCGATTCCTCCGGTCATCACGGGCGGCCTTCAGGTCGCCGGCGGCTTCATCGTCGTCGTTGGTTATGCGATGGTCATCAACATGATGGGCGCGAAGTACCTCATGCCGTTCTTCTTCCTCGGCTTCGTCGTTGCGGCGTTCACGACGTTCAACCTCGTTGCGCTCGGCGTCATCGGCCTCGTCTGCGCAATCGTCTACATCCAGCTCAACCCGAAGTATGTGCAGGTTTCTGCTGCTCAGGTGACGGCAGCGCCTTCGGATGCAGATGACCTCGACGATGAACTCGACTGATTGGTGAGGAGGAAATGATCATGGAAAAGAAACTGACGAAAAGTGATTTTTTCTGGGCGTTCATCCGTTCCAACTTCCTCCAGGGCTCCTGGAACATGGAGCGCATGCAGGCGCTCGGTTATGCGTTCGGCATGGTGCCGATCCTCAAGCGCCTCTATACGGGCGATGAGCTCAAGCAGGCCATGAAGCGCCACCTCGAGTTCTACAATACGCAGCCGTTCGTCACGGCGCCGATCATCGGCATCACGGCGGCCCTCGAGGAGAAGAAGGCCAATGGTGCGGACATCCCTGACGGCGTCATCAACGGTATCAAGGTCGGTATGATGGGCCCGCTCGCCGGCGTCGGCGACCCGATCTTCTGGGGCACGCTGCGTCCGATCACGGCGGCGCTCGGCGCTTCGTTCGCCATCTCCGGTTCCATCCTTGGCCCGCTCGTATTCTTCGTCCTGTTCAACTTCATCCGCCTCTGGGTGCGCTGGTACGGCATCAAGTACGGCTACGCGAAAGGCACGGACATCGTGCAAGATGTCGCCGGCAACAAGCTCCAGAAGCTCACGGAGGGCGCTTCCATCCTCGGCCTCTTCGTCATGGGCGCGCTCGTCAACAAATGGACGAGCGTCAACATCCCGGTCGTCGTCTCGAGTATCACGAACGCTAAGGGCGAAGTCGTCGTCACGACGGTGCAGACGATCCTCGACCAGCTCATGCCTGGCCTCGTGCCGCTGCTCATGACCTTCGCGTGCATGGCGCTGCTCAAGCGGAAAGTCAACGCGATCTGGATCATCTTCGGCCTCTTCGCCGTCGGCATCATCTGCTATGCCCTCGGCATCATGAATGTGAAGTAATCCTACCATTTGAACCATACGCTGAAACCTCGGGGAAGAGGGGCTGCGATTCCGGCAGCCCCTTTTCTCTGCGTCGATAAATTGACGGAAACAGCTTTACATTTTGCCTTCGATTCACTAAAATAGAGAAGGTAATAAGCACGCAGAGATAGAAGATAGTTCCGCAGTACAGGAGAGATGTAGAAATGATCAAAAAAGCGATTGCCATCATGACGTCCGGCGGCGACAGCCCGGGCATGAACGCGGCGGCGCGCGCCGTCGTGCGCACGGCGCTCTATGAGGGCGTGCAGGTCTATGGCATCAAGGACGGCTATGACGGCATGCTCAAGGACGATATCGTCGAGCTCACGAGCCGCAGCGTCAGCGACATCATCCAGCGCGGCGGCACGTTCCTCGGGACGGCGCGCTGCCCGGAGTTCAAGACGCCGGAGGGACGCCGCAAGGGCTATGAGAACCTCAAGAAGCGCGGCGTCGAGGGCCTCGTGATCATCGGCGGCGACGGCAGCCTCACGGGCGGCTCGCTGCTCTCGAAGGAGACGGGCATCCCCATCGTGGGCCTGCCCGGCACGATCGACAACGATGTCTGGGGCACGGACTACACGATCGGCTGCGACACGGCGGCGAATACGATCGTCGACGCGCTCAACAAGCTGCGCGACACGGCGTCGGCGCATCGCCGCATCATGATCGTCGAGGTCATGGGGCATAAGTCCGGCTGGCTCGCCATGGAGTCCGGCATCGCGGGCGGTGCGGAGTATGTGCTCGTGCCGGAGGTCAAGTACGACCTCGATCAGATGTGCGAGGACATCAAGGCGCAGTATGCGGCCGGTAAGCGTTACAGCATCATCGTGATCGCCGAGGGCGCAGGCGACGGCATGGGCCTCGGCAAGATCGTCGAGGAAAAGACGGGCATTGACACGCGCGTCTCCGTGCTCGGTCATATCCAGCGCGGCGGCTCGCCGACGGTCGAGGACCGCATGAAGGCCTCCATGCTCGGTGAGAAGGCGGCGCTCGCGCTGATTTCCGGCGCGTCGGACGTCGTGTTCGGCTTCGAGCAGGGCAAGGTCGTCTCGATCAATCTCTTTGACTCCGTCAACAACAAGAAAACACTCGATCCCGAGCTCGTGCGCCTCGCGCGCGTGCTCGCGTAAGATCTCCACGTACAAGGCTGTATGGAACGCGCTTGCTTCCATGCAGCCTTTTTCTGTAAGGGCGATGCACAATGTTCAAGAAGTGGACGTTTGTGCATGTAGCTTTGCATTATGAGAAATGACGCTTTTCCGGGGCGCGCGTTTGCGGTGCTCCCTCTTTTCGTGCGGCATGGCCGTGGTTTAATAAAAATGCAAGAATGATTTTCCCTACCTTTTACTTGACAGTGAAGGCATGGTATAGGATAATATGCCTAGTGTTTTTCAGTAACTAGGAGTTTCATATGAGCAAGACGAGTAAATTCCGCAAGATAATGGACCGGTCAGCGTATCTTTGGCTGAGTGTGGCGGCCTTTTTCGTGTGTATGTTATCCTATGTGCCGCTGGCCGCGGCTCAGGGCGCGCATGTCATGGCGATGGGACAGCAGACGATGGATCGCTTTCTCTGCGATCTGCCGTATGTGGTTTCTCTGCCTGTGGCGCTGCTGTTGGCGGCCATTCTGGCGGTTTGTGCAGTGCGCGGCAAAGGGCAGCGCCCGCTTGTTTATTATGTGGTTGTTTTCCTCCTGGTGTTCATGCTCTGGATGGTGAGCAGCTCGCAGCTGCTTGCGGCAAAGCTGGCCGGGACTGTTGCGCTGTACCGCGTGGCGGAGTTCTTCCTCTACCTGGTGCCTGCGGCGGCCAATCTCGTCGTGCTTGAAGCGCTTGAGGAGAAATATCGGGTCGGGCAGCGCGTGCTCGTCTTTTCCTATGCCGCTTTCGCTGTGCTGGCGACCGGCGCGGATCTCTTTGGCGTTCCCGGCGTGTCGCTGCGCCAGCAGATGTATTACATGCTGCTGCTGGTTCTCGAGGCCTATGTCGTGTCTCTGATCTATCGCTCCGCGCGTGCGGGCAATCGCTACAGCCGCGCGATGGTGCTGCCGCTCATCGCGATGGTGACGCTGGGCGCGTTTGACGGCGTTAATGCCCATCTGCACCTGACACCGCTGCCGACGTACATCATGCCGCTGAGTGTATATAGCTTCCTGTATTTCATCCTGCAGATGATCCGCGATCAACTCGCGCGTTCGCAGTCTCTGGAGAGCCGTACGCTGGAGCTCGGCTACCGTGCGGCGCTACTTCAGGAGCGGGCGGAGCGGGATCCGCTCACGCAGTGCCGCAATCGCGGGAGCTTCGAGCGGGATCTGCCGTCTGAGATCTGGACGGCGCGGAGCGCGGAGACGCCGCTTTCCCTGCTGCTCTTCGACATCGATCATTTCAAACAGTTCAATGATACGTTCGGCCACGCGGCTGGCGATATGATCCTGCGTGGATTTGCGCGTACGGTGCGTGCTGAGCTCGATAGGCGGAAGACGTTTTATCGCTGGGGCGGGGAGGAGTTTGTCGTCTTGCTGCCGGGCTGCGATCTCGATGCGGCTGCCGTGATCGGCAATCGCCTGCGGCGCACGGTGGCCGCGTTCCTCCAGTATGAGAAACATCCTGTGACGGTGAGCGTGGGCGCGAGTGTCTGCCATGGCGGCAATGATACGGCGCAGGCGCTGTTCGAGCGTGCGGACAGCGCGCTCTACGCGGCCAAGGCGGCGGGACGCAACTGCCTCCGGGTGGAGTCGCCGCAGGCGGCGATCGGTGAGGAGGCGCTCGGATGATGTGCTGGAAAAAGATTTTGTGCCTGTCGCTCTTGTTGCAGATCTGCTTCCTTCTCTTTGCACTGACGGCGTCGGCGGCGCATCTCTCAGGAGAGTGGCGGTACCGCGAGGCGCGGCGGGGTGCGTCAGAGATGCAGATCGTGCAGTCTGCGGCGCAGGGCGCGCGTGATTGGAAGTTCTTCGCGTTTCCTGCGCCGCCGCCGTTCGCGGAGGGGACGCGGAAGCTCTACGAGACGACGCAGGTTCTGCCGGGCGGCGATGAGGATACGCTGCTCTTTTTTACGACGGGCGAGAAAGTGCGCGTGTTCCTCGATGAGAAGCTCGTCTATACCTACGATGAGACAGCGCTGACCTCCGTCGGCGGCGGGCGGATGTGGCATCTCGTGCATCTGCCGCAGGTTGCGCATCCCTATGCGCTTACGCTGGCGCTCTCGAGCGGGGATCCGCATATGCTCGGCGTCTATCGAGCGTTTTCTCTGGGAACGGAACAGCAGGAGACGGAGCGGATCTTCCTCTCCGACATGACGCTGCTCCTCACGCTGCCCGTGGCGGTTTGCATGCTATGTATCACGGCTCTTTTTTACTGGCGGGAGCATAGGGACAGGCGCCTCTACCGCACGCTGCTCACGTTCCTCGGGAACTTCATCCTCTGGGGCATTGCGGCGCTCAATACGAAGTATTTCCTCACCGATGCCGTCTTGTTCTGGTGGTATGTGCTGACGATCGCGGCGTATTTCCTGTCGATCACGTCGTATGCTATCGTCTATGAGGTCCTGAAAGGCCGGGAACGGCGTGTGGTCGGCTGGTTCATCCGTGCCTTCTTCCTCTTGCTCACAGCAGCGCTGCTGCTGGAGTTTTCCGGCATGCACGGGCTCAAGCGACTGTTCCTGCTGGAGTTTGTCCTCATGGCGCTTTTCGGGCCGTTCATTTTCTGGTGGTGCGCGAGGGCTGCGCGGCAGGGGGATGATTACTGCCGTTCCCTGCTCGTGCCCATCATACTGTTCACGCTGCTCGGCCTCCTCGACGGTGCCAATACATATCTGCATTTCCTGCCGGGCGATATGTTCCTCTGCCCGTTCGGCATCTACGGCATCGCTGTGTTCCTGCTCGCCATCCTGAAACGGATGACCCGCAGGGAGGAGGCGCTCGGCGAGCGGGCGTCGCAGCTGCGCTCCGCCATCGTGACAGCGCGTGACCGCGAGACGCATGACCCGCTCACGCACGCCTTGAGCCGCGCGGCGTTCCGGCCGCTGCTCGAGCGCTATCTCGTACGCGCCGAGCAGAAGCAGCAGGTGTTCTCCCTCATCATGTTCGATGTCGATCATTTCAAGCAGGTCAATGATACGTATGGGCACGAGGCAGGTGACTCTGTGCTCGTCAGACTCACGCAGGCCGTGCAGGCGAATCTCGCGTCGCGGTATCCGCTCCTGCGCTGGGGCGGTGAGGAGTTCTTCGTATTCTGTCCTGAGATGACGCTTGCGGAGGCAGCGGCGCTCGCGGAGATCCTGCGCAGTGCCGCGCGGTCGGTGCGCGTCGAGGAGCATGTGGTCACGGCGAGCTTCGGCGTCGCCAGCTATCACGGCGCGTTCGATACGGCCGATGCGCTCTGCGCGCGCGTCGATGCCGCGCTCTACGCGGCGAAGCAGGGCGGCCGCGACCGCGTGGTATGCGAGGCGCAGGACGCGTGAGATGTGCGCGGCGCGTGAGGCTCGGTGGCAGAGAGCCGCGGCGTGCGTTAGAGAGTTTCCCTGCGCCTGCAGCGGCTGGCCGTCGATTCGCAGCGGTCTTTGGCATAGCGCTGTTGGCCGTCGCGGTCGGACGGCAGATCCAGCGGCAGAGAAAAGCCGCCTTCCCGTGTGGGAGGGCGGCTTTTCCTATGGGGCGGCTTTGCGTCGCGGCCCGGTTATTTCAGCTTCACGAGCTCATAGGCACGCGTGCCCATGCCGATTTTCTCGGCGTGCTCGAGGGTCTCTTTCCAATGCACGTTGGGGTTGGAGTCGAGGAAGTGGTCGTGGTGGCACTCCCAGTCCTGCTTCGCGAGGTTGTCGGCGAGCTGGCTGTTCGGCAGCGGCGTCGCCTGGAGGCAGGCGTCGGCGCAGGCCTGGTCGAGCGCGACGGGGTCGAACGAGGCGAACATGCCGATGTCCGGCAGGATGGCGGCGTCGTTCTCACCGCGGCAGTCGCAGTTCGGCGAGATGTCGCGCGCGATGTTGATGTGGAAGCAGGGGCGCCCGTCGACGACGGCCTGTGCGTACTCCGCCATTTTGCGGTCGAGCTTGTCGCCTGCGTCCCACTGCTCGTTGCGGATCGCGTCGAAGCCGCAGGCGCCGATGCAGCGGCCGCAGCCCTTGCAGAGGTCGGGGTTGATGTGCGCCTTGTTGTTTTCATAGGTGATGGCGTCAGAGCCGCATTCCTTCGCGCACTTGCGGCAGCCGCGGCAGAGCTCCTCATCGACGATGCACTTGCCCGAGGAGTGCTGCTCCATCTTGCCCGCGCGGCTGCCGCAGCCCATGCCGATGTTCTTGAGCGCGCCGCCGAAGCCTGTCTGCTCATGCCCCTTGAAATGGGCGAGGCTGATGAAGACGTCGGCGTCCATGACGGCGCGGCCAATCTTCGCCGTCTTGCAGAACTCGCCGTTGCGCACGGGAACCTCGACGTCATCCGTGCCCTTGAGCCCGTCGCCGATGATGATCTGGCAGCCCGTCGTGATGGGGTTGAAGCCGTTGAGGTTCGCGCAGTCCATGTGCTCGAGCGCGTGCTTGCGGCTGCCGGGATAGAGCGTGTTGCAGTCCGTGAGGAACGGGCGGCCGCCCTGCGCCTTCACGAGGTCGGCGACGGTCTTCGCGTACTGCGGGCGCAGGAAGGCGAGGTTGCCGAGTTCGCCGAAATGCATCTTGATGGCGACGAATTTGTTCTCCATGTCGATGTCCTTGATGCCCGCGACGAGGCAGAGGCGTTTCAGCTTGTCCTGGATGCTCGTGCCGACGGGGCAGCGGAAATCCGTGAAGTAGACTTTCGATTTGCTCATTTGTGTTTCCTCCTGAGTCGATGATAGCCGTTTCCTTCATTATATCAATTCTCGCTGGAAAACGGGAGGAAATCTTTCGCCGGGGAAATCGCTGGCGCGCCGGCTGCTGGCCGTGCGTGTCGCTGAAGTAAGGACAATATAATGAACAGTCTTTTACAGAAAGACAATTTATCTGAAAATCCTTGGATTTGCCAGGGATAGAAGATACCGTCCTCTTCATACGCACAAAAGATTGAAAAATACTTGAAAAAACAGATACCGTATTGTATACTAAGGCGAGTTATGTTTACGTAATATATCGGAAGGAGTTGTTTCCTTTGCTGAAGGGAATCATCAAGAAGTATCAAGAGACGGCGCTCATCCAGCTCATCATCGTGGGTCTGGTGCTCGGCATCCTCGTCGCGGTTTTCGCGCCGCAGGCGGTGCCGGCGGTCGCCATCCTCGGCGATCTCTTTGTGCGCGCGCTCAAGGGCGTGGCGCCGCTGCTCGTCTTCATCCTCGTCATGAACGCGATGGCGCAGAAGACGAAGGACGCGGGCGCGCAGATGAAGCCAATCGTGAAGCTCTATGTGTTCGCGACGTTCTTCGCGTCGGTCGTTGCAGTCGGCTACTCGTTCGCGTTCCCGACGGAGCTCACGCTCCAGGTGGCGGACGCGAAGGTTGCGCCGCCCTCTGGCATTCTCGAGGTCCTGCATAATCTCGTGCTGAGCGTCGTCGATAACCCGGTCAACGCGCTCGTGAAGGCGAACTACATCGGCATCCTCGCCTGGGCGGCGCTCGCCGGGCTCGCGCTTCAGCACGCGGGCGAGACGACGAAGACGGCGCTTGCGGACTTCGCGCGCATGATCACTCAGGTCGTGCAGTGGGTCATCCGGTTCGCACCGTTCGGCATCTTCGGCCTCGTCGCGAGCGCCATCGGCACGAACGGGCTCGGCGCGCTGCTCGGCTACGCGCAGCTCCTCGCCGTGCTGCTTGCGGCGTTCTTCTCCGTCGCGCTCATCATGAACCCGCTCATCGTCTATCTTCATATCCACAGGAACCCGTATCCGCTCGTCTGGACGACGCTCAAGGAGAGCGGCATCTACGCCTTTTTCACGCGCAGCTCGGCGGCGAACATCCCGGTCAATATGTCGCTGTGCAAGCGGCTCGGGCTCAATGAGGATGTCTACTCCATCTCCATCCCGCTCGGCGCGACGATCAACATGAGCGGCGCGGCCATCACGATCGCCGTGCTCTCGCTCGCGGCGGCGCATACGCTCGGCGTCGCCGTCGACCTGCCGACGGCGCTCCTGCTCTGCATCGTCTCGACGCTCGGCGCCTGCGGCGCGTCCGGCGTCGCGGGCGGCTCGCTGCTCCTCATTCCTGTGGCATGCTCCTCGTTCGGCATCGGCAACGACATCGCGATGCAGGTCGTCGGCGTCGGCTTCATCATCGGCGTGCTGCAGGACGCCTGCGAGACGGCCCTCAACAGCTCGACGGACGTGCTCTTCACCGCGACGGCGGAGTTTGCCCAGCGCGCGAAGGAAGGAACGCTCACAGCAGACGATCTCGTACCTTCCGCTCGAGAGCAGTAAGGAACCGCTGATGAAATGAGGGCTCCGGATTTACGTGGATGCACTGTACTCTTCGGAGACAAACCGCAGGCGTAGCCGAAGTTGCGCTGAGGATTGTCGAGGGCGAGAGGACAGTGCAGACGCGTGAAGACGGAGTCCGAATGAATCAGTGGTTCCGTAAGCATTGTTTTGAAAAACTCCTCGCACTGCGATGCCCATCGCTTGCGAGGAGTTTTATTATGGTAAATCCCCAAGAACGCAAGCCGCAGGCGCAGCGTGATTGGCTGGATTTACTGCAAGGGCGGGCGCACAATGTCCACAAAGTGGACGTTTGTGCATGTAGTTTTGTTGCGATATGATGCACCCTATGAAAAAATCAGGGAACTGCTGAAAAAGTACTTGACTTCCTCGCGGCAGATGCGTATAATATATTTTGTCAGTCAGCGCGGGGGCTTCCCCCGATGCAGTGGATGCGGAAATAGCTCAGTGGTAGAGCACCACCTTGCCAAGGTGGGGGTCGCGAGTTCGAGCCTCGTTTTCCGCTCCAGACGCGGAAATAGCTCAGTGGTAGAGCACCACCTTGCCAAGGTGGGGGTCGCGAGTTCGAGTCTCGTTTTCCGCTCCATACAGCTTGCAGGTTTCTATGGAGTTTGGGCCTATAGCTCAGTTGGTTAGAGCAACCGGCTCATAACCGGTCGGTCCTTGGTTCGAGTCCAAGTGGGCCCACC
>CAKPXP010000024.1 GCA_934202005.1 uncultured Selenomonas sp. | reverse complement strand
GCTTTAGGGAAGAAATGCTTGCAGCACTTACTGCATAAAGGTTCGCCGGGTGTTCAACTTATTATTGCAATTCGGGAACCTTTTCAACCCTTTCAATAAAAAGAGGCGCGCAGCTCTCTTTCGAGATATTGCGCGCCCCTGCAGCCGCTTTGCGGCGTCTCTCCTATTTCTTCTCAGCCTCCAAAGCCGCTGTCATCGTCTCCGGCTTTGCGAAGAGATAAGCGTAGCGTTTGCGGAACTCCTCCTGCGTCATGCGATAGGCATTCGCGAGCCCCGGATCGTCGAGGTCGCCTTCCTCGAGACGTATCATGAGACCGCGGGCGATCTTGTAGTGGACCGACTCGATATTGACCTTGCGAACCTTCGTTTTGCCCGTCGCGGGATCCTTGATGTCCTCGAAGCGCATCGGGATGGCCTTGTTGTCCTGAATCGTGATGAGCGCACCAGAATCCCCCGCCATGAGGAACTGCACAGCGGAATAGCCGAGTGAACGCGCGTAGTCGATATCGTAGGCAATCGGCGCCGTGCAGCGCAGCTCGTAGCCGATCTCCTTATCGATGATGGAGAGCTTGATGCCGAGCTTCTTCGTCTCCGCGAGGACGGCCTGCTTGAGGATCTCGCCGAAGTCGAGCTCACTGTAGCGGATGTGTCCATGCTCGTCCGTCACGACGGTGCCGAGCTTCCTGAAGTCCTCAGGCGCGATCTTCTCGATGATGCCCTCGGCGATGACGGCCACGCCGTAGTTCTTGCCCATGAGGTAGCGTTTGACAATGGAGCCGGTGATGACATCGACGACCTGCTGCAGCGGGATCTTCTCCTGCGGGAACTCCTCGGGGATGATCGTGAGCGCCGCCCCGGCGCTCCTGCCCATGCCGAGCGCGAGATGACCCGCCGTGCGCCCCATCGCGATGGTGAAGTACCAGCGGTTGTTCGTCGTGCGCGCATCCTCCATGAGGTTCTCGACCTCCTCCGTGCCGAAGGCGCGCGCCGTCTCGAAGCCGAACGTCGGCACGCCGTCAGGCAACGGCAGATCGTTGTCGATGGTCTTTGGCACATGCACGACGTTGATCGTGCGCCCCATCTTGCGCGCATAGTCGGAGACGGCTGCCGAGCTATACGCCGTATCGTCGCCACCGATGGTCACGAGATGCGTGACGCCGAGTTCCGTGAGCGTCTCGACCACCGTGCGAAGATCCGATTCCTTCTTCGTCGGATTGAAGCGGCTCATCTTGAGGATGCAACCGCCCGTCAGGTGAATGCGGCTGATATCCTTCGGCTCGAGGCGGATGTAGTTCTTCTCGCCGCGCGCGAGGCGGGAGAAGCCGTCGTAGATGCCGAGCACATCCCAGCCGTGGCGCGTCGCCTCATTCGTGATGCCGGAAATGACGCTGTTGATACCAGGTGCCGGGCCGCCGCCGCAGACGATGGCAATAACATTCTTGATTCCAATCATTCCGAGTCCCCCTTTGCAGGCTGATCATCTTGTTTGCTTGTGTTTCTCCTTGTTCTAATTCTCTTTCTTTTCTCAATCTCCTGCTTTTTGTGGAAAATTTCCGCAAAGGAAGCGCTGATTAAATGAAGTGCTCCGGATTTACGTGGATGTGCTGTATCACTCTAGGAGACAAACCGCAGGCGTAGCCGAAGCTACGCTGAGGTTTGTCGACGACGAGAGGACAACGCAGACGCGTGAAGACGGAGTGCTGAATTAATCAGTGCTTCCCAAAAAGCAATACACCAGCATCTTGCGATAAAAAAGAAGTGCCGCGAGGAACTGCTGCCCGCAGCAATCCCTCACGGCTGTCCAAACAGGCGCGTTTCCCCGCGCCCCGCTTTCAAATCTTTATTTCCGGCGGCCGCCGATCTTCGAGCGGTGCCCAACATTCGTTTTCCGCCGGGCTTTCCCCGCACCCTCACGGCGGCTGCGCAGGTTGTACCCCTTGTGCTTCGCGCCCTTGCGGTTCGCGTATTTGCTCAGAGGCTTGCGCTTCGGCTGCTTCTCACAGCGTTCTTCCGCAAGCTGCGCCTTGATCTTTTCCTGCTTTGCTACATGGCGGCGGTGCCGCTCGGCATGGGCTTTGGCAATGCGCGCCTTGATGCCCGCCTCGATGCGGCGGAGCTGGTCGTACTGCCGCGCGTTCACGAACGTGATGGCCGTGCCCTTCTCCCCCGCGCGTCCCGTACGGCCGATGCGGTGGATGTACGCCTCCGTGTCCCGCGGGAGATCGTAGTTGATGACGTGCGTGACGCCCTCGATGTCGAGGCCGCGCGCCGCGATATCCGTCGCGACGAGGATCTGCAGCTTCGCCGTGCGGAATCTCTTGAGCACGAGCGCGCGCTGCACCTGTGTGAGATCGCCGTGCAGCTCGTCGACGAGGTAGCCGCGCGCCGCAAGCGCCATCGTGACCTGATGGACACGCGCCCGCGTATGGCAGAAGACCATCGCGAGGTACGGCTGCGTGCGGTTGATGACGTCGCAGAGGGTATCGAGCTTCGTCTCCTCATGCGTGTCGATGATCTCCTGCTCGATGTTCTCGAGCGTCACATGCTCGCCCTTGATGATGATCTCCTCGGGCGCTTTCATATAGGCGCGCGCGAGTCCCCGGACACGCTCCGGCATCGTCGCGGAAAAGAGCAGGAACTGCCGGTCGGCTGCCACAGCCTGGAGCAGGCGCTCGACATCCTCGATGAAGCCGAGCTTCATCATCTCATCCGCCTCATCGAGCACGACCTTGTTGACATGAGAGATCGCGAGCGTCCCGCGCCGCAGGTGGTCGAGCAGGCGTCCCGGCGTTCCGATGATGAGCTGCGGATGGCGCCGCAGGCGCAGCTTCTGGCGCTCGATGTCCTGCCCGCCGTAGAGGACGAGGCTGGTCACGTCCGCCGCACCGCAGACGACGGACGCCACCTTGTCGATCTGCTGCGCGAGCTCCCGCGTCGGCGCGAGGACGAGTGCCTGCGCCGTCTCCGCCTGCGGCTTGATGCGCTCTACGAGCGGCAGCAGGTACGCGAGCGTCTTGCCCGTGCCCGTCTGCGCCTGCACGATGGCGTCGCGCCCCGCGCGCAAGACAGGGATGGCGCGCTCCTGCACCGGCGTCGCCTCGCGGATGCCGTGCTGGCGCAGCACCTCGACCACCGAAGGGGAAAGTCCGAACTCTTCAAACGATGTCACGATGAAAGTACCTCCGCGCCCGTCTCCGTGATGAGGATCGTATTCTCCCACTGTGCGGAGAGCTTGCCGTCGCGCGTGCGCACGGTCCAGCCGTCGCTCGTATCCGTCCGCACTTTCGAGCTTCCCTCATTGATCATCGGCTCGATCGTGAGCGTCATGCCGGGCACGAGCAGCATGCCCGTCCCCGGCTCGCCCACATGCGGCACGAACGGCTCGGAGTGGAACTCCTTGCCGACGCCGTGCCCGCCGAGATCCGTCACGACCGAATAGCCGTTCGCATGGGCGTGATCGCCGCAGGCCGCGCTCACGTCGCCGAGGAAATGCCACGGCTTCGCCGCGGCGATGCCGCGCTCCATGCACTCGCGCGTCACGCGCACGAGGCGCTCGGCCGCGGGGCTCACCTCGCCGATCATGTACATGCGCGAAGCATCGGCGTAATAACCGTTGTAGAACGTCGTCATGTCGATATTGACGATGTCCCCCTCCTTGAGGATGGTCTTCTTCGACGGGATGCCGTGGCAGACCACATCATTGATGGAGATACAGACGCTCTTGGGATAGCCCTCGAAATTGAGATCTGCAGGGCGCGCGCCGCGCTCCGTGAGGAAATCATACACCGCGGCGTCGAGAGCCGCCGTATCGATACCCGGGCGCACCATCTCCGCCATGAGGTCGAGCGCCGCGTCGTTGATCACGCCGGCCGCGCGGATGCCCGCGATATCTGCCTCATTATTGATGATCTTATGGGGCGGACGGCACTGCCCCTTGAAGAAATCAAACTTGATCTCGTTGATGCGTTCGTCGTATTCCATGTGGCATTTCTTATACTTCTTGCCGCTGCCACACCAGCATAAATCGTTGCGGTTCATTCTCGAAAAAAACTCCTTTAGCAAACTCATAAAAAAACAGCTCCGGCTTCGTTTTCTGGCACAGACCTACCTCCTTATTATATGCCGGATTTCTTGACAGGTAAAGGACAATGTAATATATTAGATCGTATGACAAGACAAGCCAGCGGCGGCATCCCGGTGTATTTTCCCGCCGCCTTGAAAAGGATGTGTTCCTGTTGCAGAAAAAATGGAAAGCGCTCCTCGCGTTGGGCGCGCTCCTCGTCGTCCTGCTGCTGCTCGGCATCGCCGCCTTGTTCCAGCAGGCAAAGGGCGGTGTCCCCGTCCTCAACTATCACCAGATCAACGACACTGAGCATAACTCCCTGACGGTCAATACCAAGCAGTTCGAGGCGCAGATGAAGTATCTCGCTGAGGAAGGCTATACGACCATCACGCCCGCGGAGATGGTAGATGCCTGGGAGGGCAAGGGGACGCTTCCAGAGAAACCCGTCATCATCACCTTCGACGACGGCTATCTCGATAACTACAACCACGCGTACCCCATCCTCGAGAAATACCATCTCAAGGCGACGATCTTCCTCATCTCCGATTACGTCAGCACATATCCGAACTACCTGACCTGGGCCAATGTCGCAGAAATGCAGGAAAGCGACCTCATCGATTTCGAGAGCCACACGCTCTCACACGAGGAGCTTACCAAGGCTCCCTCGCTCGAGGAGGCGCAGCACCAGCTCGCAGGCTCGAAAAAAGCCCTCGAGTGGAACCTCGGCAAAGAGGTGCGCTTCATCGCCTACCCCTGCGGGGAATACGACGAGGACATCGAGGAACTCACGAAAGCGGCCGGCTATCGCGCGGCGTTCACCGTCCACTACGGCCTCGCCGCACCGGGGGAGGATCCCTTCATCCTCGACCGCGTGCCGATCTTCGGCAGCAACAGCCACACGCTCGCGAGATTCAAGCTCCGCCTGCGGCTCGCGCCGCTGCTGGCACCGCTCAATGACTTCAAGACCAGCCTCGGCAAACAGCATCCCTGGCTCGCTCATTTCATCATGGTGCCCTGACCGGTGCTCGCCAGACACACCAGCTTGGTCATATCATCTGACGTCCGTCCGCAAAAAAGGCGGCGCCTGAGGTTTCTTGTGAAATCTCAGGCGCCGCCTTTTTCATGCATCGCTTCTCGCTGACCAAAAATCTCGCCGCTCGTCATGCAACAACGCGAGTCCCTATCTCAAGCGTCCTCGCGGCGCTCGCGGATGACGACCTTCTCCAGGCCATCCGTCGCGTTGAGCTGTACGCTCACGAGCTCATGCGAGGAGGTCGGCACATTCTTGCCCACATAGTCCGCACGGATGGGCAATTCCCTGTGGCCGCGGTCGATGAGCACTGCGAGCTGTATGCTCTTCGGCCGTCCCATGTCGATGAGCGCATCGAGCGCGGCGCGGATCGTGCGCCCCGTATAGAGCACATCGTCGACGAGCACGACATGCTTGCCCGTGATATCGACGGGCAACTCTGTGGGATGGACGATAGGCTGATAGGAAAGCGTAGAGAGATCGTCGCGGTAAAGCGTGATATCGAGGATGCCGACCGGTGGACGCTTGCCCTCGATGCTCTCGATGCTCTTCGCGATGCGCTCGGCAATCGGCACACCGCGCGTGCGGATACCGACGAGCACGATATCCTCCATGCCCTTGTTCTTCTCGAGAATCTCATGAGAAATGCGCGTGAGCGCGCGTCGGATGCCGCTGGTATCCATGAGAACGGTTTTGTCAATAAGCACTGGCATACGATTCACTCCCTCTGTAACGACTATTCTGCGAAGATGCTGATAGAACTGCCCTCCTATCGCTCCTATCCTCTGCTGCGGCGCGCGCGCAAGGCCGCGAGGATGCGCTCCATATCCTCAGGCAGCGGTGCCATGAAATGCATCGGCTGACGCGTCACCGGATGCGTGAGGTCGAGCGTCAGCGAATGGAGCGCCTGCCCCGCGATGGCGAAAGGCGAGGATCTGCGGCCGTACTTCGGATCGCCGACGAGCGGATGGCCGATGCTCGTGAGGTGCACGCGGATCTGATGCGTGCGGCCCGTCTCGAGGCGGCATTCGACGAGCGTGTAGTCACCGAAGCGCTCCAGCACGCGGAAATGCGTGACGGCAGGCTTGCCGCCCGGAACGATGGCCATGCACTTGCGGTCCTTCGCGCTCCTGCCAATGGCACCCTTGATCGTGCCGGACTCCTCCCGGATGTTGCCGTGCACGATGGCCCAATAGACGCGGCGCGCCGCCTTCGTGCGGATCTGCGCGGCAAGATCTATGTGCGCGCGGTCATTCTTGGCCGCCACCATGACGCCCGACGTGTCCTTGTCGAGGCGATGCACGATGCCCGGGCGGATGGCACCGTTGATGCCGGAGAGATCCTTGCAATGCGCGAGCAGCGCGTTGACGAGCGTCCCATGCGTGACGCCCGCCGCCGGATGCACGACCATGCCGCGCGCCTTATTGATGACGATGATGTCCGCGTCCTCATAGAGGATTGCGAGCGGCAGCGGCTCTGCAGCGATCTCCGTCGCCTCGGGTGCCGGCAATGTGAGCGTGACTTCCTCGCCGCCGCGGCTCTTGTAATTCGCCTTGCGCGGCTTGCCGTCAACAAGGACAGCGCCCGCCTCAATGAGCTTCTGCAGATGCGAGCGCGACAGCTCCGTCAGACGCGCCGCGAGGAACTTGTCGAGGCGTTCGCCTGCCGTCTCCATCTGATATACTTCCTGTTCAGCCATGCTGCCGCCTCCTCTCCGCGTCCGCGTCAAAGCGAGCGGGGAACAGGATGACCAGCATCATGCCGATGACACCGCCGACGATGGCGATATCCGCGAGGTTGAACACCGGCCAGATGCGAAAATCGAGGAAATCGACGACGAGCCCGCTCGCGATGCGGTCGATCAGGTTGCCCGCCGCCCCGGCGAGCAGCGACGCGACGCTGAAGCGGAGCCAGCGGCCCTCGCACCGCAGGCGGGGATAGAAATAAACCGCGAGACAGAAGAGCAGCACGCCCGCCGCGATAAAGAACAGCCGCTGGTTAGCGAAAATCCCGAAGGCCGCCCCTGGGTTGAGCACATACGTAATATGGAATACATGCGGTACCACCGGCAGCGACTCCCCAGGCAGGAAGGACGAACGGATATACGCCTTGACCGCCTGATCGCAGAAAAGAATGACAAAGAAAAAAGCAACCGTCATCAATCATCAATCCTCAGCAGACGCCTGCTGCGTCTGTGCCACCTGCTCCATTGGGGCATTCTCTGCCTTTGACAGCTCCTGCTCTGGCGTCTCCGCAACTGCCTTTGCCCGCGCCGCAGCTTCTTGCGCACGCTTGTCGGCAGCAACAGGATCCGGCATTTCCTGCATCGTCTGATCGATGACGGCCAGTTCCTGGGCCAGCGACGTCCGTACTTTCGTCAGGTAGGCATTCTTCTCACGCACGAGGCGGTCGTACTCCGCTACGATGAGCCGCACCCGCTCCCTTGCCTCGCCGACGAGGCGGCGTGCCTCATCCTCCGCGCGGTGACGCATCTCACGGCAATCGATATCCGTCTGGCGGCGCAGATTCTGGCACTCGCGCGCCGTCGTCTCCTTGAGCGACTGCGCACTCTCCTTAGCGCTCCTCGTCACTTCCTCCGCTGTTTTCTGCGCCATGACGAGCGTATCCTTGATGGTCTGCTCACGCTCCACATAATCAGCATTCGCCTGACGGCTCCGCTCGAGATCCTTTTTGAGCTGATCATTTTCCCTGTAGAGGCGTTCATAGTCATTGACGACCTGATCGAGGAACTCGTCGATTTCATCCTCATTATACCCGCGGAAGCTCCGCTTGAATTCCTTGTTGTGAATGTCCATTGGTGTAAGCAAAATGAAAATCCCCTTTACCTTGTGGCGCTTGAGAGACGATAAAAACAAAAACAGAACGGCGCACGCCCTCTTTATGGAACCACTGATTAATTCAGCACTCCGTCTTCACGCGTCTGCACTGTCCTCTCGTCGCCCTACCATCCTCAGCGTAGCTTCGGCTACGCCTGCGGTTTGTCTCCGAAGAGTACAGCGCATCCACGTAAATCCGGAGCACTTCATTTAATCAGCGGTTCCTTATAGATACCGCTTGAGGACGACGCTCGTCCGCCCCTTCTTCGTCTGGCCGCGCACTTCCTCAACCTCGAGGCGTCCTCTGCCGCGCATCGAGAGAACATCGCCCTCCTTGACGAGCTGCGAGGCGCTCCGGACGCTCTGCCAGTTGAGCTTGAGCTTCTCCGCCTTGATATCAGCGGCCGCACGGCTCCGCGAGAAGCCGAACCCCGCCGCCGCGATGGAATCCACGCGCAGCGAAGCCACGGTCGCGCGAATCTCCTTCGCGCGCTCTTCTTTCGGCGCGATGGCAGCGAGGTCATCCTCGCTGCACTGCACGCTTGCCGCACCGATCTGCGTGAGATGCTCGATGAGGAACGGCGCGATCTTCGCGTCGCAAAGCAGGCGCGCGCTTTCCTGTGTCGCGAGGATATCGCCCAGCTTGCCGCGCTCGATGCCCAGCCCCATGAGCGCCCCGAGCACATCTCGGTGGCCGAGCCGCACGAACTGGCCGTTCCACTGCGCGCGCACAACAGCGATCTCAAAGCCAGGCGTTCCGCCGAACGTCTTGTCCTTGAACACGGCACGGCAGCGCTCCGCGCCCGGGTATCCGCCGTCAAAATCGACGGCCAATCCCGGATAATTCGCCGCGATGGTCTCCGCAATCTCTTGCCCAAACGGGTCGAGAAAATCCGTCAGACGGAACTTCTGGCTCCTCAGCGCCTGTTCTGCGAGATCGACGAGGCGTTCAGCTGTCTCGGCACCTTCTGTGCCGCGATAATAACGAATGATCTTGTCTCTTTGTCCTGATGCCATAGTATCCCTTATTTCTTGAGCCAAGGCATCTCCGTCGATACCTTGCGCTCCTCCTCCGTATACGTTACATTAACGTTGCTCGGCGCACAGAAAAAGACATCGTGCCCCACCTTCTTGATCTCACCGTTCAACGCATACGTCGTACCGCTGATGAAATCAATGATCCGCCGCGCATCATCGCCGTCCGTATTCTCGAAATTGATCACCACGGGACGCTTCTCCCGCAGGCAATTCGCCACCTGCTGCGCGTCATCGAACGTCTTCGGCTCGATGACGATGACCTTCATCTTGGGATTGCCGCCATTCTCCCGCGCGGAAGCAGCACTCGTGAAATCGACAACATTGCGCGCCGACGTCTCCGCCTGTCCCCCCGGGCGCTCGAACTTCGCCATCTCTTCTTCCTCCTCCTCATCAACTTCCTGCTCTTCCTGCTCAAGCTCTTCCTTGAGTTTCTTCTCCTCATCGCTGTCTATGAGCCCGATCTTGCCACAGACCTTATCGATGATTTTCATTTGCGTTCACTCCCCGCGGTTCCTTAGGAATCACTGATTCATTCAGCACTCCGTCTTCACGCGTCTGCGCTGTGCTCTCGTCGCCCCACAATCCTCAACACAAAACGCGATGGAGCATTTTGCCGCTACGCCTCCAGTTTGTCTCCTAGAGAGATTCAGCAGATCCACGTAACTCCGGAGCACTTCATTTTACCAGCGCGTCCCTACGGTCAATATTGGCGCGGCCCGAAAATCGCCGTGCCGACACGTACGATATTCGCGCCCTCCTCGATGGCAATCTCGTAATCATGCGACATTCCCATTGATAAATATTTAATATTCGCTGTCTGAAACGGAATATCCTTTATTCCATCAAAAATTTCGCGCATGCGCCGAAACAGCGGCCGACACTTCTCGATATCGTCATAATTCGGCGCAATGCACATGAGACCGCAAAGACGCAAATGCGGCAGCTCGTCGACGAGCTTGAGCAGCGGCTGCAGATCCTCCTCGTAGACGCCCGACTTACTCTCCTCCTTTGCGAGGTTCACCTGTACGAGCACATCCTGCACCTTGCCGATCTTCCCCGCTTCCTTGTCGAGAGCGCGGGCGAGATGTGGCGTGTCAACCGAATGGATGAAATCAAAATATTTCACGGCCTGCTTTGCCTTATTCGTCTGCAGATGACCGATGAGATGCCATGTGACCTGGCGGCCCAGCGTCTCATACTTCCCCATCGCCTCCTGGATGCGGTTTTCGCCGATATCCGTGACGCCAGCGTCGATGGCCTCGCGCATAGCGGCCACATCGTGATTCTTCGTGACGGCGACAAGCTGGACCTCCTCTGTGATCTGCGGTGTCCGGCGCGCCTTCGCCGCCTCGATTTTCTCCTCTACTTCCTGAAGCTTTTCTGCAATCATGAATGATTCCTCCCGAAAACCGCCCCTGCAAAACCATGCCATCATACGGCGATTCCTCATGAGCGCAATGAGATGAGGGCGGCGATCCGCCCCGTTTTTCCCTGATCCGCTCGATAGGAATAATACCAGGCATGGCGGCAGCAGGTGCACTCGCCCGCAACCTCGATGTTTTCCTCCGGCACGCCGCTGCGCAGCAGCTGCTGCCGATTCGCCTCCCAGAGATCGAGGTGCACATGGCCGTCTGTCTCGTGCAGCAGCAGTTCCTCCGCGTAGGGGAACGCCGCGCAAAACCTTGCCGCGACCTCCGCACCGATCTCGTAACAGCACGGACCAATGGAGGGGCCGATGCCGACAAGTACGTCGCGCGGCTGCGTGCCGAACGCCTCCGTCATGCGCGCGAGCGTCTTCGCCGCAATAGACTGAACTGTTCCCTTCCAGCCGCCGTGCGCGATGCCGACAGCACGCTTCTCCGGGTCGAGAAAAACGATGGGCGTACAGTCAGCAAAGCAGAGCATGAGCGGCAATCCCGGCGTATCCGTGATGAGCGCATCCGTCTCTTTGATACAGTCATCATATGATTGGCTGCCGCGCCCTGCATCCTGTTCGTCAACGCAGGCGACCGCGTCGCCATGCACCTGCTCCGGCGTCACGATGCGCCGTGCATCGAGTCCGAGGCTCCGCGCAAAGAGGCCGCGATTCTCCCGCACAGCTGCCGCCTCATCTCCGACGTGGAGTGCGAGGTCGAGCGCGTCATACGGCGGCCGACTCACACCGCCCAGACGCGTAGAAATCGCATGAACTGCCACATCCTCCGGAAAGATAGAAAATTTTCCATGCCATAGATTCTTCCCTGCCCGCTTGAGATAATACGCCATATCTGCGCCCCCCCGTCAACAAACACCGCAGCGATGACACCCCGCGAAACAGGGCACCGTCGGCAGAAGCTTCTGCGCACGCTGCAGCTCCGCATAAAGATAGTCCTTCCGAAAACCCATGTCGAGGCGTTCCCACGGGAACATCTCCTCCGGTGAACGCTCCCGATACAGATAGAACCCCGGATCGAGCTGCGCCTCCCGCATCGCGCGCCGAAACGCCTTGCTGCCGCCCAGCTCATGAGCGCGCAGGAGCGCCGCCGCGACACGCCTGTCGCCGCGCGCGAGCACGCCCTGCACATACGCTTCCCGCGGGCTCTCCGCGATGATGTGGATATGCTTGCGGCGGCGCAGCGCCTGCTCGATGCGCTTCAAGGAACGTTCGACCGTCTTCTTCTCGCACATCGGCGACCACTGGAACGGCGTGAACGGCTTCGGGATGAACGGATTGATGGAGAGCGTCAGCGTCCCCTTCGCGCCGCGCTCCTCCATATAGTCCTTGAGCCTCCCCGCGAGGTCGATGATTGCCCCGATGTCCTCAGCCGTCTCGAACGGCAGGCCGATCATCAGATAGAGGCGATAGTTCGGGATGCCCGCCGCAAGTCCGAGATCCATCGCGTGGAAGAGATGCTCCTCCTCAATGCCCTTGTTGATGACGGCGCGCATGCGCTTGCTCCCCGCCTCCGGCGCCATCGTGAGCGTCTTGAGACCGCTCTCGGCAAGTGAGGCGACGAGCTCTTCCGTCACGGAATCGGCGCGGAACGACGCGACGGACATCGAGAGGCCCTCGCCGAGGATGTTCCGGCAGAGCGCATCGATCTCCGGATAGTCAGAAATCGCCGCGCCCATGAGTCCGATACGCTTGCCGAAGGGCAGTGCCTCCCGCACCTCCCGCTCGATGACCGCCAGGCTGCGGTTGCGCGGCACACGGAAGCAATAGCCCGCCATGCAGAACCTGCAATGGCGGCCGCAGCCACGCGCCGTCTCGATAAGATAGAGGTTGAACTCCGTATCGTCTGTCACGACCACTGTATGCGCGGGCCACGCGTCTAAATCCTTCACCCACTGGCGGCAGACACACTCCGGCGCACCAGGCAGCGGCTCGACGGCAGCAAGCCGCCCCGCCGCATCATAGCGGTGCTCGTAGAGCGACGGCACATAGACGCCCGGCACTGCCGCAAGTGCCAGCAGAAGCTCTGCGCGCGACACTCCCGCTGCGCGCGCCCTCGCGTACGCGTTCATGAACGCGGGCATGATGACCTCGCCCTCGCCGATGATAAAGGCATCGATGGCGAGCGACAGCGGCTCGGGATTGAACGTCGCGCAGGGACCGCCCGCGATGACGATGGGATCCTGCTCCGTGCGCTCCGCCGCGCGCAGGCGGATCTTCCCCAGTTCGAGCACCTTGAGCACATTGAAATAATCCATCTCGAAGGAGACAGCAAAGCCGATGAGCGGGAACTCATAGAGTGGCAACTGGTTCTCGATGCTCATGAGCGGCGTGCGCGTCTTCTCATAACGCGCGATGCGCTGCCGCTCCGGCAGGAAAAAACGCTCGCATGCCGTATCCCGCCGCTTGTTGAGCAAATCGTAAATGATGTGCAGCCCGAGGTTCGACATGCCGACGAAATAGGAATTCGGATAGACCAGCGCGAACCGCTGCCGCGTTCCTGCTGCATAACGGTAGTATCCCTGTTCGCCTGCGAGCTTTTCCTGAAGTTCCCTCTTGAGTTCCCAGTCCACTGTCCGACCCCCTGCCGTCCTGCGCGGCCCACTGCCGCTAAAATGAAAGCCCACCGGGTGCGGCAGGCTCAGTCTTTCTTCTTCTTCGACTCACGGAGCTCATCAAGCTCTGTGATGAAATTGCCGATATCCGCAAACTTGCGATAGACAGAGGCAAAGCGGATATACGCCACCTCATCGAAATCCCGCAGGTGATCCATGACCAACTGTCCAAGCTTCTTCGACGGAATCTCACGCTCCATCGTATTGCGCACCTCGCGCTCGATCTCATTGGCCAGGCGGACGATCCGCTCCATGGGGATATCGCGTTTTTCGCAGGATCGAATCAGCCCGTTCAGCAGCTTCTCCTGCTTGAACGGCTCCCGCCTGCCGTCATTCTTGATGACCATGAGCGGTACCTTCTCGACCACCTCGTACGTCGTGAAACGACGCCCGCAACCTGTGCACTCGCGGCGCCGCCGGATGGTCGCGCCCTCATCTGCCGCGCGGGAATCGACCACGCGGCTGTCCGCCTTGCCACAGTAAGGACAACGCATGACATCACCTTCTTTTCCTTTTTTGCTCGCCGTGCCCGCTGCGTGGGCACTCGCAGCGTTTCCCTGCCGCCACAGTTCTCACACGGGGACGATGCGCCGTCTCGCACTCTGCCGGCGGCACGAGCGCATGCGCGCCATAGCCGATGAGATCCTCCCGGTGGGCGAGCCGCAGCGCCCTGCGCACAATGGCATGGTTACGCGGCAACCAATACTGCATGAGAGCGCGCTGCATCCTCTTTTCCTCCGGGCGCTTCGCCGAATAGACCGGCTCGCCTGTGAGCGGATGCAGCCCCGTATACCACATGCAAGTCGAGAGCGTTCCCGGCGTCGGGATGAAATCCTGCACCTGCTGCGGATGATAGCCCATATCACGCAGGAACTCCGCAAGCTCGATGGCATCCGAAAGTTCCGCTCCCGGATGGCTTGACATGAAATACGGAACGAGATACTGCTTCTTTCCCAGTTTCTCGTTCACCCGTCGGAAGCGCCTGACAAACTCCAGATAGACAGCACGGTTCGATTTGCCCATGAGCCGCGTCACGCGGTCGGAGATATGCTCCGGCGCGATCTTGAGCTGCCCGCTCACATGATGCGCGCAAAGCTCCTCGAGGAAATCATCCTTCGCGAGCAGCAGATAGTCGAACCGGATCCCCGAGCGTACGAAGACCTTCTTAACGCCCGGCAGCGCGCGCAACTCCCGCAGGAGCTGGAGATAATCACCGTGATCGGCCACGAGATGCGCGCAGGGCTCCGGCGAGAGGCACGGCTTGCCGCGGCAGGTGCCGCGCACCAGCTGCGCGTCGCAGGATGTCCGCCGGAAATTCGCCGTCGGGCCGCCGACATCGTGGATGTAGCCCTTGAAGCCAGGCAGCTGCGTCAGCAGCCGCGCCTCGCGCAGGATAGACGCATGACTCCGGCGTTGGATGATACGGCCCTCATGGGAAATAATCGCGCAGAAGTTGCAACCACCAAAGCAGCCGCGCTGCGAGACCAGGCTGAACTGCACTTCCTTGATTGCCGGTACACCGCCTGCCTTCTCATAGATAGGATGATACGTCCGCTGGTAGGGCAGATCGTACACCTCATCCATCTCCGTCTCCGTGAGCGGCTTCGCAGGAGGATTCTGCACGACACACCACTCGTCATTCTGCTGCGCGAGCCTGCGCCCGCGAATGGGATCTTGCTCGAGATACGCCGTTCGGAACGCCTCGGCAAACGCCCGTTTCTCCGCGCGCACAGCGGCGAACGAAGGCAGCTTCAGATAGTCATAAACATAGTCGAATCCCGGCACGCGGAAGCACGTCCCCGCGACATCCTGGATATTTTCCACTGCCACGCCCTGGTGCAGGTCAGCCGCGATTTCCAGTAACGCACGCTCTCCCATGCCGTAGACGAGCAGATCCGCCATGCTATCAACGAGAATCGAACGGCGCACCTCATCAGACCAATAATCATAATGGGCAAAGCGTCGCAAACTCGCCTCGATGCCTCCGATGATGATTGGCACCTCCGGATAGAGCTCCCGCAGGCGGTTCGCGTAGACAATCGTCGCTCGCGCTGGCCGATGACCGCCCTCGCCCCCCGGCGAATACGCGTCCTCATGGCGCCGCTTCTTTGCAGCCGTAAATTGATTGAGCAAAGAATCCATATTCCCCGCCGAGACGAGAAACGCGAGACGCGGCCGTCCCAGCCGAGCAAAATCGCGCGTTGAATGCCAGTCCGGCTGCGGGATAATGCCGACTCTATAGCCATGCTTCTCCAGCAAGCGGCAGAGAATCGCCGGCCCGAAACTCGGATGATCTACATAGGCATCTCCCGAGATAAAAACAAAATCCAACGTCTCCCAGCCGCGTTCTTCCATGTCCGCGCGCGAAATTGGTAAAAATCTATTCATGCGGTCTTACTTCTTCTTTTTGTCAGCTGGTTTATCAGCCGCGGCATCCTCAGCACCACTGAGACGATACGTCTTCTCGACAACCTCGCCCTCCTTGCCTAGCACACCTTGGTCTTCCCCATTGTACGAGAGCGTCACGGCCCCGGCATTACCTGCCGTGAGATCAAGGCGCTGGTCCGCCGTCCATTCCTTCGTCTCGCCTTTCTCGACGGTTCCCTCGAACAGGGTTTTGCCGTCAGCCTTCACGGAGATCCAGCAACGTCCCGTAAATTTCACCGCCACCTTGACCTCTGACGCTTCCTCTTTCTCAGTCGGTTGTTGTGCCGCCTGTTGCTTGGCCGTCGTATGCACAGACTGCTGCGTAACGGACGACTGCGTCTTCCCCGACTGCGGTTCATCACTGCTGCCGAGAAGAAAATAAGCTCCGGCAAGCACAACAAGCACAGCCACGACACCCATGATAAGCGTCTGGCGATGGTGCGAACTCTCCACGCGCTGCATGAAATCATTCTGCTGACGCGGCGCAGACGAATTCGCCGGAATCTTTTTCGCAGCAGGCACCTCCTTAGGCGCAGGCTGCGTCTGCTTTGCCTCAACTTCCGGCGCTATCGCCTGATCCGGATGACGTTCCTCATTGAACTGCTTGACGGCAGCATCCGCATCCATTTTTAAGAAATTCGCGTAATTGCGGATGAACCCCTTCGTATAAACCTCGCCGGGCAATGTCTTATACTCGCCTTTTTCAATGGCCTCTATATAAAGGGAACGGATGCTCGTCCCTTTCTCAATATCTTTAATCGATAAGTTCTGCCGTTCTCTCTCGGCGCGAAGTAAATCACCGATCATCATCTATCGTCTCCCAATCATAAAATCCCTGCGTGAATTCCTCTATGAAAAAATCTACGTACGAGCAACCGCTTCAGCGTCTGAGACAGTGCCCTCCGCACCACTGCCCTTCACTATGTAAATCCCCAAGAGCGCAAGCCGCAGGCGCAGCGCGATTGGCTGGATTTACTGTAAGGGCGGGCGCACAATGTCCACAAAGTGGACGTTTGTGCGTTGAGTTTATTATACCTTGCGGTTTCAAGAATCTCAAGACAGCGGACAAACATGGCACAAAGACATCTTTCATGCCGCTCCTACTGACGATTGCGGCGTGCGAGAATGCGGATGACTTTCGCTCCTGTATTATGGATCCTTCTGAGGGGTGCCACGCGCGTTTTAGTCTTCGGCTTGATTTCGGTATTGGCTTGGAAATTGCCACGCTTGAAAAATGTCGTTTTCGTTTTATCCGGCTGGAAAAAACGACGCAGCCCCTTGAAAAATTCCTCTGGCGCCGCGTTTTCTGTGCAAAGAAAAATATCACCGGCCACATAACGCATAGCGGGATACACATGGAGCAGGATATGTCCCTCTGCAAAAAGAGCCACGAGGACAAAATGTTCCTGGCTGAGCGAACGTGCCTCCGTATGGGGCAAGGAACATCCTGTTTCAAGGAGCACTCCCTGCAGCATTCCCTTAACCTCATCCACTTCCCGGAGTTTACTGTTCTTGCAGTTGTATAAATCAAACGTAAGTTGTCGCGCTAAAATCTTCACCAAATCTCTCTCCTTCGTGAAATCCTCAGCAGCGCTGTTCCAAGAAAACATGGATCGTCTATTTCCCGTCTGCGCTACTCGATTTCAGGAATTGGATGCAGTCCACCACATCCACGTTTACTATCCATTATAAGGCAGGAGAAAGAAAAACGTCAACCAAAAGGAACCAAGATGCAAAAGAAAACATAAGTCAGCAGAAGCCTCAGCAGATGATGGCAAAACAAAAAAGTTGTCATAAATCAAATGATTTATGACAACTTTTTCTCAATTCTCTCAAAACTATACAGAAGAAACTCCCTGACATTATGGATAAAAAGATAAGCCCTCGACCTATTAGTAGCAGTCCGCTTCATGCCTCGCGGCACTTCCACTC
>CAKPXP010000023.1 GCA_934202005.1 uncultured Selenomonas sp. | reverse complement strand
GGAACCGCTGATTAAATGAGGTGCTCCGGATTTACGTGGATGCGCTGTATCTTTCTAGGAGACAAACCGCAGGCGTAGCCGAAGCTACGCGGAGGTTTGTCGACGACGAGAGGACAGTGCAGACGCGTGAAGACGGAGCGCCGAATTAATCAGTGGTTCCTTAGGTGCTGAATTCATCAGTGGCACCTTTCTGCCGCGTTTCTTCGTGTGGCTAGAGCCGCTCAGTCGTCGCATTCCGTGACGTTCTCGAGGATGCGGATCTCATTACGCATGATGTATTTCTCGTGCTCGGGCGCGATGCCGTTGACGAGGTAGTCGAAGACGACCTGCATCGCGCGGTGGCCCTGCGTGCGCGGGTGCTGGTAGATGGCCGCGCGGATGACGCCGCGCTTCATCATGTCGATCGTCGTCGGGATCGTGTCGAAGACGACGACGGTGAGGTCGGTGCGCTCGCGCGCGAGCAGGGCGCGCGAGGCGCCGTAGGCGCCGGAGGAGGCGACGAAGAGCGCGTTGGCCTCGGGATTCTCATCGAGGAGGCGCGCCGTCTCCTCGTAGGCAATCATGTCGTCGTCGTTCGTCTCCTGCACGCCGAGGTAGCGGAAACCAGGCTCCTTTTCTAGCACGTCGAGGAAGCCCGCGAGCCGCTGGCGGTGGCCGTACATCTCGAGCGAGCCGAGGAGCACGCCTGCGCGGATCTCGGACGGGCCGATCATCTTGAGCAGCGCGCCTGCCGTGCGGCCGCCCTGCAGGTACGACGGCCCGACGTAGCAATGGCGCTTCGAGGCGGGCGCGTCGTTGTTGATGGTCACGACGAAGATGCCGGCGTGGACGCAGGCGTTGAGTTTCTCGAGCACGCGGCGCTCCGAGAGCGGGCTCACGATGAGCGCGTTGACCTTCGGCATGAGCTCGTCGAGGATGCGGCACTGCTCGGCGGCGTCAAAGCCGCGCGTGCTGCGCCAGAGCACCTGCAGGCCGAACTCCGCGTATTTCTGCGCGCGGTGGTGCATGGCATCGAGCACCTCGTCGAAGAAATGGACGCCCTCCGAGGCGATGAGCACGCCGACGACGGGCTGTTTCTTGCGCGCCGAGAGCGCCTTGCCCGCGGGGTTCGGGCGGTAGTTCAGTTTCTCCGCCATCGCGCGCACGAGGGCGGCCTTCTCAGGCTTCACCTTGCCGCGCCCGTTCAGCACGCGGTCGACCGTGCCGCGCGACACGCCGCAAAGCTCCGCAATCTGTTTGATCGTAACCATTCCTGCCGCCTCCCCATGTTTCTTTGTTTCAAATTATATCGGGCGGTGCGGAGGGCGTCAAGATAAAGGAAATCCAGACGATCGCGTGGCGCCTGCGGCTGTGCGCCCCTGTCACTGGTACCACGCCCGCGTCCGTTCCTCGCCGACGGTGGTCGGCTCGCTGTGGCCGGAGAGGAGCAGGGTGTCCGCGGGGAGGGTGAGGAGGCGGGTTTTGATGCTCTGCATGAGCGTGGGCTCGTCGCCGCCGGGGAAGTGGGTGGCGCCGTAGCTCGCGCGGAAGATGGTGTCGCCGACGAAGGCGAGGCGGTCGCCGTCCGTGCGCCGGGCCGCGGCCTCGCTGATGTAGGAGCAGCCGTCCTCGGTGTGGCCGGGCGTGGCCGTGAGGTGGAGGCGGCAGGCGGGAGCGGCGGCGAGCGCGAGGCAGGCGCCGTCCGGCAGGTAGGTCATGCGCGCGGCGGGCAGGGTGAAGCCCGCGGGCGGGAAGAAGTTCGCCGAGAGGTTCCAGTCGGGGCTCTCGGCGTATTTTTTGCCCTTTTCCCACATGCAGATGGGGAGCGCGCCGAGCGCGTCGCTGACGGCGAGCGCCGCGCCGATGTGGTCGAAGTGGCCGTGCGTGAGCAGGATGCGCTCGACGGTGGTGTCTTTCTCGCGGATGGCGGCGAGGATGCGTTCGGGCGTAAAGCCCGGGTCGACGAGGAAGGCGTGCCGCGTCTCGTCGTCGCCGTAGAGGTAGGTGTTCGTCGTGATGGGGCCGTGGGTCTCGATGAGGTAGAGCATGGGAGTCTCCTTTCTGTCGCGCGAAGGGAACCGCTGGCTGCGCCAGAGGCTCCGGAAAGCTTGCTTTCATCGTAGGGCAGACGGCGTGCCGCGTCAAGGGGCGCGGGGAGAGATTTTGTCGGCGCGGGTGTATCGAAATCGCGAGAAGTGCGATATAATAGAAGGGAATCGGCCCGGAAGGAAATGCGGGAAAGGAAGAGGCGTATGAAGGATCAGACGGCGGAGGCGCGGGCGCGGCTGCAGGCGAGCATCGACGGGCTGGAGCGGCGCATGAAGATGGATGCGAATGACCTCGAGTATGAGACGCATCTGCGCCAGAAGCGGCAGCTGCAGCAGATTCTCGACCGCCTGAAAGAGCAGGCGGAGTGATTTTCAGAAAGGCTTCAGATAGATTTGCGATAATCGAAATATCAAAAAGTCAAATAAAATGCCGGAGAAATCAGCGAATCTCGAAAGGAGGAAAATCATGTCTCAGCGTATGACGATGGAGGAAGTGCTCAAGGAATACGGCGTGCCGCTCATCAAGCTCGATGTGCACGCGACGCGCTCGGAACTTTTGAAGCTGCGCGAGCAGCTCATGGCGATTCGCGATGTGAGCGGCGCGAAGGAGCAGGGGTATCTCGATATCGACTGCAAGCTCTATATCGATGTCGATGATATCGATCAGTATCTCTCGGGCGCGCGCGATACGGTCGGAGAGATCTACGCGTTCCCCGAGGATATCAAGTCGTATCGGGAGTAGCAGCGCCGCGCGTTCCGCCGCTGGCAGGACGGCCGGAAGAAGCTGCCCTGCATATCTTCCCCTTTGGGGCGCGTCAGCGCGGGATGCCAGTGGCATCTCCGGGAGCGCCGGGCGCAGCGATGGTGGAAGCGGTGGCCGCAGATGCCTGCCGCGTCGCTTCTGCCGCTGGGACGCAGGGATATGTCCGCGGCGCATCCGAGGCGCTGCTTAATTGATGATATGGAGGATTTTATGAAAACAAAGAAAGTATTTGCCGCTGTTCTTGCAGGGACGATGCTTGCGCTCGCGCCGCTTGCCGGGGCGGGCTCCTATGGGACGGCGCTGGCCGCGAAGGGCGGCGCGCGCATTTCCGCGCCCGCGCCGAAGGCCGCGCCCGCAGCGCCGAAGCCGAAGGTAGCCGCCGGCGCCGAGCACAAGTCGGTCTCCGGCAACGGCGGCAGCTACGCGCCGTCGAAGAGCGCGAAGGATCTCGAGAAGAACGCGCCGGCGGCGAAGTCCGGCACGGGCATGATGGGCAATACCGCGCAGAGCGGCAGCCGCTTCGGCAGCATGATGCGCAACATCGGCCTCTTCGCGGGCGGCATGTTCCTCGGTTCGATGCTCAGCCACCTGTTCGGCTTCGGCATGGGCGGCATGATGGCCGATATCTTCGGCCTGCTCGCGAATGTCGTCATGGTCATGGCGGTGATCTTCGCGGTGCGCTGGCTGTTCCAGAAACTGCGCGGCAACGGCAGCGGCAGCTCGTATGCCGCGCGCGAGCGCTACGACGCGCGGCCGCAGGAGCCGCAGACGCGCTATGACGCACGCCCGCAGGAGCCGCAGGCGCGGCTTGACGCGCACCGCGGCGAAAATGGCGCGAGTGCGCGCGATATCGCCGACCGGTACCGCGGACGCTGAGCCGCCGTCGGCGCAGGGGACGCATCTTTTGATATGATATGACAAGAGGGGAGCCGCATGCGAATGCGGTTTTCCTATATTAGAGAGGAGACGCAGCGGCGGTTCTGCCGCTCTACGGGAAGGGAGTTAGGATGAAACTCAAGGAAACGACACTCGAAAAGGTTGAGGAGCTCATCGGGCGCTATCCGGCGCTCGCCGTCTGCCGCGAGGATCTGCGCGCGGCGGTGCAGGCCATCTGCGAGAGCTACGCGGGCGGGCACAAGCTGCTCGTTTGCGGCAACGGCGGCAGCGCGTCGGACAGCGAACACATCGTAGGCGAGCTCATGAAAGGCTTCCTGTTGCCGCGCAGGCTCGGCGCGCAGGAGCAGCAGGCGTTCGAGCGGGCCTGCCCCGCGTCGGCGGCGTATCTCATGGAGAACCTTCAGGGCACGCTGCCTGCGATCTCGCTCGTGAACTCCGTCGGCCTCGGCACGGCGTTCGCGAACGACCAGGCCCCAGACCTCGTCTTTGCGCAGCAGGTGCTCGGCCTCGGCGCGGCGGGCGATGTGCTCATCGCCATCTCGACCTCGGGCAGCTCGCAGAACGTCCTCTACGCGCTCGACGTCGCGCGCGCGAAGGGCCTGCGCACGATCGCGCTCACGGGCGAGAAGGGCGGCCGCATGGCGGCGGAGCACCCCGCGGAGACGGTCATCCGCGTGCCCGCGACGGAGACGTTCAAGATCCAGGAGTACCATCTGCCGGTCTATCACATGCTCTGCATCGCGGCGGAGCATGAGTTCTTCGGCGACTGAATGGCGCAGCGAAAGGGAGGAACTAGCCAGGACGGCGGTTCCTCCCTTTTTATATGTAAATCCCCAAGAGCGCAAGCCGCAGGCGCAGCGTGATTGGTTGGATTTATTGTAAGGGCGATGCACAATGTCCACAAAGTGGACGTTTTCGTGTCGGTGCTGCTCATCGCGGTGCTCGGGATGCTGCTGCTCGCGTTCGCCTTCATCGTCTGGTTCGGTCTCTCGCTCGCGCGGCTCCTTTTCCGTCAGGTGCTCGACCCGCTCGCGGGGCGGGCTACCGGTTCGCCGAGCAGGCGCGGCAGGGCTGAGCGAGACGGCAGGAGATCTTCGCCTGCGCCGACCGCGCGCCGTCATGACGGCGCTTTTGTGCGGGAAGCTGGGCTATCGGGGCGTCGTCTTCGCGAAGCTCGCGCACGCGCTCTGAGCGTCTGAGAAGAGGCGCTCGTGGGGAATGGCATCGTAAATTCGGCGCGCACACGTCTGTTCCGTTGATATAGCGCATCTGCTCCTGCGGGGAACCGGCTTTGCGTGTAGACGCCTTGAGATTTCTTTTCCGAAAAAAGAGGGAAACCGCCGCTCCCTATGGAATACATATCCAAGGAAAGAGAAAAATGACAGGGGGCATTGTTATGATGACAGAAAAAGCTTTGCTGAAGCTCGCGAACGGCAGCGACGTGCGCGGGATCGCCGTCGAAGGTGTGGCGGACGAGCCGGTGAATCTCACGGCGGAGGCGGCGAACCGCATCGCGAGCGGGTTCGTGGAGTTCCTCGCGCAGCGCACGGGGCTGAGCAAGCGGGATCTTCGCATCGCGGTCGGCCATGATGCGCGCATCTCGGCGCCTGTGCTGAAGAAGGCGGTCTTCGAGGCGCTGACGGCGGCGGGCTGCGTGACGGTGGACTGCGGGCTCGCCTCGACGCCGGCGATGTTCATGTCGACGGTGTTCAAGGCGACGCAGATGGACGGCGCGATCATGATCACGGCGAGCCATCTGCCGTTCAACCGCAACGGGCTGAAGTTCTTCACGACGGAGGGCGGCGTCGAGCCCAAAGAGATCCACGAGATCCTCGAGAGCGCCTGCCATCATCCCGAGGTGCAGGGCAATCTCGCCAAGGTGCAGAAGTACGATATCATGGATCGCTACTGCCATTTCCTGCGCAAGAAGATCCGCCAGGCGCTCGGCGAGGAGGACGCGCCGCTCAAGGGCATGCATATCGTCGTCGACGCGGGCAACGGTGACGGCGGCTTCTTCGCGACGCAGATCCTCGGACGCCTCGGCGCGGATACGACGGGCAGCCGCTATCTCGAGCCGGACGGCCATTTCCCGAACCACATCCCGAACCCGGAGAACAAGCAGGCGATGGCGTCGATCCGCGAGGCGGTGCTCGCGAGCCGCGCCGATCTCGGGCTGATCTTTGATACGGATGTCGATCGCATGAGCGCCGTGCTCGAAAACGGCAAGGAGATCAGCCGCAATGCGCTCATCGCGATGATGGCGGCCATCCTCGCGCCGGACTATCCGGGCAGCACGATCGTGACGGACTCCGTGACGAGCGACGAGCTCACGGAGTTCCTCACGAAGGAGCTCGGACTCAAGCATCACCGCTTCAAGCGCGGCTATAAGAATGTCATCGACGAGTGCATCCGCCTTAACGAGGCGGGCACGGTGTCGCCGCTCGCCATCGAGACGAGCGGCCACGGCGCGCTCAAGGAGAATTATTACCTCGACGACGGCGCGTATCTCGCGGTGAAGTTGCTCATCGCGGCGACGCAGGCGAAGCGCGCGGGGAAGAAGCTCGGCGCGCTCATCAAGAAGCTCGGCCAGCCGCTTGAGAGCAAGGAGTACCGCATGAGCATCCAGGGCGAGGAGGATTTCCGCGGCTACGGCGAGGGCGTGCTCAAGACGTTCGAGCAGCGCGCGCGGGCGCAGGGCATCGAGGTGGCGGAGCCGTCCTATGAGGGTGTGCGCCTCGTGTTCCCGCACGGCTGGGCGCTGCTGCGCCTCTCGCTCCACGACCCGCAGATGCCGATGAATGTGGAGAGCCGCAAGGAGGGCGGCGTCGCGGAGATCGCCGCGGCGGCGAAGAGGCTCCTCGACGGCTTCACCTCGCTGAGTACGGATGTGCTGCGGTGAGACAGCTGCCGCGGCTCCCCCGGATATAGGAAAAGCGCCCGCCGCAGAGGATATGCTCTGCGGCGGGCGCTTTTGTCATGAGGAATGTGCTGAGATGGATAGGCGCCTTAGTGCGCCTTAGTGCGCCTTGTCGCAGCGGAACTGCGCGACGGTGCTTCGGAGTTTGTCCGCCATGGCGGCGAGCTGCTGGCAGTTGGCCGCCATTTCCTCGACGGAGGCGGACTGTTCCTCGGTGGCGGCGGAGACACTTTCCGTCTGCTGTGCGATGGCCTGGCTCATCTCCTCGACCTTGGCGACGGCTGCCTGGATGGACTGCATCTGCGCGGCGGCGTTCCGCACGCGCTCCGTGGTGTCCGCCGTCATGGCGGAGGCGTGCGTGACGGAGGTTGTGACGCTGGCGAACGCGCTGCCGGAATCTTTCGCCGTCTGCGCGGCGTGGCCCGCGAGCTCCTTGCCCTGGCGCATCTGCCCGACGGCCGCCGCGGTGTCCTTCTGGATGTCGGCGATGATGGCGGCGATGCTCTGCGCGGCGTCCTGCGACTCGCTAGCGAGTTTGCCGATCTCGTCGGCGACGACGGCGAAGCCGCGGCCCGCCGTGCCCGCGCGGGCCGCCTCGATGGCGGCGTTGAGCGCGAGCAGGCTCGTCTGCTGGGCGATGCCGGTGATGGTGTCGGTGATCTGCCCGATGGTCTTGGAGCGCGTGCCCAGACGGTCGATGGCGGCGGAGGTCTCCTCTACGGACGATTGCAGGGCCTGCATGCCGGACATGGCGTCGGCCGCCGTCTGACTGCCCTGTTCCGAGCTTTCCTGCGCCTCCTTGGCGGCGCTCGCGCTCTGGCGGACGTTGTCGCTGACGCGCGTCATGCTGTCGGTGAGCGCCGCGATGGACTGTGCGGCCTCCTTGACGGAGGCGTGCTGCTCCTCTGCGGCCGAGGCGACGTTCGTGATGGCGCCCGCCGTCTGGGAGGAGGCCTGCGCGGACTGCTCGGAGCCCTTTTGGATCTGCTCCGCGTGCGAGGAGACATCGTCCGCCGCCGCCTGGACGCGCTCGATGAGCGCGCACATGGAGTCCTTCAGCGTCGCGAGCATCCGCACCATGCTGCCGAGCTCGTCCTGCCCGGCGGCAGATGTGTCGATGGCGATGCGGTAGTCGCCCTCTGAGAAATGGTGCAGGATGTCCGTCGCCCGTGCGATGGGGCGCGAGAGGCTGCCCGCGAGGCGGCTGCCCGCAAAGACGATGAGGAGTTCGAGTGCGAGGAGCAGCAGGAGGGAGACGAGGATCTGGTGGTGGAGCGCCGCCTGCGCCTGCTTGTTATAGTCCTGCGCCGCCGCGTCGATGTAGTCGATCCATGTCCCCGTGCAGATGATCCAACCGTAGGGCTTGAACTCCATGGAGAAGCCGCGCTTCGGCGTGCCGACGCTCTCGCCCGGCTTGGGGAAGGAGAAGTTGGAGAAGCCGCCCGCGTCGCTTGCCCTCGACCTTGCTGCCGAGCGTGGCGTGCGCGACGCAGACGCCGGTCTGCTTGTCGTCGGCGAAGAAGTAGCCCTTTCCATCGTCGTAGCGGTCGCTCTTGATCGTCGCGATGGCGAGCGCGCGCGCCTCCTGCTCCGTGAGCGTGCCCGCCTGCTGCGCGGCGTAGATAGCGTCGAGCGAGGAGACGAGGCCCTCGGTCTGCTGGCGGATCTCGCGGTCGAACTGGTCGTTCAGGAGCTGGCGGTAGGAGGCGACGTCCGCCTGGTTTTTCGCGACGAAGGCATAGATGAAGTAGCCCGCGATGAGCACGGCGACGACGGAGCTCAGTGTGACGAACAGGACGGTGAGCCTGGTACGGATGGAATGCATGGCAGATCTCTCCCTTGGCGTGTCAGATCTGTTATAAAAAACAGATGAACAAAACTTTACTCAACAATGAAAATCCCTATTTTAGTTATAGCATAGCGTCCTGTTTTATGCAATAAATTTCACATCTGTTCAATAGAAAAATTGCTTTAATCGATGTATTGACAGAGCGCCGAACGGCATCGCCACGCGGGCGGCCTGCTCCGCCATGCAAAACGCCCCCGCGGGTACCAGCCGCGGGGGCGTATCATTTTGTTCAAACCATGACATTCATTGATTCATGCTCAGTATAACGTGTGCCTCGGTATATTTCAAGATGAAGGATGGGCCGCTCAGGCGTTTTCCTGCGCGGGTTCGGGCTCTGCCGCTTCCTTGCGCGTCATGCGCGCGGCGAGGTAGTTCGCGGCGATGGAGCCGGAGATGTTGTGCCAGACGCTGAAGATCGCGCCGGGGATCGCGGCCGCTGCGCCGAAGTGGGTGAGGGCGAGCGAGGTCGCGAGGCCGGAGTTCTGCATGCCGACCTCGATGGAGATGGCCTTGACCTTGGCGATGTCCATGCGCAGCGCCTTCGCGATGGCGAAGCCGAGCGCGTAGCCGCCGAGGTTGTGCAGGATGACGACGCCCATGACGAGCAGGCCCGTCTCCATGATGCGCTGCGCGCTGACGGAGACAACGCCGCCGACGATGAGCACGATGGCGACGACGGAGACGAGCGGCAGGAGCTTGATGAACCGCTGCACGGTCTCGGCGAAGAAGCGGTTGATGACGATGCCGAGCACGATGGGCAGGATGACGACCTGCAGGATGGAGAGCATCATCGCGGCGAAGGAGACGTCGACCCAGGCGCCCGCGAGCCACCAGGTGAGCAGCGGCGTGACGACCGGCGCGAGGACGGTCGTCGTCATCGTCATGGAGACGGAGAGCGCGACGTCGCCGCGCGAGAGATACGTCATGACGTTCGAGGACGTGCCGCCAGGGCAGGTGCCGACGAGGATGACGCCAGCAGCGAGGTCGGGCGGGAGGTTGAATCCCTTCGCGAGCAGCCAGGCGAGGCCGGGCATGATGGTGAACTGGGTGAGCGCGCCGACGAAGACGTCGCGCGGGCGCTGGAACACGAGGCGGAAATCCTCGAGCCGGAGCGTCATGCCCATGCCGAACATCACGACGCCGAGTAGGATCGTGACCTTGGACGCCGCCCAGTGGAACGTCCAGGGCTGGTAGAGTGCGACGGTCGCGACGAGGATGACGAAGACCGCCATATACTTGGAGATGAATGCGCTGAGTCTCTCGAGTGTTTTCATAAATGCAACTTCCTTTCCCTTTTGAGGTACTCTGCTGAGAGATTGTCTACGATGTTACAACTTTACAGAGTGTATGTCAAGGGGCAGGGATATTTTTAGGAAGTGCATATCCTATGGAGATATGCGGCGGCTCAGTCGTCGGTATCCGGCGGCACGATGGGCTCTGCGCCGTGCTCCGTGCGGAAGCGCGCGGGCGTGGCGTCGTAGGCGGGGCTTGCGAGGTCATTTTCCGGCCGCGTGTCGCCGGTGTCGATGCCCATGAGGGAGAGCATGAGGTCGTAGATGAGATCGTTCGTGAAATAGGCGTCGCGGTGCGCGGCGAGTGTCTGCCATTTCGCGGCTGCGCGCGTGCGGTAGGCGTCGGAGGCGAGGAGGACGAGCGGGATGTAGGTCATGGAGGGCCGGTAGGCGTCGCCGTTGTGCATGTATCCCTCGTCGATGGCTTCGCCGTGGTCGGAGAAGTAGACGAGGCACGCGAAGTCTGGCCGCTGGCGCACGTCGTCGTAAATCTGTTGCAGGATGGTGTCGGTGTAGGCGATGGAGTTGTCGTAGCGGTCGATGAGCGTCTCGCTGCCAAAGGGATGGAAGTCCTCCGGGTAGCGGTTCTCGTAGGTGTTGTGCGAGCCCATGAGGTGCAGGACGAGGAGCGTGCGGCTGTCCGGGGCGGTCTCGATGCCCTGGAGCGCGCTGACGAGGTCGCCGTCCTCGATGTGGAGGCTGGCGTCCTCGTGTCCCTTGCTCGAGAACTGCTGCGGATGGAGCCAGACCGCCTCGTCGCATTCGCTTGCGATGGCGACGAGCGGCGTGCTGTAGAGGCCGAGCTTTCCCTGGTTGCTGAGATATACGGTATGGAATCCGGCGGCTTTGGCAGCCTCGATGAGCGTCGTCGCGTCCTCGGCGTCCGTTTCCTCGTATTGGTTCTGCGCGGTGAGCGCGTAGGAGAGCGCGGGCAGCGTGGCGACGAAGTTCGCGTAGGCGTGCTGGAAGAGCAGGCAGTCAGGCGTTCCCTGTATCTGCCGCAGCCACGGCGTCGTATCGCGCGCATAGCCGTAGGCGGACATGTGGAGGCGGTTCGCCGACTCGCCGATGACGAGGACGTAGAGCCCCGGCGGCCCGTCCTGCGGCAGGCCCTGGAGCCGCGCCAGGCGCTGCGGCGCGGAGGCGACGAAGGCCTGCTGCGCCGAGAAGATCCGCGCGGTGCCGATCGCGACGATGCCGTAGATGTTGTAGGACGAGAGGGCGAGCAGCAGCGCGCCGCAGAGGAGCGATAGGGAGGCGCCGCCGCGCTTCAGCGTCGGCGCAGGGAGGACGGTGATGCGGCTGTACCAGGCGAGCAGCAGCGTGAAGGCGGCCAGGAGGAAAAGGAGCAGCGGCACCCGCGCGGGCGGCACGGCATCGCGCACGTATTGCAGCGCCTCCGCGGGATTCGTCTGCAGGATGGCCTGCATGGTGTCCGTGCTGAAGCAGGCGTGCGCGAAGGCATAATATCCCCAGAAGATCAGCGGCGGCAGGAAGAGCAGCAGCGCGGCGAGCAGCGCGAACGGCCGCGCGAGCAAGGAAAGGCGGCTCTGCCGGAGCGCCACCGCGCAGAGCGGCGCGGCCGCCGCGAGCGTCATGCCGAAGACCGCCGTGAAGAGCGAGAGCCCCGGTATGGTGAGCTGCATCCAGACGAGGTGCAGCGCGTGCAGCAGGATGACGGAGGAAAAGGCGAGCGCGCCGACGAGCCAGCGGCTGAGGAACGCCCGCGTCGGCAGCAGGCGCCAGGCGAAGAGGCTCAGCCAAAGACTGCCCGTGAGTGTGATGTCATAGGGTGAGTGAAGCAACGCGGCCAGCAGTGAGAGCACGAGCAGGCCGTAGGCAAGCCACAGCGGCCGGGGGAGAACATGGGGAAAGCGCAAGCGAGACACTCCTTCCAGGGAAAAGATTTGGCATCGTGCAGGCAGGAGGGCAGCCGTTCCCCGCCGTCCCGCCAGCCGTAGAAAACGCCGCCGAGAGCTGCTGCGGCGTTCCAATCTCAGCGTAATACAAAAGGAAGGAAAAAGCAAGACAAAGGACGCCTCATCTCAGAGCGCGACGCCTAGGGCGCGGCGCGCCACAGCCTTTCCCTAAACCGGCAGTCCCTCGCCTCAGAGCGCGATCGCCTCGGAGGAGAGGCTGCGGACGGTGTAGCCCGCGCGCTCGAGCGCTGCCGCAAGATCCGCGGCGGTGCCGTCGAAGTCGAGGTCGGCGGTGAGGCGGCCCGCGGTGATGCCGCGGACGTAGACGTGGGCGACGCCGGGGAGTGCGGCGAGGCGTTCGCGCGCCGCGGCGGTGCCGCCGAGCAGGGAGACGGGCGCTGTGAGGCGCACGTGCTGCTCAGGCGTCGCGGCCTTCGCTAGCGCTGCGCGGGCGAGCGGGCGCGCGAGCTTCTGCGCGGCGGCTGCGAGCGCCTCGCCCTCCGCGCCCGCGTACCAGTGGGAGGAGGCGGCGTCCGCCGTGCCCGCCCAGGTGATCTCGCCCGTCGAGGTGTTGATGAGGCGCGCGGCGGCCGTGAGGTAGACCTTGTGCAGGCCGGGCAGCACGGCGTCGAGGCTCTCCGTGTCCTTCGAGACGTGGACGACGGCGAGGTAGTCGCAGCCTGTGTCCGCGCGCGCTGCGGCCCGCGCGGCAGCATCCCCCGCGGCATCCGCCGCGAGCGCGGCCCGGCGCGCGGCGTCAGCCGCCTGCCCGAGGTCGATGACGCGGGAGAAGCCCTCGCGCAGCAGCGCGGCGGCGAGCGCGTTTTCAAGCGAGGGATAGGTCTCTCCTGCGCTGTCCACGGCGAGCACGCCGATGCGCGGATCCTCGAGGTTCGCGCCGATGAGCGCCTTTTTCTGCAGGCGGCTCAGCGCGCCTGCGCGCAGGCGCTCGGAGGAGACGTCCGCGCGGATCGTGATGGTGTGGATGCCGCCGAGCACGTCGTGGGAGAGGATGTCGTAGTGGTCGATATAGCCCTCGGACTTCGTGTAGACGCTGTCAGAGAGCAGGCGGTAGTTCTCGATGCGCGTGCGGCTGTCGACGTAGACGCCGACCTCCTGCTCTACGGCGGCGCGCATGGCGGCGTGCAGCGCGCTGCGCTCGTCGGCACCCTGCCCCGTGGCCGTGACGGCCGCAGCCTCCGCGCGGGCGGCGGGCAGCGGGAGCGCGGGCGCGACGAGCAGCAGGAGCATGGCGAGCCCCGCGAGGAACAAGCAGCGGAGATTTCGTTTCATGGCGATCATCCTTTCCGGTTCTTTCCTTCAATATAGCACGCGGGGATTGGCAACGCATGAGGAAGCGGCGCCTCGGCGGGCGGCGCGCCGCAGCTGCCCGCCGCCACCCGCGCGGGCGCTTTCACGCGGCAGCCGAAGCGCGGCGGCGCGCTTGTAACTTTTGTGACAGATAGCGGCGCGGCGTTCGTGTATCATGAAAATCGCAGACGTCGTCAGATAGTAGTTGAAAATATCTCTTAACTATGGTACGATGACAGTGAAATGAGAAAGGTTTTCAAACAAACGTTAGGAGGTCTTTGAGATGAGAAACGATTTGAGCATCATCGATGTCGTGGGACGCGAGATCATCGACTCGCGCGGCAATCCGACCGTCGAGGCGGAGGTGACGCTGGCCTCTGGGGCTGTCGGACGGGCGGCGGCGCCCTCCGGGGCCTCGACGGGTGAGTTCGAGGCGCTCGAGCTGCGCGACGGCGACAAGACGAAATACGGCGGCAAAGGCGTGAGCAAGGCCGTCGCCAATATCAACAAGAAGATCGCGCCCGCGCTCAAGGGCCTGAGCGCCGCCGACATCTACGCGGTGGACGGCGCGATGATTGCGCTCGACGGCACAAAGGAGAAATCGAACCTCGGCGCGAACGCCATCCTCGCCGTCTCGCTCGCGGCGGCCAAGGCGGCGGCAGCCGCGCAGGGCGTGCCGCTCTACCGCTTCCTCGGCGGACTCGCGGGCCATCACCTGCCCGTGCCGATGATGAATATCCTCAACGGCGGCGCGCACGCGACGAACTCCGTCGACACGCAGGAGTTCATGATCATGCCGGTCGGCGCGCCGACGTTCCGCGAGGGGCTGCGGCAGGCGACGGAGGTATTCCACGCGCTGCAGGCGCTGCTGAAGTCCGAGGGCGAGACGACGGCCGTCGGCGACGAGGGCGGCTTCGCGCCGAGCCTCGCGAGCGACGAGGACACGATCGAGCACATCCTCAAGGCCATCGAGAACGCCGGCTACGTGCCGGGCAAGGACTTCGTGCTCGCCATGGACACCGCCTCCTCCGAGTGGAAGAGCGAGAAGGGCAAGGGTTTCTACAAGCAGCCGAAATCCGGCCGTGAGTTCACCTCAGACGAGCTCATCGCGCACTGGCAGAGCCTCGTCGAGAAATATCCGATCTACTCCCTCGAGGACGGCCTCGACGAAGAGGATTGGGAGGGCTGGCAGCGCCTCACGGCGGCCCTCGGCGACAAGGTGCAGCTCGTCG
Source organism: uncultured Selenomonas sp. (assembly GCA_934202005.1). GTDB lineage: Bacteria > Bacillota > Negativicutes > Selenomonadales > Selenomonadaceae > Selenomonas_C. The sequence continues at coordinate 4,894 of CAKPXP010000023.1, read as the reverse complement.
GCGACGACCTCTTCGTCACGAACACGCAGCGCCTCGCGAAGGGCATCTCGCTCGGCTGCGGCAACAGCATCCTCATCAAGCTCAACCAGATCGGCTCCCTCTCTGAGACCCTCGACGCCATCCAGATGGCGCACAAGGCAGGTTACACGGCCATCGTCTCGCACCGCTCGGGCGAGACGGAGGACACGACCATCGCCGACCTCGCCGTCGCGCTCAACGCCGACCAGATCAAGACCGGCGCGCCCTCGCGCTCGGAGCGCGTCGCGAAGTACAACCAGCTGCTGCGCATCGAGGAGACGCTCGGCGCGAGCGCCGTCTACCCCGGCAAGCAGGCCTTCGGCTTCCGCGATGCCGCGAAGCGCGGCTGAGAGGCTGATAAGCTGAGAGGCTGAGCCGTTGGACGGCAGGCGCGGCCGGAAATGGGCCGTCGCCCTTCCCCGCGACAGACAGCGGAAAGCGCGTCTGTGCCGCGGCAAGCAGGGGCTGCCTTGAACTGCGAAACAAGAAAGAACGAGGCTGCCGCACCCTGACACCAGGGGCGGCAGCCTCGTTTTCTGCGTCATCGTGACGGCCGCAGAAGAGGGGGTGCCCTTCCTTATATCGCGAAGTTTTTACAGTATAAATGAAAAAATCTCTATTTTTGATAGAAACCCATGTTGTACTGTAAAAAGATAATGCGGTATGATAAAACGTGAGTTATATTTGAAAAATAAAGACAACGCCGAAGGCGGCGAAGCGGAGGGAAGGAACTGCGCTGCGGCCAGAGCGCGTACAGCGTCATCGTCTTCACTCCCCCAAGATAGCGTTTACGATAAACATGGCCCGTTGGAACAAATCCTCCGGGCAGCGCTCGAGGAATTTCCATTTTCGCGCCTGATAGTCCAGGGATTTGAGCTGCTCGCACAGAATATCTCCATGTGTCGTTGTCCTTGCATCCAAACGGACATGCAGGGGGATATCCCGCTGCGTCGAGGTGATGGGGCAGACCATAGCCAGCCCGGTCAGCCGGTTGAACGCATCGTTGGACAGCACGAGCGCGGGGCGTTCCTTCTTGATTTCATGGCCGCTTTGCGGATCGAAGTCCAGGAGAATGATATCCCGTGCATGAGGATACGGCATCATTCCAGCACCTCATTTCCGACATCTTTCCCCGTCTCAGCTTCGGAGCATTTCCAATCTCCCTGGTAGCTTCCGAAGAGCTCCAAAAAGCGGTCAGCTTTTGTTTTCGGTACGCGGCGCAGCAGGATGGACTTGTCCGCATTTACCACCACGTCTAGCTGGTCGGCAGCGGAAAGATGCGCCTCCGCCATCAGCTTTCGGGAAAGCCGGATGCCGTGTCCGTTGCCCCATTTAGAAATCGTTGCCAACATGATGCTCACCCCCCCTGTATATACATAGTATATACAATAAAGAAAATGACGGCAAGAGCAAAATGGCTGCCATTACGAATAGGAGAGCGGGTCAAGGAACCGCGCGCCCTGCTCAGAGCGCGTGGAGCGTCGGCGTCATGCGGGAGAAGGTCGCGATGGCGGAGAAGCCGAGCTCGTCTTTGAGGATGGCGTAGGCGTCTTGGATGTGGTCGGCGAGATAGGCGGGCTGGTGCGCGTCGGAGCCGACGGTGACGATCCTGCCGCCGCGGTCTTTGTAGAGGCGCAGGATGTTGTGGCGCGGCAGGGTGTCAGGGCCGGGCGCGCTGGCCGGTCTTGCGCTCGAGCCGCTCGGTCATGGCGGTCATGAGCGCGAGGAGCGCGAGCAGGTAGAGCGGCAGCAGCGTGACGGCGATGCGTCCCGCGAGCACGCCGAAGAGCGGCGGCATGAGCATCGTGCCGATGTAGGCGGCGGCCATCTCGACGCCGATGATGGCCTGCGACTGCTCCTTGCCGAAATGGCTCGGCGTGGCATGGATGATGCAGGGGTAGATGGGCGCGCAGCCGAGGCCCGCGAGCAGCAGCCCCGCGAAGGCGCAGCCCTCGAGCGGCAGGAGCAGGAGTATGGTGCCGAGCAGGAGCAGCAGCTGCCCCAGACGGATCATGCGCGCGTCGCTCAGGCGCAGGGTGAGGAAGCCGCTGACGGCGCGCCCCGCCGTGATGCCGAGGAAGAAGAGCGCGGCAAGCCCCGCGGCGCGCTCCGCGCTCATGCCCCGTCCGAGGTGCAGGAAGCTGCTGGCCCAGAGGCCGCAGGTCTGCTCGACGGCGCAGTAGCAGAAAAAGGCGAGCATGACCTCGCGCACGCCGCGGATGCGCAGGACGGCGGCGAGGGGGAGCGGGCGGCGCTTTTCCTCCGCCTCCTGCACGCCCTGCGGCTGAGTTGCTGGCACGGATGCCGGCGCCGTCTGCGCCTGCGTTTGTGCTCGTGCCGCTGGCGCCGTCCGCGCCGGTGCCGGTGACGTTTGCGCCGCCTGCGTTTGCGTCGTTTGCGTCGTTTGCGTCGCTTGCGCCTGCGTCGGCCGTGCCTGCGTCGGCCGTGCCTGCGCCGCCGCGCCGGGCCGCTTCTGCCAGAGCGGCAGACTGCAGAGGAGCAGCAGCGTGAGCAGGGCCTGCAGGCCCGCGACGGTCGCGTAGCCAGCGGCCCAGCCCGCGCCGCCTGTCAGGGCCTGGCCCATGAGGTACGGGCCTGCCGCCGCGCCGACGCCCCACATGCAGTGGAGCCAGCTCATGTGGCGGCTCTTGTAGTGGAGCGCCACGTAGTTGTTGAGCGCGGCGTCGACGCTCCCCGCGCCGAGCCCGTAGGGGATGGCCCAGAGGCAGAGCTGGCAGAAGCTGCCTGAGAGCGAGAAACCGAGCAGCGCGGCCGCCGTCATGCCCACGCTGATGGCCGTGACGCGCCCCGTGCCGAGGCGGAGCGTGAGCCGGTCGCTCTGCAGGCTCGAGACGACCGTTCCGAGCGCGATGATCATCGAGATGATGCCCGCGTAGGAGAGCGGCACCCCGAGCGAGGGCTGCATGGCCGGCCAGGCGGCGCCGAGCAGCGAGTCCGGCAGGCCGAGGCCGATGAAGGCGAGATAGATCACGGCGAGCAGTAAAGATGTCATATTGTCCTCCTTTGTCATCTGTGCTATCATCATACCGTCAGGAAGAGGAGATTTCCAGAAGATTTCCGGCTGTTTTCTGGTAGAAAACCGTCAGATTGGCCCGCCGGCAAGCGCTCGCTGACGCGGCCGGCGGCTGCGGGAGCATCGCCTCGTGAAAAGGCACCGCTTCGCGGGCCCCTTCCCTTGAGAGAAAATCATCGCTCTCGCTTGGCAAGCGGCGAACAGGGAACGTCGCATCGAATACATCAGCGATTCCCTTGGAAAGGAGACAGATATGGCCATCCAGATTTGTGACGTACATACCGACCAGAGGCTGAAGGAGCAGACGCAGCACGGCGATCTGCTCTTTCCCGTGGCCTGCTACGAGGACGACATGGCGGTCGACAACGTGCCGATGCACTGGCACGAGGAGCTCGAGTACATCCTCGCGACGGCGGGGACGGTCACCGTGCAAGTCGGCACGGAAAAACGCACGCTCGAGAAGGGCGCGGGCATCCTGATCAACACGGGCGTGCTGCATGCCGTGCAGCATGTGCCGGGCGGCGCGAGCGTTCTCCGCTCGCTCGTCATCCACCCCGAGGTCATCGGCGGCTCGCCGCATTCCTGTTACTGGCAGGAGCTCGTCGTGCCGTTCTGCGGCAGGGAGGATCTGCCCTTCCTGCTGCTCGGCGGCATCCGCCCCTGGCATGGGGCGGTCGCCGCCCTGATGATGCGCGCCTGGGACGCCATCGTGCAGGAGGCGGATGGCTACGCGATCGAGGCGCGCTACGCGCTCTCGCGGGCCATGCACCTCATCTGCGGCAACCTCGCCGCCTGCCCGGCCGCGCCGCTCGATGAGACGCTCATGGAGCGCATGAAGCTGCTCCTCGACTATCTGGCCGCGCATTACGATGAGGACATCTCCAACCAGACGCTGATGCGCCTCGCCGCCTGCAGCGAGAGTGTCCTCCTGCGGAGCTTCCGCAAGACCGTCGGCACCTCGCCGATGCGCTATCTCACGGACTACCGCCTCGAGCGGGCCGCGGCGCAGCTCCTCGCGACGGACGCGAAAGTGAGCGAGATCGCCGCGCGTGTGGGCTTCCACGACATCAGCTATTTCACGAAATGCTTCCGCCGCGCGACGGGGCAGACGCCGCGGCAGTTCCGCGCGGCGACGCGGCAGAGCGAGGGGAGGTGAGCGCATGGAGCATTCCTGGCTGCATCTGGCATTGTTCCTCGCGCTGGCGGTCCTCCTGCAGGGGCTGCGCCTCTTCTTGCCGATGATCCCGGGGCCGGTGCAGATGTTTTTTATCGGCAGCCTGCTCAACGCGGTGATGGCCGCGGCCGTCTGGGAGACGCGCACGCGCTGGGCGCTCGTGATCGGCGCGGCGCTGCCCGTCGGCGCGTTTTTGCAGGGGCAGCTCCCCCTGCTGCCGCTCGTGCCCGTCGTGGCGCTCGGCAACATGGCGTTCCAGCTCGCGGTCTCCTGCCTGCCGGGGCGGGCCATCCTCGCGGCGCCCGTCCTCAAGGCGGCGCTGCTCTATGCGGGGACGCGCCTCGTCCTCCATCTGCTCGCAGTGCCCGCGCCGCTCGCCGCGGTGCTCGGCTTCATGATGAGCTGGCCGCAGATCGTGACGGGCGTGCTCGGCCTCTCGCTCGCGCGCCTGCTCGCGCGCCGCTTCGGCTGGCAGGCAGGGCGCTGAGGTGGGGCGCTTCTCCGCTGGCGTTGCTGCGAAAAAAGGAGGAAATTCTTTTCCGCGGCGGTCTTAAGGAACCGCGGATTAAATGAGGTGCTCCGGATTTACGCGGATGCGCTGTATCTCCCTAGGAGACAAACCGGAGGCGTAGCGGCAAAACGCTCCATCGCGTTTTGTGCTGAGGATT
>CAKPXP010000022.1 GCA_934202005.1 uncultured Selenomonas sp. | reverse complement strand
TTGTAGAACTCGGTGACGGCGTTCTTAACGCCCGTGTTGCCCGAGTCGTTGAAGATGGCCTCGACCTTGTCGTAGTTCGTCTGCTGCGTCTTATAGTATTGCTGCTGCGCCGTCTCCGACCAGTACTGCTTGTCCGCGTAGACATTGCGTGCACGCTCGATAGAGGTCGAGTCGACGCCCGTGCCGACCATGACCTGCCCATAGATGGACGAGACCTGCTGGCCGCGCGTGGCGGCGAGGTTGACGCTCTGGCGCGAATAGCCCTCCGTCCCGGCGTTCGTGATGTTGTGCCCTGTCGTATCGAGGGAGAGCTGGTTCGCGTAGATGCCCCGCACCATCGTGTTGAGCCCTGCGAATGTGGAACGCATATAGATCACCTTTTCCTTGCTGTGTTATTCCGTCAAATCGATGTCCGGGAATCACTCCCGCACCGCTCAGACGTTCGCGTCGAACATCTTGCGGCCGCGCAGGAGCTCAGGGGACTCGCCGCCCGGCTTCGTGTAAGTGTCGCTCGCGACGGTTTGGTTCATGATGTTCACATGGAAGTCCGCGAACGCCTTGCCCTGCGCGAGCAGCGCCTGTGCACCCGCGAGCTCGCGCCGCAGCGCGCGCTGCTGTGACGTGGCGCGTGCGAGCAGCGCGAGGGCGCCCGTCCGCAGCTGCGAGGGCGGCTGCGCCGTAAAAAAAGCGGTCAGGCGTGCTGCGCCCGTCCGCGCCAAAAAGTCATCGAGCCTGCGGCTGAGCTGCGTGAGCTGCCCGAGCACACGCTCGAGCCGCCCGAGTGCCCCGGGCATCGCCTGCCCGGGCGTGCGTTCCCGCAGCAGGGCGCGCAGCTGCTGCGCCGCCTGCAGCGCCTCAGTGCCGAGCAGGAGCTCCTGCTTGAGGAGTCCCACGCCCTCTTGGAGCAGTTCAGGCGTCGTACTCAAAATTCCTGCCATGCGAGAGCACCTCCTGTCCGCCGCTGCCATACGTCGGCTCCACCTTCGTGCCGCCGATGCGGTTCAGATGATAGGTCACAGCGGAAAGCGCGCCCTCGATGAGGACGCGGTTATTCTCAGCGAGCTCCTGCGCGCGCTTCGTCGAGGCGTCGAGCGCGGCGTGGAGTTTCTCGATGAGCAGCCTGTGGTTCGATGTCGAAGCGAAGCGGGCGAGATCCTTCATCTTTGTGTCTTTCGTGATCGCCCGGTTTTCCACAGCCAGGTCGATGAGGGCTTTCTGACGTTTCGTCTCCAGTGCGCGGATGCGCTGCGTGAGTTTTGCTTCCTCCCCATTCATGGCCTCGATGGATTTGAGGTCGATGACGATGAGAGCCTTGTGCTTCTTCTCGCTGAGCGCGATGAGCGCGCGGTATGTCTTGTTGAGTTCGTTGAGTGTCTCAATGAGTTCCTGCCACATGCTGTCTCTCCTGTCCTGCCGCGATCATGCCGCATCCTTTGGGAATCGCTTCCAGCGGCACGGAATCCTCAGATCATGAGGCCGAGCATCTTCGCGGCGATGTCCTTGGCATCGACATGGTAGGTGCCGCTCTCGATGGCCTGCGTGTAAGCGTCTACCTTCTCCTGACGCACCTCGTCGCCGCTACGGAGTTTCTGCAGCATATCGCTGAAGCTCTGCCCCGCCTCCGAGATGACGACCTCATCCTGCTGCGCGGCCTTGCCCGCCGCCTTGCTGCGGTAGGAGGGCGCCGCCTGTGCGGAACCGTAGAGCGTTGTAACGGACTGGATATTGTTGTTTACGATCATGTTTTCACCACCTTGCATAGGCAGCGGACTGATTGGGATTCCCCCGCATAGAGGCCGCTGCAGGAAAGGCGCCGATTGTCTCAGCGCTTCCTTGATTCTTCTGTTAGAGCTATCGACAGAAAAAGCAGGAGACTTAACTCCTGCTTTTTCGCCGTTATACCGCGTTATCTTTTATTTTCTCTCTCGCTCTTTCTCTTACAGCATTTTATGCCTCGCTCTGCTCAGTGCAGGCCGCGGTAGCGCTTGCTGCCCGCGCTGCCGCCCTGGCGGTCGCGCTCGGAGCGGAACGCCGACGCATGCTCCTGGCTGCCGCGTTTTGCGGGAACGCGTTTTGCATCGCGGTCCGCGATGATCTTCGCCGCCGCGCTCTGCAGTTCGCTCTTGAGCGCCTCCGCGCAGTTTGCGCAGAGCTTTCCCTGCGTGATGGGCGCGCCGCATTTCTCACACGGGTACGTCATACGCACGCCGACCTGGATGAACCGGCCCTCGCGGATCATGCGCTTGATCATCGACTCCGGCGCACCGGTGGCCTCGATGAGCTCGTTGACCTTGATCTTCGGATGGTCACGCACGTATTCGACCACCTCATGCTCCTTCTCGCGCAGCTTCTCCATGCAGTCGGGGCACAGGCGCTGCGTCGCGTTCATCGGCACGAAAATACGCCCGCACGATGGGCAGTTTTTCATCTTTGCTACCATAGTCGACACTCCCTCTGTCGCTTCATTGCTGTCTTGTAGGGGATATTCGACGGGGAAAGCGATTTTCCTTCTTTTGCGCGATATTTTCTCCGGCGTCTCACCATCTGCGCCGCTGCAGTGCCCCGGGCGCCTGCAGGCGCAGGATGCGGCAGCTGTTGAGGACGACGGCGAGCGTCGCCGTGTTATGAATGACCGCGGCCCAGAGCGGGTTGATGCGGCCGAGCGCGCCGAGCAGCATCGCGCCGCTGTTGATGAGGATAGTCGCGAGGAAGTTCTGATGCACGAGGCGCATGGTACGCCGACCGAGCACGAGGGCCTCGACGAGGCGCTCGGGATCCTCGCTGTGGATCGTCACGGCGGAGGACTCAGCCGCGATGTCAGTCTGTCTGCCGCCGAGCGAAACGCCGACATCGGCGAACGCGAGCGCCGGTGCGTCGTTGATGCCGTCACCGACCATCATGACCGTACCGCGCTGCTTGAGTTGGTTGACGTAGCTCGACTTGTCCTCCGGCAGGATCTCCGCGTGATAGGAGTCGATGTCCATCTCGCGCGCGACCTGCGTCGCAACCGTCTTACTATCGCCCGTGAGCATGACGATCTCGTCGACACCATGGCGGCGCATCTGGTTGAGCGTCTTTTTCATCGCGGGACGGATGGGATCCTCGATGCCGATGAGGCCGAGGAGCTTCTTATCCCGCGCGACGTAGAGGAGGTTCTTCCCCGCGAGGTCAGCGGCCAGTGTCGCCATGCCGCGGATACCGTGCTCGCTGAGGAACTTCTGGCTGCCGACGCGCACCGTGCCGCCCGCATAGCCCTCGAAGTCCGGCACGACGGCCTCCATGCCGCGCGCAACGATCGTCCGGCTCGATGTATGCTGCGGCACCATCCAGCCATGGGCCTCAACGTATTTCTGGATGGCCACGGCCAGCGGGTGGACGGAGTGCTGCTCCGCCGAGGCCGCGAGCAGGATCATCTCTTTCTCATCAACGCCTTTGGCCGTGCGCGTAAAGGAAATCTGCGGCACGCCGACCGTGAGCGTACCAGTCTTGTCGAGCACGACGGTATCCGTCTCCGCGAGTGCCTCGATGTAGTTGCCGCCCTTGACGAGGATGCCGCGCTTCGCGGCGGCGCTGATGGCGGCGGAGATGGCCGTCGCCGTCGAGAGCTTGAGCCCGCAGGAGAAATCAATGAAGAGCAGGTTCAGCACGCGCTGCCAGTCACGCGTCGCGCCGTAGACAATGGCGGCGCCAAGGAAGGATACAGGCACGAGGAAGTTCGCCATCTGGTCGGCGAAGTTCTGCACGGGCGCCTTGCGGTTCTGCGCCTCCTCGACGAGGTGGACGATGTGCGCGAGGCTCGTATCCTTGCCGACCTTCTCGACGGCGATGAGAAGCTCGCCCGCCTCGATGACCGAGCCCGCGTAGACCGGCGAGCCCTCATGCTTCATCGCGGGGTTCGACTCACCCGTGATGGACGACTGGTTGACGGCGGCGCTGCCGCCGAGCACACGCCCGTCAATGACGATCTTCTCGCCCGTGTGCGCGGCGATCGTGTCGCCCGCCTGCACCTGCTCGACAGAGATCTTGCGCTCGACGCCGCCCTCCACGCGCCAGACATAGCGCTGGTCGAGGGAGAGCAGGCCGGAGATCTGCGTGCGTGCGCGCTCCGCCGCATAGCTCGTGAGCATCTCCGCGCCGTTGCTGATTGCGAGCAGCGTGAGGCTTGATTCCGGTTTGCCCGCGAGCACCGAAGCGATGACGGCCGTCGCCGTCAGCGTATCGGCATTCGGCTGATGTTCCTTGACGAGGCCCGTGACGCCGTTCGTGAGGAATTTCCGCGCGAGCAGCAGCACGAGTGCGCTCCGCAGCACCCTCGTCGTGAGGAACAGCCCCGGCGAGGTCTTCTTCACGATCTGCACCGCCGCCAGCCCCGCGAGCGAGAACAGTGCCTCGCGCCGATAGGACGCAAGCCGCTCGGCCGGTGTGACCGCCGCCTCGCGCTCCTCTTTGACCGCACGGATGGCGAGCGCCTGGAGCTCCCGCACCGGCAACTGTCCGGCATACCAGATGCGCACGCGCCGCTCCTCGACGAGCACGGCACGCACCGCACGGCAGCGGCGGATATGCGCCGCGAGCGACGCGCGCCGCTCGCGCGGCAGCGACGCCTGCAGCAGGAAATCATATCTTCCATACATCATATGGTCCGCCATCCTCTCATCAGAGAGACCGCCCACCAGAGCATCTGCGCGCCGGACGGCGCGATCTTCGTCATGACCACCTTACGGACACCGCGCAACAGGAACAGCAAGAACGCTGCGGAGCTCACATCGAGCCAGCCGCCCGTATGACGCTGGATCCACGCGCTGAAATCGCGCATCGAGCCGCGCACGCTGCGCGTGAGCGCGCCCGCATGCGCCTCGAGCGGCAGCACTGCGCTCTCCGGCGGACAGAGAGACGCCGAACGGAAGATGCGCTCGCGCAGAATCACCTCCACCTCGTCCATCTTCTTCTCATCCTGCGGCGCGTAACGGAAGAGTAGACTGCCCGTAATCGCGCTGACGCGCACCTCTTGCAGGAACGCGAGCCTTCGCAGCTCGCCCTCAAGCAGCTGTGCCTGCTGCGGCGTGAGCGGCGCACGGTAGCGGCGCCGCCCCGGAATGCGGCTCACAAGCACCAGCCCTCGCGGGGCCTCTATCTCCTGCGGCGCGACCGGGCGGCCGCCCGCAGGGGATCTGCCGATGTGCGGCAGGACGCCCGCCCCTGGCTTGCCGCTGAAGAACTGGCGCACGCCCTTGCCGATGGCAGCTCCCATCATAAAACCTGATACGTACGACATCTGTTACCTCCTCCTGACATGCGTCATGATATAAAGCTCCACCTTGCGCAGTTCTTCATTCCTGCGCAGGCGCTCCGGCTGATAATGAATCAGGATCGAGCCGGTCAACGTACTCGTCTCCACAGCATCGATCTCCGCAAATGCGCCGAGGCGCTGCCGGATCTCTTCCCCGAGCGCCTCGTTGCCCACGAGATGACGCGAATAAAGACGCACGCGCCCCGGCAGATAGGAGGAAATGCCGACCGAACGGATAAAGAGATCCAGCCGATTCGTCGGGATCTGCAAGACATCCAAGAGATTCACCACCACATCCCTCCTTCCTCATTTTCTTCGCCATCCTGAGTGAGGCTTCCCACACGGCCACACATAGAAGAAAAGCCGGGAACGGATGCCGGGCATCCGACGCGCCGGACTGCTGTTCTAAGCGCGCCATGAGCCCCAGCATCCCTTCCCGGCCCGCCTCCTGTGTTCGGAGCCTGGAGGCGCTGCCTACTCAGCATTTCCTCGCGGAATTATTTCTGCTTCGCTTCCTGCGCTGCGATGAGGTCCTCGAGCTCCTCCTTCTGACGCTGGAGCTCAGCGAGCGGCAGTTCAGACGTCGGCGCAGCCGGCTGCATCTGCGCGAGCTGCTGCTCACGCTCCTGCATGAACCGATAGCCGAAGATGCCAGCGACCGCACCTACAGCAAGGCCGATCCAAAAATCTGTTTTCTGAAACATGGAACATCCTCCCTTCTGACTTTTCTTTCTGAAATGGAAATGATATGCATAATCATTTCACCTACTATTCTAACCATCCGCTGCTTTATTGTCAATAATAATCTATCCCATTTGTTCAAACAAAACGGATGGCAGCAGACTCCTTTCACAGGAGACTGACGCCATCCGTATAGGGTCAGAAGCGCCGCTTGCGCAGTGCTTGCTCCGCTCGTATGATCTTTTCCTCCATGACGCAGGGAATCCCCGTCGGCATGGCACTTGCCATTCAGACTTCCCGCAACTCACATCGCCTTGACCGGCACGGGGCCGCGCGAGAGCGCGATCGCGCCCGTGCGCGCGATCTCGATGATGCCGTACTCCTCGAGCACCTCGCAGAGCGCGTCGATCTTGCTCTCGCCGCCCGTGAGCTCGATGACGACATCTTCAGGCGTCACGTCGACGATGTTCGCGCGGAAGATGTTGACGACGTTGATGATGTCGGCGCGCGATGCCTTCGATGCCTTGACCTTGATGAGCACGAGCTCGCGCTCGATGGAGTCTGTGAGGGAGAGATTGACGATCTTGATGACGTCGATAAGCTTGCCGAGCTGGCTCACGACCTGCGCGAGCTCGTTCTCCGACTCGACGGAGACGACGATGTTGATACGCGTGATGTCCGGCTCCTCCGTGTAGCCCGCGGAGATGCTCTCGATGTTGAACGCACGGCGGCTGATGAGCCCGGCGACATGCGTGAGCACGCCCGGCTTATTGTCGACGAGAACCGCCAGCAGGAATTTCTTCATTTTTTCTTTGCTCCTTTCCCCAGCACCATCTGATCGAGGCGTTTGCCGCCCGGTACCATCGGCAGGACGTCTTCCTCCTCCGGCACGTAGACGTCGATGAGCGCCGCGCCCGGTTCTGCGAGAATGGCAGGCAGGCGCGTCTCGAGCTCCTCCGGCTCCGTGAGGCGGTAGCCGCGGATGCCCATGGCCTCCGCGAGCTTCACGAGATCCGTCTTGCCCTTGAGCTCGGACTGGGAATAGTGGTGGCTATAAAAGAGGCGCTGCCACTGGCCGACCATGCCGAGGATGAAATTGTGGATGACGATGATCTTCACGTCGATGTCGTTGTCGGCGAGCGTCGCCATCTCCTGGCAGTTCATCATGATGCTGCCGTCGCCGGAAATGAGGACGACGGGCTGGTCTGGACGGCCGACCTTCGCGCCGAGCGCCGCGGGCAGGCCGAATCCCATCGTGCCGAGGCCGCCCGACGTGATGAACTGGCGCGGCCGGCGTTCCGCGTAGAACTGCGCCGCCCACATCTGATGCTGACCGACATCCGTCGCGACGATCGTATCATCGGATGAGAGCGCGCTGACCTTCTCGATGAGCGCCTCCGGCTGGATCGCGTCCTCCCGCGCTGTATAGGAGAAGGGATGCGCCTCCGCAAGCGCGGAGACATGGCGCAGCCACGACTGGAACTGCTCGCGGTAGTCCGTCGGCGAGGCCTCGAGCTTCTCGATGAGCAGCGGCAGCGAGGCGCGCAGATCCCCCGGCACCTCGGCGTCCGCCGGCACGTTCTTGTTGAACTCCGCCACGTCGAGCTCGAAATGCACGACCTTCGCGTGCGGCGCGAACTCCGTGACCTTGCCCGTCACGCGGTCGCTGAAGCGCATGCCGAGGCAAAGGAGCAGGTCGCACTGCTGGATGGCCATGTTCGCGGCATAGGCACCGTGCATGCCCGCCATGCCGAGGAATCCCTCCGTGCCGTCCGCGATGCAGCCGAGCCCCATGAGCGTGCTCACGGCCGGCGCGCCGAGGCCGCTCTGGAGCTTGCGCACGAGCGCCGAGGTATCAGAGAGCGTCACGCCGCCGCCCACGAAGAGCAGCGGCTGCTCCGCCGCGTCGAGCAGCCGCACGACCTCGTCGATGGCCGCCGCGTCCGTCGGATATTCGCCCGAATAGCCGCGCAACGTCACCTGCTCCGGATAGGAGAAGTCGATCTGCGCCGCAAAGACGTCCTTCGCCACGTCGATGACGACAGGACCGGGACGCCCCGTGCGCGCGATGAAGAATGCCTCTTTCATCACGCGCGGCAGGTCGCGCACGTCCTTCACGAGGTAGTTGTGCTTCGTGATGGGCGTCGTGATGCCGCAGACATCCGCCTCCTGGAATGAATCCTTGCCGATGTAGGGATTCGCCACCTGCCCCGTGATGCAGACGAGCGGCACGGAGTCGATGTTCGCCGTCGCGATGCCCGTGATGAGGTTCGCCGCGCCCGGGCCCGACGTCGCGAACACCACGCCGACCTTTCCCGTCGCGCGCGCGTAGCCGTCCGCCGCATGGACGGCCCCCTGCTCGTGCCGCGTGAGCACATGCGGGAATTTCATCTTGTAGAGCTCATCATATAGTGTCAGCACCGCGCCGCCCGGATAGCCGAATACGACGTCGACGCCCTCTTTCTTCAGGCTTTCCAGTACCGCCTGCGCGCCATTCATCAACAAAATATCTGCCTCCCCTTGATCTGCATAGTTCAGAAGCCGACAAACGCGCGCTCCTGAAAAAGCATTTGTCTTTCTATTATAGTGGATTGTATACAAAGTTACAAGTTTTTCTCTTGTGTCCATCACTCAGAAGAGACGCTTTTCGTCGTGGCGTGCAGCAGCCATATCAGCGCGGGATGGCAGACAGCAGCGGCGCGCCTCTCAGGCATCCTGCAGCGCGTCCTCGATGATCTGCATGACGGCCAGCGTCTCCGCCGCGAGCCGGTCAGCCTCCGCGCGGTCTCCCGTGTCGGCGATGCGCGCGAAGTCCCGGAACTCCTGCGTCATGCGGTGCTCCCCTGTCTCCGGCACGAACATCTCCGTCTCCGTCTCGCGCACGACGGCACCGGCCGCGTCGCGCGTCTCGCCGCCCGCGCCGCCTTCCCTGACATAGGAAAGCGTAAGGTTGGGCGCGACGTTGGGCTTGCCGTCGATCCTCATCCAGCCCTTCTCTCCCTGGACGGAAAGGTAGCAGGGACTATCGGAGTCCTTTGCACCCGTGCAGACGGCGGAGAAGCCGTCGTACTCCAGGACGAGCGTCCCTGAGGTATCAATGCCGTTGAAGCCGCGGTTCGGATAATAATGCACAGCTCGCGGGAGGCCGAAGAACGCCGCCGCATAATGGACGTTGTAGACATTGATGTCGCGGAGCGCGCCGCCGAGGTAGGCGGCGTCGAAGGCATGCGACACCTCCCCCGCGAGGTAGGCGTCGTAGCGCGAGGAATACTGTGAGTAGTTGCCGAGCAGCATGCGCACCCGGCCAAGCCGCGGCAGACCCGCGCGCATCCTCTGGAACACGGGCGTGTGCAGCACCGTGATGGCTTCAAAAATATAGAGATTCTTCTCCCGCGCGAGCGCGACGAGCTCCCGCGCCTCCGCGAGCGTGCCCGTAAAGGGCTTCTCCATGATGACGTTCTTACCCGCCTCGAGCGCCTGTTTGCCGTAGGAGAAATGCGCGCTGTTCACGAGGCCGATGTAGACCGTGTCAATATCCGCCTGCGCGAGCAGCGCCGCGTAGTCGGTGTAGACCGCCGCGATGCCGTACTGCGCGGCGAGCGCCGCTCCCTTCGCGCGGCTGTGCGGACGCGCGAAGATGGCCCGCCGCTCGATGGCGTCAATGGGCTGTAACGCGACGAGCGCGTCAGCGATGATCTTCCCTGTCCCGATCAGGGCAAGTTTCATGATGAATCCCTCTTTCTCATAGATCCGTCAACTGTTCTGGCCGCTCGCAAGCGTCAGCACCGCGACCTGCGCCGCGCCAGCGCGCCGCATCACCTCGGCGCAGTGCAGCGCGGTCGTACCGGTCGTAAAGATGTCGTCGAGGAGCAAGATCCGCCTGCCACGAAGCGCCGCCCCCCTGGCTGGTGCAAAGGCGCCCTCGAGATTCCGCGCGCGCTCCTCGCGGCTTAGTCCGTACTGCGGCCGCGTCTTCTTCACACGCACGAGCAGTCGCTCCAAGGAGAGTCCCCCGCCCGCGAGCCATGCCGAGAAGATGCGCTCCGTCTGGTTGAAGCCACGCTGCCGCTCACGCGATGCGTGCAGAGGCACAGCCGCCGCCGCATCGAAACGAGCGCCAAGCTGCCGTGCACCGCCATCCTCCTGCAGCAGCCGGCAAAGCATCGGTGCCGCCGCGCGCAGGAACGTCCCGATGGCATAGAGATGCTCCGTCCTGCCCTGATATTTCAACCCGCGCACGAGATCGCGCAGCGCCCCCTCGTAGACGCCGAGCGTCCAGCCGGCCGCGAGCGCGCCGCGTTGCGCGGGCGTGAGGACGAGACGGCGGACGCGCAACGCAGCGCTCAGACAGGCGGGACACCAGCCGCCGCGCGCCTCCACATAGCAGCCGCAGGCAGGGCAGCGCGGCGGAAAAAGCAGCGTCCAAAGCGGCTCGAGAACCCCAGTTCCCATCATTGCTTCAGACCGGCAGCAAACGATGGCGCTTGAAGTTCCCTGCCTCCCAATGCATGACGGCCGTGAGTACCGAGCCGCCGACGCAGCGTACCTTGTCGGACATTGTAAAACACTCGCCCTGCGTCATCGTCGGATGAATATCCGCAATCTTCATGCCCTCGTAGACCTCATAGCCATCGTGGATGATGCCGCGCAGCACGCCGTCAAAGGGCGCCTTGACCTCCACGATGCCGCCACCCGCATGGATATGGGCGATCGATTCTCCCTTCTTGACGAGGAACGAGATGCTGCGCAGCGACTCGATGCGCCCTGCGGCTGGCGCGAAGATGATATGTTCCCGTGTCTCATCCACATCGATTTCCGCGCTCGTTTCCTTCTCGCTGCGCAGGGAATACCCCTCGTAGATGATGCGTCCCATATTGTGCCCGCGCATCGTCTCGATGACTGCATTCACATCGCGCCCCGCGCAAAACCCAGGGCCGAGCGCAATCGTATGCTTGGCCATCGCGCGAGACGTGCCGAGATTCCTGTGCGCGAGGATGGCGTCTACAAGCACCTGAGGGCGGAAATCAGCCACCGACGTCGCCGCGGGATCGACCATCATGACGACCTCCCCCTTCTTGAGGAGCTTCTCCGCCTCCTTCTTACTCTTCGTGAACGTGCAGGTCACGCGCTCCACGGTCTTTTTCCCGTCATAGACGGCATCGGAAAACGTCACCTCGCGCCGCGTCGCCGACGGCAGCGCCCGCTCGAGCATGAGCACGCGGAACCCCGCCGTATGCAGCGTCAGTGCGATGCCCGTCGCCATCTCACCGCCGCCGCGGATCACAATCAATCGTTTCATCGTTCAGCCTCCATCCTTCAACCCGCTTCCACATCCACATCCACATTCTCGTTTCATTATACAATACTTCCCCCAGGGAATGAAAGCGTGGATTTGCAAGAAAACGCCACGCCGCGGCAGCGGGCAAAATTACCAGCGACGGCGCCGCCTCTTCCGCTGCATACAAAAAGCAGAATACATAAATACAAAAAACATCTAAAAAATTCAACAAAGAGGTTGTATTTCATCTTCCTTCATGCTATACTAAAAGTGCAAGAAGAGAAGAGCAAACCACCAGGGAACGGAGTCCTAGAGGGCGATGTCTTTGGCAGGTGCCTGCCGAAACAGGCTCTCTTCAATTCTAGGAAAGGATGTGGATGATTCTGCAGATTACGTTCACCATTCTTTCGCTCCCCTCTGACGTATAGGGTGCACAGGTGAAGGATGAAACGCCATCGAGGCATTGTAAGGCGTCACGATGCTGAGCCTCCTCTCAGCGCCGGGCGTACTCGAAGCTATATGGCAGCAACAAAATCGCACGCCTGTCAGAGTACCGTGAGAATGACCACGCCGTGTTCCTTTCTATCGGAGCTTCTGGATTCCTAGGTTCCGGAGCATCCGCGTTAGCCCATCGTACTCTAGTTCCTGCCGATGTCGGTTGTTGTTCCAGTCGTTCGATGTGTTAATTGTTTCGCGAGGCATCGCATAAAGCCCGTAGCTTCACTCGAGAGTTGCTGCTGGCAGACAAATGAATAAAGAGGTACAGATTGAATGTCAATCGCTACGTAACGACCCTGCCAGATGCGCAGGGTCGTTTCCTTTTGCGCCGTCAACTTCATCGACGATCCGGCGAACATGGGCAGCAAAAAAGACTGTCGCACGGAGCGGTTCACTGCAACACCCTGTCAGGGAGATTTTCCTGACCACTGGATGCTTTGAAAGAATCCTTACGTACGACAGCCTATTCCTGCCAAGGAACTACCAACAAAATGAGGTGCCTCCCTCCATGAAGAGGAAAGCACCTCTGATTGACACTAGTCTGCTGAACTCACGCCTCATCCTCATCCTTCTTCAGCGGCTTGCCGAAGACGAGGTTGTCGAGGAGATCGATGAGCTGATTGATCTCCGGCTTCGAGATCTGGCCAGAAGCACCGAGCTGATGGCCCTTGATGCGCATCTCTTCACTGATGAGTGAGGAGAAGAGCACGAACGGCACGTCCTTGAGACGAGCATCGCTGCGCACGAGCTTGAGCAGGCGATGGCCGTCCATCTTCGGCATCTCGACGTCGGAGACGATGATGCGGACATGATCCTCGATGGGCCCTTCCTTCGCCGCGAGCCCCTGCAGATACTCCCAGGCGTCCTGGCCGTTGCCGAAGTCGCGCACGAAGCGGTAGCCAGACTCATGCAGCGTCGTAACGAGCAGGTCGCGCAGCATCGGCGAGTCCTCGGCGACGACGACATGCACATCCGAGCGCTTGTCCTTGACATCTTCCGCCGCGTCCTCGAACGTCGTGAGCTTCGCGTTGATCTCAGGATTGATCTCCGCGATGATCGTCTCGAAGTCGAGCAGGAGCACGATGCGATCCTTCATCTTTACGATGCCGACGACGCGCGACTGGTCGCCGACCTCCGGCGCCGGCTCCATGTCCTTCCACGAGATCCTGTGGATGCGCGAGACATTGCCGACGAGGAAGCCGATATTGTAGTTGTTGATCTCCGTCACGATGATGTTCTTCGGTTCCTCATCCGTCTGCACGTTGAGGCAGCGCGGCAGATTGACGAGCGGAATCGCCTTGCCGCGCAGCGTGAAGAGCCCGTCGACATAGGGATGCGCCTGCGGCATCGCCGTGACCGGCGCGCGCGTGATGACCTCTCGCACCTTGGCGACATTGATGCCATAGTGCACCTTGCCGATGCTGAACTCGACAATCTCGAACTCGTTCGTTCCCGTTTCGAGAAGAATTCCCTTCTTATCTCCTGACGTTTCTGCTGCCATTCGATCGCCCCCATCTTGGAATCATGGAAACGCAGATGCAGCCGCTGACGCGTGCGTCAGCCCATCCGCGTTTCCTTATAAGCAAACTCCAACCTAACTGATTTCTTCTGTTATTTCTTTTTATTCGCGACGAAGCGCGCATTTCCTGCTTTCTGCGAAAAAAACTATCCACGCGCGAGCGTCCCGCCGTCCTCTGGCGGCTGCGGCGTTTCCTGCGGCATGTCCTTGAGATACGTCCAGCCGTCGGCCTCGTAGACGCGTCCCTCCTTGAGCAGATGTCCGAGCGCGCGCTTGAATGCCGCCTTGCTGATGCCGAACTTGTCGCGCAGCACCTCTGGCGAGGTCTTGTCGCTGTACGGCATCTTGCCCTTGCGTACGGCGAGCAATTCGAGGATGCGCGCGGCGTCCGTCTCGAGCGCCTTTTCCTTCGCCTCGCGCAACGACGCGTTGAGGCGGCCGTCACGGCGCACGAAGGTCACGCGCGCCGTGACGATCTCGCCCACGCGCGGCCGCTCCTCGCGCGGCGGCAGCTCCTTGTTCGCGATGAAGACGATATAACGCTCCTCGCTGAAGAGGAACGCGCCCGCGTCCGTGTAGTTGTAGATGGCCCCCGTCACATGATCGCCCACGCGCACCTTGCCGCAGGCGGAGGCGGAGGCGCGGCGCATCTCGTCTTCGACCTCCATCGTGACGGCGAGGCGGCCGGATTTATCCGTGTAGAGCTTCGCCCAAACCGTCTCGCCGATCTGCGGCCTGCCGCGCATGCCCGCGTAGGGCAGGAAGATGCCGCGCTCGGCGCCGACGTCGAGGAACGCGCCGTCCCGGCTCACATTGATGACCTTGAGCCGGGCGATCTGCCCCTCCTCCATCTTCGGCACGCGCATGCTGGCCGTGAGGCGCCCCTTCGGATCCTTGTAGAGGAAGACCTTTACGCGGTCGCCGACAGCAACGGGCGCCGTCTGCTGCGTCTTGTGCAGCAGGATGTCGTCATGCGTGCTGCCCGTCTCCGCGTCGAGGAACGCGCCCATCTCACCGAGGCGCGCGACGGTGAGCGTCGCCACCGTGCTCGGCTGATACTTGCGGCGGGTGCGCACCGCGCCTGCCTCCCGCTGCGGCAGCGGCGCGCCGCCCCGCCTCATCCCGCGTTCCATGCTCAGTCCTCGTACGGCGTGAGCGCCGCGTCGGCCCAGAGATGTTCGAGCGCGTAGTATTCGCGCGCCTCCTGACGGAAGATGTGCGCGACGACGTCGCCGTAATCCATGAGGATCCACTCGCCCTCGCGATAACCTTCCTTGTGCAGGAAATGCGCGCCGCTCTCGGCGAGCTTCTCCTCGATGTTGTCCGCGATGGCGCGCACCTGCGTCGCCGTATTCGCCGAGCAGACGACGAAATAGTCCGTCGTCGGCGTGAGCTCGCGCATGTCCATCGTCACGATATCGCGCGCCTTCTTCTCCGAGGCCGCGGCGCAGATGGTCTCTTTCATTGCTTCGACTGTCAAAAAAATCCCTCCTATGGGTAATATTGATATTTCTTGCCCGCGTCGGACATGGCCGCCGCGCAGCATCTCATTCGTCATCAACACTTGTCTTGGTCTCAGGGAAGAGTCTCGCGACGCCCTCCCCGATGGCCTGCGTCTCCGGCAGCCAGATGGTGTCATCGCTCTCGGCGGGTGTTCCCGGCAGCATCCACGTTTCAGGCTCCGTGCGGCTCATCTGCCGCAGGACATTCGCGAGATGCGCCGAATCGAAAATCTCCGCGCTCGTCTCGACGCGCGTCTGGAGAATCTCAGCGATGGCGGGCAGCTTCGTCAGCGTGCGCACGCGCATGACCTCCTCATAGAGCGCCTTGACGAACTGCTGCTGGCGCTCGGAGCGTCCGGCGTCGCCGAGATCTGTGCCGCGGTAGCGCAGGTACTCCTGCGCCTGCTTGCCATCGAGGTGCTGATACCCCTGCTTGAGATGGATGGAAAGATCCGCCTCCGGGTCGTCGTAGTCCATATCACTCTCGACGTAGAGGTCGATGCCGCCGAGAAGGTCGATGATGTCGGCGCAGGTCTGCATGTCCACGGCGACGTACTGGTGGACGGAGACGCCGAGGAGCTGCTCCGTCGCCCGCACGACGAGCGGCGCGCCGCCAGTCCCGTAGAGCGTGCCGATGCGGTCCTCATAGGCGGAGTCCGGGATGGGCACCCAGGTGTCGCGCGGGATCGTCACGATGCGCAGCCGCCCCGTCTCATTCTCCACGGAGAGCAGGAGCAGCGTGTCCGCCTGCCGCGCGGCGCGCCCGTCTGCCGTCTCAGGGCCGCCCGCGCCGTCGTCAAGCCCGAGCACGAGCACGTTCGTATAGCCGTCAAAGCGCGGGTCGAGCTCGCCCGCGCGCGCCTCCCGCCGTGCGAGATACGCCTCGTGACGCGTCTGGTACTCCGCATAGATGCCAGATCCCCAGTGGTAGAGCGTCGTGCAGAGGAAGCCGGCGACAACGAGGACGATGCCGAGAAAGATCAAAAAGATGCAGAGGCGCAGCAGGCGCAGGCGCCGCTTGCGCGCGAGGAGCTTCCGCTTGCGCTGGATATTCTCGCGCGTGCGATTCACGGGCTGCCTTTCCTCCCTGCGGCTCATACGGGCAGCTTCACGCCCCGGAGCAGGAGCTCGTTGCGTGCCTCGATGGTGCGCGGGTGGAGCAGATGCCCCTTCGCCGCCACAAACTTGATGGATTCCGTGAGGCCCGCGAGCAGCATCTCATCGAGGCTCGCCTCGCGCGCGAGCCGCCGCAGCATCTCGACCTCCGGATAGTCGCGCGACGGCTCGATCATGTCCGCGTACCAGATGATCTTGTCGAGGCGCGTCATCTGCGGGCCGCCGACCGTATGGCGGTAGATGGCCTGCGAGATGGCATCGTCATCGACGCCGTAGAGCTCGCGCACGCGCGCCGCGCCGAGATAGGCGTGCAGGAGGAGCGGCATCGCGCGCTCGATGGGGCCATAGGGGATCTGGCGCTTGTCCGCCTCCGCGCGCATCGCCTCGTTCGGGAACTCCCGCGCGCAGTCATGCAGGAGACCCGCCGTGCGCGCCGCCTCCGCGTCGACGCCGAACCGCGCGGCGAGCTGCGCCGCCGTTTCCGCCACGCCGAGGGAGTGACGGAACCGCGACGGCTTGAGGCGTGCCGCGAGCAACTGTTTCCTTTCATCATACGATAGCTTTGCGTTCATCGATACAGCCCTTCCTTCTCAATATAGGACGCGACTGGCGCGGGCACGAGGTAACGGATGGAGGCACCGCGCGCGAGCCGCGCGCGGATATCCGTAGAGGAGATCTCAAGCTCCGGCGTCGCGAGGCGGTGGATGTGCTCAGCCGCGAGCCTGCCGAACCGCCGCGCGAGCCGCGCCTCGTCGAGCGGCACACCCTCGCGCTCCGAGACGATGAAATGGCAGCGCGCGAGGAGCTCGTCGACATGGTACCAGGTATCGAGCTCGTTGATGGCGTCCGAGCCCGTGATGAAGAAGAACTCCGTGCTGCCGCCGTAGCGCTCCTGCAGTTCCTTCACCGTGAGCAGGCTGTAGCTCGGCCCCTGCCGGTCGAGCTCGCGCCGCGAGACGGAAAAATGCGGATTGTCCGCCGTCGCGAGCACGGTCATGAGATAACGGTGCTCCGCGGAGACGCTCGCGCTGCCGCCCTTGTGCGGCGGGTTCGCGGACGGGATGAAAATCACCTCGTCGAGGCCGAACGCGTCGCGCACATCCTCCGCGAGCACGAGATGGCCTGTATGCACGGGATCGAACGTGCCGCCCATGATGCCGACCTTGCTTCTGCCCTGCGTCATCGCTGGTATTCCTCCTAAAAACCTCTTCTCTTCTGGTAACTGCCCAGTCATGGACAAAATGCGACAGCTCGAAAAGAAAGGCGGCTACATCCGCTCCGTCATGCTGCCGTCATCTCCCGCTCAGATCAGCCCCCTGGCAAGCACGAGCAGCGCGGCCGCGAGCAGGCAGCTCAGCGCGATGCGCGCGAGCGCTGCCGCGTCGTCGCGCGCGTCATGCCGCCCGTGCGGCGTCGCGAGGTACTGGCGCAGCGTGCGCAAATAGCCCGCAAGCGCGCTCAACGCACCTGCCCCTCACCGTAGATGAGATATTTCGTGCTCGTGAGCGCCTCGAGACCCATGGGGCCGCGCGCGTGAAGCTTCTGCGTGCTGATGCCGATCTCCGCGCCGAAGCCGAACTCGAAGCCGTCGGTGAAGCGCGTGGAAGCATTGACGTAAACGGCCGCCGCGTCCACCTCTTTCTGGAAGCGATGCGCGCTCTCGAGATTCTTCGTCACGATGGTCTCACTGTGGCCCGTATTGTATTTGTTGATATGGGTGATGGCCGCCGCGAGATCCGGCACGACGCGCACGGAGAGGATGAGATCGCCGTACTCCGTGCTCCAGTCCTCCTCCGTCGCCTCCCGCATCTCGGGGCAGATCTCCCTTGCGCGCGCGTCGCCGCGCAGCTCGACATGCTGCTCCTCCATCGCGCGCGCGAGCTGCGGCAGGAAATCCTCCGCGATGGCCGCGTGGACGAGCAGCGTCTCCATCGCGTTGCAGACGGAAGGGTGCGAGGTCTTCGCATTGACCGCGATCTTGACGGCCATGTCGAAGTCCGCCGTCTCATCGACGAAGGTATGGCAGACGCCGGTGCCTGTCTCGATGACGGGCACGGAGCTGTTCTCGACGATGTGGCGGATGAGGCCCGCGCCGCCGCGCGGGATGATGACATCGAGAAGCCCCGTCATATGCGTCATCGCGTCAACAGCCTCGCGGTCGGTGAACTCGACGAACTGCAGCGCGCCCTCGGGGATGCCCGCCTTGTACGCCGCCTTCATGAGCAGGAAGCTGATGGCCGTGTTCGAGCGGATGGCCTCCGAGCCGCCGCGCAGCAGCACGGCGTTGCCCGCCTTGAGGCAGAGGCCCGCCGCGTCGGCCGTGACGTTCGGACGCGCCTCGTAGATGATGCCGATGACGCCGAGCGGCACGCGCACGCGCCGGATCTCGAGCCCGTTCGGACGGATCGTCGAGTAGTCGCCCTGGCAGATGGGATCAGGGAGCGCCGCCGTCTGGCGCAGTCCCTCCGCCATCTGCCGGATGCGGCCCTCATTGAGCATGAGGCGGTCGAGATAGGAGCGCTTGAGTCCCTTGGCGCGTGCCTCTTCGAGATCCTGCGCGTTCGCCTCGAGCACGAGCTCCGCGCGCTTTTCAAGCGCATCCGCCATCGCACGCAGCGCCTCGTTCTTCACGCCGGTCGGGAGGATGGCGAGCGCGCGTGACGCGCGCTTCGCCGCCTCAGCCTTTTCCCGCATCGTTTTCTGAATATCCATCGTCTGCCTCCTATCGACTCACTCAGACCATCAGTACCATATTGTCCCGGTGGATGACCTCCTCATGGATGTCCTGCCCCGCAAGGAGCGCGGGGAACTCGCTCGTCTGCCGTCCGATGAGCTGGCGCAGCACGCGAGCATCGTAGTTGACCGTGCCGCGCGCGATCTCCTGCCCTGCCTCCGTAAGCACGCGCACGGTGCTACCCGCCGCGAAATCGCCCTCGCAGGAGGTGATGCCAGCCGCGAGCAGACTCGAGCCATGCGCGCGCATCGCCTGCTCGCAGCCGCGGTCGACGCAGAGGTCGCCCTCGATGCGCTTGCCGAACGCGAGCCAGCTCTTCCGAAGGCGCAGATGACTCTCCTTCGCAGGGAACACTGTGCCGACCGCCTCGCCCGCGAGTACGCGCGCGAGTACGCCCGCATGACCGCCCGGTGCGATGACCATCGTCGCACCCGCGTTCATCGCGATCTTCGCCGCCTCGATCTTCGTGCTCATGCCGCCCGTGCCGAGGCTCGATCCGGCGCCGCCCGCGCGCCGCTCCACCTCGGGCGTGATCTCCGGCACGACGCCGATGAGCTGCGCGTCCGGGTGCGTCTGCGGATTCGCCGTATAGAGCCCCTCGATGTCCGAGAGGATGATGAGCGCATCCGCGTCGACAAGCGTCGCGACCGTCGCAGAGAGCGTGTCGTTGTCGCCGATCTTGATCTCATCGACGGCGACGGCATCGTTCTCGTTCACGACGGGGATGGCCCCCATCGCGAGCAGCGCGAGCAACGCCTGGCGGGAATGGATGTACTGGTTGTGCCGCACGGCATTCTCCTTCGTCAGGAGCACCTGCGCCGTCGTCCTGCCATACTCGGCGAAGAGCTTCTCGTAAATGTGCATGAGCATGCCCTGCCCGATGGCGGCGACCGCCTGCTTCTCGGGGATGGATGACGGCTTCTCCGCACGGCCGAGCCGCCCGAGCCCCGCCGCAATGGCGCCCGACGAGACGAGGATCACCTCCCGCCCCGCGTTGCTGATGTCGACGAGCTCGCGGACGAGATGCTCGATGCGGCACAGATTCATGCGCCCCGGGCCATAGGCGAGCGTGCTCGTGCCGACCTTGACGACGATGCGCCGCGCCGCTGCGAGCTCCGCGCGCGCTGCCCTTTCCTGCTCTTCCATGACGCTCTCCTCTCCGCCTTACGGCAGCTCGATCTTCGGTTTCTCGAAATTCCGCTTGAACAGCAGGCCCGTGTTGCCCTTGATCTGCACGAGGTTCGCGTCGCAGCGCTCCGCGAGGAGCTCCATGACATCCGACGCATCCTCGAGACAGTTGTTGAGCACGCGCACCTTGATGAGCTCGCGCTTCCTGATAACATCGCGCGCCGACTGCACGACGGCGGGCGTCACGGCGTCCTTGCCCACCATCACGACGGGCTCGAGCTTCATGCCCTCCGAGCGGAGAAAGCTCTTCTGCTTGCCAGTTAAAGAATTACGAATCAAAAATGTTCCTCCTCCCTGCGGTCACTCCCGCCACTCAAACTCCATCTCGCCGATATGGACGGTCTGGCCCTCGCGGATGCCGCGCTCCTTGAGCTTCTCGTCGATGCCCTTGATGCGCCAGATGTACTGGAACCGGCGCACCGCCTCGTCGTTGTTGAAATTCGTCATCGCGACGAGCTTCTCGAGCGCCTTGCCGCTCACGATGAAATCGCCTGCGTCGTTGCGCGTGACTGTGACTTTCTCCGCGTCGCGCGCCGCGTCCTCGTCGTAGACCGTCTCCTCCTCCGTCGCCTCCGGCTCCTCAACGTAGTTATCGAGCCAGGTGCCGACGTAGGAGATGAGTTCCCTGAGTCCCGTGTGCGCGGCCGCCGAGATGGCGAAGAACTTCAGTCCCTCCTTCGCCGCGAGTGCCTCGAGGCGCGGCAGGTTCTCCGCCGCCTCCGGCAGGTCGATCTTGTTCGCGACGAGGAGCTGCGTGCGGCGCGCGATTTTCTCGCTGTACTTCTTGAGCTCCTTGTTGATCTTGTAGAAATCATCGACGGGATCGCGCCCCTCGATGCCGGACGCATCCACGATGTGCAGGATGAGCTTCGTGCGCTCGACATGGCGCAGGAAATCGTGGCCGAGGCCCACGCCGTCCGCCGCCCCCTCGATGAGGCCGGGAATATCTGCCATGACGAAGCTCTTCTCGTAGTCCGTCTTCACAACGCCGAGCACCGGTGTGATCGTCGTGAAATGATAGTCTGCGATCTCCGGACGCGCGGCCGAGCACGCGGCGACGAGGCTCGACTTGCCGACGCTCGGATAACCGACGAGGCCGACATCCGCGAGCAGCTTGAGCTCGAGCACAAGATTCCTGCTCTCGCCCGGCTCGCCGAACTCCGCGAACGTCGGCGCGCGGTTCGCGGCATTCGCGAACTTCGCGTTGCCGCGGCCGCCGCGGCCGCCCTTGGCGATGACAGCCTCCTGTCCTACCTCCGTGAGGTCGGCGAGTAGCGCCCCCGTCTCCTCATCGCGCACTGTCGTTCCGGGCGGCACCTTGACGATGCACGGCGGTGCGTTCTTGCCGTACTGATTCTTGATGTCGCCGTTCTCGCCGTTCTCTGCCTTGAACTTCCGATGGTAGCGGAAATCGAGCAACGTATTCATATTCTGGTCGACGCGGAACACGATGTCGCCGCCGCGCCCGCCGTCACCGCCCGCCGGGCCGCCCTTCGGCACGAACTTCTCGCGGCGGAACGCCGATTTCCCGTGCCCGCCGTCCCCCGCTTTTACGATGACCTTTGTCTTATCGATGAACTGCATAGCTTCCTCACTTCCTCTTTGCTCACATTGGCTGGATATACTTTCAGAGCGATGTACCATGTCCGCAAAGCGGACATGGCGCGTCGAGCCTGTGATGTATGAAAACCCGGCATTGCGTGCAATACCGGGTTTTCATACATCACAACGCAACTTAAGGAATCACTGATTAATTCGGCACCCTGCCTTTGCGTATCTGCACTGTCCTCTCGTCGTCGACAAATCCTCAGCGTAGCTCTGCTACGCCTCCGGTTTGTCTCCTAGAGAGATACAGCGCATCTACGTAAATTCAGGGCACCTCATTTAATCAGCGGTTCCTTAACGTCGTTTTCGGAAACGCGGCTCTTTACCCGCGCTCCCAGGAATCGCCGCTACATCCAGAAAACGGACGCCCACACCAATCCCTGACGAATATAACAATACCTGCGCCCCCTTCGGCAGCGCAGGTACCGTATTTGCCTATTACATCGCCTCTTCAGCCGTATAGACGCTGATCTGACGATTGTACTTGCCCTTCCGCTCGAAAGCGACCTTGCCGGCCACCTTGGCGAACAGCGTGTCATCCTTGCCGATGCCGACGTTGTGGCCCGGATGGAAATGCGTGCCGCGCTGACGAACGAGGATGCTGCCAGCCGTAACGAGCGTGCCGGCCTGCTCCTTGACGCCGAGGCGCTTCGACTCACTGTCGCGGCCGTTGCGCGTGGAGCTGACGCCCTTCTTATGCGCGAAGCGCTGCAGATTGAACATGAACATGAGATTCACCTCACTTGCTCGGGGGCGCTGTGCCAGCGTCCCCCGCGCTGACGCACGGGAGAGATCACCGCACAAGCGGCTCCCCAGTAATCCGTACAGCCCTTGGATACGCTTCAGCAATCGCCATAAGCCCCAAAAGCATCGTTTCCAGAATTGCTTCCGTCCGCTCATCGGGACGGCCCTCCAGCATCAATTGGAGCTTCCCGCTCGAGTCTATGGATCTGACCTTTCGATGCAGATACTCCGTGATGCCGAGATAGGCGGAATCCGTGAGGGATGAGACTCCCGCGCAGACGATATCCTCGCCCGCGCATGCCGTGCCGCTGTGGCCCGACACATCGAAGCCTGTAATCCTCCCGTCCGCCTGACGAAAGATGCGTACCCGGATCATCAGGCCTCGATCTTTTCGATCGTCACTTTCGTGAACGGCTGACGATGACCCTGACGCTTGCGATAGTTCGACTTCGCCTTGTACTTGAAGATGCGGATCTTCTTGCCTTTGCCCTGAGCCTCGACCTTGCCCGTCACCTTCGCGCCTGCGATGACCGGCGTGCCGACCTTGACATCGCCGTCATTCACCACCGTCAGAACCTCGTCGAACGTGACAGCGTCGCCTTCTGCGGCAGCGAGCTTCTCGACCGTGATGACATCACCCTCGGAAACCTTGTACTGCTTGCCGCCCGTCTTAATGATTGCGTACATGAAAACACCTCCCTGTCGATTACTCGCCGACTGCGGTGCAGCGCATGCTGACTTGCTTAAGGAAACGCTGATTAATTCGGCACTCCGTCTTCGCGCGTCTGCACTGTCCTCTCGTCGTCGACAAATCCTCAGCACAAAACGCGATGGAGCGTTTTGCCGCTACGCTTCCGGTTTGTCTCCTAGAGAGATACAGCGCATCACGCAAATCCGGAGCACCTCATTTAATCAGTGCTTCCTTAAGAACCTCGTCGTGCGGTTGGGGATGGGCAGAAACTGCCCAATCGGAGACACACTTCCTGCGTCTACATTGAATGACTATAACATAGCGTCCAGGAGATGTCAAGAAATCCCGGCAAGAAATTTCCCACCTTCCTGCGTCATACGAGCGCAGTACAGGAAGCGCTCCCCGCAGGCGCCGGCGCACCGACGCGGCGCACGCTCTCCCGCTCCAGGAAATGCAGCGGCAAGCCGCCGAGATGGCTCGTCGCGCCCGCGATGGCGTCGAGCATGTACTGCGCCGTCTTCATGCCCACGAGCTCGTAGTCAAAATACACCGACGTGAGCGCCGGATAGACGACAGCGCCCACGTCGTAACCGCCGAAACCCACGACGGAGATATCGTCCGGCACGCGGATGCCGCGCTCGTGGAAATAGCGCAGGACGCCGAGACTGATATTGTCCGTCGCGCCGACGATCACCGTCGCGCCGGCCGTCAAGAGCTCCGGCCCGCGATGGTACGCAGAGAAAAAGTCAAAGTCCGTCTCCATGAACGTCACGCGCGCCGCTGGCCGCCCTTCCGTGAACGCGTCGATGAAGCCCCGCTTGCGATCGACGCCGACGGCGCGATCCTTCTCCGAGACGCCGAGGAATACGGCGCGCACATGCCCCATCTGCCGCAGGTAGGCCCCCATGAGCCTGCCCGCCGCATAGTCGTCGATCTTGAGGCAGCGCAGTCCTTCCCTCTGCTGACCTGTATAGACGAGCGGCATATCGAGCTGCCGCGTCAGCGCGACATGCCGCGGCGTGATACCGATGGAATCGACGATGATGCCATCGACGCCCTGCTGGGAGAACTTCACGATATTCTCGAGCTCCTTCTCCTCCTGCAGCTGGCTCACGAGCAGGATGCCCTGATACCCCGCAGGCTCCAGGATGCGCCCAATGCCTGAGAGCAGCTTGCCGACCGAGACGGAATCCATGCGCGGCAGCACGATACCGATGAGCTTGCTCCGCTTCATCTTGAGCCGTTTCGCGAAGAAATTCGCCTGATAGCCTGTCTGCTCGATGACCGCACGGATGCGCGCCGCCTTTGCCTCGCTGATATAACCCCGATTGAGATAGCGCGATACCGTACTCTTCGATACCCCTGCGAGATCCGCGATGTCCTGTATCGTGATCTTCTGCGCCCCGGCAACGCCATCCTGCTTCATATCATTCAGCTCCTGTTCCTGTTTTCTTCATTCTATATAGACGCACACAATGTGTGCGAAGCAACCACTCGTACCTTGCGTCTCTCATTGTCAGTAATGGTATCAATCCCACAAAAAAATGTCAAGGGACCACTGATGATACGAGCTGCCCTGGATTTGCGCGGATGCGCTGTATCGCTCGCCGCAGGCGCGCGAAGACAGGGAACTAGATGAATCCGTGATTCCTCAACGCTTGGAACTGCTAGGGGCGTCAAGCTCTTCTTACTCCCCCTCTGGATATTTCATCCCCCACTGCCGCCGGATCTCCGTCATGAGATGCATGACATCCACGGTCGCATCCAGCCGCATGCGCGCGGCATCGCCAGCGACCGCCTGCTCCATGTCGAGCACCTCGTAGCGGAGAGCCTCCGCCGTACTGCCCGCGAGAACCTCCTCGCGCCTGCCGTCCTCCGTCCAGGTGATGACAGCCTTGTCGCCGCGCGGCTACCTTTCAGGCGCCTGCATCGCCTCCGCGAGCTGGCGACCGATGACGCCGACGCCGAGCGTCGCCCAGCGGTAACGAAGCTGATTCATAGACCTTCTCCTTTCAATGCACGTTGTAACGCGCGTGGAACTGCATGTTGATTTCGCGGATCTCGAGCTTTCCCTCTATATAGGGACGATACATCTCGAACGCGTCGCCCGCGCCGAGCGCGCAGCCCGTACAGTTCTCACAGCCCTCCGAACACCGCAACGCCCGGCGCACGATCTCTTCGCGCTCCTTACGCGTCGTATCCTTGATGAGCTTGCTCTTATGCTCAGGAAACAAGTCCATAGCAATCCCTCCTCCACAGGTCAGATTCTCTGCAGCTCAGCACCAGCAAGCCAACGCCGCACCCCGCCTTGTCATCTGACTAGATCATAGCACAAACTCCATCCGCTCAAAAGGAGGTTCTAGGGAACCACTGATTAATTCAGCACTCCATTTAATCAGCGGTTCCCTAGAGGCTCGTTTCACGCAAATCCGGAGCACCTCATTTAATCAGTGCTTCCTAAAAGGAAATGGAGTTAAAGGAGTTTTCTATGGAAATGTTGTTTGGGTTCCTTGTCCTCTTGGCCTGTCTGCTCGTCGGCGTCCGCCACGGGGACATCGGCCTCGTAGTCTTCACGTTCGTATTCCAGTATAAGCCGGGCACGCCGCCAATCGATGTCATGCTGACCATCCTCGCGGTCGTCACCTGCGCGGGCTTCCTGCAGACATCCGGCGGCCTCACCGTCATGCTGAAATACGCGGAGCAGTTCCTGCGCAGCAACCCGAAGCAGATCACCGTCCTCGCGCCGCTCACGACCTGGTTCCTCACCGTCCTCTGCGGCACGGGCCATGTCGTCTACACGATGTTCCCGATCATCTACGATATCGCCATCAAGCAGAACATCCGCCCCGAGCGGCCGATGGCGGTATCCTCCGTCGCGTCGCAGATGGGCATCTGCGCATCGCCTGTCTCCGTCGCGGTCGTCTCCATCATCGGCTTCATGGCGGCAGCCGGCTATGACTACACGGTTCTGCAGATCCTCGCGGTCTCCATCCCCGCAACGGGCTTCGGCGTGCTCTGCGCCGCCCTCTGGAGCTACCGCCGCGGCAAGGACCTCGAGAAAGATCCGCGCTTCCAGGAGTTCATCCAGGATCCTGAGAACAAAAAATACGTCTACGGCGATGTCGAGTCCCTGCAGGGGAAATCCCTGCCAAGGAGTTCTACCGCGCCATGTTCATCTTCTTCGGCGGTATCCTGATCATCGCGGTTCTCGGCAACTTTCCCGGATCTGCTGCCGCATTTCGCCGCCTCCTCTGACGCGAAACCGAAACCGATCTCGATGACCTCCGTCATCCAGATGGTCATGCTGCTCGTCGGCGCCGCCATCCTCCTGACCTGCAACGTCAAGGCGAAGGACGTCGGCAACAGCCAGGTATTCCGCTCGGGCATCGTCGCCCTCGTCTCCGTTTACGGCGTCGCCTGGATGGCCAATACTTATTTCGGCGCTCACATGACCGTCCTCAAAGAAGCGCTCGGCACCGCCGTAGCCTCCTATCCCTGGGCCTATGCCATCATCGCGTTCGTCACCTCCAAGCTGGTGAATTCGCAGGCAGCCGCGATTGCCATCGTCGTCCCGATGGCGCTCGGCGTCGGCATGGATCCTGTGCTCATCATGTCCTTCATCTCTGCCTGCTATGGCTATTTCTTCCTGCCCACGTACCCCTCCGACCTCGCCTGCATCGGCTTCGACCGGTCCGGTACGACGCGCATCGGCAAATATATCCTCAACCACAGCTTCATGATCCCCGGCCTGATCGGCATATCGACCGGCTGCTGCATGGGATTCCTCATGGCGCACATCGTGATGTAAGCGCGCCGCCTGCAACGTCCCGCAGATCTCTAAGGAAGCGCTGATTAAATGAGGTGCCCTGGATTTGCGTAGATGCGCTGTATCTCTCTAGGAGACAAACCGGAGGCGTAGCAGAGCTACGCTGAGGATTTGTCGACGACGAGA
>CAKPXP010000021.1 GCA_934202005.1 uncultured Selenomonas sp. | reverse complement strand
CTTTGGCTACGCCTGCGGTTTGTCTCCGAAGAGTACAGCGCATCCACGTAAATCCGGAGCACTTCATTTAATCAGCGTTTCCTATATGGCAGGACAGTATTGTACCTGGAAGATGTTTGGCGTGCTGTCAGTGCTGGGACAGGCGGCAACTGGTTTTGTGGATGAGGAAAGGAAGACCGTTTCATGCTGATTTACGCGACGCATGCGGGAGGGCGCTATCTCCCGCTCGAGGAGAGTCTCGCGGTGATGCCGGAGGGGAAGCGTGGTTTCTATGTGAATATCACGAATAAATGCAACTGCGCCTGCACGTTCTGCCTGCGGCAGAAGAAGCAGATGGCGGAGAGCTCGACGCTCTGGTTCCACGGCCAGGAGCCGACGGTGGAGGAGCTCAAGGCGGCGCTTGATGGCGCTCCCTGGGCGTACGCGAAGGAGCTCGTGTTCTGCGGCTTCGGCGAGCCGACGATGCGGCTCGAGGTGCTGCTCGAGCTGCTTGCCTACGCGAAGAAACTGCAGCCGGAGCTGCCGACGCGGCTCAATACGAACGGGCTCGCGAATCTCGAATACGGGCAGGATATCACGCCGCGCTTCGCGGGGATCCTCGATACGATCTCCATCAGCCTCAACGCGAGCAACGCGCAGCGCTACTATGAGCTCACGCGCGCGAAGTACGGTCTCGCGTCCTATGACGGCATGCTCGATTTCGCAGTGCGTGCGAAGGCGCATGTGCCGCATGTCGTCCTCACGATCGTCGACCATGTCGAGGGGCCGGAGGAGATCGAGCGCTGCCGGGAGCTCTGCGAGGAGAAGGGCCTGACGCTCCGCGTCCGTCCGTATGAGGCGAACTGAGCGCGCGTGGGCGCCTCGCTGATTTGACAACAGCGCGGCCGCCTTGCTATAATAGACGAGTCGCGGAGAGGTGTCCGAGTGGTTTAAGGAGCCGGTCTTGAAAACCGGTGATGCGGCAACGCACCGTGGGTTCGAATCCCACCCTCTCCGCCAGATTGCGAATTCGGGAGCCGCCTGCGGGCGGCTTCTTTTCTTATGGCAGGATGGAATCGGTTCTTCGGCAGGATGGATTTATCTTTGGAAGGGAGTTTTCCGCTTGAAGATTGCGTTTTTTGACTCGGGCATGGGCGGGCTCTCCGTGCTGCATCATGCGCGCCGCGTGCTGCCGCATGAGGAGTTCCTCTTTTATGCGGATGAGGCGCATGTGCCCTACGGGACGAAGACGCGCGCGGAGGTCGAGGCGTTCGTGGCGGAGGCGTTCGCGTTCCTCGTGGGGCAGGGCGTCGATGCCATCGTCGTCGCCTGCAACACGGCGACGTCGGTCGCGGTGCCCGCGATGCGCGCGCGCTACGATCTGCCCATCATCGGCATGGAGCCCGCGGCGAAGAAGGCGCTCGCGCTCGACGGCAGCCGCCGCGTGCTCGTCGTGGCGACGCCGATCACGATCGCGGGCGCGAAGCTCGAGACGCTCATCGAGCGCGTGGACAAGGAACATCTCGTCGACCGCCTTGCACTGCCGGAGCTCGTGACGTTCGCCGAGCGGCAGGAGTTCGACTCGCCCGCCGTGCGCGCGTACCTGCAGCGGGAGCTCGCGCCGTATCCGCTCGAGGCGTATTCGGCGATTGTGCTTGGCTGCACGCATTTCAATTATTTCAAGGCGGCGCTGCGCGAGGTCGTGCCGCCCTCGGTGCGCTTCGTCGACGGCAACGAGGGGACGGTGAACGAGCTTGTGCGCCGTCTGCGAGAGCGCGGCGAGCTCGCGCAGGCGGGGACGAGCGTGACGACGTATTACTACTCGGGACGCCGCGTGACGGCGCCGCAGGAGCTCGCGCGCATCGAGCGCTATCTGCGCCAGCTCGACCGCGTGTACGCGCTCTGAGCGGCGGGGAGCTGCGCGCGTTTGGGACGTGCGGTTTCTTGACTTTCTGCGGCGTTTGCTTTAGTCTTATTAAGGAACCGCTGATTAAATGAGGCGCTCCGGATTTGCGTGGATGCGCTGTATCTCTCTAGGAGACAAACCGGAAGCGTAGCGGGCTACGCTGAGGATTTGTCGACGACGAGAGGACAGTGCAGACGCGCGAAGACGGAGTGCCGAATTAATCAGCGGTTCCTTAAGGAATCACTGATTCTGCGGGGCGCACGCTTTGCGGCATATTGCGAGGCGTCGGAAAGGGGAGTTTTTCATGCCTGTGACGGTGAAACACCGCGTGAATTTCTATGATACGGATGCGATGGCGGTCGTCCATCACGCGAACTATATCCGCTGGTTCGAGATCGGCCGCGTGGAGTATCTGCGCTCCATCGGCATCACGCTCGATATGCTCATGGACGACGGCTACGTATTCCCGATCACGGAGGTGCGGGCGAAGTATCTCTCGCCCGGACATTTTGACGAGGAGCTGCTCATCGAGACGACGCCGACGGCGCTCACGAAGGCGAAGATGGCTTTCGACTACCGCATTCTCGACGCGCAGACGGGCACCGTCCTCGTGACAGGTCACACGCAGAATGTCTATACGAGCCGCGAGACAGGCCATATCGAGCGGCTGACTGATAAATACTGGTCCATCCTCAAGCGGGCGATGGAGCAGGAGAAGAAACAGGGAGCGCTGAGCGCATCAGCCGCTCCGCAGGGAAAAGGGGAAGCGTAATGGAAATCATTTTTTGGATTCTCGTCGTCTGTCTGGCGGTCTATGTGCTGGGCAGGCTCGTGCTCGCCAGCCTCGGCAAGGAGAACGTCGTCGTGAAGACGGACGCGCCGTTCGTGAAGGAGCAGATGGATGAGAAGAGCATCGTGCTGAGCAAGGAGCTCACGTTCCTCAACGAGGGCGGCTCGTGCGCGACCATCATGGACGCGATCGCCCGTCCGCAGCTGCCGTATGAGCAGTATGACGCCGTCGAGGCGCGCGGCAAGGCGGAGCGCGAGGGCGCGCCGCGTGAGGACGACTATTTCGAGGCCGTGCTCATCCAGAAAAAGGGCGACAAGAACGGTGAGGACAAGCTGCACATCTTCGCGAAGATCAGGCTCACCGCGCGCAAGGGACTGAGCCTCGCCGAGGCGCTCTCCCACATGGTCGATGTGCCGATCGATTTCATCTGGATGGAGACGGGCCGCACGCCGTGGCACTATACGAAGGTGCGCTTTACGCTCACGGCAGAGGAGATCGCGCAGCTCGCGGGCGTTACGCTCGCCAAGGACTAAGGGGGAGAGAGCATGGCAGAAGCAAAGGTAGAACGCATCCCGGTCCCGACGCGCATCCTGACCGAGAAAGATGATATTGTCGACTGCATTGAGCATTACACGAAGGGGAAGATCGGCCCAGACGACCTGCTCTGCACGGCGGAGAGCGTCGTCGCCATCACGCAGGGGCGTTTCGTGCGCCCGGAGGATCTCAAGATCTCCCGCGTCGCGCAGTTCTGCTGCCGGTTCATCCCGGACTACGGCAGCCTCGCGTCGCCGCACGGCATGCAGTCGCTCATGGACGTCGAGGGGAAATGGCGCGTGGCGTTCGCGCTCTTCGCCGGCTTCCTCGGCAAGCTCGTGGGCCAGGGCGGCCTCTTTTACAAGTGGGGCGGCGAGCAGACGGCGCTCATCGACGATGTGACGGGCACGATGCCGCCGTTCGACAAATGCATTGTCTACGGGCCGAAGGATCCGAACGAGGTCGTCAAGAAGCTCCAGCAGCGTCTCGGCTGCTTCGGCGCGATGATCGCCGATGTTAACGACCTCAAGCGCAGCCGCGTCGTCGGCGTGACGGACAAGGTGGACGGCCCGCTCGCGGCGAAGCTCCTGCTCGATAATCCGTTCGGCAACGCGAGCCAGAAGACGCCGATCTGCATCATCAAGAACTATCGGCAGTACCAGGAGAGCAAAAAGGGGAACCGCTGAGCGCGGCAGACGCCGGGCGAGGTTCATCCTTCCCAAAACCTTCCCATGCACGGGAAGGTTTTTTCAGCGGGCGGCATTTCGCGATGCGGACTGAGGGGATCGGCGGCGCGAAAAAACGTTCCATGACGAAGAGCATGCATTCGGACGAGCATGCTCCTCCATCAGCAGTTCCAAGAGAGGAAGTCAGATAGATGCCAAGACCAGACAGGCGGGCGCCGGACGCGCTCCGGCCATATGCGATGCAGCGACATTTCCAGCGCTATCCCGCGGGCTCGGTGCTCATCGAGATGGGCGCGACGCGGGTGATCTGCGCGGCGAGCGTCGAGGATCGCGTGCCCTTTTTCCAGCGCGGCACGGGAGAGGGGTGGATCGCGGCGGAGTACTCGCTGCTGCCGAGCGCGACGAGCACGCGCACGCAGCGCGAGGCCGTGCGCGGTAGGCAGAACGGCCGCACGCAGGAGATCCAGCGGCTCATCGGGCGCGCGCTGCGCTCCGTCGTCGACATGAAGGCGCTCGGGGAGCGCACGATACAGATCGACTGCGACGTCATCCAGGCGGACGGCGGCACGCGCACGGCGTCGATCACGGGCGCGTTTGTCGCGCTCGTTGAGGCCTGCGCCTCGTTCTACGAGAAGGGCGGCACGTTCCCCGTGCGCAACTTCGTCTCGGCGGTCAGCGTCGGCGTGAGTCATGAGGGGGAGCCCATCCTCGACCTCTGTTACGAGGAGGACTCGCAGGCCATCGTCGATATGAACGTCGTCATGACGGGCGACGGCCGCTTCGTCGAGGTGCAGGGCACGGGCGAGGGGCGGCCGTTCAGCCGCGCGGAGCTCACGACGCTCCTCGACTACGGGGAGAAAGGCTGCCGCGAGCTCATCTCCTATCAGAAGGATGTACTCGGCGGCGAGCTCGTCTGGCTCGTCGGCCGTGTCGGCTAGGCGCGCAGGGAAAGCAGGGAAAAGGAGGCCGGAGTCATGAAAAAGATTGTGATTGCTACGAAGAACCAGGGGAAACTGCGCGAGATGCGCCAGGCGTTCGCGCATCTCCCCGTCGAGGTGGTGGCGCTCGACGCGTTCGCGGAGATCCCGGAGCCTGTCGAGGACGGCGCGACGTTCGAGGAGAACGCGCGCATCAAGGCGCATGCCTACGCGCTGGCGACGCACTGCGCCTGCGTCGCCGACGACTCGGGCCTCGAGGTCGCGGCGCTCGGCGGCGCGCCGGGCGTGCACTCCGCGCGCTTCTCCGGGACGCACGGCGACGACGCGGCGAACAACGAAAAGCTCGTGGCGGAGCTTGCGGCGCGCGGTCTCACGCAGTCCGCGGCCGACTACCGCTGCGCGCTCGTCTTCGAGGACACGGACGGCACGGTGTATACGGCGGACGGGCGCTGTGACGGCACGGTCCGCACGCAGCCGCGCGGCGAGGGCGGCTTTGGCTATGATCCGTATTTCTACGTCGGGGAGAGGAGCATGGCGGAGCTGACCTTTGCGGAAAAGGACGCCATCAGCCATCGCGGGCGTGCGCTGCGCGCGCTCGTCCGGCAGCTGGAGGAGGTGCTCGTATGAAGATCGGCATCCTCAGCGACACGCACGGCGCGGTCAACGTCGTCGATACGGTGTTCGCCGCGGCACCCGACACGGAGCTCTGGCTCTACGCGGGTGACGTCGTGGGCGACGCGCAGTATCTCGCGACCATCGCGCGGACAGACGTCCGCTTCGTGCCCGGCAACTGCGACTGGCCGGATCCGAACACGCCTGAGACCATCGTCGTCGAGGCGGCGGGCCACCGCATCCTACTCACGCACGGCCATGTCTTCGGCGTCCAGTACGGCACGCGCATGCTCGTCGAGGCCGCGGCGGAGGCGAACTGCGATATCGCCGTCTACGGCCATACCCACATCGCGGAGTACAGTCCCGGCACACCGATCACCGTGCTCAATCCCGGCTCGGCGGCACGTCCGCGCGACGGTGCGCTCGGTTCTTTTATGACGATGGATTTGCTGTCGGGGAAAGCGCCTGAAGTGCGCCTCCACAGACTCGGTCAAAGATGAATAAAGTTCACTATTTTAGCGGCCTCGCGCCGCTTTTCTCTTGCTTGAACCAAGGGAACAAATGTGATAGAATTACCTTACGAGCGTATGATTTTTTATCGGAGTGCGGTCTTTCACGAACGCTTTTCCTGTGGTTTCCTATTGGTTGCTGTGGGAAGGCGCGGGACGGCGCTCCTTCTAAGTGGGAGGGATTACTTTGCGAGAACTCGACGCAAAAACAATCACTGAAAACGTAGCTCAGATGTGTAAGGAAGCAGCCTACTATCTTCCGGATGATGTCTACGCGGCGCTCAAGCGCGGCCGCGAGACGGAGAAATCCCCGGTCGGCCAGAACGTGCTCGATCAGATCATCAAGAATGCGGAGATCGCGAAAAACGAGGATCGCCCCTATTGCCAGGATACGGGCTTCACGATCGTCTTCCTCGAGGTCGGGCAGGATCTCCACATCGTGGGCGGCGATCTCGAGCAGGCCGTCAACGACGGCATCGCCAAGGGCTACACGGACGGCTATCTCAGGAAATCCGTCGTGAGCGAGCCGCTCTTCAACCGCGTGAACACGGGCAACAACACGCCGGGCGCCATCTACACGAAGATCGTGCCGGGCGACAAGCTCAAGATTACGGTCGAGCCCAAGGGCTTCGGCTCGGAGAACAAGGGCGGCATCAAGATGCTCGTGCCGGCGGACGGCGTCGAGGGCGTGAAGAAGGCTGTCATGGACATCATCCTCCACGCGAGCATGAACCCCTGCCCGCCGACGGTCATCGGCATCGGCATCGGCGGCACGATGGACAAGGCGGCCGTCATGAGCAAGATCGCGCTCACGCGTCCCGTGGACTCGCACAATCCCATGCCGGAATACGCAAAGCTCGAAGACGAGCTCCTCGAACTCATCAACCAGACGGGCATCGGCCCGCAGCTCGGCGGCACGACGACCTGCCTCGGCGTCAACATCGAGTGGGGCCCGACGCACATCGCCGGCCTGCCGGTCGCTGTGACGATCTGCTGCCACGCCTGCCGTCACAAGACGCGCACGCTTTGATTTGAGGAAGAGGAGGAAGCATCATGGCAGAACCTATCAAGATCCATACTCCTTTCACGGAGGAGATGTCGAAGAAATTCCATATCGGCGACGCGGTGCTCATCACCGGCGAGATCTACGCGGCGCGTGACGCTGCGCACAAGAAGATGTGCGAGGCGCTCGCCAAAGGCGAGAAACTCCCCATCGACTGGCATGACAAGATGGTCTACTACCTCGGCCCGACGCCGGCGAAACCGGGCGACCCCATCGGCTCCTGCGGCCCGACGACCTCCGGCCGCATGGATGCCTACACGCCGACGATGCTCGACCAGGGCATCAAGGGCATGATCGGCAAAGGCTCCCGCTCGAAGGAAGTCGTCGAGTCCATGAAGAAGAACCACGTCACGTATTTCGCGGCTGTCGGCGGCGCTGCGGCGCTCATCGCGAAGTCCGTGAAGAAATACGAAGTCCTCGCGTATCCGGAGCTCGGCCCGGAGGCGCTCGCGAAGCTGACGGTCGAGGATTTCCCCGCCATCTGCGTCATCGACTGCGAGGGCAACAGCCTCTACGAGGTCAACCAGGAGAAATATCGCACCCTCAAGGGGTACTGATATAAGGAGGAAGAGGAATCCGCGGCGCCGCTCCCCAGCAGGGCGGCCGCGCGGCGCTTCCTCATGCCTCGGGGTATTATTTTAGGAGGTTTAGAATGTATAACGTATCTTTTTACCTGCGCCGCCTGCATTCGCTCGTTGGCCTGGTCGTGCTCGGCATCGTCATCCTTGAGCATGTCTTCACGAATGCAACGTCGCTCGGCGGCCCGGAGGCCCTGAACGGCGGCCTCGCGATGATGGAGCTCATCCCGCGCCCCATCTTCTACGGACTCGAGATCTTCGGCATCGCGATTCCGCTGATCTTTCACGCGGTCTACGGCGTCTACATCGCGCTGCAGGCGAACTGCAACCCCGGCCGCTTCGGCTACATCCGCAACTGGATGTTTACGCTGCAGCGCTGGACTGCCTGGTACCTCGTACCGTTCCTTCTCTGGCACGTCTTCTATCTCCGCATTTATCTGAAAGGCATCTGCGGCGTGCCCATTTCCTATGAGCTCCTCGACAGCTACTTCCAGAACCCTGTGGTCGTCGTGCTCTACGTCATCGGTATGCTCGCGGCGATCTTCCATTTCTGCAACGGCATCACGACGTTCTGCATGACCTGGGGTATCGCGAAGGGCCCGCGCGTCCAGAATGTCGTGAGCGTGCTGTCCATGCTCCTGTGCGCGGCACTCAGCCTCGTGACGATTGCGTTCATGGCGCACTACGTCCTGTTCTGAGTCGCGCATACCTGAAGTCAACCGGATGCGGGGCGGTTTTCCGCTGCCCCGCGTGTTCCGAGCAAAGGAGATAAAGAATGGCTAACAAACCAGAAAATAAGATCATCGTCGTCGGCGGCGGCCTCTCCGGCCTCATGGCGACGCTCAAGATTTGCGAGGGCGGCGGCAAGGTAGACCTCTTCTCCTACTGCCCCGTCAAGCGCTCCCACTCCCTCTGCGCCCAGGGCGGCATCAACGCCTGCATGGACACGAAGGGCGAGCATGATTCCATCTACGAGCATTTCGATGACACGGTCTACGGCGGCGACTTCCTCGCCGACCAGCTCGCTGTCAAGGGCATGGTCGAGGCCGCGCCGAAGCTCATCAAGATGTTCGACCGCATGGGCGTGCCGTTCACGCGCACGCCGGAGGGCGTTCTCGACCTCCGCAACTTCGGCGGTCAGAAGAACAAGCGCACCTGCTTCGCCGGCTCCACGACGGGCCAGCAGCTCCTCTACGCGCTCGACGAGCAGGTCCGCCGCTGGGAAGTCAAGGGCGGCGTGAAAAAATACGAGTTCTGGGAGTTCATCCGCATCATCAAGAACAAGGACGGCATCTGCCGCGGCATCGTCGCGCAGAACATGAACTCGATGGAGATCGTCTCGTTCCCCGCTGACGTCGTCATCCTCGCGACGGGCGGCCCGGGCCAGGTCTACGGCCGCTGCACGGCATCGACGATCTGCAACGGCTCCGCCGTCTCCTCCGTCTATCAGCAGGGCGCAGAGCTCGGCAACCCCGAGTTCCTGCAGATCCATCCGACGGCCATCCCGGGCTCCGACAAGAACCGCCTGATGAGCGAGGCTTGCCGCGGCGAGGGCGGACGCGTCTGGGTCTACCGCAAGAACCCGCAGACGGGCGAGAAAGAGCGCTGGTACTTCCTCGAGGATATGTACCCGGCCTACGGCAACCTCGTGCCGCGTGACGTCGCGTCCCGCGCCATCTACAAGGTCGTCGTGCACATGGGCCTCGGCATGCACAACCCGAACCGCGTCTACCTCGACCTCTCGCACATCCCGGCCGACTACCTCGAGCGCAAGCTCGGCGGCATCCTCGAGATGTACGATGATTTCGTAGGCAAGGATCCGCGCAAGGTGCCGATGGAGATCTTCCCGTCCATCCATTACTCCATGGGCGGCATCTGGGTCGACCGCGAGCATCACACGAACATCCCGGGCCTCATGGCATCCGGCGAGTGCGACTACCAGTACCACGGCGCGAACCGCCTCGGCGCGAACTCCCTGCTCTCGGCTGCGTATTCCGGCACGATCTCCGGCCCGGAGAGCCTGCGCTACGCGCGCTCCGGCAAGAACGGCGAGCCGCTGACGGACGCTGAGATGGAGGCTGCGCGCCAGTCCGCCGTCGACGAGTTCGAGAAGATCCTCCAGATGAACGGCCCGGAGAATGCGCATCAGCTCCATCACGAGCTCGGCGACATCATGTACAAGTACGTCTCCGTCGAGCGCGACAACAACGGCCTCCGCGAGTGCGTCGAGGAGCTCAAGAAGATCCTCAAGCGCTGGGAGAACATCGGCATCACGGACCGCGGCCACTGGGCGAACCAGGAGGCGATGTTCGTGCGCCAGCTCCGCAACATGATCATCTACGCGATGGCGATTACGCAGTCCGCGCTGCAGCGCGACGAGAGCCGCGGCGCCCACGCGAAGATCATCCTCGAGAAGGATTGGAACGAGATGGCGCCCGACCTCAAGGAGCGCGTCACGAAGAAGCACGGCGAGTTCCACTTCGACAAGGAGACGGGCCGCGCGACGGACGACAAGGGCGACCTCGTCTTCATGGAGCGTGACGACACGAAGTTCATGCGGACGACAATCGTCAATTTCGACAAGGAAAATGAGATGCCGGTCGTTTCTTACCGCGATTTCGAGCACTCTCTCATCAAACCGCGTCTCCGTAACTACGCTGTCGCGAAGAAAGAGTAAGAGGGAGGACATAGAAAATGGCAGAAGAACAGAAAAAAGTCAGATTCGTCATCGAGCGCCAGGACGGCCCGAACGAGAAGCCGTACACGCAGGAGTTCGATGTGGACTATCGCCCCGGCCTCAACGTCGTTGCAGCGCTCATGGAGATCCAGAAGCACCCCGTCACGGTTGACGGCAAGCGCGTCGCGCCCGTCACCTGGGAGTGCAACTGCCTCGAGAAGGTCTGCGGCGCCTGCATGATGGTCATCAACGGCAAAGCACGCCAGGCGTGCTGCTCGCTCGTCGACAAGCTCGACCAGCCGATCCACCTCGCGCCGGCCCGCACGTTCCCGGTCATCCGCGATCTCCTCATCGACCGCTCCGTCATGTTCGAGAGCCTCAAGCGCATCCAGGGCTGGGTCGAGATCGACGGCACCTGGGAGGTCAAGGACGCGCCGATCCAGAACCCGTACACGGCACAGACGGCCTACGAGATCTCGCACTGCATGACCTGCGGCTGCTGCCTCGAGGCATGCCCGAACGTCGGCCCGCAGTCCGATTTCATCGGCCCGGCGCCGACGGTGCAGGCGTATCTCTTCAACCTGCATCCGCTCGGAAAGTTCGATGCGCCGAAGCGCCTCAACGCGCTCATGGCGAAGGGCGGCATCACGAGCTGCGGCAACAGCCAGAACTGCGTCGAGGTCTGCCCGAAGAACATCAAGCTCACGACGTATCTCGCACAGCTCAACCGCGACGTCAACAAGCAGGCGCTCAAGAATATCTTCAACCACTGAGACAGAGGCGGCATGCGCAAAGCCGCGCCGTGTCTTTCATTCGTCACAGCGGAAGCCCCGCAGGGAAAACATCC
The DNA here is from genome assembly GCA_934202005.1 of uncultured Selenomonas sp. Taxonomy (GTDB): domain Bacteria; phylum Bacillota; class Negativicutes; order Selenomonadales; family Selenomonadaceae; genus Selenomonas_C. The sequence continues at coordinate 18,440 of CAKPXP010000021.1, read as the reverse complement.
CTGCGGGGCTTCTTTTTTGCGTGATGGAGCAGGAAATGAGCGCTGCTTCTTGTTTCTCACATAGATTGTCACTTGGTTCTAATATCTTCTTCCTATTTTCATTAGAAATTATTTACTTCCCTTGAAACACCTTGCTGCCTGTGATAACATAAAGATGATCCGAGCGAGGGCAGTGCGATCGAGGAAACATGGACACTCGTATCATGGCCTGCTCCTCCGCTGGAACTCCGTTTTTGTTTATTGTGAGGAGGAGTTATCTATGAAAAAGACTCTCGTATCCGCACTGACGACGGCTCTCGTTGTCGGCGCTGCTTCCACGACGTTCGCTGCTGCGAACCCGTTCTCTGATGTCCCGGCGGATCACTGGGCGTATGACGCTGTTGCTCAGCTCGCTGCTGACGGCGTCATCGAGGGCTATGGCGACACGACGTTCCAGGGCGACAAGAACATCACGCGCTATGAGATGGCACAGATGGTCGCAAAGGCTATGGCGAAGAAGGACGTCTCCGCTGCTGACAAGGCCATGATCGACAAGCTCGCTGCTGAGTTCGCCGATGAGCTCAACAACCTCGGCGTCCGCGTCGCGAACCTCGAGAAGAACGCTGACAAAGTGAAATGGAACGGTGAACTGCGCTATACCTACCACAATGATCAGCAGGAGAAGAGCAATGCTGACAAGAGAACGAATACGCTGAAGTTCCGTCTCGATCCGACCGCTGAGGTCAACGACAACTGGGCGGTGCATGCACGCATCGATGCGAACATGAACGTTGCTGAAGATGAAGACGATGCAAATGCGAAGCTGATCCGTGCCTATGCAGAAGGCAAGTACGACAACCTCGACCTCCGCTTCGGCAAGATGGGCCTCTTCTCTGATGAGTCCGATGGCCTGCTCTTCGATGATGAGTTCTCCGGCGCTCGCGTGCAGTTCGGCAACGTCCTGAAGACGACGCTCGAGGCTGGTCGTTGGTCTGGTATCGAAGATCGCGAGAACACGGCTTCTGACTATGAGGGTATCGTGTTCACGGGCGAGCAGGGCAAGGTGTCCGGCGGTGCGGCATATCGTCACTTCAACGCTGATGGGTTTGCAACTTTCCCGGGCTATAGCAAGGACGCGCATGAAGACACCGCTAACATCTGGAGCGCTGGTCTCGGCTACCGTTTCGACAGCAACTGGAAGCTCTCTGGCGCTTACGCGCAGAACACGGAGGCAGATACCTTCGATAAGTCTGGCAACGTCCAGATTGACTACAAGGGCGCAGAGGACGAGAATGCCGGCACTTGGGGCGCTTACGCCGCTTACCGTCACATCGGTCAGAACGTCTCTTTCGCTCCGACGTACGATACGTTTAGCAACATCTCGAACAAGAAGGGCTGGGAAGTCGGTACGGAGTATGTTCCGTTCAAGAACGTGCATGCATACCTTTACTACTTCGACGGTGAGAAGCTTGATGGCAACAACGTCGATACGCACAGCCTCTTTGGCCGCGTGAGCTTCTTCTTCTGATTCTTTCTGCAAGGAATCTACGAGGCTCCCCGTTTGGGGAGCCTTTTTGTATTTGTTTGCGGGAGTTTCCGTACGGAAAGAGGAAATTGCGTCCGCGGGCGCGAATAGAATAGTAACGAGAATCATGAAACGATGGATTTTGCAGAGGATTTTGGGAAAGGGTGCAGATTGCTATGCAGCAGCCATTCATCAGGAAACAGGCGTTCTATCGACTCAACCGCCTGGCCAAGCTCTCCTACCATGCCCGCATTCGCGCGGGAGAGCCAGCGGATATCTATGAGGTCTACAGGGAAATGAACGACCGCCTCGTCACGGTCTTCGCCCACGGCGGGCTCATCGACGCGGCGACCGCGGCGGCGCTCGGCCATCAGCACGGCACAGAGACACCGGACGAACATTGAAAGAGTGAATGCTATGGGCAAACAGGGAAGGGCGTCGCTGAGTCCGCTGCTCCGGCGGTGCAAGGCGATGTTCGATATCATCAAGCGCACGACGGACGAGTATCTCGTGTTCGTCGACATCGAGACGCGCACGGCGCTGCTTTCGCCGAATCTCGTGCGGGATTTCGGCCTGCCGGCGGAGGTCGTGGCGGATTTCGGTGCGGTATGGACGCCGCTGGTGCACCCGGAGGAACGGGACCAGCTCGCGGCCTCCCTCACCGCGATCATGGAGCGGCTCAACGTCTTCGAGCACGCGATGGAGTACCGCGTGCGGGATCGCAGCGGCGTCTATGTCTGGCTGCGCTCGCGCGGCCGCGTCGGCGCGCTCGGCAAGGATGGCGCGCAGCCAATCTTCGTGAGCGAGATCCGCCGCATGGCGAACCGCAACCAGGCGGACGACATCACGGGCCTCCTCAATAAATACCAGTTCGAGCACAGCCTGCGCGTCGCGCTCTCGGCGTATCGCATCACGGGGCAGGGCGGGGCCGTGCTCGTGCTCGGCATCGATAATTTCAAGATCGTCAATGAGACGTTCAACCGCATGTTCGGCGACCGCGTGCTGAAGCTCGTCGCAGACGTCATCCTCGCGCTCCTGCCGGAGGAGCTCACGCTCTACAAGCTCGACGGCGACGAGTACGGCATCATTTATCCGATGGCAGATGCAGAGACAGCGCAGCGGCTCTACGAAAACGTGCAGAAGGCGCTCACGCAGCCGTTCGACCTCGACGGGCACCGCATCTTCCTCACGGTCTCGGCGGGCACGGTGCTCTACCCGCAGGCGGGCAAGGACTACCTCGTGCTCCACAAGCACGCGGAGGCGGCGATGGACCTCGCGAAGCGCGACGGCAAGAACCGCAACTGCCTGTTCAGCAAGGAGCAGTACAACCGCTGGGTGCGCTCCATCTCGATGCGCGACGACCTGCGCGCGAGCGTGGAGGAGGGCTGCAGCGCGTTCCGCCTCATGTACCAGCCGCAGGTCGACGCGCGGACGCGCCGCCTCATCGGCGCCGAGGCGCTGCTGCGCTGGCGCAGCCCGCGGGGGCGCATGGTCGCGCCGATGGAGTTCATCCCGCTGCTTGAGGAGACGAAGCTCATCCTGCCCGTCGGCAAATGGCTCCTAGAGCAGGCCGTGCAGCAGGCGAAGGCGTGGCACGCGTTGCTGCCGGACTTCCGCATGAGCATCAACATGAGCTACGAGCAGGTGCGCGACCTCTCGTTCCGAGAGTTCGTGCCCGCGTGCCTTGCGCGCTATGACCTCCCCGCGGAGGCCGTGACGCTCGAGCTCACGGAGAGCCGCATCGTCGCGGACTGGCATTTCGTCAACGAGCAGTTCGACGCGTACCGCCGTCAGGGCATCCACATCGCGATGGATGATTTCGGCACGGGCTACTCCTCGCTCGCCTCGCTCAAGAACCTCTCCTGTGACATTGTGAAGATCGACCGCGCGTTCGTCGAGAACATCACGGACGGCGGCTTCGACCAGCAGCTCGTCTGCGCCGTGACGGCGCTCTGCCACAGCATCGGCATCACGGTCTGCATCGAGGGCGTCGAGGAGACGCCCGTCTACGACCTCCTGCGCGACACCTGCGACGCGGATGCCATCCAGGGCTACCTCTTCGGCCATCCGGAGTCGCCGGAGAACTTCGCGCAGAAATTCATCACGCCCTATCCTGACCATATCCTGCCAACAGACAAAGGGGAACCAAGCCATGCCACGAGATAAAGCAGCTGAGGACATCACGCTCCTTGGCAAGAAAAATGTCAACTATCACTACGACTACTGCCCGGAGATCCTCGAGACGTTCGAGAACCGCCACCCTGATAGCGACTACTGGGTGAAATTCAACTGTCCGGAGTTTACGGCGCTCTGCCCGATCACGGGCCAGCCGGACTACGCGACCATCTACATCTCCTATGTGCCGGGCGCGCGCATGGTCGAGAGCAAGTCGCTGAAGCTCTATCTCGTGAGCTTCCGCAATCACGGTGATTTCCACGAGGACGTCGTCAACGTCATCATGAAGGACCTCATCCGCCTCATGGATCCGAAATACATCGAGGTCTGGGGGAAATTCCTGCCGCGCGGCGGCATCTCCATCGACCCCTTCGCGAACTATGGCCGTCCGGGGACGAAATACGAAAAGCTCGCCGAGCACCGTTTCATGGAGCATGACCTTTACGCGCTCGACAAGGTGGACAACCGATGAAGCGGCAGAAGCGCATCGCGCTCGTCAACGATGTGACGGGGTTTGGCCGCTGCTCCGTCGCCGTCGAGCTGCCGCTCATCTCCGCGCTCAAGGTGCAGGCCTGTCCGCTGCCGACGGCCATCCTCTCGTGCCATACGGGCTTTCCGACGCACTTCATCGACGACTACACGAGCCGCATGCGTCCCTACATGGAGGACTGGCAGAAGAACGGCGTCCAGTTCGACGGCATCTGCACGGGTTTCCTCGGCTCGGCGGAGCAGATCGCCATCGTCGCGGACTTCATCCGCATGTTCAAGCAGCCGGGCACGCGCGTCATGGTCGATCCCGTCATGGGCGACTACGGCAAGCTCTACTCCTCCTATACGCAGGAGATGTGCGACGGCATGAAACGCCTGCTCGCGCTCGCGGACATCGTGACGCCGAACCTCACGGAGGCCTGCCGCCTGCTCGACCGCCCCTATCCTGAGAGCGGCCGCGTCGCGCAGGAAGAGCTCGAGTACATGGCCGCGGAGCTCGCGGAGCGCGGCCCCTCGCAGGTCGTCATCACGGGGCTCAGCGAGGGCGACGAGATCGAGAACTTCATCTACGAGGCCGGGCGCGGCACGCTGCTCCGGGAGAAAAAGATCGGCGGTGACCGCAGCGGCAGCGGCGACGCCTTCGCCGCCATCGTCGCCGCGAGCCTCGTGCGTGGCGCATCGCTCACCGACGCCGTAAAGAAGGCCGCCGACTTCATCAGCAAATGCCTCGCCTACGCCGTCGCGCTCGACCTCCCCTGGAACTACGGCCTGCCGTTCGAGGAGTATCTGACGGAACTGCGGTAGGACCACGAGAATAGCAAACTACATGCACAAACATCCACTTCGTGGACATTGTGCATCGCCCTTACAGTAAATCCAACCAATCACGCTGCGCCTGCGGCTTGCGTTCTTGGGGATTTACATAGCACAAGGGCGGCGCACGCGATCGTTTGCGGATCGCGTGCGCCGCCCTTGCGGTATATGGACTTGCTGCGCCTCACGCCTCCTGCAGATAGATGGAGGGATCGATGCTGAGGGAGTGGATGAAATGGCGGAGCTCGTTGTCGGCGATGACCATCTGGATGGCCTTCGTGCCGAGCGGATCGTCTGCGAGGTCGATGGTGATGGGCTCCTTGAGCACCTTGCCCTCGAGATCGGCGAAGAGGATGATGGTCGGCGATTCCGTCTTGCCGAACTCGCATTGCTTGACGATGGCATAGCCCCAGGTCGTCTTGAGGATGGTGCCGACAGGGTAGATCGCGACGTTGTTGAAGAAGATGTCGAGCAGCGTCTTGTCGAACTGGCCGATGTTGACATTCTTCATGATGTTGTAGGCGACGTTCGGCGTGTAGGCGCGCTTGTAGGGGCGCTCGCTCGTGAGCGCATCGTAGACATCGGCGATGGCGACGATCTTCGCGAAGCGGTGGATTTTCTCTCCCGCGAGGCCGCGCGGGTAGCCGCGTCCGTCGACATGCTCGTGGTGCTCGCGCGCGATGGCGGCGAGCAGGCTCGTCGAGGGGAGCATGTTGTCCATCTCATGGATGCGCTGCGCGCCGAGCTCGGGATGCTGCTTGATGGTAGCGAACTCCTCGTCAGTGAGGCGCGTGTTTTTCGTGAGGATCTCGGCGGGGATGCCGATTTTCCCGAGGTCGTGGAGCAGCGCGCCGAGCGTGAGGAGGGTGAGGTCCTTTTTCGTATAGTGGCACTGCAGGCCGAGCATGGCGGAGAGGATGGCGACGTTGACGCTGTGCGCGAACGTGTAGGTGTCGTGCAGGCGGATGTCCGTGAGCTGGATGAGGTTCTCCTTGCGCTGGATGAGGTCGATGAGGATGTTGTCCGAGACGCGCTCCATCGCCTCGGCGTCGAGACGCCCCTCCTGCTCGACGCTCTGGAACGCCTCGAACACATGCTGGATGGCATCGATGCGCGTCGTCTCCTGCACGACGTCCTCCGGCGGCAGGAGCTGGAAACTCGGATCCGCGGAGGTCACGTTGACGGTCGGAATGCCGATCTTCTGCAGCTGGCGGATATATTCCGGCGTGATGGCGCTGCCCCGGACGAGGTAACTGCCCCCGTGGTTGTTGTAGATGCTTTGGGCGACGATCATGCCCTTTTTGAGGTCTTTGACAGAGAGGCGCAGCATGGTTTCCGATCTCCTTTACTCATTTTCCCGTATCAGAAGCGGGCGGGGGAAGAAAGCGGCGCGTACCTAGCTATGAGGCGCGCTTTTAGGCCGCAGCTTCTGAAGTATCCCATAGGAACCACTGATTCATTCGGCACTCCGTCTTCACGCGTCTGCGTTGTCCTCCCGTCGTCGACAAATCCTCAGCGTAGCCCGCTACGCTGAGGATTTGTCTCCTAGGGAGATACAGCGCATCCGCGTAAATCCGGAGCACCTCATTTAATCAGTGGTTCCATAAGAAATATCATATCATAAAGCAGGCGGCTTTTCTATGATTTCTTTTGGGATGCGCCGAGCGTGAACGGGAGGGAGAGGACGGCGGCGGCGCGCTCGCGCATGGCGGTGCTCGTGCGCGCGGCCCAGACGGACTGGAGCCGCCGCGAGAAGTCGGCGGCATCGACGGTCTCGCCCGCGTGCGCCGTCACATAGTCCGTGAGGACGCGCTGGAACGCCGGCGTCATGGCAGCGTCGCGCAGCGCGAGCAGGAGCTGCAGCCGCGTGTCGACGAGGTAGAGATGGAGCGTATGGTCGCGCAGGCTCGCCGCGGTCGGCCGGTGCTCGCGTTTCACGAGATGGAGCGCGAGCGGGCAGTCGCCCCAGCCCTCCTTGAAGATGCCGTCGATGCGGTAGAGGAGGAAGAGGATGCCCGCCTCCTCGTAGAGCGCGAGCTCCATCGCGCCCGTGCGGAACGCCTCGGCCGCGATGACGTCGGCGCGGCTGAGCTGGAGGATGAACATGGCGCCGCTGCCGTCGACCTGGAACATGCCGCCGTCCGCCTGGTGGACGATGGGCAGGGGGAACGGCTCGCCGACGGTGAAGGATTGATAGTTGGACATGGTGAAGACTCCTTTGCGTGATGCCTGCGCGCTGCGCCTTGCGGCGCGCGGGCATCCGTGGTTTCTCTTCCTGCGTGATGCAGGATTTTTATTTACATTTTACCACAGGACGGCGGGCGCGTGATATACTGGAGAGGAAAGGGTGTGAATGGTATGACAACGCTTCAGGATACGCCGCGGGCGAGCCGGCTGCACATCGGACTCTTCGGGCGGCGCAACAGCGGGAAATCGTCGCTCCTAAACGCGCTGACGGGGCAGCAGCTCGCCATCGTCTCCGCGAAGCCCGGCACGACGACGGATCCCGTCTACAAGTCGATGGAGGTCGCGGGGCTGGGCCCCGTGGTATTCATCGATACGGCGGGCTTCGACGACGACGAGGCGGAGCTCGGCGCGGCGCGCGTGCGGCAGACGGAGCGCGCGGTGCAGGAGACGGACATCGCGCTCGTGCTCTTCCCGCCTGAGGCGGCGGGCGACGCGGAGGCGCTGCGCTTCGCCGCGCACCTGCGGGAGATGGGGCGTCCCGTGCTCGCCGTCGTGAGCCAGGCGGACCGGCTCGCGGACGGCGGTGCGGCGCGCGTGGCGGCCCTGCACGCGGCGGCGCGCGTGCCCGTGCTCGCCGTGAGCGCGCGGGAGCGCCGCGGGATGGAGGCGCTTCGCCGCGAGATCGCGCGCCTGCTGCCTGAGGACTACGCGCTGCGCTCCATCACGGGAAGCCTCTGCCGTGAGGGCGATACCGTGCTGCTCGTGATGCCGCAGGACATCCAGGCGCCGAAGGGGCGCCTCATCCTGCCGCAGGTGCAGACGCTGCGCGAGCTCCTCGACAAGCACGCGCTCGTCCTCTCCTGCACGACGGACAAGCTCGATGAGGCGCTAGCGCTGCTCCGGCGGCCGCCGCACCTCATCATCACGGACTCGCAGGCGTTCCGCGTCGTGCACGCGAAAAAGCCGGCGGCGAGCCTGCTCACATCGTTCTCCGTGCTCTTCGCGGCGCTCAAGGGAGATCTTTCCTACTTCCTCGCGGGTGCGCGGCAGCTCATGGCGCTCCGCGCGGCGGGCGGCACGCACCGCATCCTCATCGCGGAGGCCTGCACGCACAAGCCGCTCGCGGAGGACATCGGCCGCGTGAAGCTGCCGCGCCTGCTGCGGCGCGTCCTCGGCGGCGAGATCGCAGTGAACGTCGTCTCGGGCAAGGACTTCCCCGAGGATCTCACGGGCTACGATATCGTCATCCACTGCGGCAGCTGCATGTTCAACCGCAGCTACGTCCTCTGCCGCGTCGCGGAGGCGCGCGCGGCCGGCGTGCCGATGACGAACTACGGCCTCGCGATCGCCGCGCTCCTCGGCATCCTCCCCGATGTCGCCCTGCCGGCGACGGCGGAGGCCTGAGATGGACTTCCCATGATTTCGTTATGAGGTGATGAGAATGAAAAAACTTCGTTTGACAGCCGCGCTCCTGATGTTCGTCCTCTGTCTCTGCGCATCGTCGTTCGCGCTTGCTGACGATGCCGGCGAGACGGACTGGTACTGGCTGTCCTCGGATGAGAAATACAGCAACTTCATCGATCCCGCGTCGGTCGTCACGACCGCGAGCGTCGAGACGGCCCATGGCAGGGTGCCGACGGAGATCGAGGCCTACATCAAGACGGGCTACAGCTACGGCGGCGCGCAGGAGACCATCGCGGCCTACGGCATCGGCGAGGTCATATCGAACCCCTCGCAGCTCGCGTTCAGCGTGGCGCTCCTCAAGGTGAACCCGCAGAACCGCACGGTGCAGTATATGAAGGAGGACTTCTACGACGCGAGCGGCCGCGTGCTCTGGTCGCATACGGACGGCCGGGAGAAGGAGATCAACTCCCAGTCGTTCGACGAGCAGTACTATGACGCCATCGTCGACCACGTGTTCCACCAGCACGAGCTCGAGCGCCGCGTGGCGCAGGATCGCTGGCAGGATCTCTGGACGAGCGAGGTGGACGGTCTCACGACGACCGCCATCGCCGACACGACGACCATGCGCCGCAAGGGCGACAACCTCATCTACTGGGAGTGGGACACGGTCAAGAATGTCGCGGGCGACACACTCGAGATCAAGTTCCTCAAGAAGGCCGTGAATCTCCCGCAGGGCACGGAGCGCATCGTGGCGGCGCGCTACTGGAGTGGCCAGACGGGCTGGAAAGACATGGAGGACGACATGGGCGGCGCCTATCGCCTCATCAAATCCGGCATGCCCCAGGCCGACGGCCTCACCGTCCTGCGCCTCTACGCCAAGGACCACGCTGCCTGGGTCGATCGGTATCGTATCGATGCGTGAGGGGGCTGACGGCGTTCCCCGTTGAGACACGAGGAGCGCGTCAGAAAACCGAACAAAAACGATGCTGCACAGACGTGAAATCTCACGCACGTGCAGCATCGTTTTTTCATATAGAACTGTCCGCATGACTGCCCGGGGACAGGCAGGTCATGCGGACAGTTCGCGTCTTCGGGCGTTCCGGGCTCACAGCCCGGTTTCCCGCCGGAACGCTTTTTTTCAGAATGCGTGCTGTGCTTGATATCAATGAACCGGAGACATGCGGAATTTCTTCATCAAAGCGTTTTGGACGAAATTCGAGAGATTCAGATGATGCTCCTTGATGAGAGTGTCAAGATAGGCAGGGATCGTGATGTTCTTGCGGACAGATCTTTTCTCGTTCAGCTTGCGAACCGGTGTGGTATCTGCCTGGATGATGGCGATGAAAGAGCCTTGCGGGATGGGGAGGTTGTCCGCAGATGTTGCCTTGGGAATCTCCTCCTTGTGTTCCTCACGCTCGTAGAGACAAAGCGAGAGAGCATCATTGGCCATGCGGATGGCATCATCCATATTGTCGCCATCTGTAAAGCATTCGGGAAGATCTGGGAATCTCACATAGACGCCGCCATCTCCAGGGGTCAGGATAGCAGGATAATTGTATTTCATGGGAACACCTTCTTATTTCTTGTTTTTTAGTCCGGCTTGTAGAAGGATATAGTTCAGCGTCCCCGGACGCACTTCTTGTTTGACGTGACGCCCGACGGGGAATCGTTTTCCGGTGATCGGACTGTAATACATGTCATGGTTGCTGTTATGAGAAGAAAGGATGCAACCATTCTTTTTCAAGAACCGTATGAGCTCTGCATATGTCATTCCGTTCACCTCATCTATATTATACATACGAATACACACTTCGGCAAGAGCGAATTCCTTCTGTACTTGTTTAGTTGCCCCTAGAGCTCGCCGCGGAAGGCGCGGGCGAGGATGGATTGCTTCATGCGGTCGATGGCAGCAAGCGTTTCCTCCGCCGCCTGCCGGGCGCGCTGCTCACGCGCGAGCAGGCGGCCTAAGATGCGGACGATTTCTTGCTGCTCGGGGAGAGAAGGGAGTTTGAACTGAAATGCGCCTATTTTTTTCGCATTGATATTGGACTGATTGACGCCGTCTGTCTTGACCTTATTGCAATATGCTTTTGCACAAGGACTGTTCATAACATAATTTAGGAATTCGCCATCTATGGCTTGCCGGTCATAATCTAACTTGATAATATATCCCGCATAAATTGCTGGATAATCACCTCGATAAATGGATGTTTTACCGACTAAGGCGGCGCTGTTTGTTCGGTTGAATAGAACATCACCTGGGGTTAATTGGTATTTTTCAATATCTTCGCTGTCGTTGGAGTAAGCTAAATTATCCCATAGAATCTCGCCATCAAAAAGATTTCCCATACGGATAACAACATAGCGTCCGCTTGCTTCAGATTTTTTGGCTGTACCATATTTCAAACTATGACAAATATCCTTGATGCACACGAGATGCCATTCGTTATAAGAAAGATTATGTTCCTCTTGCCATCTCGCCGTCAGTTTCCCCGTGAAAGCGTCGTGCAGCAGGGCGGCTTTGCGGGTTTCGTGGGAGTCGAGGACGGACTGGACTTTTTCCCTGGCGGCGTCGAGTTTCGCAAAGAGGGATTCTATGCGCGCGACAAGGCGGCGTTGCTCGGAGAGAGGGGGGTATGGGACAGGAATATTTTTCATCTTTCCTTGTGTTAATTTCAATCTTGTGGTTCCGCTTACATATTTCCGATAGTCAAAGTTATTGAGATAGTACATCAGGTATAAATTCCCAATATGCCCCATAAAAGATTTCAAAATATGCGCGTGATTATTTACCCAAGATTTTCCGTTGATGATGTATGCTTTCGTTTTGAGGATGTCTAAAAAAGGTGCTCCATCTTCTCCGAGTAAAATCAATTCTTCATTTGTTAAGTATTCATCAATCCATCCGACTTGCCCGGTTGCTCCGTAATATGGAATCTCTCCGATTCTATTAGCGCGTTCCTTTGAATTTACTGGTTTTCGTTTATTGTCCATACATGTGGCTGCACCACCTAAAAGCCGTACCCACTTCCACCCATCCGGCAGCGCATACGGCCATTCCTCCTCCGGCACGAGCGCGGCGGCGAGGCGTTCCTCTGGGGTGAGGTCTTGTTTTTTCTTCGCCATGCTCAGTCCTCCTTGCCTGCCCGCAGCTCGGCGGCGACTTCGTCGAGGAGGGCGGCGGCTTCGCGGAGGGATTTGCTCGCGGCGCGGGCGCTTTCGGCGGGGTCGGGGAGGTCCTCGTAGTCGATGATGGCATCGTCCTTGATGAGGCCGAGGTCGAGGCTGTCGCCTTTCGCGGCGATCTCCTCGCGCGTGTAGATGTGCCAGCGCTCGTCGCGGACGGCGTGACGGTCGGCGGCCTCGTAGGCGGCGATGAAGTCCGCGAAGTCTTCTTTTTTCAGCGGGTGCGTCTTGCCGAAGGAGGGCATGTTCGTGCGCAGGTCGTAGAAGGCGACTTCGTGCGTGTTCCCCTGGTCGCCCGCGCCGCGCGTGAAGAAGAGGACGTTCGTCTTGACGCCTTGCGCGTAGAAGATGCCCGTGGGCAGGCGCAGGATGGTGTGGAGGTCGCATTTCTCCATGAGGTCGCGGCGGATGGCCTGGCCGTCGCCGTCGGCGAAGAGGACGTTGTCCGGCAGGACGACGGCGGCGCGCGCCTTGCCGTCCGCCTTGAGGCTGCGGTAGATGTGCTGGAGGAAGTTGAGCTGCTTGTTGCTCGTCGCGTAGGTGAAGTCGTCGCGCGTGGCGCGCTCGCCGCCCTTTTTCGTGCCGAAGGGGGGATTTGTGAGGACGACGTCGTAGCCTTTCAGGCGCTTGCCGAAGTTCGAGAGGGTGTCGCCGAGGTAGATCTCGCCCTCGATGCCGTGGAGCATGGCGTTCATGAGCGCGAGGCGGTGGGTGTCGTGGACGAGTTCGCAGCCGGTGAAGGCTTCTTTGATCTCGAAGTTCGCTTCGTCGACGGTGAGGTCGTCGTAGTCGTCCGTGGCGTCGCGCACGGCCTGCGCGGCGGCGATCATGAAGCCGAATGTGCCGCAGGCGGGGTCGTTGCAGCGCTCGCCGGGCTGGGGCTTTATGAGGCGCGTCATGACGTCGATGAGGACGCGCGGGGTGAAGTATTGGCCCGCGCCGGATTTCTTTTCGCCGGCGTTTTTCTCAAGGAGTCCTTCGTAGAGGCCGCCGAGGCCTTCCTCCTTGGCGGAGAACCAGTCGAGCGCGTCGATGCTCGTGATGATTTTCTCGAGGTTCTTCGGCTCGGTGATGTTGGTCGCGGCGCCGGCGTAGATTTCGCGCACGCGGCCGGTGGTCTCGGTGCCGAGGCGGTCGAGGAGCTCTTTGTAGTAGTTCTTGAGGTCGAGGCCTTTGCGGTCTTTGAGGGCGTCCCAGCGGTAGGCGGCGGGGATGGCGTCCTCGGTGTCGGTTTCCTTCGCCATCTTGAGGAAGAGGATGTAGGTGAGCTCGGTGACGTATTGGTGGTAGGTGATGCCGTCGTCCCTGAGGACGTTGCAGAGGTTCCAGAGCTTGGCTACGATTTCTTGGTTGGTCATGCGAGTTTTCCTCCATCGGTGTCGTCATAGAGATAGGTGCTGAGCTTGTCGATGGTCGCGGCGAGGCGGCCGCCGAAGAGCTTGTCGAAATGGGCGATGTTGCCCTGCCGGGTGAAGCGCGGATCGTCGTGGAACATCTGCATGCTCACGACGTAGTTTTCGTCGGCGAGGAAGTATTTTTCGATCTTGCGCAGGAAGTTTTCCTGCATTTTCGTGAAGCCGGGCTCCGCGCGCAGCTCGACGATGAGGCGGTCGATGGCGCGGTGGATGCGTTCCTCGTGGCTCGTGAGGGGCGCGCCGATGGTCGCGCGGCGGATGAGGCTGATGATGTCGGCGGTGAGGTCGCTTTTCGTGTCGCCGGTGTAGGCCTCGGTGAGCTGGCGCTCGCTGAAGTGGGCGAGGCTGAGCTGCTTGCGGAGGGCTTTGAGCTCGCTCATCGTGAGGTCGCGCGGGCTCGTGCAGGCGAGGCGCAGGGCCTCGACCTGGTCGCGGTTCTCGCGGATCCAGCGGGTGAAGGCCTCGAGGTAGTCCTCGGGGCGCGTCTCGCCCTCGCCGTAGCCGCGCGTGACGGCGGTGACGCGGTCGGCGCGGGGGTCGATGACGATAGCGCCTTTGCGCGTGCGGTGGATGCGGTCGAGGTCCTCGAGGGCGGCGCGGTTCGCGAGCAGGACGGCGCGGGCGCGCTCCGGCGGGAGGGCCTGCACGGCGGCGATGAAGTCCGCGAGGGCGGCGGGGGTGACGGGGAGGCGCGGCGCGCCGTCCGGGGCTGATATATCGCCCGGGCGCGGTGCGGCCGCGGCGCGCTCGTCCGCCGCCCTCGCGGGGGTCTCGGCGGGATCCGGCAGGCGCAGGGCGGCCGCGGCGTCCTGCGATTGCGCGGGGGTGAGGAGTTTCGCCTTGCGGCGCAGGCGGCCCGTGAGGATGCCGAGGCGGGCGGTGAGGCGTTTCTGCCGCGCGTCGGTCTCGTCTGCGCGGCCTGCGGCGCTCTGCGTGTCGCCGTGCTCGTCCGTGCCGTCAGGTGCGGCCGCGCCGCCGCGGCTGCCGGGTGCGCCGCTCGTGTCCGTGCTGTCACCTGTGTCTGCGGCGTTTTCGCCGCCTGGTGCGCCGTCGCTTTCGCCCGCGCCATGTTCCATGCCGCGGAGGGATTCGTCTGCGAGGCCGTCGAGGAGCCTTCCAAAGGTCTCTTTCGGGCTCGCGGCGACGGGCTTCATGTTGCTGACTTTCTCGAGGGCGGCGTAGGTGCCGATGGGGTCGTAGATGTCGAAGGCTTCCTTTTTGATGGCGGGGCAGAGGCGCGTGGCGCGGCCGAGCATCTGCTCGAAGAGGATGCGGGATTTCACGCGGCGCAGGAAGACGAGCGCCGTGATCTCTGGGACGTCGACGCCGGTTGTGAGGAGGTCGACGGTGACGACGATGCTCGGGTATTGCTCGTTCTTGAAGTGCTGGACGGCTTCGCGGATTTTCTTCTGGCTGCCGTTCTCGATGGTGCCGGTGATTTTCCGGATGGCGGCGGCGGGGGCCTGTCCCTCATAGATCTCGCGCAGCAGGCGGACGATGAGGTCGGCGTGCTGGTCGTTCTCGGCGAAGATGAGCATTTTCCCCTGCTGGCGCTCGGTCGGGTCGAAGTTTTTCGCGATTTCTTCGAGCACGGCGCGGTTGAAGCCTTCGGTGATGATGGTGCGGTTGAAGTCGCCGAGGTCGAAGTCCAGCTCGTCGGCGAGGGTGGCGCTGTTTTCAATCTCGCCGGTCTCGGGGTCGAGCAGGATGGCGGTGTCGCCCTTTTCGTAGTGGATGCCGTTTTCGCTGAGCTCGGTCTCGATGTGGATGGGGGCGTTGTGGTCGACGAGGTAGCCGTCGACGACGGCTTCGCGGTAGGAGTAGGTGAAGACGGGGGCGCCGAAGATCTGCGTCGTGTGGAGCGCGGGGGTCGCGGTGAGGGCGATCTTCACGGCGTCGAAGTAGTCGACGACGCTCCTGTATTTGCTGAGGTAGTCGCGCTGGTCGCGGTAGAGGAGCTCGTCGTCGGTCATGTCTTTGTCGAGGATGTAGCCGCGGTGGGCTTCGTCGATGATGACGAGGTCGAAGTCGCTGACGGCGGGGGCGGGGCCTTCCTCGCGGTAGAGGATGCGGCGCACGAGGCTCTGCACGGTCGCGATCTGGAGGCTCGTCTCGCGCGCGAGCGGCGCGTCGTCGCCGATGCCCTGGATGTTATAGATCTGCGTGAGGGTCTGGAGCTCGGCGAGCTTGACCTCGCGGAAGGTGTCCTCCGCCTGGCTGCCGAGGACGTTGCGGTCGACGAGGAAGAGGATGCGGCGGAAACGCCCGGTCTTGAGGAAGCGGTAGATCATCGCGAGGGTGAGGCGCGTTTTCCCTGTGCCCGTGGCGAGGGCGAGGAGGACGGAGCGCGCGCCGCCCGCGATAGCGCGCTCCGCCGCCTCGATGGCGCGGATCTGGTAGTCTCTGAGGGCGAGGCCGGCGCTGTCGCGCAGCTCGTCGTAGGGCTCGGCGGCGAGGGCTTTGGCGGCGGCTTTCTTGTCCTCGCGCAGGAGGTCTTTGAGGCCGTCCGGGGACATCCAGCCGCGCAGGGCGTGCGGGATGTTCATGGGGTCGCGCAGGTCCTGGAACCAGATGCCGGATTTCTCCTTGTACTGCTCGAGGTAGGGGCGGCCGTTCGTCGCGAAGATGAAAGGGACGCGGTAGGCGGCGGGCTCCTCGCCGCCGTAGGGCGCCTGCGCGTCGGCGGCGAGGCCCTCCGGGAGGGGCGCGGCGGCGTAGCGTTTCGCTTGGCCGTCGAGGACGCTCGCGATGTCGCGGTGGCGCGCCTTGGCCTCGA
This sequence comes from uncultured Selenomonas sp., assembly GCA_934202005.1. Lineage (GTDB taxonomy): Bacteria > Bacillota > Negativicutes > Selenomonadales > Selenomonadaceae > Selenomonas_C. The sequence continues at coordinate 2,491 of CAKPXP010000021.1, read as the reverse complement.
TGATGGCGACGAGCTGCAGGCCGCAGAAGAGGGCGTAGTCCGCCGGGCCGGTGGCGGTCGGCCATTCGGCGATGGCGAGGTTCCTCCCCTTGGCGGGGCGTGTGCCGCGGCTGTAGCGGAGCGTCCGGGTGTCGGCCTCCCAGCCGACGCTTCTGAGCTGCTCGTCGATGAGCAGGCGCGTCTCGGCCTCGCTCTTGTGGCGGTGCTGGGCGGCGCGGCTCGCGCGCTGCTGGCGCTCGGTGCGCGAGAGGATCTCGGCGCGGGCGGAGGCGCTCGCGCGGGCGGCGATCTCCTCGTCGTGCTTCGCCTCGGCGGCGCGCTCGGCCTCGGTCTGGCGCGCCTCGATGATCTCGGGCGGGACGAAGTCGCGGTGCTCGTAGCGGTAGTCGCCGTACGTCTCGTAGAACCACTCGGCCAGTGTGTAGGCGAGCGGCAGCAGGACGCGGGCGTCCTCTGCGGAGTCGTAGCTCTCGTGGACGGCGAGGTTGCGTTTCTTGCGCAGGGTGTGGAGGATGCTTTCGATGTCGCGCGGGATGTAGTCCTCGCGCGCAAGCCGCCGGATGCGGTGCACGGCGTCGTCCGGCACGGGCAGCTCGATGCCGTCGGTGTCGTAGATGAGGTGGACGATGGTCTCGCCAATCATGCCGAGCTTCATGAGGCAAGAGTTGGCGTCGGATCGAAAATAGCGCTCCGCCTGCTCGCCGAAGCGGGCGAGCACCGGGAAGCGCTCGCGCAGGAATGTAAAATTGGACTCCATGATACGTTCTCCCCCCGCAGTCGTGAATGGTGGCAATCGTTTTGGAAAATCTCAGGTATATTTCAGTCATATTATAGCATTTTTTCACGTCCCCGGAAACGACGCGTCCTGCGCTGCGCGCCTTCCGGCGGGGGGGGGCAGCGGGAGGCCCCGCGGCGCTGTGCCGGGGCCGCGGGCCGTTTCCTTTGACACGCTCCAATCCTTATACTATAATGAGTTTATTGGTATACGCGCGCGGCCGCGGCTGCCGTGCGCCCGGAAATCAGCGCCCTCGCGGCGCTTTTATGGAGAGTGAAGGTCATGTTAGATATCAAGTTCGTCCGCGAGCATCTCGACGAGGTCCGCCAGATGCTGAAGAATCGCTGCAATCCGCTGAATCTCGATGATTTCGAGATGCTCGACAAGAAGCGCCGGGAGCTCCTGAATCAGACGGAGACGCTCAAGAGCGAGCGCAACGCTGTCTCGAAGGAGATCAGCGTGATGAAGAAGAACAAGGAGGACGCGACGGCGCGCATCGCGGAGATGCGCGAGGTCGGGCAGAAGATCTCGGCGCTCGACGCCGAGCTCAAGGACGTCGAGGCGCGCCTGCGCGACATCATGCTGCACATCCCGAACATGCCGAAGGCGGATGTGCCCATCGGCAAGGATGATACGGAGAATCCCGAGGTGCGCAAGTGGGGCGAGCCGACGAGGTTCTCCTTCGAGCCGAAGGCGCATTGGGATATCGGCAGCGATCTCGATATCCTCGACGCGGATCGCGCGGCGAAGGTCACGGGCGCGCGCTTCACGTTCTACAAGGGGCTCGGCGCGCGGCTCGAGCGCGCGTGCATCAATTTCATGATGGATCTCCACGCGAACAAGCACGGCTATACGGAGATGCTTGCGCCCTATATCGCGAACAAGGACAGCATGATCGGCACGGGCCAGCTGCCGAAGTTCGCCGAGGATATGTTCAAGCTCGAGGGGCTCGACTATTATCTCGTGCCGACGGCGGAGGTGCCGACGACGAACTATCACCGCGATGAGATCCTCGACGGCAGCAAGCTGCCGGAGTATTACAGCTGCTATACGGCGTGCTTCCGCGCCGAGGCGGGCAGCGCGGGCCGCGATACGCGCGGGCTCATCCGCCAGCATCAGTTCAACAAGGTCGAGCTCATCAAGTTCGTCAAGCCGGAGACGAGCTGGGACGAGCTCGAGAGCATGGTCGACGCGGCGGAGGATGTGCTGCGCATCCTCGAGCTGCCGTATCATGTCGTGCAGCTCTGCACGGGCGATATGAGCTTCACTTCGGCGAAGACGTACGACATCGAGGTCTGGTTCCCGGCGCAGAACAAGTACCGCGAGATCTCCTCGTGCTCGAACTGCCTCGACTATCAGGCGCGCCGCGCGAACATCAAGTTCCGCCGCGATGCGAAGAGCAAGCCGGAGTTCGTGCATACGCTCAACGGCTCCGGCCTCGCGGTCGGCCGCACGGTGGCCGCCATCCTCGAGAACTATCAGCAGGAGGACGGCTCCGTCCGCATCCCGAAGGCGCTCGTCCCGTACATGGGCGGCGTCGAGGTCATCGAGAAAAAGTAAGATTGCCGCGTTCCTGGCGCCTGCGAAAGCCGCCGGCCGCCTGAGATGATGTCTCAGGCGGCCGGCGGCTTTTTACTATGTAAATCCCCAAGAGCGCAAGCCGCAGGCGCCGCGCGATTGGCTGGATTTACTGCAAGGACGGGCGCACAATGTCCA
>CAKPXP010000020.1 GCA_934202005.1 uncultured Selenomonas sp. | reverse complement strand
TTGTCGATGCGCCCGCCGATGAGGGCGCGGCTGAGTTCTTTGACGAGCGCATGCATGGAGAAACCGTCAAGGCTCATGTTGGATTCCTCTTTCTTTTGTAGATTCGTTTGGAGATTCTTGCAAGGGCTTGCGTGGCAGAAAGAAGCCGCTGCATGAATCGGAAGCTCGGAATCTGTTTGATTCTTGTAGAAAAGTATAGCATTGCACCGGGTGGCGGTCAAATTGCTTGCATGAAGGAGAGAAAACAAGTAAAATGGAAAAGATAAAGGGAAAAGGTTTCCTTTGGAAGTATTTCCCGTAGGAGGGACAAGTATGGAATTTACGAAATGGCAGGGGTGCGGCAATGACTTCGTGCTCATCGATTGCCGGGAGCGGGAGCTCGATGACTACGGCGCATTTGCGAAAAAGGTCTCTGACCGCCACTTCGGCATCGGTGCGGACGGCGTGCTTGTCGTGCTCGATTCCGACCAGGCGGATTACCGCATGCGCATTTTCAATACGGACGGCAGCGAGGCGGAGATGTGCGGCAACGGCATCCGCTGCTTCGCACGGTATCTGCGCGACCATGGCGTGACGAACCGGGACAAGTTCACGGTCGAGACGGGCGCGGGCATCCTCGTGCCGGAAATCGTGCGGCAGGACGGTGCGATCACGGGCGTGCGCGTCGATATGGGCGAGCCGGTGCTCGCGGCGGACGAGGTGCCTGTCACTGGCTACGGCAGCGGTCGCGCCGTCGATGTACCCATCGAGGTCGCGGGGAGCGATTGGCGCATGACGGCTGTCTCGATGGGCAACCCGCACTGCGTTGTCTTCGTCGATGACCTCGCCTCTGTCCCCATTGAGCGCATCGGACATCTCTTCGAGACGCAGGCGCGCTTCCCGAAGAAGACGAATACGGAGTTCGTGCAGGTGCTCGACCGCACGCATCTACGCATGCGCGTTTGGGAGCGCGGCGCGGCCATCACGCTCGCCTGCGGCACGGGCTCCTGTGCGACGCTCGTCGCGGCGGTGCTCACGGGCCGCTCCGAGCGCGCGGCGGATATCATCCTCGACGGCGGTACGCTGCACAACGAGTGGGCGGCGGACAACCACCTCTACATGACGGGCCCGGCGGTGGAGGTCTTCTCCGGAACGGTCGAGGTGTGAGGCATGGGAGTGCTCAGGAGCATGACAGGCTACGGCGAGGCCGTAGCGGAAAATGAGAGCTTCAAGGTCAAGGCGGCGGCCAAGGCGGTCAACCAGCGCTACCTCGACATCACGCTGCACGCGCCGGTGCAGCTCGCACCGCTCGAGGTGAAGCTGCGCCAGGCGGTGAAGGCGCGCGTCGCCCGCGGGAAGCTCGACCTCTTCCTCACGCTGACGGACAAACGCGAGGGCAGCACCAGCGTGCGCTGCAACCGGCAGCTCGCCAGCGCCTATCAGCAGGCGCTCAACGAGCTCAGCGACTACCTGCATGTCGCGCGCCCCGATGATGTGCAGGAGATTGCGGCCTATCCGGATGTCCTGCAGGTGGAGGCGGACGCCTCGCTCACGGGATGCGAGCCTGTGCTCATGGAGGCCGTCGCGGGCGCGCTCCGCGGACTCGATGAGATGCGCTGCCGGGAGGGCGAGGCGCTCGCGGCGGATTTTCGCGAGCGCCTCACGGTGCTCACGGCGCTCAGGGAGCAGCTCGAGCAGCTTGCGCCTGAGATCGTCGCGGCGCATCGTGCGCGTCTCGAGCAGATGCTCGGCGAGCTTCTCGCGGCGCAGGATATCGATGAGAGCCGCATCATCCAGGAGACGGCGCTCTACGCGGACAAGGTGAACTATACGGAGGAGACGGTGCGGCTCGGCAGCCATTTCGCACAGTTCAGCAGCATCCTCGCGTCGGCGGATGGCCCCGTCGGGCGGAAACTCGATTTCCTCATCCAGGAGATGAACCGCGAGGCGAATACCATCGGCTCCAAATGCAATAGCGCCAAAGCGGCGCAGCTCGTTGTCGATCTCAAGAGCGAGATCGAGAAGCTGCGCGAGCAGGTGCAGAACATCGAGTAGGGAGGCTGCTATGGATATCAAACTCATCAATATCGGTTTCGGCAATATCGTATCCGCCAACCGCATCATCGCGATCGTGAGCCCGGAGTCCGCGCCCATCAAGCGCATCATCCAGGAGGCGCGCGACGCGCAGCGTCTCATCGACGCGACGTACGGCAGGCGCACGCGCGCCGTCGTCGTCACGGACAGCGACCACGTCATCCTCTCGGCGGTTCAGCCGGAGACGGTGGCGCACCGCATCGTCGACAGCGATGACGATGTGGAGGAGATTCGGGAGACGACAGAGGAAGACCAGGAGGAGATCGAATGAGGAAGGGACTGCTGATGGTCGTGTCCGGCCCGTCCGGTACGGGGAAAGGCACGGTATGCAGCGAGCTTTTGCGGGAGACGCCGGAGCTTGCTTACTCCATCTCCGCGACGACACGCGCGCCGCGCGAGGGAGAGGTCGACGGCAAGAATTATTATTTCCTGACGAAGGAACGGTTCGAGCAGCTCATCGCCGAGGGCGGGTTCCTCGAGTACGCGAACGTCTACGGCAACTACTATGGTACGCCGCTCGCCAAGATCGAGGAGCGGCGCGCCGCGGGGCAGGACATCCTGCTCGAGATCGATATCCAGGGCGCGCTGAACGTCATGGAGAAATGCCCGGACGGACTGTTCGTATTCCTGCTGCCGCCCTCCATCGAGGAGCTCGAGCGGCGGCTGCGCGGCCGCGGTTCGGAGACGGAGGAGAGTCTCGCGCGCCGTATGGGCAGCGCGCGTAAGGAGATCGCCATCGGCAGGCGCTACCAGTACGTCGTCGTGAACGACACCGTCGCGCATGCCGTCGCTACCATCAAGGAAATCATCACGGCGGAGCATTGCCGTGTCGATCGGAATCAACATCTTTTTGAGGAGCTGGAGAGAGAATGAAGAAACAGAATCAGGTCATGAGCATGGTCAATCCGTCGACGGATTATCTGATGACGAAGGTCGACAGCCGCTATGGTCTCGTCGTCTGCGGCGCGAAACGCGCGCGGCAGCTCTTGGATGGCGCAGAGCCGCAGGCGGAGCTCCAGTCGACGAAGAATGTCACGAACGCGCTCGAGGAGATCGCCGAGGGCAAGATCAACTACGTCATCAAGAAAGAGCAGTAAGCCATGTCGGTCTGGGAAGGGAAGCACCTCGTGCTCGGTGTCACGGGCGGCATCGCCGCCTACAAGGCCGTGGAGATCGTGAGCCGCCTGAGGAAGGCGGGCGCGCAGGTTCATGTCATCATGACGCGCGGCGCGCAGAACTTCGTCACGGAGCTCACGTTCCGCGAGATGAGCGGCGCGTCCGTCGTCACGGATATGTGGGCGAAGGTCACGCATCACCAGGTGGAGCATATCGCGCTCGCGCGCCTCGCGGATCTCGTGCTCGTCGCACCCGCGACGGCGAACTTCCTCGCGAAGGCATCGTACGGCATGGCAGACGACATGCTCACGACGACGCTGCTCGCGACGCGCGCCCCTGTATTCCTCGCGCCCGCGATGAACACGGCGATGTATGAGCATCCCGCGACGCAGGAGAATCTCGCGCGGCTGCGCGCGCGCGGCGTCCATATCATCGAGCCCGCGAGCGGCAAGCTCGCCTGCGGGACGAGCGGGCGGGGGCGTCTGCCGGAACCTGCGGATATCGTGGCGACGCTCACGTCGTTCCTCTCCGGCGTGTCGGCTGTAAAGGATCTCGCGGGCAGGAACATTCTCGTGACGGCAGGTGGCACGAGGGAGCCGATCGATCCCGTGCGCTATCTCGGCAACCGTTCGACGGGCAAGATGGGCTTTGCCGTTGCGGCGGCCGCGCAGGCGCGCGGCGCTCATGTCACGCTCGTCGCGGGGCCGGGCAGTCTGCCTGTGCCGGAGGGCGTCGACTGCATCCGCGTCGAGACGGCGCTCGAGATGCGCGAGGCCGTGCTCCGCGCCTTCGACGCGGCTGATGCCGTCATCAAGGCGGCGGCCGTCGCCGACTACCGGCCCAAGGAACGCGCCGGGCAGAAGATCAAGAAGCAGGAGGGCAGCCTCACGCTGGAGCTCGTGCGCAACCCAGATATCCTCAGGGAGCTCGGGGAGAAAAAGACGCATCAGCTGCTCGTCGGCTTCGCGGCGGAGACGGAGCATGTGCTCGACTACGCGCGCGGCAAGCTCGAGAAGAAGAATCTCGATTTCATCGTCGCCAACGATGTGAGCCGCAAGGACGCGGGCTTCTCCGCGGACACGAATTGCGTGACCATCCTTGCGCGCGACGGCGTCTGCACGGAGCATCCGCTCATGAGCAAGCGCCAGCTCGCGGACGTGATCCTCGACCACGTCGCGGCGGCGCTCGGGAGATGATCATGGGGGCGCGCTTCCTGTTTTCTCTGCTTGTCCTGCTCGCTCAGATTCCGACGGCGCTTGCGGCGCCTTTCGTTACACCGGCCTGGCGTCTCGACGCCGTTACTGGTGTGGATGCACTGCCGGGCAACTTCCGCGTCCTGCCCGCGCTCGCAGCCTCGGGGAGCGGCCAGCCGACGCTGGAGGGGATGCGTCCGCTCGCGGCGCGCCTGCGCGCGGTTGCGGGAAATCGCCGCATCTACATCATCGACCTGCGGCAGGAGAGCCACGGCTATCTGCTCACTTCGGCTGGGCAGGCGTATGCCGTGAGCTGGCACACAGCGATGAATGCCGCGAACCGCGGCCGCGACGCGGCTGCCGTACAGCAGGACGAGCAGCAGCGGCTCGCCGCAGCCGTCTCCACCGAGGTCATGGCTTCGCCGATGGGGCGCTTCGATCTCGCCTCTGGCATGCGGCCCGTCACCTTCCGCGCCGCGGCCTATGAGACGGAGGCGCAGGCCGCGGCTGCGGCGGGACTCATCCCCGTGCGCATTGCCGCAACGGATATGCGTTGGCCGGAGCCGTCAGCCATCGACGCCTTCCTCGCAGCTTATGACGCCCTGCCGCCGGATGCCTGGCTTCATTTTCACTGCCAGGCGGGCATGGGGCGCACGACGACGTTTCTCGTGCTGACGGAGCTGCTGCGCCATCCGGAGTTGCCGCTTTCTGATGCGCTGTCGCACCAGCTGGCGGCGGGCGGGGCGGATCTGCGTCTGCGCCCGGAAATCATGACGGGGCTATCGCTCTTCGCGCAGTACGTGCGGGAGCGGCGGGCGGGTGCACCGCGCTGGTCGGAATGGCTCGCGCGGCATGATGGATAAAGATGAATACCGTTCATTTTTACCCTTGACGTCAGCGGCAATATCCACTATACTATAGGCAACAAAGCTGAATATGAACTCATCCAGAGCAGTGGAGGGACTGGCCCTATGAAGCTGCGGCAACCCTTGCGAAAGCAAAACGGTGCCAATTCCGTTAGGTTCTACCTATAAGATGAGAGTGGAAAGACAAGCTCTCTTTTTATAGAGGGCTTTTTCTTATGGCATGGCTGATAACGGAGACGGAATGTTCGGCTGAGGTCGGTTTCATTTGTTGGAAGTGACAGTGTGAAGAAGCCGCGCGACGGCTCGTTCGGGGGCAGCGCGCACGGCATCTGGTTGCTTCTAGAGGAGGCGGCGCGCGGAAACTGCGCGTGCTGTTGACAAGGAGGAATACCATGAGCAAGAAACGTATGTACTTTACCTCGGAGTCGGTGACCGAGGGCCATCCGGACAAGATGGCGGATCAGATCTCCGATGCGATTCTCGACGCGATCCTCGCCCAGGATCCTGAGGGGCGCGTCGCTTGCGAGACGCTCGTGACGACGGGACAGGTCCACGTCGTCGGCGAGATCTCGACGAAGTGCTATGTCGATATCCCGCACATCATCCGCAAGACGGTCAAGGACATCGGTTATACGCGCGCGAAATACGGCTTTGATGCGGAGACGTGCGGCATTCTCGTCTCGCTCGACGAGCAGTCGCCGGACATCGCGCAGGGCGTCAATCAGGCGCTCGAGGCGCGCGAGGGCGAGATGGACGCGGCGGACGCCATCGGCGCTGGCGATCAGGGCATGATGTTCGGCTATGCGACGAACGAAACGCCGGAGTATATGCCGCTGCCGATCGCGCTCGCGCATCGCCTGGCCCGCCGCCTCGCAGAGGTTCGCAAGAACGGCACGCTGCCGTATCTGCGCCCGGACGGCAAGACGCAGGTCACGATCCTCTATGAGGATGGCAAGCCGGTTGCTGTCGATACCATCGTCATCTCCACGCAGCACGATGAGGATGTAGCGCTCGCGACCATCCGCAAGGATCTCATCGAGCAGGTCATCAAGGCCGTTGTGCCCGCCGACCTCCTCTCGGACAAGACGCGCATCTTCGTCAATCCGACGGGCAAGTTCGTCATCGGCGGCCCGCAGGGCGACTCCGGCCTCACGGGCCGCAAGATCATCGTCGATACCTACGGTGGCTGGGCGCGCCACGGCGGCGGCGCGTTTTCCGGCAAGGATCCCACGAAGGTCGATCGCAGCGCGGCTTATGCCGCGCGCTACGTCGCGAAGAACATCGTCGCGGCGGGACTTGCGGATCGTTGCGAGATCCAGCTCGCCTATGCCATCGGCGTGGCATATCCTGTCTCCGTCATGGTCGACACGTTCGGCACGAACAAGGTGCCGGAGGAGACCATCGAGGCGCTCGCGAAGAAGCATTTCGACCTGCGTCCGGCCGGTATCATCAAGATGCTCGACCTGCGCCGCCCCATCTACAAGCAGACAGCGGCCTACGGCCACTTCGGCCGCACGGATGTCGATCTGCCTTGGGAGCATACGGACAAGGCGGACGTCCTGAGAAAAGAGGCAGGGCTCTGAGACAGCTGCGAAATAAGAGAACCGCATGAGTAAATGAAGAACCCCTCCTTCCGGTTTGCGCCGGAGGGAGGGGTTCTTGATTACTATGTAAATCCCCAAGAGCGCAAGCCGCAGGCGCAGCGCGATTGGCTGGATTTACTGCAAGGACGGGCGCACAATGTCCACAAAGTGGACGTTTGTGCGTTGAGTTTGCTATATGGGCGAGGGATGCGGGGAGAGGATGCGCCTGCATGTTTTAGATCGTACCTTATTGCTCGTGCAGTCGGTAGTCCTTATCAGAGTCGATGATCAGGATCATGATGTCCGCGTATTTCGGATCGAGCTGTTGGCCGCTGGCTTTCGCGATTTCCTTGCGCACGACATCCTGTGGAAGGATGTCGCGGTAGCTGCGTTTGGAGGTCATGGCATCGTAGGTGTCAGCGACGGCGATGATGCGCGCGTAGACAGGGATGGTATCGCCCTTGATGCCGTCGGGATAGCCGGTGCCGTCGTAGCGCTCATGATGCCAGCGCGCGCCGATCTTGAGCTCTGGGAACTCGGCGACATAGTTGAGGATGTTGTAGCCGATGATGGTGTGCTGCTTGATGACCGTGTACTCTTCATCTGTGAGGCGCGACGTCTTGCGCAGGATGGCCTCTGGGATGCCGATTTTGCCGATGTCATGCAGAAGCCCCATGTAGTAGATGCGTTTTTGCTCCTCATCGCTCCAGCCGAGCCGGTAGGCGAGGAACTTCGCGTAGGTGGCGACACGCTGCGAATGGCCGCGCGTATAGCGGTCCTTCGCATCGACGGTCTTCGCGAGTGCCATGATGGTCTCCTCGTAGAGCCGCTGGCTGGAAGCCAGGCGATCCTCCGCGAGCTGCGTCTGACGGCGAACCTCTGACGAGAGATTCTGGTTCAGGTACTCCAGCTCGAGTACCTGCTCGACCTTCTTGACGACGACGATGGGGATGAACGGCTTGCGGATAGTATCGAAAGCCCCCGCCATCGCGCTGGCAGCCTCTGTTTTCTGACTGTGATCCGCCGTCGTGATGATGACGGGGAGATTCTTGTACTGCGCCTGCTCGTGGACAGCCCGCAGGAGGTCGAATCCTGTCATGTCGGGCAGTTTGTCAGCCGTTATCAGGAGATCGACGGGGTGCTGCGCGAGGATGTCGAGTACCTGCTGCCCCTTGAGGACACTGATGACGTTGACTTTTTGGCCGAAGTAGAGTTGCAGCTGTTGGCTGTCTGCCGGATTGCCATCAGCGACCAAGAGTTTCATCTGTTTTCGTTGTATGTAATCCATGAATGGTATTCCTCCGGAAAGGGGTTGCGGAACATCATCGGCAGAAGTTATGAAAAACAAATGCGACTGGTGTCCTGTAGTTTAATCGTTTTATTATATCATGAGATGAAAAAGCGGGACAAGGGGGCGCTTCGTTTTTTTGGAAAATTTTCATAGAAGGGGCGTATACTGGAAAAATGATAAAATGAAGAAAACAGAGTCGTGCATCTGCGCGGGACAAAACCTAGCCGCAGTTGCGGATTCTCGTTTGCATCAGCAGTTCTAAGGAAGCGCTGATGAATGAATGATCGAAGGTCGGTGGTATTCCCCTTGGGGAAAGTGGCATGAAGCGAAGGGATTTTATCAAGCAGATGATGTTGGGAGCAGCAGGCGCTGTGCTGCTGCCGCTCGCGGGGCCGCTTGCCGCCGCGGAGGCAGCCTGGCAGACAGGCGGCGCGGCGGGCGTTCGCGTGAAGGAGACGTATCTTTCGTTCCGCTCGCTCACGAACCGCGAGCAGACGGACGTCATCATCCTGCATCATATCGGCAATACGAATGCCGATGTCTCAGCCGCGACCGTGCATCGATGGCACCTCGCGAACGGCTGGGCCGGCATCGGCTATCATTATCTGATCCGCAAGGATGGCACGATCGAGCGCGGGCGCCCGCGCGATACCGTGGGCGCGCATTGTTACGGCGAGAACTGGCACAGCGTCGGCGTGAACATCGTCGGCAATTTCGAGACGAACGAGCCGACGGCGGCGCAGATTGACGCGGCGGAGCGTCTCGTCGCAGTGCTTTGCCGCCTGTATGGCCTGCGGCCGAGCGGCGAGACCATCAAGGGACATCGCGATTTCAACGCGACGGCCTGCCCCGGCGAGAACCTCTATGCGATGCTGCCGGATGTCATCGCGGGCGTGCAGTCGTACTATATGTAGGAGAGAATATCAAGGAGGGAGCGGCATGAGCTTTCACTATCGCTGGTTCTCACAGGACGAGGAACTGACCGATGCGCTGGGGAACCGCCAGAGCAGGGCGGCGCTCGATCGGCCGGCACGGCCGCGTAACGCCTATACGCGCGGTGAGGTGCTGAGCATGGTACTCTCCGTGCTCGTCCTCTTTTACGGGCTCGCGGTCTTTGTCGTGCCGTTCGTGATGTTCGGCACCGCGTTCCTGCTCTACGAGCTGCACCGCCTGCTGCCCCTCGCGCTCGGCCCCGCGGGTGTACCGCTCGCGCGCGGGGTGCGCGCGTTCAGCCTCGTGACGCTCTTCGGCGCGGTGCTGCTGCTCTTCTTTTGAGCGTGCCGTGCGCATCTGCGCGGCGGTCGGCTAATCTCGTGAATCAGCCCATCGGGCAGCTCTTTGTGAGCCTGCGCGGTGGGCTGATTTCTGTTTCTGGGGAAGTCGTCTGTGAAACAAGGCAGATTCCTCTGCCGTTCATGTGCTTTTGTCTTGCGGAGGGGGACAATCATGTTAAGATAAAATGGTAAAAATCAAAATTCTCATTTAGAAATTGCTGATACATTCAGGAGGCTTCCTTTGTGCAGATCAGGAGACGTTCCGTTGTACAGTAATTTTCCACATGGGGAATGGAAGTAGAGAGAGGATGTAGATGTTTATGAGGAGAAAAGGATTGTCCCTCATGGTTGCCGCGGGCCTCTGCCTGGGAGCGGCCTCCCTGCTGCCGCCCTCCGGGCATGCCGCGGCGGCGACTCATGGATGTCTCCAGCGTGACGATCTCTGGCAACCAGCAATGGAGTGAGAGCATGATCCGCCGCATGGTGCCGGTGCTGCGTGAGAGCAAGATCGATGTGGCGGAGCTCTCCAGAGAGCTCCAGCTCGTCAACGACACGAATGCCGCGGAGCTGACGGCAGACTTCGCGCGCCAGCAGGATGGGCGCTATCACCTCACCGTGACAGTGAAGGAGAACAAGGCGGAGCATGTCGCGGTGAACGTGAACAACGCTGGCGACGACTACACGGGCGACTGGCGTCTGAGCACGTCCTACACGAACAGCAACCTGACAAAGCGCGCGGACAACCTCGGCGTCGCTTTCGTCACATCTCCCGGCCACTGGGACGATGTCAAGCAGGCGGCGCTCGTCTATCGCGCGCTGCTCCCACAGCATGGCGACTACGTGTATCTCACGTACAGTTACTCCGATGTCGATCTCGGGCAGATCGCGAACTTCGGCGGCCTCGGCATCAGCGCGACGGGCCGCGGGCAGACCGTGGGTGCGCACTACCAGCACAATTTCAAATATACGCAGGCGCGGAAGAATTTCCTCGATTTCGGCATCGACTACAAGCATTACAAGAACGCGCAGGACTACGACTACGCCGGCAGCCGTCTCCTGCATGACGGTGTCGACTTCGAGGTCACGACGGCCTCCGTCTCCTACGCGGACATCCTGCGCCGTCCCTCTGATTTCTTCGCCTGGAGCCTCGGCTATACGGGGAATATCAACGGCGACGAGGACAAGTTCAACGCCTATCGCTATGGCAGCGACAAGCAGTTCAACCTCATGAAGGCCAGCTTCAACTATCAGTATCGCCTGCCCGCGAACTGGATCGTCGGCCTGCGGATGAACGGGCAGTACACGAAGAGCAATGTCGTGACGACGGAGCAGATCGGCGCGGGCGGCAGCACGAGCATCCGCGGCTTTAAGGAGCGTGTGGCGAGTGCGGACAAGGGCTACGTCGGCAGCTTCGAGGTCTACACGCCGGAGTTTGCGAAGCACCAGCGCTTTGTGTTCTTCAATGATTTCGGACGGCTCGTCAATAATCACAGCTACAACGGCGAGCTCACGGGGGAAAACCTCGCGAGCTGCGGCCTCGGTTACCTCTATTTCGACAAGGAGAACGGCTGGTTCGGCACGCTGAGCTATGCCAAAATCTACGACGATCTCGACAGCTACCAGAGCCATGCGCATCGCCCGTGGCAGGTCAGCCTGACGAAGCAGTTCTAAGGGGGAAGTGAACATCATGAAATGGAGATTCCATCATAAAGCGAGAAAGGCCTTCCTGACGACGGCCATCTGCCTGGCGCTCTCGCAGAGCGTCTTTGCCATGCCGACGGGCGGCAAGGTCATCGAGGGCGATATCACAGGCATCACGAACGGAACGATTGCGAGCGGCGGCACAATCAATGTCGCAGGCTCCGGTCTCATCGATTGGAACGCGTTCGGCATCGGGGCCGGTGAGACGCTGAACTATGCGTTCACGAGCCCCGGTACGCTCATCAACCATGTCACGGGCGCGGACATGTCGCAGCTCCTCGGCATGCTCAACAGTACGGGGGAAGGCAATCTCTGCCTCATCAACCCCAATGGCATCGTGGTCGGCTCCTCCGCGCAGCTCAATGCGGGCTCGCTCGTCCTCTCGACGCTGAACGCGACGGATGAGGCGCTCAAGGGCTTCCTGCATGGAGGCAATCTCACGCTCACGAGCGCAGACGCGACCAAAGGCATCGAGGTGCAGAGCGGCGCGAAGATCACGGCCGAAAATGCACTGAACCTGGTCGGCGGTCATATCAAGATTGCGGATAATGTCACGGTCAGCGCGTCGGGCGACTCGTTCAATATGTCGGCTGTGGCGGCGAAGCAGGCGGGCTTTGAAGGTGGCAAGACGGAAGATTGCGTCAGCAGCGGTACCGCTGGTGTCGGCAACACGCTGACGCTGGGAAAGGCGACTTTCGACATCACGAGCCCGTGGTCGGATGTCTATTTCATCGGACATGATGTCACGCTGGATGGTACGAAGATAAACCTTGCCTCGAAAGATACCACCAAGAGAAGTACATCTCTCGATGTCATCGCGGCCAATCAGTTCGGTTATGAGCCGATTGCGGGACAGGACGATGAGAATGGCTGGGAAAATTTCGATATAGGCAACACGTTAGATGTGAAGGGCGCGTCGCTCACGGCCGACTACATGCGCCTCGCAGGCGGTAAGACCACAATCAACGGCTCGGCTCTGACGCTCACGAAGACGACGAACCCCGTAAAAGAAGGCAGCGTCATGCCATACCTCATGGTCTCGGCACTGAACGGCAAGAAGGTTATCTTTGACGATGTGGCCGGCGACGCAGGAGGTGCGGAAAATACGGCTGGCGCGACGCTGACCGTCAAGGACTCCAAGCTCAACTCGCAGGAAAACATCGCTCTGCTGGGCGGTGCCGTCTCCGTGACGAATTCGCAGCTGACGACGGCAGCGGAGAATGACGATAAGGATAATAACATCGATATCATTGCTTATAGCACTGGCGACCACGCAACGCCAAGCAACGCTGTCACGGTGACGGGCGGCAAGGGAATTTTCCTTGTGACAGGGAATCGTTTTTCGTTTCCGGAGAATAGCGGTGACACCAATATCGAAGAAGCCTCCGATGCGAATGCCATCTTGGTCAAGAACACAAAAATGAGCACGAACGATGCTATGGCTCTCATCGGTGGCAAAGTCGATGTGACGGATGGCTCGAATCTGGCGGCTGGTGATCTGGAAATCGTCGCAGGCAGCAGATACACGAATGAAGGCAATACCATTGCGGGTACAGATGCGACGAATCTTACCGTTAGCGATGCGACGCTTCATTCGAATGAGGATACAACGCTGGGCGGCGCCAATATCAAATTTGCCAATACAAAACTCGAAGTAGGCACGCCGACGGATCATACGTACGGCTCGAACGGTGTTGTCCGCATTGCGGCAGCCAAGAATGTGACGCTGACGGATGATAATACGAATGGATTTGTCATTGGCTCCGTCAATCAGACAGGCAATCTCACGATGGACAAGGTGAATCTCTCGGCCTATGGCGATGTCAATGCGTACGCAAAGACAATCAAGATCCAGAATGATACCGCGCTCAGCACGACGAACGGTCATGATCTCGCGCTCAACGCGCTGAATACCTATAAGAGAGTCAATGGCTCCTCGGATAGCTGGACGGCGACGCCGGACAACACGATGGAGGTCTCCGGGTCGACGCTTACAAATCAGGGCATCATCGAGCTCAGCGGCGGCAAGGTGACGGTGGAGAAATCCAGCCTGACTGCGACGGGTGACGATGGTTTCGTCGATGTCAGTGCCCGCGCGTCGTATACGGATGCGGATGACGGCCCCTATGTCAACAAGGCCGTTGCTGGCATGGATGTCAAGGTCAAGGACACGAAGCTCAGCGGTGATGATGGCGTCGGTGTGTTCGGTCATACGGTGACGGTCGACGGGGATTCCTCTCTGACGAGCAAGGCGGGCAAGGTCTTCCTCGCTGCGGGCAAGACTGTCGAAATGACAGATGACAGCCTCAAGGGCGACGGCGCTCCGGTCAATATCGGCAAGAACGTCAAATATGACGCGGACAATACGCTGTTCTCGCCGGACAAGAAGCTCATCGAGACAACGACGCCGAGCGACCCGGGCACGAAGCCGAGCGACCCCGGCACGAATTCGAGCAAGCCGCCCGTGGTGACGCCGGATCCGCAGCCAGCGGCTGACATCGCGAAGAACATCGCGCAGGGCCAGGCGGATATGGCGAAAGCGCTGCAGGAGAACCCGCAGCAGGCAGCAGCCGCCGTCCAGCAGCAGGCGGAGAAGCTTAGTCGCAGCACGATGACGGAGACGGAGAAGGTCGCCCAGCTCAAGGGCTATGTCGAGGCCATTCAGGCGACGCAGGAGAGTGCTGAGACGAAGAATGATCTGCTCGTCACGGTGGTCAAGAGTTTTGAGCCGACGCAGCAGGAAGGCATCACTGCGCAGACCAAGCAGGATGAGGCAGCGCAGACCAAGACGGCAAAGGCGGCTGTCAACGCAGATGCGGCGACCAGCCAGCCGACCGTCGTTCCTGCCGACCAGACGCCGCTCGTCACGGTAGACAGCGCGGCTGCAAAGGATTGAGAGATCGGAGCATTTCATTTATCAGTGGTTCCTGAGCGCGCAGAAGAGATATTTCAAAAATAATGCTTGCATTTTTCTCGTAAATGGCGTATAATAATCTTCGTTGTCGGGATGTGGCACAGTTTGGTAGCGCGCTTCGTTCGGGACGAAGAGGCCGCAGGTTCGAATCCTGTCATCCCGACCATTTTCGAGAACAGAGGTCAGCCGTGGAGGTTGGCCTTATTTTTTATGGCGTTGTGTTCCACCAAAAAAACTCAGCACGATTTGATGTGCTGAGGTTTTTCGCTATGCAAATCCCCAAGAACGCAAACTGTAGGCGCAGCGCGATCAACTGGATTTACTGTGAGGACGGGCGCATCATGTCCACGAAGTGGATGTTTGTGCGTTGAGTTCTCTATGGGACATTATTTCTTTTTCTTGCTGGCTTTTTTCTTTTTGTCCTTCTTCGTCTTTTTCTTGCTTGGCGTGATCTGAGAGGCATCCGTGCCGGGGGGCGGGGCGATGCGGCCGCTCGCGATGTCATCGATGGTGACGATGGTCGCCTCGGGCGGCGCGGGGATGTGGAAGGCCGGAGGCGCGGCCTTGTGCTCTGCCTGGCGCTTGGCGAGATACTCGAAGAGGCAGCCTTCGCGCAGGCCGTGGTTCGAGAAGACGATCTCACCGATGTGGCAGATGCGCAGGATGAGCACGAGCGGCGTCAGCCCGCCGACGATGACGTCGGAGCGGTCGCTCGTGAGGCCGGAGATGTCTTCGCGCCCCGCGCGGTCACGGGAGATGAGGTCGGTCATGATGTCCGTCGCGTCGTCGGCCGGCAGTGTGAAGCCGTGGATGTCGGGGACGTCGCCCGCATCGGTGTGCCAGCGGTTGCGTGCGATCTTCGCGAGGGTGCGGTTCGAGCCGCCGAGGCAGACGAGCGGGATTTTGTGGGCGCTCAGGAGCCAGTCGAGGTTGGAGAGGGCCTTTTCGACGACGGTCATCGCCTGGAACAGGCTGGCCGCTGTGATGCGGTCCTCGAGGTGGAAGCGCTGAGAGATCGTGACGGAGCCGAACGGCAGGCTCGTGAGGTTCACGGGCTTGCCGTCCTGCACGAGGATGAGCTCGGTGCTCGCGCCGCCCGTGTCCATGAGGAGGCAGTTGTGCAGCGGCAGGGTGTGGGCGGCGCCAAGGTAGTCGAGGTAGGCCTCCCGCTCGCCGGAGATGACCTCTAGGCTGAGCCCTGTCTCGTTTTTGACGCGCTTGAGGAACTCCTTCTGGTTCTTGGCCTGGCGCGTCGCGGCCGTGCCGATGGCGACGACATGGGTGTTTGGCAGGCCGTCGATGATGCCCTTGAACTTTTTCAGGGCCTCGAGCGTGCGGTCCATGGGCACCTGCTGGAGGATGCGCTCCGGGCCCATGTTCTCCGACAGGCGGACGTATTCCTTGAGCTGGTGCGTGACGCGCAGGAAATTCCCTTCGGTGATCTGCGTGATGCGCAGGCGGATGGAGTTCGAGCCGAGATCGATGACGACAAAATTTTCCATTTTGATGGCCTCCTTACTGCTTTTTCCTATGGAACCGCTGATTAAATGAGGTGCTCCGGATTTACGCGGATGCGCTGTATCTCCCTAGGAGACAAACCGCAGGCGTAGCCGAAGCTACGCTGAGGTTTGTCGACGACGGGAGGACAGCGCAGACGCGTGAAGACGGAGTGCCGAATTAATCAGTGGTTCCCTATGGTATTGCCGCGCGTCCGTCCGGGGGGCTGCGTCTGTGCGCCGGACGGCTCAGCGGCTGGGGGACTCGATGGTTTCTTCGTGGCGCTGCATGGGCGTGAAGACGCCCGGGTTTTCCTTGGCCTCGCGGCGGGCGGCTTTCTGCTTTTCAATCTGTCGGGCGGCCTGGTCGATGAAGCGGTCCTGACTGCTCAGCGGCTCTTGGTTGCGGCGGTTGATGTGCGTGAAGCGGTCGCAGACGAGCAGGCGCGCCTGTACGTTGTCCGCCCACATGATCTCGAAGATCCGCATGGTGCGCTGATGCAGATCCTCCTGCTCCACGGGGAACAGGAGCTCGACGCGGCGGTCGAGGTTGCGCGTCATCATGTCGGCGGACGCGAGGTAGACGTCCTCGTTGCCGTCGTGATAGAAATAGTAGATGCGGCTGTGCTCGAGGAACCGCCCGACGATGGAATGCACCTCGATGTTGTCACTGACGCCCGGGATGCCCGTGCGCAGGCAGCAGATGCCGCGCACGATGAGCTGGATCTTGACGCCCGCGGCCGAGGCCTCGTAGAGCTTGGCGATGACATCCGGGTCGGAGAGAGAGTTCATCTTCATCTTGATAAGGGCCGGCCGACCCGCTTTGGCGGCCTCGATCTCCGCGTCGACCTTTTCGTAGATGAACTTGCGGATGTAGCGCGGCGAGATGTGGAGCTTGTGGAAATACGGCGGCCGCGAGTAGCCGGAGAGCATGTTGAAGAGGTTCGAGGCATCGACGCCGAGGTCGCGGTCCGAGGTGAAAAGCCCCATGTCCGTGTAGAAATGCGCGGTGACATCGTTGTAGTTGCCCGTACCGAGATGCAGGTAGCGGCGGATGCCGTCCTCGTCGCGGCGGATGACGAGCGCGATCTTGGAGTGCGTCTTGAGGCCGACGAGGCCGTAGATGACATGACAGCCCATCTTCTCGAGCTGGCGCGACCAGCGCACGTTATTCTGCTCGTCGAAGCGCGCCTTGACCTCGACGAGGACTGTGACCTGCTTACCGGCCTGCGCGGCCTGCCCGAGATACTTGATGATGGGGGAGCCGGAGGAGACGCGGTAGAGCGTCATCTTGATCGCGAGGACATCCGGGTCGGTGGCCGCCTGGTGGATGAAGTTCACGACGGAGCTGAACGAGTCGTAGGGGTGCTGCATGAGGTAGTCCTGCGCGCGGATGTGCTCGAAGATGTTGCCGTCCATCGTGAGGTCGGGATGCTTGTAGCTCTCGAACGGCTGGTAGCGCAGCGCATCGTGGCCGTCGATGGCCCCCGGCAGTTTCTTGAGGAAGGTCAGGTCGATCGGGCCGTGGATGTGGTAGATGGCGTTCTCGTCGACGCCGAGCCGCTCGATGAGGTGATCGCAGAGCTCCGGCTCCATGCCCGCCTCGACCTCGAGGCGCATGACGGAGCCATGCTCGCGGGCGCGCAGCTGCGTCTGCACGGCGCGCAGGAGGTCGGGCGCGTCCTGATCCGCTACGTCGAGATCCATATCGCGCGTCACGCGGTAGGCGGAGGCGCTCTCAATCGTGAAGCCGTGGAACAACGTGTGGAGGAACTCGCGGATGACGTCCTCCGCGAGGATGAAGGCATTTTCCTCCTCCGTGAGCGGGATGAAGCGGGGGAAGACATCCGGCACGCGCACGGTCGCGAATTTCTTGTCCTGCGTGGTGTCATCGACGAGCTGCACCGCGATGTTCAGCGAGTCGTTTTTCAGGAAGGGGAAGGGACGCGAGGAATCATCCGCCATCGGTGTGAGCACGGGATAGATCTCGTCGTCGTAGAAGCGGCGGAGGACGTCGTACTGCCGATCCGTCAGATCTTTGATGCGGCGGATATGGATGCCCTCGCGTTCTAGCTCTGGCAGCAGGGCTTTGTTGTAGATGTTGTAGCGCTCGGCTACGGCCTCATGCTCGCACTCCGAGATGGCGCGGATCTGCGCCGCGGCCGTCATGCCCGAGCTGTCCACGGACTGCACGCCGCCGGCGGCGAGCTTGTAGAGCGAGGCGACGCGCACCATGAAGAACTCGTCGACGTTGCTCTGCGTGATGCCGAGGAAGTTCAGGCGCTCGAGCAGCGGGTTGCCGGTATTCCGGGCCTCCTCGAGCACGCGGGCGTTGAAATCCAGCCAGCTCAGCTCGCGGTTCGTATAATATTCGGGCTTCGTGTATTTTTTCTTTATCTCGCTCATTTCTTGAGACTCCTCCTCTGCTTGAGCACGGCGGAGATGCCGTAGACCTCGCGGAACAGCTTTGCCTTGCGCTGGAAGGCCCATTCTTCGAGCGCGAGGTTCTCCATCGAGTGGGCCGTGATGGTGACAGCGTCCTCGCGGACGGAGACGCTGATGCTTTTGATTTTCTGCTGGCGGGAGTCGTCCATCGCGTCGGCCAGGCGCACGATGGCGACGAGCTTGGCGACTGTCATCTGGATATCTGCGCCGAGGTGGCTGTAATGGTGCTGGCGGACCTCGGGCGCTTCCGCGCTGTGATAGCGCGCGATCTCCGCGATGATCTCGTTCTCATCGTCTGAGAGGCCGATGACGGGATTCGCCTCGATGATGTAGGCGGAGTGGCGGTAGTGCCCGTGCGCCTGAATGAAATTCCCCAGATCTTCGAGCCGCACGCCGATTTCGAGCAGCAGGCGCTCACGTTGTCCGAGGCGGTGCAGCTTCCTTAGCTGGTCGTAGAGGTGCAGCGCGAGTTTCAACGTGATGGCGCGGTGCGCGTCGTCCGACTGATAGCGCCGCGCACGGTTCTCCGCCACCGTGCGGATGATGTCGTCGAAGTCTGTCTTGAGGAAGCCGTCCTTCGCCGCCTGATGCAGCGCGAGACCGTTCAGGATGTTGAGGCGCGTCAGAAAGAGGTGGCCCGCATGCGTCATGGAGATGATCTGGCGGATCATTAGCAGGGAGGGAATCACGCGCGAGGCCGCTGTCTCATCCATTTTGAAATGGTGGCGCAGATATTCCTGCGATGCGTGCAGGTTGTCCTGCTCGATGGCCTGGAACTGCTGCTGCGTCATCGGTGCGATGTCCTCGCCCGGCTGCAGCAGCATATCGTTGAAATGGGAGAAATCCTGCAGGATCAGGTTTGCCTCCTGATCCTCAGCCTCCAGCCGGTGGCGCAGTGCCTGCAGCTTCGAGCCGATGTAGTCGCTGACGATGCCGCTGACGTCGGTCGCGGCATGGCGGAGATCATTCGTCAGCTGGTCGATCTCGAGATACCCCAGCCCGATGTTCCAGGCGTGGACGAAACGACCGTGGTCGAAATGCGAGAGCGTCGCGGCGACCGAACCGATGGAGAGCAGATATGTCGAACGCTCCGCGATCTTGTGGAAGAGCTTCGTGCCGCCCATGAGCGCCGTCGCGCGCAGGAAATTGATCTGGCTCGTGCTCAGCCAGGTCACCTCGAGTCCTGTGCGCACCTCGATCTGCTCGGCGAGGTAGCGCGCTGTGACATCGTCGATGAGCTGCTGACTGGCCCAGAAGTGGTAGCGTTTCACGCCGTAGTCTTTGAGCACCTGCTGGAACCCCTGAAGGGAAAAGACGATTTTTCCCATCTCGCTTTGGTAGATCTTCGACTTGTCCATGCGCTGCACGAACTTCGCCGAAGCCATGTGCTCCACGACGTGCAGCGGTTTCAGGCTCACGATGAGCATCTCGAGTTTTGCGGTCGACATGTAGATGACGCCGAAAAGATTTTTCGCAGCCATGCAATCCAATCCTTTCTCATGTTCTTTATGACCATTTCGCCACAGAAAAGGAAAATCCTGCCGGATGGCCATAAGATGAAGCATACACCGATTGGGACGCGGGGGTGTGAATGAATTGTAAATAATTTGTAAAAAAAGAGTGCGGAAAGGGGCATCATATATCCTGTAACAACACGCGAAAAAATAAATAATCTGTATAGAATATATTGAAATTCACGTTAAGATTCGCTATAATAATATTCGTGGACAGATGTTTGTATGGGATGTCTGTCGGATAGAGGCCGCCAGGCTGACGCGCAAGGCGCGTCATTGCTGGGGCGGCATTGCTAGGGGACCATTGATTCCTTCAGCGGTTCCTCAGGACAGGATGTTACAGCGGAGGATCGCTATGGCGGAACGGCAGGCGGAACTGTTTCACCAGCTCGTGCAGCAGGTGCTGCGCGAGGTCGGGCTGCAGCGCGCTTCGATGCGCGCGGGCGGCCCTGCTGCCGCGCGTGCGCTTCCCGCGGTGTCGGCTGTCGAGCGTCTCGTCGACTTCACGCTCGGCGAGGCGCTCGCGGAGGGCGCGAGCGATCTTCACTTCGAGCCGCAGACGGGCGGTGTGCGCATCCGTGTCCGCGTGGACGGGCTTCTTCAGGTACGGCATGAACCTTTTCCAAAAAGGGTTTATGCCGTTTTTCTTTCTCGCGTCAAGGTGCTCGCGGGACTCGTGCTGAATGAGCAGCGCCGGCCGCAGGACGGTCATTTCTCCTTTGCGCGCGAGGGGCGGGCAGCCGATGTGCGCGTGGCGACGATGCCGACGGTGGAGGGCGAGTGCCTCGTGCTGCGCCTGCTCGCGCACGGCGGCGAGGTGCGCCGCGTCGGGGAGCTCGGGTTCACAGCGGAGAACGAGGCGGCGCTGCGCGCGTTGTGCCGCGCGCCGTCGGGATTTGTCGTCTTCGCAGGGCCGATGGGCTCGGGCAAGACGACGAGCCTCTACGCGGTGCTGGCGGAGCTCCAGTCGGCGCAGGGGAGCATCGTGACGCTCGACGATCCCGTGGAGTATCGATTGGACGGCGTGACGCAGGTGCCGATCCGGGAGGCGGGCGGTCTCTCGTTTGCCGAGGCGCTGCGCCATGTGCTGCGCCTCGATGCCGATACGATCGTCGTGGGCGAGATGCGGGATGATGTGACAGCGGAGCTTTCCCTGCAGGCGGCGCTGACGGGGCACCGCGTCTTTTCCACACTGCATACGGAGGATGCGTGCAGCGCGGTGTATCGTTTGCTCGAGATGGGGCTCGCGCCGTATCTCCTGGCGGCGACGCTCAAGGGCGTGGTCGCGCAGCGTCTCGTGCGGCGCGTCTGTCCCGCGTGCTGCGAGACGGCAGCACTCTCGGTGGAGGAAGCGCTGATGCTGGGCGATGAAGGACTGGCAGGGCGCGCGGTGCGGCGTGGCGCGGGGTGCGCGGCATGCCACGGAACGGGATACCGGGGGAGGCTGGCGCTGCAGGAGGTGCTCGTGCTCGATGATGTGCTGCGCCGCGCGCTCCTGCGCGGCACCAGCCTGACGGAGCTTCGGACGCTGGCCGCGCGGTCGGGGCGTCAGTCGCTGCGTGCGGATGGGCGGCGGAAGGTGCTCGCGGGGTTGACGACGGCGGCGGAAGTGAGGCGCGTGCTCTATGGTTGAGGTGATGGTTTCTCTCCTCGATGAGATGGTGCGACGCGAGGCGTCGGATCTCCATCTCACATCGGGCGCGCCGTCGTTCCTGCGCGTGGAGGGGCGATTCTACGCCTTGCCGGGGGTCTCCTCTAAAGAGCTTGCGGCGTGGCTCGATGCGAGGGGAGATGTTCGAACGCGCCTCCAGGAGGTGCGCACTGGCGTGGATTTCGCGCTCACGCACGCGGGGCGGCGGCTGCGCGGAAACGCGTATCTCGTGCGAGGAGGGATGGCTCTGACGCTGCGCCTGCTGCCCGCGCGCATCCCCACGCTCGCGGAGATCGGCGCGCCGCCCGGTTTTTGCTCGCTCGCGCAGGCGCGGCACGGACTCATTCTCGTGACGGGGCGCGTTGGCTCGGGTAAGACGACGTCCCTGGCGTCGTTGCTCATGGCGCTCACGGCTGCGGCCGCGGATAGCGAGCGCCGCGGCCTGCATGTGATCACGTTCGAGGATCCCATTGAGTATCTCTGCGAGGCGTCGGGAAGTCTCATCCATCAGCGAGAGCTCGGCCGGGATTTCCTCTCGTTCTCGGAGGCGCTGCGCAGTGCGCTGCGCGAGGATCCGGATGTCCTGCTCGTGACAGAGCTGCGCGACGTCGCGGCTGTCCGGGCGGCGCTCGCGGCGGCGGAGGCGGGCATGCTCGTGCTCTCGACGCTGCACGCGCGGACGGCGGCGGAGGCGGTGCAGCGGCTCGCTGATTTCTTCCCCGCGGAGGAACGGGCGGCGGCGCGGGCAGCGTTCGCGGCAGCGGTGACGGCCATTGCCGCGCAGCAGCTCGTCGCGGGAACGTCAGGGCGGCAGGCGGTGTTCGAGGTGCTGCTGCGGACACCCGCGATCTGCCGCATGATCCACGATGGCGAGGAGCGCCAGATACCCTCGGCCATGCTCGCGGGGCGGCGCGAGGGCATGACGACGTTCGCGGCGGAGGGCAGGCGGCTGCTGCAAGCGGGCAAACTGACGCGCTGCGGGTATGAGGCACTCATGGAGGAGGTGCGGGATGGTGGTATTCACCTATCGGGCGCATCGCCTTGACGGCGGGGAGGTCGCAGGCGAGATCGCGGCTGGTTCGGCCCGCGAGGCGCTCGCAGCGGTGCGGGAGAGGGGGCTCTTTGTTTCCTCGCTGCGGCCGAAGCGGCAGGATGCTTTGCTGCGCCTGCGGCAGAGCGTCGGCGATTTTGTGGGGCGCGGATGTTTCCTGACGCGGCGGCGCGGGGAGGAAGCACTGCTCTGCCGCCAGCTTGCCGTACTGCTCCGCGCCGGGCTGCCGCTCTACGAGAGCCTGCAATCGCTCGCGGGTAGCCGGTCTGATGGTTACGCTGCGCTGCTGCGGGAGCTTGCGGCAGGGCTTGCGGCGGGGAAGGCGTTCTCGGAACTGCTTGCGGCGCAGCCGCAGGTGTTCTCCCGCCTTTCCGCCGCGCTCGTGCGCGTCGGCGAGCAGTCGGGACGCTTGCCGGAGATGATGCTGCAGCTCGCGGCATGGCTCGAGCAGTCGCGCCGCAGCCGCGAGAAACTCAAGACGGCGCTCCTCTATCCTTCGGTCCTGTTCATCGAGACGGTAGGCCTCGGCATCTTCCTGACGCTCGTCGTGATGCCTGCGCTCTCCTCTCTGCTCCTGAGCCTGCAGGCTGAGGTGCCGTGGCCGACGCGCCTGTTGCTCTCGTGGAGCGCCTTTGTGCAGACGTCATGGCCGCTGCTGCTCGCAGGGAGCGTGTTCACGGGGGTTCTGCTTTTCCTGCTGTTTCGTCTGCCGCGCGTCGCCGCAGCAGTAGAACGGCTGCGGTTTTCTTTGCCGCTTTTCGGAGAACTGCGCCGGGAGGTATTGTGGCTGCAGGTATTTCGCGCGCTCTCGATGCTCATCTCCTGCGGCATTTCTCTCGATGAGGCGGCGCGGGAGACGGCGGCGGTCACGGGGAGCCGGTATATGCGGCAGCGCCTGCTCGCTGTTGCTGCAGGCATTCGTCAGGGGTTTTCTCTCACGGAACTCCTTGCGGGCGAGCGGACGCTGCCGTCGCTTTTGATCGAGTTCCTGCGCGCGGGGGAGACGGGCGGCTGCCTGCAGGAGATGCTCGATCATGGCGCGGACTACGCACAGATGCTGGCGGAGCATCACGCGGCGCGGCTCCAGGCTCTCGCGGAGCCGTCCGCGTATCTCATCGTTTTCGCGCTCGTCGGTGGATTCGTAGCGGCGGTATCGCTGCCGCTGCTCAATATGATGCTGCTCGTCTGACGGCGGGCAGGTGCCTGGAGGTGGCAGGATGTTTGGAAATGAAAGGGGTTATTCCCTCATCGAACTGATGCTTGCACTGACAATCATCGGCTTGCTCGCGGCGGTCGCGGCGCCGAAGGTCTCCCATGTGCTGGCGGTCAGCCGCACGCAGAAGGTAGCGGCGGATCTGCAGATGCTCGATGCGGCGGTTATGATGTACGAGGCGGAGAAGGGCGTGCCGCCTAAGGTCGGAGGCATCGATTCCCTCGATGCGTATGTGGAGAACATCGGCAGCGTTAAGCCGCCGATAGGAAGTACCGTCATCATCGATGGTACAGAGCAAGAGGTCAAGCAGAGCACATATCAGCTGCTGCAAGTGACGACCAACGGCAATCCGCGCGCGACGTGCGATGGCAAGACGGCAGAGTCCTTCCTGCCTGCGCGCACTGGCAGTACTGGCAGCTCCAGCGGCGCGAGCAGCGGCCAGGGGCAGTGAGTGATGGAGCGGCTTCCCTTCCTGTTCGCTGCGCTCATCTACGGCGGCGTTTTGCTGCGCCTGGCAGTCGTGGATGTGCGCACAGGCTATCTGCCTGACCGTCTGGTTCTGCCGCTCGGCGCGCTGGGGCTTTTACTGAGCGCGCTTGGTGTGCTCGCGCCGCTCGCCTCGTCACTCGCGGGCGCGGCGTTCGGCGGTGGGCTTTTCCTCTTGGTGTACCGCCTGAGCCGCGGCGGCATGGGCGGCGGCGATGTCAAGCTCGCGGCCGCGATCGGTGCCTGGACGGGGCTGCCAGCGGTTCTGCCCGCGCTCTTCGCGGCGTTCCTCCTCGGCAGTTTCGCGGCGCTTTTCCTGCTTTGCCGCGGCGCGGGGCGGCGGGCGACGCTGCCGTTCGGCCCGTTTCTCGCGGCGGGCGGCCTGCTCGGTCTGCTGGCGGGAGAGCGTATCGTCCGTCTTTACTGTGAGGTGTTCCTATGAAAGGGCATTCTGAGGGGTATGTTCTTCTGTATCCGCTGCTTTTTCTGACGCTTTTCGGCCTCTTGGCGGCAGGGGTTCTGCCGCGCTATACGGCGTGGTACCGCGAGGCGCGGCTTACTTATGAGGCGGAGCGGCTCGCGGGCGAACTGCGCCTGCTGCGGCAGGCATCGCGCCTCTCACTGATGCGCTACGCGCCGGGAGACACCCTCTACTACCGGCCGGAGTTTCGCTACAACGAGGGTGATCGGAGCTACTGGCTAGTCGTCCATCGGCATGATGAGAAAAATTGGCTTCGGAAAGAGGAAATCCGCCGCTACCAGCTGCCGCCGGGAATGTCGCTGCAGATGTCCAATGCTACACACGGCTCGCAGCTGAATTGGCTGACCTTCGGTTTCAATGGCGGCACGAGCTCGCCGACGACGTTCCGCCTGACCTATGATAAGGAGGGAGCGTATGCGAAAAAGGTGGTGGTCAATGCGGCCGGTCGCATCCGCGTGCTGGAATGATGAGGCGGGAGCGTGGTTTTTTGATGCTGGAGGCGGCGCTGCTCGGCGTGTTCCTCGCGCTCATGGCGTTGATGTTCCCCTTGCCGCGGCAGGCGGCGGCGCTGCGTCAGGCGAGCACGGCGCGGCAGACGGCGGTGCACCTCGCACAGCAGGAGCTCGTGGAGCTCGCGGCAGCGGCGCGGCAGTCACGTCCTCAGGAGCCGGTGCATACGGGCTGGCTCGGCCCTGACGAGGATCTTTCGCGTCACGCGCGTGCCTATGAAGTCATGGGAGAGATCGTGCCGGACGCTGCGGGCTGGCAGCTGCGGGCCAGTGTTTCGTGGGAGATGCACGGTGCGGCGGTCTCTTTGACGCTTGAGAAATGGGTGGGAGCGCATGGCAAGGGAAAATGAGCGCGGGTTCTTTGCTCTGGGGGTAGCGCTGCCGCTATGGACGGCGGCGCTGCTCTGCCTCAGTGCGTTCTTTTTTCAATACATGCATATGATCCTGACGGAGAAGGCGGATCTCGAGCTTTCCGAGGAAATCCATACTGCCTTGCAGCTGGTGCTCACCGATGCGGCGGAGGCCGAGAGCGTGGAGGTGCTCGGCACGGAGAAGTCGCAGACGCTGCGCTTCCGCAAGGCGGCTGATGATCTCTCGGGATGGACCGTCACGTCGTACCGTGTGTTTGAAAGCAATGGTCTGCGCAAGCTCTATCGCGGCCATGTGAATCTCGGCGGCTACCAGCCGCTTACGGGCGAGACCATCCTCGGGAATGTCGCCATTGACGAGTTTCGCATCCGGCGACTGCCGAACGGTCTCTATCATCTGCGCATCGTGGGGCGGTCGCTGCGGACGGGGCACCATGTGGAGCAGACGGCGGAGCTCCTCGCGAAGGAGGGAGGATGATGCGGCGGGCGGAACGCGGCATGACCTCCTTGCTCGGCATGATGCTCCTCGGTGTCATGCTGTTCGCGGCGTGCGGACTGCTGACACTCGAGCGGCAGGCAGCGCAGGAGGGGCGCGGCTATGAGGCTGAGGTGCGCCTGCGCCTTTTGGCGCAGAGCGAGGCGGAACGCGCGGCCGTGCAGCTCGAAGCGGGCGGCGCACTGGCAGGTCTCGAGATGACGCGGGCGGGCTGCACGCTCCTGCCTGAGCGCATGACAGACGATGGCTGCAAGGTCTCCGTTCAAGCGTTCCCCGAGGATTTACGAACGCCGCAAAACGGCAAAATCATTGTCACTGCGCACGCGATGGCGCCGCGCGGCGAGGATCGCGTGCTGCCCGTGCGCAGTGAGCTGCGCGTGCGGGCACGCATGAGGAAGGGGGATGATGGCTATGTATGGCTTGGCTGGATGCCGTGAGTGGCTGCGCGAGGAGGTGCGGCGCATCGTGGGGGTCGCGACAGCGGACGGGCTGCTCTATTTTGCTGGTCTTGAGAAAACGGCGGCGGGATGGCAGGTCGCGTGCCTCGAGAGCGTGCTCTTTGCGCCGGAGGAGGAGCGCGCGGCGAGCATCGCGGAGAAGACGGCAGTGCTTCTCGCGCGCAGTGGCTGGGAGGAGGTGCCCGTCGTGCTCGCTTTGCCGTCGGAGGACGTTTATGCAGAGGAGATGCAGCTGCCGGCGCTCTCCACGCGGGAGCTTGCACAGACGGCGCATTGGGAGATGGCGGCGCGGGAGCCTTTTGGCGGCGCGCCGCTCTTGACATCTTACGCGCCGCTGACGCAAGGGGGCTACGAGGTCGCCGCGGTAGCGGCGGAGGAAGCGGAGGCGTACCGCCGCGCGTTTGCCGCGGCGGGTGTGCGGCTTTGGGCGACGGCCGCGCCGCCGTCATCTTTTCGTCTGCTTGCTGAGGCAGATCGGCTGCGCTGGCAGGAGACCTCGCTGCCGCTTGCGGCGGCGCTCCTTGAGGCGGATGGCACATTTCGCGGCTGGGACGAGCGGTTCAGTCGCGCCCTCTACGGTGCGGCCGTTCTCGTGCAGGCGTTGCCGGGACCGGGGCGCACGTTCCCTTTTGCCACTGTCAGGCTCAGCGGGCTCAACTTGCGCCGCATCGCCGGTGCGGCAGTATGTTTCGTAGCCTCTTTGCTCCTGCTCGTTACGGGCGTGGATATTTATCGCCTCTACACCGCGCGTCAGGAGGTGCGGCAGCTGCAAGCAGAGCTTGCTGTTTCCCGTGGTGAGATGAACCGCATGGAGGACTTTCATGCCGAGGAGGCCTGGATCGCGCGGCGGGATGATGCCCTGCGTTCGCTCTCGGCATCGAGTCCGCCGGCCGCGGCAGTGCTTTCTTTTCTCGGGACGCGCAATGTGGCAGGCGTCTATCTCACGGAGCTCTCATTGCAGCCGCAACAAAGCCTGCAGATCAAAGGCGAGGCCGTGACGTATGACGCGCTCGCGGACTATCTGGCGGGCTTTGAGGCACAGGCGGACAAGGGAGGACGCGGTGCGGCGCTCACGGGGTCGACGCGCCGCGAAGGCGGCATCGGCTTCATCATAGAAGTGCCGCTCGTCGCTGCGGAGGCAGAATCCGCGGCAACGGTGCGCGAGGGAGAGGAGGCAGCGCATGCGTCGCTGGAATGAAAAGGAAAAGCTCGCGGGCCTGTTTTGCCTGCTCGTCTGGCTGCTGGCCGGCTGGGCGTATTTCGTTCATCTGCCGCTCGTACAGGCGCGCGCCGAAGCGCAGCAGGCATACGATGAAGCGCGCCGCGTGCAGGTGGCTGCGGCGAACTTCGCGAACGGTCACACAGACCCAAAGGCGTCGCAGGAGGAGCAGCAGAAGCGACATGCGTTCCTCATACAGGCATTGCCGGATACGCTCGCGCAGGGGCCTTTTCTGAGTCATCTCGAGCGTCAGGCCGCCGCGCGCTCGCTCACGCTCCTCGACGTCGCGCCGCAGCCGGCGGTGCGCGGTGCGGCTGGTCTCCTCGAACTGCCCGTGCGTGTGCGGCTCGCGGGGGATTATTTCTCGTTGCTCGATTTCCTCCAGGATCTGGCCTCTCTGCGCGTCGGGGGGCGCTTCGTCGAGGTGCGCGGCATCAAGGTGCAGGGCGGCGGCACGGGCGAGCCGCTCACCTGCGAGCTGTTCGTGGCGGTCTTCGCGCTCCCTGATGGGGAGCAAGCGTCTTGAACAGGCGCAGCGCCTGACGGCTTGCGCTCTTGGGATTTACATAGTAAGCTAAACGCACAAACGTCCACTTTGTGGACATTGTGCGTGCGCCCTTGCAGTAAATCTAGCCAATCGCGCGGCGCCTGACGGCTTGCGCTCTTGGGATTTACATAGTAAACTAGAGAAAATGCTGATTTTGCTAATAGCGGCGCACGATGTCCGTGAGGCGGATATTTGTGCGCATTGTTTTTGAGAGAATGAGGTGGCATGAATGAGTGAATTACGCTTCCTGACGGCAGGAGAGTCCCACGGCCCCTGTCTGACGGCCATTCTGGAGGGCCTGCCGGCAGGGCTGGCGCTGGATATCGAGGCGATCAACCGCGATCTGGCGCGGCGCCAGCAGGGCTACGGGCGCGGCGGCCGTATGAAGATCGAGAAGGACAAGGCGGAAATTCTCTCCGGCGTGCGTTTCGGGGAGACGCTGGGCGGCCCCATCACGCTGCGCGTCGTGAACCGTGATTTCGCGAACTGGACGGACCGCATGGCGGCGTTCGGCGCGCCGTCCGGAGAGCCGGTCACGGCGGCGCGTCCCGGTCATGCCGACCTCACGGGCTGCAAGAAATACGCGCGCAGCGATATCCGCGATATTCTCGAGCGCTCGAGTGCGCGGGAGACGACGATGCGCGTCGCGGTCGGTGCGCTCTGCAAGGAATTCCTGCGCTCGCTCGGCATTGACGTGGTCTCTCATGTCACGAAGATCGGCGGCGTGGCTGTCAATCCCGACCATATCGATGTCATGAGCATCGGCAGGACGGAGTCTGAGCTCAATTGCTGCGACGCGGAGGCGGAGGAGCGGATGAAGGCGCGCATCCGCGAGGCGATGGCGGCGGGCGATACGCTCGGCGGCACGTTCGAGGTCATCGTGCGCGGCGTGCCGGTCGGGCTCGGCTCGCATATCCAGTGGGACCGTCGGCTCGACGCGCGGCTCGCGGGCGCGATGATGTCCATCCAGGCCATCAAGGGCGTGGAGATCGGTGCCGGCTTCCGCTATGCCGATCAGCCGGGCAGCGCGATGCACGATGAGATGTACATCGAGGGCACGCATGTCTATCGCCGGACGAATCATGCGGGCGGACTCGAGGGCGGCATGACGAACGGCGAGCCGGTCGTCGTCCGCGCGGTCATGAAACCCATTCCGACGCTGATGCAGCCGCTGCACTCCGTCGATATCGCGTCGAAGAAGCCCGTGCTCGCTTGCAAGGAGCGCAGCGATGCCTGTGCTGTCTCGGCGGCCTCCGTGGTCGGCGAGGCGATGACGGCTTTCGTCATCACGCAGGCCATCGTCGAGAAGTTCGGCGGCGACGCGATGGTGGATGTGCGCACAGCGCTTTCCGCCTACAATGAGCGCGTAGAGAAGGACTGGTGAGCCATGAAGAACATCGTCCTCATCGGATTCATGGGCACGGGCAAGACGAGCACGGGACGTTCGCTCGCCCAGCGGCTCGGTTTCTCCTTTCTCGATCTCGATCAGAAAATCGAGGCGGAGGCGGGCATGAGCATCCCCGAGATGTTCGAGCGCCATGGCGAGGCGTATTTCCGCGCGAGAGAACGAGAGATGGTCGCGCGCGTGGCAAAGCGCCGCAATACGGTCATCTCGACGGGCGGCGGCACGGTGAAAAGCCAGGAAAATATGGAGGCGCTGCGCGCGGGCGGCGTCGTCGTCTGCCTGCAGGCGGATGTCGATACCATCCTGCAGCGGACCATGACGCAGGGACAGCGGCCCGTGCTTGACGGCAGGGACGCGGGCGACCGCCGCAAGGCCATCGAACAGCTGATGCAGGAGCGTGCGCAGCTCTACACACATGCGGATTATACCGTCGATACGAGCGATCTCTCGCCGCTCCAGGTGGTCGACAACATCGTGCGGTTCCTGCGGGGAAGGGGTGTTTTGCATGCATGAGGAAGGAACGGCGCGCGTCGTGCGCGTCGCACTGGGAAAAGACAGCTATGATATCGTGATCGGCCACGGGCTCGCGGCGCAGCTCAGCGCGTTCGTCAAAGAGCGGGACTACTCGCGGCAAGCGCTCATCGTGACGGATACGAATGTCGGGCCGCTCTATGGGGAGAAAACGGCGGAGACGCTCCGCCAGGCGGGGCTGTCTCCCTTCATCTACACCGTTCCCGCGGGCGAGCCATCGAAGTCTCTCGCCGTGGCGGAGGGCATCTATACGGCGGTCATCGAGCACGGGCTCGACCGCAAGTCGCCGGTATTCGCGCTCGGCGGCGGCGTCGTCGGCGACCTCGCAGGCTTCATCGCGAGCACCTATATGCGCGGCGTGCCGTTCATCCAGCTGCCGACGAGCTTGCTCGCGCAGGTCGATTCGAGCGTCGGCGGCAAGGTGGCCGTCAACCACGCGCTCGGCAAGAATCTCATCGGCTGCTTCTATCAGCCGGACGCTGTCTTCATCGACCTCGCGTTCATGGAAACGCTGCCCGCGCGGGAAATCTCCACGGGACTTGGGGAGATTGTCAAGTACGGCATCATTTACGATGAAGCGTTCTTCACGTTCCTCGAGCAGCACCAGCAGGAGGTGCTCTCGCTCACGTCTGAGGCCGCCGTGCATATGATTGCGCGCTCCTGCGAGATCAAGGCCGCTGTCGTGAGCCAGGACGAGAAGGAGGCGGGCCTGCGCCGCATCCTCAACTACGGCCATACGATGGCCCATGCCATCGAGCAGGAGACGGGCTATGTGCGCTACAACCACGGCGAGGCCGTCGCCATCGGCATGGTCGGAGCCGCGGATATCAGCCGCCAGCTCGGGCTCATCGATGCGGCGACGGCTGCGCGCACGACGGCGCTCATCGCTTCGCTCGGCCTGCCAATCCAGGCGGAGGGCTGCACGGAAGATAAGATGTACGAGGAGATCTTCCACGACAAGAAGACCGTGAACGGCAAGGTTCACTGGGTTCTCATGGATCGCATCGGCCATACGCAGATCAGAAGTGACGTGCCGGAGAATGTCGTGCGTCAGGCCATGGAGCGCGTGCTCAAGCACGGAGCGGCAGTGTAAACCAGTCTCGCTCCTTTCAGTGTTTTGACAGCTGATACATTCACTTGCTCTTTTATGCGTTTCTGTTGCTGAAAAATGCGGCGTAGCTTTTGGCTACGCCGCATTTTTCAGCAACAGAATTTTTGCAGGATGTGGAACATCTGCGCAAGTGGGGGAGCATATCATTCGTGGTGAAATGTTAAGGAACCACTGATTCATTCGGTACCCTGCCTTTGCGTATCTGCACTGTCCTCTCGTCGCCCTACAATCCTCAGCGTAGCTCTGCTACGCCTCCGGTTTGTCTCCGAAGAGTACAGCGCATCTACGTAAATTCAGGGCACCTCATTTAATCAGCGGTTCCTTAATTTTTTCTCGGTGATGAGAATGTGCGCGAGCTTTTCTTCATCGGGGGTGACGTAGACGGTCTGCTGGTTCGTGAAGATTACGAAACCGGGCTTGGCGCCGGAGGGCTTTTTCACGTAGCGGAT
>CAKPXP010000019.1 GCA_934202005.1 uncultured Selenomonas sp. | reverse complement strand
GGCGCGAGCCAGGGCGCGTGCGTCGGCCACATCTCGCCGGAGGCGATGGAGGGCGGCCCGATCGCGCTCATCGAGGACGGCGACGTCATCGTCATCGACATCCCGAACCGCCGCCTCGAGCTCAAGGTCAGTGACGAGGAACTCGCAAAGCGCAAGGCGAACTGGCAGCGGCCCGAGCCGAAGATCAAGACCGGCTACCTCTCCCGCTACGCAAAGCTCACGACCTCCGCGAGCACGGGCGCTGTATTGAAGGCATAAACAAACATGGCGCTGCCTAGTACAGCAACCTAGAAATGATGATACAAAGGGAGCAGACATCTCGCTGATGGCTGCTCCCTTGTGCTTTTTATGATATAATGATAGCAAACTCAACGCACAAACGTCCACTTTGTGGACATTGTGCGCCCGTCCTTGCAGTAAATCCAGCCAATCGCGCTGCGCCTGCGGCTTGCGCTCTTGGGGATTTACATAGCAAGAGGTGGGAGCGATGAAGGCTAAGCGAACCTACAAAGATTCTTTGTTTCGCCACATGTTCAAACACAAACGGCGGATCACGCATCTCTATGCGGCGCTGAGTGGGAATCATGTGGATCCGCGGGACATTACGTTCCGTACGCTGCGCGGAACATTTTTCAATGATGTGAAGAACGATATCAGCTTTCTCGTAGAGAATCGTATGGTGATCCTGCTCGAGCAGTAGAGTACCTGGAATCCCAATATGCCGCTGCGGTTCCTATGGTATTTGGCGCGGCTATATCGGAACATCGTGCCAAAGGATGTACCGTATCATTCGAGTCTGGTATCGCTCCCCGCGCCGGAGTTCTATGTGCTGTACAACGGCATGCAGGCGGAGCGGGATTATCAGGTGCTGCATCTCTCCGACGCGTTTCCGGCAAGACCTAGCGGAGAGAGTCGGCTGGAGCTTGATGTGCCGTGCTATAATATCAACTATGCGCCGGGGCGGAAGATTCTCGAGGAATGCTACGAACTGCGCTGTTACAGCATCTTCGTCGGGAAGGTCAGAGAACTCTCGTCCAATGGCATTCCCCTGGAGGAAGCCATCTGCCGTGCGATCCGATATTGCGAGCAGCATGATCTCATGGCGGAATATTTCAAGGAAAACGAACAGGAGGTGCTGGACATGGTATCGTTCAAATGGGACTGGAATCGTGCGATGGAAGTCGCGAAACAGGATGAAAGAGAACTGGGACGGCGGGAAGGTGTGGCAAAGGGGCGGCTTTCTCAGCTCTGCGACCTTGTGAAAAAGGGGTTGCTAAGTCTTTCTGTGGCAGCACGGGAAGCGGGCATGACGGAGGAAGCGTTCAAGAAAATAGCGATGCTGTGAGGGAGGCTTTTCAGTTTACCTCGTTTCCTCAGCGCTTCCATAAGCGCCTCAGCCGATGATAAGAAAGCTGCCCCGGGCGGCGAGACAACACTCGCAGCCCGGGGCAGCTTTTTCACTATGTGGCAGGATGCTGGAGGCGAGGTCAGATGCGGCTCTTGCCCACAGCGTCGAACGTCTCCTGGATGTCCTGCGCCGGCGGCTCGCCGAGGAGGCTGATGCCGTAGATGGCGAGGAGGGAGAGGAGGAAGCCCGGGACGATCTCGTAGAGGCCGAAGAGCGCGAACTGTTTCCAGACGAGCACCGTGACGCCGCCGACGATGATGCCCGCGATGACGCCGTTCCTCGTCGTGCGCTTCCAGAACAGGCTCGTGAGGATCGCGGGGCCGAACGCGGCGCCGAAGCCCGCCCACGCGTACGAGACCATATCGAGGATGAAGCTGTTCGGATTGAAGCCGAGGAACACCGCGAGGCTCGCGATGACGAGCACGCTCGCGCGCGAGATCCAGACGAGCTCCGACTGCTCGGCGTCCTTATGGATAAGCGTGCGGTAGAAATCCTGCGCGAACGCCGACGCCGCGACGAGGAGCTGACTCGACGCCGTGCTCATGATGGCCGCGAGCACCGCCGAGAGGATGAGCCCCGCGGCGATGGGCGGGAAGAGCTCATTCGTCATGACGAGGAACACCGTCTCCGACGCCGTGCCCGTGAGCGGCTCCGTGAGATAGACGCGGCCGACCATGCCCACGGCGACCGCGGCCGCGAGCGAGAGGACGACCCACGTCATCGCGATATGCGTCGCCTGCCGGATCTCCCCCGACGTGCGGATCGCCATGAAGCGCACGAGGATATGCGGCTGGCCGAAATAGCCGATGCCCCAGGCGAGCAGCGAGATGAGCTCGATGGCGCCGAGCGTCGAGCCGTCCGGCTTCGTCAGCGGCTGCAGCATCGACGCCTGCACGCTCGCAATCTCCGCGAGCGCGCGCTCGAAGCCGCCGCTTGCCATCGTGCCGCAGATGGGGACGACGAGGATCGCGAAGAACATCATGATACCCTGAATGAAATCCGTGCGCGCGACCGCAAGGAAGCCGCCGACAAGCGTATAGAAAATGACCGACCCCGCGCCGATGAAGATCGCGTACTCATACGGGATGCCGAACACCGTCTCAAATAGCCGCCCCGCCGAGACGAACCCCGATGCCGTATAGATCACGAAGAAAATCAGGATGAACACTGCCGGCACGATGCGCAGCAGATTCGTCGTATCGTGGTAGCGGTTCTGCAGGAACTCCGGCAGCGTCAGCGCGTTGTCCGCGAGCTCCGTATACTTGCGCAGGCGGGCGGCGACGAAATGCCAGTTCGCCCACGTGCCGATGGCGATGCCGACGGCGATCCAGCCCGCGTTCAGCCCCGCGAGATACGCGAACCCCGGCACGCCCATGAGCATCCAGCCGCTCATATCCGACGCCTCCGCCGACAGCGACGTCACCCACGCGCCGAGCTTGCGGTTGCCGAGGAAATAATCGCTCATATTGCGCGTGCGCCGATAGTAATAGACGCCGATCGCCATCATGATGCCGATGTAGAGCACGAACGTATTGATGATGGTAAGGTCATGTGTCAAGGAAATTCCTCCTCTGTATGCGAATCTGCTATGGTTACAATGACCTCTCTATTATATAAGAAAGGAGCGCGGACGCGCAAGGGGGAAGGAGGCGCGGCAGTGAAAAGGAAAATTTGTAAAACGTGAAAGGAGAACGCGTATGTGAAAATAGAAGGAATTAAGGAACCACTGATGAATTCAGCGGTTCCTTGACGATCCGTTTAAGTATTTTGCAAAAATGACGATATAGTATAAGAGAAAGAGAACAGTCTGCTAGGAATGACGTTCATATAGAGCTGCCAGACGGCGATAGATGGCGGCAGCAGTATCAGGGAGGAATACGAGATGGCTATGATAGTCAAGAATAACATGGGCGCGAAGAACACGCTGAACGAGCTGAACAAGAACGAAAAGGCGAAGAGCAAAGACCTCAAGAAACTCGCCTCGGGGCTCAAGATCGGCAGCGCGGCGGACGATGCCTCCGGCTACGCCATCTCGGAGCGCATGGCGGTGCAGATCCGCGGCCTTGACCAGGACAGCCAGAACACGCAGAACAGCCAGGCGCTCATGAAGACGGCTTCCGGTGCGCTCGAATCAACGATGGACATCCTCAAAACGCTCAAGGAAAAAGCCATCAACGCGGCGAATGATACGAACACTGACGCCGACCGCGCGACGATCCAGAAAGAGGTCGACCAGGCAATCCAGCAGATTGATGAGAACGCGCAGGTCACCTATAATGGCAAGACGATGCTGGATGGGTCGAAAAATAGCGAGGTGACTGGGCCGCAGGGGCAGGGAACTTCGACGTACCTTACAAATGAGTATTTTGCGGATAACACAAGCAAGACATCTCGTATCGTAAATCTACAATCGAAGACCGGAGAAAATCTTAATATTTTGCCGGGAGATAAGATTATTGTTTCTTATGTGAAAAATGGTGTGACATATACGAATGCGGACAATCCTGTTACCGTGTTGAAGAGTTCGCGTTTTGGCCATATGTTTGATTGGAAACCATGCAATCAGGATTTGGACATCGACCATTATTCAAATACATCAAAGATTGGTGTTGGTGCAAATGGAGAAGATGTCTATACAGCAGATGGCAAAAACGCCATTTCCTATCATGCCAAAAATCCGGGTCTCGATGGACAAATTGCAGGCCTCACCATTCGCGTGGAGGATTCGCAGGGGAATCCGAAGAAAAGCATCAATCGGATCATGGACAACTTCACCGAGACGATTCGCGCGCAGGATCCCTCGCCTGACAACGCGATGACGTTCCAAGTGGGTACGAAGGCGAACCAGAGTATCCGCCTCGGCTTCACGGATATGCGCTCCTATGCGCTTGGCCTCGCGAGTAAGGAAGGCAAGGCCATCGACATCTCGAGCCAGGCGAGCGCGAACGCCGCCATCAGCGCGTTCGACAACGCGGTCGAGAAGGTGCTCGCCCAGCAGACGACCCTCGGCGCGGTGACGAGTCGCATGGACTATACAAATGCGAACATCGTAACGGCGAGCGAGAACGTCACGGCGTCGCAATCGACGATCAGTGACGCGGATATGGCGAAGGAAATGACCTCCTTCACGAAGAACAACATCCTCACACAGGCGGCGCAGTCCATGCTCGCGCAGGCGAACCAGAGCAGCAGCTCCGTGCTGAGTCTGCTCCAGTAATCAGAAGGAACGAGAACAAAAAGCCTTCCCTTGCGGGAGATGGGGGTAACCCTCTTCACGAGGGATGGCTTTTTTATGTAAGGGCAGGGTATGATTTTTGTAAAAATCATGCGTGTCGCCCATAGGAGACGGATCGTATGAAGAAGGAACGAGCAGCAAGGAAGGAACGGCTGGCGCTGCAGGTCGGCATCGCGCTGACGGCCGGCGTGTTCGGCGCTGTCCCCGCGGCGGAGGGTGCGCCAGTCGTCGACAAGGTCGTGACGGCGGGTACGCAGGTCGCGCAGAGCGGCAATGTCACGGACGTGACGGGCACGCAGGCGAACAATATCGTCAAATGGAAGGATTTCTCCGTCGGCAAGGATGAGACCGTGCGCTTTGACCACGGCGAGAAGAAGAAGAATTACCTGAACCTCGTCACCGGGCCGAACCAATCGGAGATCGCGGGCAAGATCGAGGGTGGCAGGGACGTCTACCTCGTCAATCCCCATGGCGTGATCTTCAGCCACGGTGCGCAGGTCAATGTCGGCAATCTCTATGTGTCGACGGAGAATACAGAGGCGGCGCTCCAGGCGTTCAATGCGGGCAAGACGGCAGGCGAGGTGCTCACGGCAGGGACGGCGAACGCGGATGTCGTCAATCTCGGCGGCATCGCGGCGTCCACAGTGATTGTGAATGGCGACAACATCCGTTTCCTCACCGATGATGTCCAGGCGACACAGGTGACGCTGCAGGCGACGAAGAACATCGTCCAGGAGCAGAATGCCGCGCGCGGCGCTGCCTCCGCCCGAGCGTACAGAAAAGCCCGTAAAGCAGGGCAGAATGCCGCGCGCGGCTATGTGCTGCACGCGGCGAATACAGAGAGTCGGCAGGCTATCCTCGATAGCGCTGGCCTGGCAGCGATGAACAACAACCTCAGCGGCAGCTATTCTCTGGAGACAGACCTCACGCTCAGCGGCAGCTATACGCCGATCGGTGGAAACAGCTACGGTGCGTTTACAGGAAAGTTTGACGGCAATTTCCATACCATCAGCGGCATCCAGGTCTCCGGCGGCACCTATGGCGGTCTGTTCGGCCTTACGAACGGCGCGACAATTCAGAATGTCGGCGTGAAAGATGGCTCGGTGACGGCCGTTCATGCGGGCGGTATTGTCGGCAAGGCTGTATCTACAACGTTGACGGATGTCTATAATGCGGGTGTGGATATTACAGCAATCGATAATGATACTGATTATAGTGGATTT
This sequence comes from uncultured Selenomonas sp., assembly GCA_934202005.1. Classification (GTDB taxonomy): domain Bacteria; phylum Bacillota; class Negativicutes; order Selenomonadales; family Selenomonadaceae; genus Selenomonas_C. The sequence continues at coordinate 27,711 of CAKPXP010000019.1, read as the reverse complement.
TCTGCAGGCGGCATTGTAGGGTATGCAAAAAACAGTAAAATTGGAAAAGTATATAATACGGGGACTGTCAATGGTGAGGGCGCCGGATTAATTGGTTGTGCTGAAAGTGGTACAACCCTTACGAATGCTTATAATACAGGGGTTGCTCATTATGCTGTTGTTGCGTATGCACCATCTAGTGATACATCGAATATCAGTTATACATATGCAACACAAGGACTTACTCATTCCGAATTTTATGGTGGGGACTCAGATACTGATACAGTCTTTTCTGTTACATCACAGGATACCAAACTTAAGAAATATACAGACAAGAACTTCGACATCAGCGACAGCGGCACCGACAACACCGTCTGGCGCATCTACGAGGGTCACAGCCTCCCGCTGCTGCGCGATTTCCTGCGCCGCGGCAAGGGCGCGGTGACGGTGAGCTATGATTACACGCAGGGGAGCAATTCCGGCTCGAATAACGGCAGCGATCTCACGCTGACGTACAACAACCAGGACGTGAAGCTCAGCAGCAAGATCAACTATACGAACGCGAACGGCCTCGCGATCGATGCGTCGAAGATCACGCAGGACACGGGCAGCCTGCGCAACGCGAACGTGTATAGCGAAAATGGCGTGACTTCTAACGGCCAGCAGGCATTCTACTGCACATCGCAGGAAGGCTATGACCTCGTGGGGAACAACGTCTATATCAACCAGCGCGAGGTCAACATCTCCGGGGATTCTGTCGCGGGCAAGCATATCACGAAAGTCTATGATGGCAAGGTGGATGCATCGGATGCCGTGAAGGCACTGTTCAATGCTTCGGATACCTCTGTAACGGGGCTGATTGCGGGCGATCAGACGGCGACACTCAATGCCAATAATCTGAAAGCTTCCTTCAAAGACAAGAACGTCGGCGTCGGCAAGACGGTCACGGCGAACGGCACGCTGACGCTCACGCAGACGGCGCATAACTACAAGGTCACGGGCAGCGGGACGGCGCAGCTGAATAATGTCACGCTCACCGGCGACATCACGCCGGCGACGCTGACGCTTAGCCTGGCAGACGGCAAGACACTCACGAAGGTCTACGAAGGCAAGGCGAATGCCGCGACGGCGGAGACGGTGTCGAGCCTGTTCTCAAATGATAAGACGGTGACCGGGCTCAAGACGGATGACAGCGGCAAGCAGGACGAGGTGGCGCTCGGCTTCCAGAAGGACGATGCCAAGGGAACGTACGGGACGAAGCACGCGGACGGCACGTTCACGGCGGACGGCACGTTCACGGCGGACGGCAGCGCGGGAGATCATGATGTACAGCTCACGGGCATCCAGCTTTCCGGCGCGGATGCGGGCAATTACAATCTCGTTGACGAGCACAGGAACATCATCTGGGGCGAGCAATACACGCCCGGGAAGGATGCGACCGCGAGCGGCACGCTCCAGGATGTCGGCAAGGCATCCGGCGGCACGGCGTACCTTAAAGGCACGATCACGAAGCGCAACCTCACGGCGGACGGCTTCACGTGGTATGATGGTAGCACGCCGCACGCGGTGCAGAACAACACCAAGGAATACAACATGACATCCGCCTACACGGCGGCGAACGGCAAAACGGTCAACAAGGCGGACGGCAGCAGCGCGGGTCTCGTCAAAGGGGATCAGGTTGCCTTTACCGTGCAGCAGAGCGGCACGCATTTCGTCCATGCTACCGTCGCGGACGGCAAGGTCACGGTTCAAAATGACGATGCGAAGACCGTCACGGACGCCAACCAGATCGCCTATGCCGTGACCTTCTCCGGAGAGGACGCGAAAAACTACACGCTCAACGGGCAGGACATCAGAGACGGCGGCACGGCGACCGTCTACGGCGAGGGGCATATCACGCCGCGCACGCTGCTCGTCGCAGCCGCGGACGGTAAGGTATTCGAGAAGACCTACGACGGCGACGCTGCGCTCAAGACGAGCGACGGCAAAGGCACGGCTGCGAATCCCTTCACGCTGGCGGACGGCTATCTTGCCTATACGGGCGGCGACAGCCATCGGCTGCTGAACGACGGGGCGAAGATCACCTATACGGGCACTTACAGCGATAAAGACGTTGCGCGTGACGCGAGCGGCAAGGCGACGACGAAATCTGTCACCTTCACTGCGCAGGTGAAGGATCAGGACGGCAGCGCCTCGTCGAACTATGTCTTTTTGAACGGCAGCAGAAAGATGGACTTCACCGGCAAGGGCATCATCGACCCCGCGAAGATCACGGCGGTGACGCTCGCCGATGTCAGCAAGACGTATGACAGCACAGCGGATAACAACTCGGCCACGCTGACGGGCGCAACGGGGCTCGTGAGCGGCGAGGACTACGCCGGTATCCTCCAGGCGGGCACGGACAGCAAGTACGTCGTGAAGAATCCGGACGGCTCCTATCAGGAGACGCCGCATGTCAACGCGACGAACGCGCGCTACACGATTTCTCTCACGAACCCGCGGGGGAACTATGACCTCGCGCTGCCGCAGGACGCGGACGGGCACTACCTCGCCTACGGCAAGGGTACGATCACGCCGCTCACGATCAAGAGCATCACGCTCCATCCCATGCAGAACACGGAAATCACGAAGGTATACGACAGCAGCGACGCTGTCACGCACGAGGAGAAAGGCAAGACCATCACGGCAGGTTCCTATGTGGGGATGCTCGAAGCGGACATCCCGGGCTCTACGAGCAAGCTCACCTTTACCCAGGGGGCGCAGAGCCTCGGCTACACGGTAGCGGACGCGCGCTTCGACGAAAAGAACAGCCATAACGGCAACAAACAGGGCGTCACCTACTACCTTGATGTCACGGGGCAGGACGGCTATGCTGACTATGCCTTTGACAGCAGCCTGCTCAAAAACGGGAAGGTCAAGGCCGCCTATGCGCCGGGCGGCATCATCACGCCGAAGGACGTCACGCCCGTCATCCGGCGGCAGGACCTCACGAAGGTCTTCGACGGGACGATGGACGTTGTCGACGCAAGCGGCGCGAAGCTCTCAGGCGATGCGCTCGTCGAGCTCTCGGGCGTCTACGCGTCGGACAACATCCAGAACGGCTCCAAGGCGCAGTACCAGAACGCGAATGTCAACCGGGCGGGCAACTACGCGGACGGCACGGGATTCGTGCGCTATGCGTACAAGCTCTCCGGCGACACGGGGGGAAACTATCACCTGACGCAGGAGAGCGGCACGGGAAGCGGCACCATCACGCCGCGCCACCTGACGGCGACGTTCTCGGCGGTGCAGAAAGTCTATGACGGAGATACCGCGCTGGTTGGGACAAAGGATGACAAAGGTCTGCCGACCATCACGCTCGCTAACCGCGCGGAAAAGGATGCGAATAAAGATCGGATTGGCGTCACCTATAGGGGGGCAGCCTACGCGTCTCCCGATGTGACGGACGCGAACTATGTCAAATATACAGGCGTCGCCCTCACGTACAACGATGCCGGCAACTATGTGCTGGATCTCACCTACCTGCCGGGCGAAGCGGAAAAGACCGTGCGCGGCGAGGGTGAGATCACCTCGGCGCAGGTCACGAAAGCTGACATCACAACGCTCTTTGACCCCATCACGAAAATCTACGACGGGAATACGAACGTCGCCTACGACCATACGGGCGACGCGGCGTATGACGTTGACTACAAGACCGGCGACGCGAAGAGCAAGACGGCCGCGGACTTCCTGCAGGACGGCGATGACGCGGCCAGCGGCACGCAGAGCATCCGCATCAAGGGGTGGGCGCTCACCTACGGGAAGGACTATACCATCGCTGCCGATGGCGGCGCGACCTACGCTGGCAAGGATGCCGGGAAGCATGACGTGACATATCGGTTCCAGCTCTCCAGTACGGTGCGCAGGAACTACGATTTCAGCCAGGTGCTGGGGGACAGCAGCGTATTTTCCGGCGATGACCTGCTGGGCAAGACGCAGGGCACCATCACGCAAAAGACGGTGACGGCGGCGCTCTCCGGCGTCACGGATGTCATCGAGAAAAAGGCGTATGACGGCAAGACGACTCTGCCGGATGACACGGATGTGACGAACCGCGTCACGTTCCGGGGCCTGCTCGCTGGCGACGCGCAGCTCGGCAAGGTCACGGGAGTGTACAACACAAAAGATGTCGCCCGGAACGCGGACGGCACGGTGGGGACGAAGGACGTTCTCTACACGCCGTCCCTCGACGGGACGGGCGCCGCAAACTACCAGCTCAAGCTCGTCTCCCCGGAGGGCGCGGCGCTCACGAGCACGACGCTCACAGGCGCGGGGCAGGGGCGTATCCTGCCGAGGCAGCTCGGCTTCACCGCGGACTACGCGGAAAAAAACTACGACGCGACACCGGAGGCAGCGGTCATCAATCCCGCGTTCACTGGTCTTGCGGACGGTGAGTCGCTCAAGCCCGGCACGGCGGACGGCAAGTCCCTCGTGAAGGCGCAGTACGGCCTCTATGACGGGACGACCTTCACGCCGGACGAGAACGTCGAGGGGGATGAGGCGTATAAGGCCGTCGCCTATCAGCATCTCCAGCAGGCGCTCGAAAATGCGGCTGGGCAGACGGCTACCATCAAGGCGTCCAACTACACGATCGCCGATACGGTCTATTTCGATCAGGCGAAGCAGCAGGGCAAGATCAAGCGGCTCGCGCTCTCGGCGGGCGATATCAAAGAACGCTGGAGCGGCAATATCCAGAAGCAGTACGACGGCACGACGGCTGTCGACCTCACGGATCCGGAGAAGAATTTCCAGATCTACATCGACGAGACGACGGCAGCGGACGGCTCGAAGATCCATCTTCCGAAGACGGTGTACCTGCACTACGAGCTCGACGCGTCCCAGGGCGGCGCGCAGTATAACAACGCAGATGTCAAGAATGCCAATGAGGTGACGTATCATATCAGCGGCCTCAAGAACAGCGAGAAACTCGCGAATAATTTCAAATTCAGCGATGGCGGCTCGCTGGATCTCGAGAAGTATAAAGGCGACTTCACGCTGAAAAACGGCGATACCTCTGGCAGCGGCATCCTAGTCGGCGATGGCAGTCAGAAGGCGGTCGTCGGCATCACGAAGCGCGTGCTGCGCGTCCATGCCGACGGGCATAATGATAAAACCTACGACGGCAACGCTGCCGCTGACGCGGGGCATCTCGTGCTCGCGGGCGGCACAGACGGCAAGTCCGCGCAGGATATCGCGAAGATCCTCCAAAATGACGGCACGGATCTGGCCTCGCACGTCAAAGCGAACTACATGGTGACGGGCGGCGCGCAGGAAACGGCTGCAGCGGCCAATGTCGGCAGGCGCGAGCATGACGCCTCCCAGGGCGAGGGCGGCAAGGTCGTCGCGTATACCGTCGACCTCGCAAAGTCTGGCGCGAAAGACCTCACGGCAAACTATGCGCTCGATACCTCGAAGACACAGGCAGACGGCGTGACCAATCAGGTCACAGGCGATGGAACGAAGGGGACGTACCGCGGTCTCGGCGACATCCTGCGCCGCGTCGTCTACGTCTCGTTCCAGGACGCGCAGGCTGAGAACCGCAAGGCGTATGACGGCACGACCTCGGTCACGGACACGGCAGACGACCGCATCCGCGCGTTCGCGCTCTCAGACGAGGACGCGAGGAACAAGACCGGCATCATTCGCCAGGATCAGGGGAACGTCAGCCTCACGGGCGCAACGGGCACCTATGACACGGCGCACGTCAAGCGCGACGCGTCGGGCAGCGTGCTGGAGGGCCAGCATACTGTGACGTACCAGGGCTTTGCACTGAAAAACGCGGACGGCTCGGACAATACGAACTATGAACTCGCGGCGGCAGATGGCCGCACGGACGCGCAGGGGAATGCCGTGCTCATCGGCAAGGGCACGATCACGCCTGCGGCGCTGCATGTCGGCCTGAGGGACGCAAACGTCACGCAGGCCTATGACAACACGCTGGACGTCGAGGATCTCGCGCGGTACGGCGAGGCGAACGTCCAGCTCGCGGACGGCGACCTCAAGACGGTCAACAATGTCCGCGATACGGTCAATGTCAAGCTCGGCGGTACGCCGCAGTACGACAAGAAGGACGCGAACGTCATCAAGGGCCGGAAGACGGAGAACCGCTCCGTGACGTACGAGCTCAGCTGGGACAACCCGGACTACGAGCTCGCCGTCGCGCAGGATGCGCCGTCGCAGACGCTCGACGTGACGAAGGAGATCACCTCTGGAGGCGTCGGCACGGCGCGCCTCGTGACGGACGCGGCGACGATCACGCCGCGCACGGTCACGATCTCCGCCGATCCGGCGAAGCAGGCGACGCGCCTCTACGATGGCGCGTCCGGCGGTGCGGCGGAGCATGCTATCGGGAATCTCGAGGCGGGCAATCTCGCCAAGGGGGAGAAACTCATCAATCTCTTCCTCGCGCCGGGCGCGACGGAGGAAAGCTATCTGCCGGAGACGGTACTGCGGAGCGCGTATGACAGCGATCCGAATGCCGGCAGGGACGGCGTCGCCGTTGCTGGCGACAGGAACGATCTGCGCGCGCATACCGTGACGTATACCTATACGCTGCAGAATCCCAACTATCAGCTCGATGCGACGGGCCGGATGGCGGGGACGGCGAGCGGCCAGGGCGTGATCCGCCGCAGGGATGTCACAGTCACGGCAGATCCGGTCTCGATCAGCATGGGGAAAGCGTTGCCTGCCTTTACCGGCAGTACCACAGGCTTCGTCTCAAAGGACGGCGCGGTACAGACCTCCTTTGAGAGCCGTCTCCAGTTCCGTCCAGAGGACGGCGTCGTAGCGCCCACCGTTGGCACGTACGGCGTCTATGGCTGGTACCGTACGCAGGAGGAGCAGGAGGTGACGGTTCCTGCTGTGCTGGATCAGGATGGCAAGACGGTCCTGACTCCCGCGCATACGGAGAAACAGCTCGTCGACGTCTGGCACAGAGAGGGGAATCTCGGTCTCAACTATTATTTCCAGCAGGATCCGGGGAATGATACGGCCCTGACGGTCACGCGGCCGACGGCCGATTGGCCGCGGTCGCTCGAGGAGGCGCTCGTGCCCGCGAAGCAGTATGTGCCGGACGGCAATGCCTACCACCGCGTGTCCTATGATACGTATCAGGAGACGAACCGCACGCCGACCGCCGGCATCGAGTACGCGGCAGGCGGCCTCAATGTGGGGGCCGCCGGTGCTGCCGCTGGCAAGGCGGCCGCGGCCGCGCTCGAGGGCGGCCGCGAGGTCGTCAACCTCGGCGGCACGCGGGCCGCTGTCGTCGATGTCACATATCCGGGCGCGGCGGAGTTCGTCGTCTCCGGCGCACGCGCGGTCCCGGGCGTGACGGAGGCGGCATGGACAAAGCTCGCGGCCTCGGAGGCGCGCGGCGCAGCTGCCGCGCTCGGCGGTGACGCCGGACGTGGCGCCGCTGGCGCGCTGGCGACGCAGGCCGGCAGCGCTGCATCCTCTGCGGCCGGTGCGCTGGCAGCGCAGGCGGGCAGCGGCTCTTCCGCTGCGGCGGGCGCGAGCTCTCCTGCGGCTGCGTCGCGGGGCGGCGCGGCGCGCAATGCCGACGTGCCGCTCTTCTACGATATGGAGGAGCGGCAGCCGTCGCGCCTGGCGTCCACGGCGGAGGCGCAGCTCTTCGGCGACGCTGTGCCGGCGGCGAAGGAGGCGGCAGCGGCGCCCGTCAAGCTCTTTGCGGACGACGGCGCGGCGCAGCATGCCGCCGCGGGCGCAACTGCGCCCGCGCGCGGTGCGGCCCCTGCACTCTTCGACGATGCGGCGGCCGCAGCTGCGGAGCAGCCGTCCTCGGACGCCATCGAGGTGACGACGGCGCCTGCCGATGAGGACGATGAACAGAAGGAGAAAGAGGAGGCGGCGCGCGCCGCCGCCCTCAAGGCGAAGGGCGCTGCCATCGGCATCGAGTCCGAGGGCGCTGGCGTGAATCTCGCCGGCTGACGGCGCGGCTGATGTCTGGCTGGCGAAGCGCTCGGAAGCGCCGCGGGAAGCAGTGATTTTTACAGAGATGTTTTCATAGAGAGGATGTTGCGGTTTTGCGCGCAAAGATCATTTCCATTACCTGCCTGCTCGGCACGGCGGCGGCGACGGCGTTCGCTGCGCCGTCGCTCTCGCAGCCGGGGCAGGATATCAAGGGGCAGCTGCCCGCTCCCCAGGCGCAGGTGGAGAAAGCGGCCGAGCCTGCGCCGCAGGCGTCCGAGGTGAAGTTCAAGCTCACGGGCGTAGAGCTCGACGCGTCGGAGCTCAAGGTCGACGCGGCGGCGCTCGAGGCGATCCTCGCGCCCTGCGTCGGCAGAGAGACGACGCTCACGGAGCTCAACGCCGCGCTCGCCAGGGTGACGGCGTACTGCCGCAGCCACGGCTATCCGGCGTCGGCGGCCTACCTGCCCGCGCAGGACAGCAAGGATGGCAAGGTCACGATCAAGATCATCCCCGGCCGCTACGGGGAGATCAAGCTCGAGAACCACAGCCGCCTCAAGGACAAGGTGGCGCTGCGGCTCGTAAGCGGGCTGCGGCCAGGCAGCATCATCCGCTCGTCGCAGCTCGAGACGGCGCTCTACTCCATCTCGGATGTCTCGGGCACGCGCGCCGTCGGCGTGCTCGCGCCGGGCAAGGCGTTCGGCACGAGCGATGTGACGGTGCGCATCGAGGACGGCAAGCCGACGAACACCGTGCTCTACGCGGAGAACTACGGCGCGAAATCCTCGGGCCGCTACCGCTACGGCCTGCAGCATACCCTCTACGATGTCGGCGGCACGGGCGCACGTCTTGGCCTCGGCACGCTGATCTCCAACAGCCATATGCACAACTACTACGTGAACTATGAGATGCCCGTCGGACGCGGCGGCCCGACGCTTGGGCTCGGCCTTTCGCAGATGGACTACAAGCTCGGCGGCGCGATGCGCGACTGGGGCGCGAACGGCAAGGCGGATACCGTGAGCCTCTTCGGCAGCTATCCGTTCTACCATCTGCATGACGCGGCGCTCAAGCTCAACTATGGCATCGACTATCGCCGCCTGGAAGATGATATCGACAAGTACCAGGGCTGCGCGGACAGCAAGAAGCACGCCGCGAGCGCCCATGTCGGCATCGAGGGCTCGAAACAACTGTCGAAGACATCGCTCTCCTATGACGCGACGCTCACGGCGGGCCATCTGACACTGGGCAGCGAGTTCGCCCGCGATCGGGACGAGATGGCGCATACGGCGGGGACGTATACGAAGCTCTCCGTCGACGGCACGGCCGTGCGCAGCCTCGGCCACCGCGCGGATGTGCTCGTCAAGGCGTCCGGGCAGATGGCGAGCCGCAACCTCGACGGCTCGGAGCAGATGTACCTCGGCGGCGCGAACGCCGTGCGCGCCTATCCGCAGGGCGAGGGCTCGGGCGACGTCGGCCTGCTCGGCACGGCGGAGGTGCGCCTCTATACCGATGTGCCCGGCCTCGTCCTGAGCACGTATCTCGACGCGGGCCATGTGCGTCTCTCGCATGACGGCTCGGACGGCAGCGAGACGCTCAAGGGCTGGGGGCTCGCCGCGAGCTACACGCGCCCCGGCGACTGGTTCGCCCGCCTCGACTACGCGCGTCGCATCGGCGCGTCGAAATACCTCAGCGAGGACGCCAAGAGCAAGGGACGCGTCTGGTTCCTGCTCGGAAAGATCTGGTGAGGCGGACGCAGGGATCCTCATCATCATACGACGCAGAGACTGCCGCAGTGTGTGGCAGTCTCTGTTTGTGTTCGGCGCGTTTCTTTTTGGAGCGCGCGGCGAAGTATGATATAATAGGAGGTAAAGGAAGGTAGGGGACACGCGGTGTTTCCCGTATCCAGTACAGGAGGGGAGAGCGATGGGAATCTATCTGAATCCGGGGGCCGATCTGTTCCTCGAGGCGCGGCGGTCGAAAATCTACGTCGACAAGACGGCGATGCTTTCCGAGCTCTCCGCGGTGCTCGGCACGCAGCAGAAATATGTCTGCGTGAGCCGTCCGCGGCGGTTCGGCAAGTCGATGGCGGCGAACATGATCTGCGCTTACTATGACCATACGGTCGCGGACGAGGTGTTCGCAGGACTGGCGGTCGCGCGCGGAGAGGAGTTTCCGCGCGGCCGAGGTGCGTGCGATGTGTTGCGGCTCAATATGCAGGAGTTTTTGAGTGAGACGGAAAGCATGGCGGAGTTTCTTTCTCTATTGAAAGATTCGCTTCTCTGGGATTTGCTGAAGGAATATCCGGACTATGATTATTTGCGTCGTGATAACCTGCGGCGGGTGATGGAAACCATCTATATGGAGACGCGGCGTCCTTTCATCATCGTCATTGACGAGTGGGACTGCATTTTTCGCGAGTATCCGCATGACACGGAGGCGCAGCGGGCGTATCTCGATTTCCTGCGCGACTGGCTCAAGGACAAAGCATATATCGGCCTCGCCTACATGACGGGCATCCTGCCCATCAAGAAATACGGCACGCATTCGGCGCTCAATATGTTCACGGAATACTCGATGGAGGATCCCGGCGCCTACGCGCGGTATGTGGGGTTCACGGAGGAGGAGACGCGCGCGCTCTGCGCGGCGTACGGCATGGACTTCGAGGAGTGCCGCGCCTGGTATGACGGCTATGCCTTTCCCTATCCTGAGGCGGGCCATATCTACAGCCCGAAGAGCGTCGTCGAGGCGATGCTCCGGCAGCGGTTCGGCAGCTATTGGAACCAGACGGAGACGTATGAGGCGCTCAAGATCTACATCGACCTCAACGAGGGCGGCCTGCGCGACGCCATCGTGCGCATGATGGCGGGCGGCAGGGAGAAGATAGACACGACGACGTTCTCGAACGACATGACGACTTTCCACAGTGCGGACGATGTGATGACGCTGCTCGTGCATCTGGGGTATCTCGGCTATGACCTCGACCGCGGGGAGGTCTTCATCCCGAACAACGAGGTTCTGCGCGAGTACGTCACGGCGACGAAGCACGGCGAGGAGTGGAGCATCATCAGCCGGACGCTCCAGGCATCGGACGCGCTGCTCGACGCGGTGCTCGCGGGCGACGAGGAAAAGACGGCGGCCGCCGTCGCGCAGGCGCATCTCGAGACGAGCCACATCCAGTACAACGATGAGAACGCGCTCTCCTACACGCTCTCGCTCGCGTTTTACAGCGCGCGGCGCTTTTACAATGTCGTGCGGGAGCTGCCGGCAGGCAAGGGCTTCGCCGACCTCGTCTTCCTGCCGCGCCCGCGGCACGCGGAGAAGCCGGCGCTCGTCGTCGAGCTCAAATGGGACAAGACCGCGATGGCCGCGATCCGTCAGATCAAGGAAAAGGGCTGCGCGGGGGCGCTCGCGGACTACGCGGGTGAACTCCTGCTCGTCGGCATCAGCTACGACCGGCGGACGCGACGGCACGAGGCGCGCATCGAGCGCCTTGAGAAGCCAGCGCCGCGCGGGCTGGAGGAGTCAGTGCCGTCAGTTGACAATAACTCGAAGGCATGATATAATAACCTCGTTCGATCGATAAGACAATTTCATACAGGAAGCGCTGCCGGAGGCAGTGCTTCCGCCAGGGAATCAGGTGTCGCAAGACTCAATAGAAAAGCCGGTCAGAGGCCGGCGCGGTCCCGCCACTGTATCAGGGAGCGACGCTGCAGGAATGTCACTGGGGATGGAAAAGCATCCTACGGGAAGGCGCAGCGGAGCGAGGAACTGGAGCCAGGAGAACTGCCTGATTGACAATCACCGTGAGGAGATATGGCTGCGCATGGTCTGCGCGGACGGGTTTCCTCGAACCTGCGAGCGATGGGGATGGGGATTCCGCATATGTTACAGACAGTCTGGCTCAGACCAGATGAGAGATAGAACTGGATGTATCATAGGGGAACTGTTGGTGTGATCCGGCGTGCCGGATGCAGTCGCGGTTCCCGCCGGAAGACGCCTGCTCCCCGCTTCGCGGAAAGGGCGTCTTTTTATTTGCAGCGGCGTCGCGAGACGGAGGGAATCCCGATGTCTGCGCGCCCTGCCTGCCGATGCCCCGCCGATGCTCGACGGAAGGTTTTCCCGGTGGCTTCAGCTCCGCCGGGGAAAGTTTGCTCATATATTTCATTCAGTTCTATGTTGTGCATCCCTTGTGGATGATGTGCCGGCCTTGGGGCCGGCCTTTTTTTATGCGCTGCATAGGCGCTGTCTGTTTTGAAAAATTTGCGATGGATGGATGTAAAATAAAATAATTATTAATTACGACATATTACTATTGACGAGCGAGGAGAAATGAAGTAAGATAAAGCCATCAAGAGAAAAGAAATAGAGCAGGCGGCAAGGCGCCGCCTTGGATACAGGAAGCTGCAGCAGCGCGGGAGCGGCGGCGGCCTGCCTGGGAAAGGGGTATACATCATGTTTGAAAGTGCAAAGAATTGGATCCATATCGTCAATGCGGGCTGGAGCGGCTGGAAGGCTGCAGCGGCCGAACGGATTGCAGCGCCGGGCTATGAGGGCGAGGCATCATTCGCGACGGCGGCGGCACTGCGCATCGCGACGCCGGGCTATGTCGGCGTGGTCGAAGGGGCTGAGGCGCCGGAGCGCGTCTTCGTATCGACGCCGGGTTTCACTGGCTACCTTTCGCAGGAGGAGGCACAGCCTTGCGCGGAGGGCGTCCTCTGCGGCGCGGGTGCTTGAGCTGAGAGCGTTGCCAGCAGACGATATAGTATCAGATATTGATCAGCGGCTGTTGCCGACCCGATGGAACTACGGAGGTATTCGGAGGTTCCTCGGGACTCGGCGGCAGCCGCTTTTACTTGTAAATCCCCAAGAACGCAAGCCGTAGGCGCAGCGTGATTGGTTGGATTTACTGCAAGGGCGATGCAGAATGTCCATGAAGTGGACGTTTGTGTATGTAGCTCTGTATGCAGCATATGAGGGAGGACGATGCCGCTCGTGCGTCGCGCAGCTGTCGCGGCGCGCGCGTTCCTGGAAATCAAAAAGACAGCACCGGGATTGGTGCTGTCTTTGAGGATGGCTCAGCTCAGCAGCAGGCTGTCGCTGACGAGTTCGCTGCCGGCGGCCTGCTCGAACATGGCGAGGAGATCCTTGACCTCGAGGTGTTTTTTCTTTTCCTCGGGGATGTCGAAGAGGATTTTGCCGCCGTACATCATGATGAGGCGGTTGCCGAATTTGAGGGCGTCGCGCATGTTGTGAGTGATCATGAGCGTCGTGAGGTGCTGGCGCGCGACGATTTCCCGCGTGAGAGCGAGGACTTTCTCGGCGGTCTTTGGGTCGAGGGCAGCGGTGTGCTCGTCTAGGAGCAGGAGCTTCGGCTCGGCCATGGTGGCCATGAGGAGGGTGAGTGCCTGGCGCTGGCCGCCGGAGAGGAGGCCAACCTTGGACTCGAGCCGATCCTCGAGGCCGAGGCGGAGGCCGGCGAGGAGCTCGCGGTAGTGGTCGCGGTCCCTGGCGGTCGAGCTCCAGCGGAGCGTCGGACGCTTGCCGCGGCGGGAGGCGATGGCGAGGTTTTCCTCGATCTGCATGTTCGCCGCGGTGCCCATCATGGGATCCTGGAAGACGCGGCCGATGTATTTCGCGCGGCGGTGTTCCGGCCATTTCGTGATGTCGGTGCCGGCGATCTCGATCCTGCCCTCGTCGACGGGATAGGTGCCCGCGACGCAGTTCATGAGCGTCGATTTGCCCGCGCCGTTGCCGCCGATGACGGTGACGAAGTCGCCGGGCGCGAGATGGAGACTCACATCTGAGAGCGCGATTTTCTCGGTGATGGTGTTCGGGTTGAACGTTTTGGAGATTTTCTCAATGCGCAGCATCAGCGCGTCACCCCCTTGCGGAATTTATTCCAGCGTGCCTGCAAAAGCGGCATGGAGAGCGCGAGGGCGACGAGGATGGCCGTGAAGAGCTTGAGGTCGTTCGGCGGCATGCCCATCTGCAGGACGATGGCGATGACGGCGCGGTAGACGATGGAGCCGAGGATGACGGAGATCAGGCAGTTCCGGAAGCTGCGCGTGCCGAAGAGTACCTCGCCGATGATGACGGAGGCGAGGCCGATGACGATGGTGCCGACGCCCATGCCGACGTCCGCGAAGCCGTTGCTCTGCGCGACGAGCGCGCCGGACATGGCGACGAGGGCGTTCGAGAGCAGGAGGCCGAGCACGACCATGACGTCAGTGTCGATGCCGTTCGCGCGGATCATGTGCGGGTTGCAGCCCGTCGCGCGGATGGCCGCGCCGAGCTCCGTGCCGAAGAACCAGTAGTTCAGCACGGCGACGATGAGCACGATGGCGAGGCCGATGGCGAGGACGGTGAGTCCCATGTCGAGCCCCGGTGCTTTCACGATGGAAAAGATCGTATCCTGCGAGAGCAGCGGCAGATTGGCCTTGCCCATGATGCGCAGATTGACGGAGTAGAGCGCGATCATCGTGAGGATGCCCGCGAGCAGGGCGGGGATCTTGAGCTTCGTGCAGAGGAAGCCCGTGACGACACCGGCGAGCGCGCCCGCGATGCAGGCGGCGAGGATGGCGGTGACGGGATGGGCGCCTGAGGTCAGGAGTTTTGCCGCGACGGCGGCGCCGAGCGGGAAGCTGCCCTCGACGGTGAGGTCCGCGATGTCGAGCACGCGGAATGTGATGTAGACGCCGATGGCGAGGAGCGCCCAGAGGAGCCCCTGCGATACGGTGGAAATGACGAGATCCATAGAGATGACTCCTTTATTCTACGAGATCCGCGTCTTTGAGCACGTCCTCGGGAATCGTGATGCCGAGACGGGCCGCGTCGGCTTTGTTGATCGTGATCTTGAGATCTTTTGCGAGCTCGATGCTCATGTCAGCCGGCTTGCTCTTGCCCTCGAGGATGTCGGCGGCCATGTGGCCCGTCTGGACGCCGAGCTTGTAGTAGTCGATGCCGTAGGTCGCGAGGCCGCCGGCCTTGACCATGTTCGGCTCGCCGCAGATGATGGGGAGCTTCGCCGCGTCCGTGATGGCGACGAGCGTCGGCATAGCGGAGGCGATGACATTGTCGGTCGGCTCATAGAAAGCGTCGACGGAGCCGACGAGGCTCTGCGCGGCCTGCTGGATGTCATTGACCGTGGAGATCGTGGCGACCTTGACGGTGAGGCCCTTGGACTCCGCGTATTCCTGCATCGCCTTGACCTGCACCTCGGAGTTGACCTCGCTCGAGCAGTAGATGACGCCGATGGTCTTGGCCTCCGGCTTGAGCTTCATGAGGAGGTCGATCTGCTCCTTGATGGGGTTCATGTCGCTCGTGCCCGTGACGTTGCCGCCCGGCTTTTCATTGGAGGCCGCGAGCTTCGCGCCGACATAGTCCGTGATGGCCGTGCCGACGATGGGGATGTCTTTCGTCGCGTTCGCGACCGTCTGCGCCGCCGGCGTCGCGATGGCGCAGATGAGATCCATCTTGCCGGAGACGAAGCGCTGGGCGATGTTCTGGAGGTTCGACTGGTCGGCCTGCGCGTTCTGCTTGTCGAACGTGACGTTCTTGCCCTCCTCGAAGCCGCGTTCCTTGAGGCCATCGACGAAGCCCTTGTTCGCCGCGTCGAGGGCGTTGTGCTCGACGAGCTGGACGATGCCGACCTTGTACGTCTTGCCGCCGGAGCTTGCGCCCTGCTGCGAGCCGCCGCAGCCGGCGAAGACGCCTGCCGCGAGGAGCGTGGCCGCGCCGAGCGAGAGGAGCTTCATTTTCTTTGAGATGCTGGAAAGTTTCATAGAGAACCCACCTTTGTTTTGATTTATTTGTAGTACACTCGTACAAATAGACATTCCCATTATACAATGTTACAGAAATAAAATCCAGGATTGTTTTCCTTGAAAAGACAGTATTTGCAGTCCGGCGCCGGTACTTTTCTTGCGCGCGCTTCGATGGTATAATAGTTCCGTCGTCCGCGAGGCGGCGGGAATCGCGGCCGGCGTCGCGGCGGTGCCGCCGATCCGGCAGGGGCGCTCTGCGGCGCAGCGGCTGATTGCCCGCAGACGGCGCAGGGCGTCCGCAGGGCGGACGTTTGTACGCGTCAATTCTCTTCAAATGAGGTGTTGTTTTGGAACGTGGAAATTTCTCAACGCGGCTGGGCTTCATCCTGGTCTCGGCCGGCTGTGCCATCGGGCTCGGCAATGTCTGGCGCTTCCCGTATATCACGGGGATGTACGGCGGGGCGTCCTTCGTGCTCATCTATCTTGTCTTCCTCGCGATCCTCGGACTGCCCATCATGGTGGCGGAGTTCGCCGTGGGGCGCGCGAGCGTGCGCAGCGCGGCGATGTCGTTCGATGTGCTCGAGCCTGCGGGGACGAAATGGCATCTCTATAAATACGGCGCGATCGCGGGCAATCTCTTGCTTATGATGTTCTACACGACGATCTCCGGCTGGATGCTTTACTACATTTATCTGATGGTGAGCGGACGGTTTGAGGGGCTCGACGCCGCGGGCGTGGGGCAGGTGTTCGGCGCGCTGCTCGCGGATCCCGTGACGATGGCGGGCTATATGGCGCTCACGGTCGCGCTCTGCGGCGGCGTCTGCTACCTCGGCGTGCAGGCGGGTGTCGAGCGCATCACGAAGTTCATGATGACCTGCCTGCTCGCGCTCATGGTGATTCTCGCGGTCAATTCCGTGCTGCTGCCGGGCAGCGAGGCGGGGCTTTCCTACTATCTCATGCCGGATTTCGGCAAGATCGAGGAGTACGGGCTGCGCGAGGTCATCTTCGCGGCGATGGGGCAGGCCTTTTTCACGCTGTCGCTCGGCATCGGCGCGCTCGCGGTGTTCGGCAGCTATATCGGCAAGGCGAAGCGGCTGACGGGCGAGGCCATCTGGGTCATCGTGCTCGATACGTTCGTCGCCATCATGGCGGGGCTCATCATCTTCCCCGCGTGCTTCGCCTATGGCGTGAGCCCGTCGAGCGGGCCGAACCTGCTCTTCGTCACGCTGCCGAATGTGTTCAACCACATGACGCTCGGGCGGCTCTGGGGCACGCTGTTCTTCCTCTTCATGGCGTTTGCCTCCATGTCGACGATCATCGCGGTCTTTGAGAATCTCATCGTCTGCTTCTTCGAGCTGCTGCACGTCGACCGCCGCAAGATCATCCGCGCGGGCATCCCCGTGATGATCCTGCTCTCGCTGCCCTGCGTGCTCGGCTTCAATGTCTGGAGCGGCTTCACGCCGTTCGGCCCCGGCACGGGGGTGCTCGACCTCGAGGACTTCTTCGTGAGCTACAACCTCCTGCCGCTCGGCAGCCTCGTCTATCTCGCGTTCTGCACGAGCCGTTACGGCTGGGGATGGAAGAACTTCCTGCGGGAGGCGGACACGGGGCGCGGCGTCGCGTTCCCGCAGTGGATCCGCTGCTACGTCACCTATATCCTGCCGCTCATCGTGCTGGTGATTTTCCTCAACGGGTATTACGCGCTGTTTTTCAGCAAATGAGGCGCGTGGCGGCGTCGGCGGCGATTTCCCAGCTAGGCAATGATAGAGAAAAACAAATAGAAAATAGAAAATTGACTTCTTTTGACGTTTACGCTACAATACACTTGCGCTAGCGTGTGGTTTTACGCGCTGGCGCCGATCATCACAGCAGGTGTTTCTTACCGAAAAGAGAAATCTTAGCGCTGGCTCTGCCCATCGTGCGTGGGCAGAGGACGAGGAGAAGGTTGTCGAGACGTCAGCGGATGCCTTCCGGATGTGCCGGTTCGAGAGCACGCATGGAAAGTGGGGGAGCGATCCCCCGGACAAAGATGCGCGCGCGGCAGACGCCTGCATGGTATCCCGGGAATCTCCGGGGTGGACTGGAGGTATCTTTTATGTGTGGAATCGTTGGTTATGTCGGAGACCGTCAGGCGGCGGACTTCCTGCTCGAGGGGCTCTCGAAGCTGGAGTACCGCGGCTACGACTCGGCGGGCATCGCGGTCTATGACGGCGAGAACATCCGCGTGGAGAAGTGCGTGGGCCGTCTCGCGGCGCTGCGCGAGAAGATCAAGGACAATGTGCCGCAGGGCACCATCGGCATCGGCCATACGCGCTGGGCGACGCACGGCCGCCCGTCCGATGTGAACGCGCACCCGCATACGGACTGCTCCGGTGATTTCGTCGTCGTGCACAACGGCATCATCGAGAACTACCTCGCGCTCAAGGAGGCGCTCATCGAGAAGGGCCATGTGTTCAAGTCGGAGACGGATACCGAGGTGGTCGCGCACCTGCTCGAGGAGGTCTATAACGGCGACTTCGAGGAGAGCGTGCGCGAGGTGCTGCGCCGCATCGAGGGCTCGTATTCCCTCGTGTTCATGTGCCGCCAGCAGCCGGACCGCCTCATCTGCACGAAGCAGGACAACCCGCTCGTCATCGGCCTCGGCGACGGTGAGAATTTCATCGCTTCCGATATTCCCGCCATCATCAGCAGGACGCGGCGCACGTACATCCTCAACGACGGCGAGATGGCCGTCGTGAAGAAGGACGCCATCGAGATCACGAACCGCAAGGGCGAGCTCGTGACGAAGAAGGTCTTCGAGGTCAACTGGAACGCCGAGGCGGCGGAGAAGGGCGGCTTCGAGCACTTCATGCTCAAGGAGATTCACGAGCAGCCGAAGGCGGTGCGCGACACGATGAGCCAGCGCATCGCGAAGGACGGCAAGCGCATCGTGATGAGCGAGCTCAAGTGGAACGCGGATTTCCTCAATAATTTCAACAAGGTCTATATCGTCGCCTGCGGCACGGCGTACCACGCGGGGCTCGTTGGCAAGTTCTACATCGAGAAGCTCGCGCGCATCCCCGTCGAGGTGGATGTCGCGTCGGAGTTCCGCTACCGCGACCCGATCGTCGATGAGAACACGCTGCTCATCGTCGTCTCGCAGTCTGGTGAGACGAGCGACACGCTCGCCGCGCTCAAGGAATCGAAGCGCCGCGGCGCGCAGACGCTCGCGCTCACGAACGTCGTCGGCTCGTCGATTGCGCGCGAGGCGGATCAGGTGCTCTACACCTGGGCTGGCCCCGAGATCGCCGTCGCCTCGACGAAGGCGTACACGACGCAGCTCATCCTCTTCTTCATGCTCGCGCTCTACATGGCGGAGATCAAGGGAACGCTGCCGGATGATGAGATCGCGCATTTCGTCAGCATGCTGCAGCAGGTGCCCGCGCAGATCAGCGAGACGCTCTCCGATGTCGAGCCCATCAAGACGTTCGCGAAGCAGTACGGCTTCAACGAGGATGTGTTCTACATCGGCCGCTCGCTCGACTATGACGTCGCGCTCGAGGGCGCGCTGAAGCTCAAGGAGATTTCCTACATCCACGCCGAGGCGTACGCGGCGGGCGAGCTCAAGCACGGCACGCTCGCGCTCATCGTCGAAGGCGTGCCCGTCATCGCGCTTGCGACGCAAAAGAGCGTCTACGAGAAGACGCTCTCGAATATCAAGGAGGTCAAGGCGCGCGACGCTGTCGTCATCGGCATTGCGGCTGCGGGCGACGAGGAGCTCGAGAAGTACGTCGACCATGTGATCCATGTGCCGGAGACGGATGAGCTGCTCATCCCGATCCTCACGGTCGTGCCGCTCCAGTTGCTCGCCTACTATGCGGCCATCACGCGCGGCTGTGATGTGGACAAGCCGCGCAACCTCGCGAAGTCGGTCACAGTCGAGTAAAAATCCCTTTGTGTTTTCATCCCGCCACAGGCATGTGGCGGGATTTTGTCGAAAGGAGACGTTATGAAGGCATTCATCTACGACATGGACGGTGTCATCTGCGATACGGAGCCGGTGCACATCGAGGCGGAGCAGCGCGTGCTCAAGAAGCTCGGCGTCACCGTGCCGCTTGAGGCGCTCTATGACTATCAGGGATCGAGCGACCTCAATCTCTGGACGGATCTCGCGGCGAAATATCATCTGTCGCAGAGACCAGAGGCCCTCGTCAAGGCGAAGGCGTATCTCTTCAACCGCCTCATGCACGAGGAGGGCGTCACGCCGATTGCGGGTGTGCTTTCGCTCATCGAGCGCACGGATGCACTGCGTGCCGAGGGGCTCCGGACGGCCATCGCGAGCTCGAGCTCGCTCGATTTCATCGAGTTTGTCACCGCGTCGCTCGGCATCCGCGACTGCTTCGATACGCTGCAGTCGGGCGCGGAGCTGCCGCAGTCGAAGCCGGATCCGGCCATCTATCTCAAGACGGCGGCCGTGCTCCAGGTCGCGCCCGCGGACTGCGTCGTCATCGAGGACACGGAGAACGGCGCGCGCGCCGCGAAGGCCGCAGGCATGTACTGTATCGGCTTCCGCAGCCCGCACAGCGGCGATCAGGACCTCTCGATGACGGACTGGATCGTCTTGGATATGGCGGAGGTTGTTGAAAGGCTTGACACATACAGATCGCTGTAACATGAGCACTCTGTCCGCATGATTAACAGCAGGCACGGTCTGTTGTATCTATCCGACAGGAAGAATGAAGCATGATGAGACGTGGCGTCTCCTGTGAAAGGTGATGTGAGATGAAATGATGTGGCGTGATCTATTCAATTTAAAGGGAGGCGCCGCCTCCATCCAAGAAATCAACCAGCGCATTCTTGCGGATGCGACGGTATCAGGGACGAATCTCATCGTCCTCGTCATGGCCATCGTAATTGCCTGTGTCGGCCTGAACATGAACAGCGTCGCTGTCATCATCGGCGCCATGCTGATTTCTCCGCTCATGGGCGGGATCGTGGCCGTCGGGTACGGCATGGCCACATACGATGTGCACTTTATCCGGCAGTCCATGATCAAGCTTGCTTTCCAGGTAGGGTTTGCCATCCTGACGGCTTCCATCTATTTCGCCATCTCGCCGCTGGCCTACTCAACGGACGAGCTTTTGGCGCGCACCACTCCCACCATTTGGGATGTCATCGTTGCTTTGTGTGGCGGTATTGCGGGAGCCGTTGGCAATACGCGCCGGGAAAAGAGTAATGTCATCCCCGGTGTGGCTATCGCCACCGCCCTGATGCCGCCGCTCTGCACGGCCGGATACGGGCTGGCATCCGGCCAGTCACCCTTCTTTCTCGGCGCGATGTACCTCTTTTTCATCAATGCTTTCTTCATCGCACTCGCGGCCTTCCTCGTATTCAAAGTCCTCGATGTTCCATCGCATGGCGATATTACTGCCTCGCAATTCCAGCGGCAACGTCTCATCCTAGCGGCTCTTGGCATCTTGATCACAGCGCCGAGCATCTATCTCGCCTATCAAATGGTCGAAGAGAACCTGCGCGACATGCAGGTCAAGAACTTCATCAGCGAGGATATGGATTTCCAGACGACGAGCGTCGTTTCCTACACCGTGAAGAACCGAGTGCTCACTGTCGATCTCGTGGGGACGCTGCTGACTGAGGAAGAGATCGCCGCCCTGCAGGATGAGTTGCACGCACGCAACAGGCTGCAAGATCTCGAGCTTGTCGTCATACAGGGGCAGCGCGAACTCGACCGTGAGCAAATCCAGAAGCTTATCACGGCCCGGCTAGAGAAACAGAGCGTTTCAGAAAAGGAAGTGTCCTATAAAAATCTCTCCGCGCAGTATTACCCGGCCTACAAGCGGGCCGCTGCAGACCAGCAGATCATCGAGATTCTCACACAACAGGGACCGCTTCTCTTCCCTGAGGTTCTTTCCATCCAAGGTGGCACATTGACAGCCGTAACACCTCAGAAGAAGCAGCCACAAGCTGAGGAGAAAAAAGTGGATCACAAACGTTTCATGGTCGAAGTCATTGTCAAAGAACCGCTCCAACCGGAAGAAGCCGAACGCTTGCAGCAATGGATTGTCTCACAGGTAGAAATGCCTGTCCTCATGACCGTCCAGACGGCAGATCATCCCAGTGACTTCTACGGCGACGGCATTGCCTGGCCGTGAAAGGGGCGGTTGCTAGAGTGAGGCATCAGACATGCTCGTACAGCATCATGCGTGCAGTGCTGCCATCTGTTGTTCACGCGGATATGACGGAGGTCGTTGAAAAAATCTCTTGCAAATTTCCAGAGGGTTTAGTATAATATCCTTTGTCGGCGCTTCTAGTGCCGAGATGATTCCTCGATAGCTCAGCCGGTAGAGCACCTGACTGTTAATCAGGCTGTCACAGGTTCGAATCCTGTTCGGGGAGCCATGGCGCCATCGTCAAGTGGTTAAGACACCGCCCTTTCACGGCGGGTTCATGGGTTCGAATCCCATTGGCGTCACCAGGGGCGATTAGCTCAGCTGGGAGAGCGCTTGCCTTACAAGCAAGATGTCAGCAGTTCGATCCTGTTATCGCCCACCAGAAAATACGAGGAGGCTCCGCACGGTCTTTGACCGGCGGAGCCTCCTTTTTTATCTGCTGTTTGCTGTTTTATTCTCCTGTCTGCATGCATGTGACAGGCTCGTGCGTGAATAAGCCTGGCGATTAGCTTTCAAAAAGCATGACGCGCGCCTCGTAGGGGAGGAGCGCGCCTTTCTTGTGCGCGCCGATATTTGTGATAAGCTCTTTTCCGCCCATCGGTGCGTCAAAGAGCGTGCAGGGCGCCTCGTGCTCCGTCCAGTTGCAGGCGACGAGGAGACGCTCGTTGCCGAGGCGGCGCTCGTAGGCGTAGACGGCGGGGTCGTCCTCGAGCAGCGGCAGGAAGTCGCCGTAGACGATGATGTCATATTTGTGGCGCAGCGCGATGAGCCGCTGGTAGTAGGAAAAGACGGAGTCTGGGTCAGAGATTTCAGCGGCCGCGTTGATTTCCCGGTAGTTCGGATTGACGGCAATCCAGGGCGTGCCGGTCGTGAAGCCCGCGTTCTCGCTCGCGTCCCACTGCATCGGCGTGCGCGCGTTGTCGCGCGCGACGTTGTCGAAGCAGGCGAGCATCGTCTCCGGCGTCACGCGCTGCTGCTCGTCGACGTACTCGTGCCAGGCGTTGATCTCCTCGAGGTCGCGGCAGTCGGCGAGGGAGCGGAACTGCGTGTTTGTCATGCCGAGCTCCTCGCCCTGATAGATGTAGGGCGTGCCCTTCTGCATGTGGAGGCAGGTCGCGAGCATCTTCGCGGAGCGCACGCGCCATCTGGGGCTGTCGTTGCCGAACATCGAGACGCAGCGCGGCTGGTCGTGGTTGTCGAGGTAGAGGGAGTTCCAGGCGCAGCCCGCGAGCTCTCGCTGCCACTTGTTGAGGATGGCGCGGACCTTCGGCATCTTGGGCTTGCCCGTCGTCCATTTCTCGATGATGCTGCCCTTGCCGTTGCCCTCGCCGACGTGCTCGAACTGGAACACCATGCCGAGCTCCTTGCCGTCGCTGCGCGCGTATTTCTTCGCCTCCTCGATGGTGACGCCCGCGGCTTCGCCGACGGTCAGGAGGTCGTAGTGCGAGAGTACGCGGCGGTTCATCTCCTGCAGGAATTCATGCACGCGCGGCCCGCTCACACAGTAGGGGGAGAAATCGCCGTAGCCGTCGGGCTTCACGGGGCCGTCGGGGAACCGCTGATCCTTCGAGATCATGCTGATGACGTCCATGCGGAAGCCGTCGATGCCTTTATCGCACCAGAATTTCATGAGGTCGTAGACCTCGTCGCGCACCTTGGGATTCTCCCAGTTGAGATCGGGCTGTTTCTTCGAGAAGAGATGCAGGTAGTATTCGTCTGTCGCCGCGTCGTATTGCCAGGCAGGGCCGCTGAAGCAGGACTCCCAGTTGTTTGGTGCCTTACCCGCTTTGCCGGGACGCCAGATGTAGTAGTCGCGGTAGGGGTTCTCCTTGGCGCTGCGGCTTTCGATGAACCAGGGATGCTCGTCTGAGGTGTGGTTGACGACGAGATCCATGACGATCTTGAGCCCCATGCGGTGCGCGGCGGTGAGCAGCGTGTCGAAGTCCGCCATCGTGCCGAAATCCCTCATGATGGCGCGGTAGTCGGAGATGTCGTAGCCGTTGTCGTCGTTCGGCGAGGCGTAGATAGGCGAGAGCCAGAGCACGTCGACGCCGAGCTCCCTGAGGTAGGGCAGGCGGCGCGTGATGCCCGCGAGATCGCCGATGCCGTCGCCGTTGGCGTCCATGAAGCTGCGCGGATAGATCTGATAGATGACGGCTTCCTTCCACCAGGCGCGCGGCTCTTTTTGGACTGTGTTTTTCTGCATGCGAATGCCTCCTTTTTGATGCTTCTGCACGTTCCAGTTTACGCCTTCCAGAGGAAAAATCAAGTTGACGGATACGGTGCGCTATGGTATTCTAAAGGAAATCTCATACGAATTTTTAGGCGGAGTCTGTTCAACGCGGGCTCCGCCTATCTTTGTATGGGGAATGTGAAGGAACTGCGGATTACGGAAAAAAGGAGGCTTCTCATGGAAGTATTGGCAGGTATCGTATTCATCCTCATGTATGTCGTCATCGTGTCGGAAAAGATTCACCGCACGGTGGCCGCGGTGCTTGGCGCGCTCGTCATGCTCTACGCGGGCGTGCTCAGCATGGACTCGGCGCTGCATCATGTCGATTTCAACACGCTCGGTCTGCTCGTCGGCATGATGGTGCTCGTCGGCGTCACGAGCCAGACGGGGCTTTTCGACTATGTGGCAATCTGGGCGGCGCAGAAGGCCCAGGCGGAGCCGCGCCGCATCCTCATCTACCTCGGCCTCATCACGGCCGTCTTCTCCGGTTTCCTCGACAATGTGACGACGGTGCTGCTCATGGTGCCTGTGACGTTCTCCATCACGAGCAAGCTGCGCCTCTCGCCGATGCCGTTCCTGCTCACGCAGATCATCGCTTCAAATGTCGGCGGCACGGCGACGCTCATCGGCGATCCTCCGAACATCATGATCGGCAGCGCGGCGCCGGAGCTCACGTTCCTCGCGTTCATCGAGAATCTCGCGCCCATCGCGTTCCTCAATCTCTTCGTCGTCATCTTCCTCATGGAGGTGATCTACCGCAAGCAGCTCAAGACGAAGCCGGAGCTCCAGCAGGAGGTGCTCGCGCTCGACGCGAGGAAATCCCTCAAGGACCGCAGGCTGCTCGCGAAATCGCTGTTTGTGCTCGCGCTCACGATCCTCGGCTTCTTCACGCACAGCATCACGCACATCGAGTCCTCGCTCATCGCGCTCGGCGGCGGTTTCCTGCTGCTCCTGCTCGCGGGCGGCAGCCACCACCTCGTCGAGAAGACGATGAAATCCGTCGAGTGGGCGACCATCTTTTTCTTCATCGGCCTCTTCATCGCGGTCGGCGGCCTTGTCGAGACGGGTGTCATCCATGACCTCGCGGTCAAGGCCATCGAGCTCACGGGCGGCGATGTCACGGCGACCTCGCTGCTCGTGCTCTGGCTCTCCGCGCTCGTCTCGTCGGTGCTCGACAACATTCCCTTCGTCGCGACGATGATCCCGCTCATTCAGAGCATGGGGCAGATGGGCGTCGCGAATCTCGATCCCATCTGGTGGAGCCTCGCACTCGGCGCCTGCCTCGGCGGCAACGGCACGCTCGTCGGCGCCTCGGCGAACCTCATCGTCGCGGGCCTCGCGGCGGAGCGCGGCGTCAAGATCACGTTCCTGCGCTATCTCTGGATCGGTTTCCCCATCATGCTGCTGACCGTCGTGCTCTCGACGGTGTACGTCTATCTGCGCTACCTGATGTGAGACGCGGCGGATCGCTGGAGATCCCAGGCAAAGGCAAGTTGCAGCAGAAATTTCCGGTAAAGCGCTTGACATCCTTCGCTGATGGGAGTATATTATTCCCATCGAACGTTACAAACGTTGTAAACATGTAAATATTGCCAGAGACATCCGATGATAGGAAAGAGTACTTCCCGTACGAGACTTGCAGAGAGCCGCCAGTTTGCTGAGAGGCGGTAGCGGAGGCGGGGACGAAAATCCTCCTTGAGGAGTGCGGCTGAACACGATTGGTAAGCCAAGACGTATTCTCCACGTTACAGGAGACGCGTATGATAGTACGCTGTGAGTGCCCGGCGCTGTGCCGGGAATCTGGGTGGTAACACGGAAACAGACCTCCGTCCCTTTGCGGGACGGAGGTTTTTATATTTTCATCATCATTTATTATTTCCTGGGAGGAATCAACATGAACGCATCTGTTGACATGAAGCAGCTCACGCGCAAGCGGGATCTCCGGATCGTCTTTCCGGTGTTCCTCGTGTCCATCATCGCCTGTCTGGACCGCGTGAACATTTCCTACGCGGCGCTCACGATGAAGCAGGATCTCGGCTGGCTCACGCCGGAGATCTACGGCGCGGGCGCGAGCATTTTCTTCTTCGGCTATCTGCTGCTCGAGATTCCGGGCTCGCTCATCGCGGCGCGCTTCTCCGCGTCGAAGTGGATCGCGCGCATCATGTTCACTTGGGGGCTGGTCTGCTGCTTCATGGCGTTCATGAGCACGCAGTTCGAGTTCTATCTCTGCCGCTTCCTGCTCGGCGCGTCGGAGGCGAGCCTTTATCCCGTCATCTACTCCGTGCTCTTCCCGCGCTGGTTCATGGGCAAGGAGCGGGCGCGCGCCACGAGCTATATGCTCACGAGCCTTCTGCTCGCGAACATCATCGGCGCGCCGCTCTCCGGCTTCCTGCTCTCGACGTCCATCATCGGCCTTGCCGGCTGGCAGGAGCTCTTCATCCTCGAGGCTGTGCCGGCGCTCCTCTTCGCGGTCTTTTTCTTCTTCTTTGTGCCGGATCGTCCGGACCAGGCATCCTGGCTCACGGATGAGGAGAAAGCATATCTCAGCGAGGCGTATGAGGAAGAGCGCGCCGCCATGCTCAAGAAGAAGAAATACTCCGTGCTCAAGGCGTTCCGCGATCCGAAGGTCCTGCGCCTCTGCGTCATCTATTTCCTCTGGGTCGTCGGTTTCTGGGGCTTCTATTTCTGGATGCCGACCGTTCTGAAACAGCTCTCCGGTCTCTCCACGCAGCTCCTCGGCGGCGCCATCGCCATCCCGATGATGGCGGCCCTCGTCGTACAGGTGCTCATCGGCCGTTCGTCCTCGCGCACGGGCGACAAGGTCTGGCATGTCGCGGGTGCGCTCTTCGTCGGTGCGGTCGGCCTCGCGCTCTCGCCGCACGCGCCGAACACGGCGGTCGCGCTCGTGCTCATCTGTCTCTCGGCCATCGGCATCCACGCTTCGATGGGCGTCTGGTGGACCATCCCGACGACGTTCCTCACGGGCTCCGCGGCCGCGGCGTCCATCGCGCTCATCAACTGCTGCGGCAACCTCGGCGGCCTCGTCGGCCCCTATATGATGGGCTGGATCAAGACGAACACGGGCACGTTCGACCTCGGTTACTATATCATGGGCGGTGCGATGTTCCTCGCGGCGCTCCTCGTGCTCAGCATCAAGTACGGGTTCGGCTTTGCCGCAAAGAAGGAGAAGGAAGAGGCGCCTGCTGTCGCAGAGAACTGAGATGCTCGCTGTGCGATTCCCCTTCCCTAAAGTAGCACTGATTAATGCAAGATTTTTCCACTTACTGTTGAAGCGGATGAGAACATACCTTCTCCCTAGGAGAAGGGGGACCGCGAAGCGGTGGAAGAGGTGTTGCACGACGGGGGATTGCGCCAGAAATCATCATTCGAGGCGAAACACCTCTTCCGCCATCGCTACGCTCGGCACCTTCCCCTGAGGGGAAGGTTAAGGAACCGCTGATTAATTCGGCACTCCGTCTTCGCGCGTCTGCACTGTCCTCTCGTCGTCGACAAATCCTCAGCGTAGCCCGCTACGCTTCTGGTTTGTCTCCTAGAGAGATACAGCGCATCCACGCAAATCCGGAGCACCTCATTTAATCAGTGC
>CAKPXP010000018.1 GCA_934202005.1 uncultured Selenomonas sp. | reverse complement strand
CCTCAGCGTAGCCCGCTACGCTTCTGGTTTGTCTCCTAGAGAGATACAGCGCATCCACGCAAATCCGGAGCACTTCATTTAATCAGTGCTTCCTTAAGTGAATGCGCGACAAATCTATTAATCAGTGGTTTCCTAAATATGCGAATGAAGGAAGTGCTGGTGGAATCAGTCCTTCTCGAAGAAAACAGCGGCTCCCCCGCGCCTGTCTTGCGAGACCGGCGCGGGGGAGCCGCTGTTTGTTTTGTTCGGCAGATCAATCTTGCAGCAGCGGATAAAGCTGCGCATCCTCGCGGTCGAGGCGTTCCTGCAGCGCGGCGAGGACTTCCTTCGTCGCCTCGAGGCAGGCGGCGGGATTTTGGCGGATCTTCGTCGGCGTCATCCATGTCTCTTTATAGGTGAGAAACGTGCTGGCGAGATGTCCCATCTCCTCCTCGAAGTGCGCGGCCGTCGTGCGGATGTGCTCGTCTTCGCTGCGTGCGAGGCTCGGGTAGAGGAACTTGTCCTCCGCCGCGAGGTGGACGGTGAGAAGCCCCGCGAGGCGCGATATCGCGCGGGAGGCATCCTCGGCATTTGCGGTGAGCATCGATGCTGAGGAGAAGCCGGAGAGCTGCTTCAGCAGCGCGTAGATGGATGTGTGATGATCGGTGAGCAGTTCGAGATACATGATGCGATGCCTCCTTTTTCTTTGTTTCCATCATAATACGTTTGGCGTTGGAAAGCTGTAACGACTGTTACAGAGGGATCAAGCAATCTTCGTTCCAAAATACTACAAGATAGCAGGAAAATGGGTATTGAGGGCGAAATATATATCATAAGCTGCAAATTGTGTGATGAAGTCATGTGTTTGAGACGAGGGAACGTCTCGAATATGAGGAGGAATGTGGGATGTTGAAGATTTCTTCTATGAAAACACGCCTGATGCTTGCCATCGGTGGCGTGTCGCTGGTATCGACGCTGTGCGTGGGAACTTATTTCATCGTGAGTACGGTGCGTGATAATCACGCACAGCTCGCCACGTATCGGGCAGATCTCGAGGATAGTGTGGGGAGTCAGCTCAAGGGTGAGACAGAGGTGGCCTACGGGATCATCGAGGAGTATTACAAGAAACAGCAGGCAGGCGAGCTCACGGAGGATCAGGCGAAGAAGGAGGCAGCCGACCGCGTGCGCGATCTGCGTTACGACGACGGGAAGGGATATTTCTGGATTGATACCGTGGATGGCAACAACGTCGTGCTGCTCGGCAGGAAGGATGTCGAGGGGACGAACCGCTACAATGCCAAGGATCCGAATGGCTTCCCCTACATCCAGGAGATCAACAAGGCCGCGCAGCAGGAGGGCGGCGGGTTCACGCGCTGGGAATTCCCGAAGCCTGGAGAGACAGAATCTCTGCCGAAATATGGCTATTCCCTCGAGTTCCAGCCGTATCACTGGGTGCTCGGCACTGGCGTCTGGATCGATGAGATCGATGCGATTGTCGCGCAGAAGGAGGCGAAGCTCGCGGCGAACCTGCGCACGAGCATCCTGGAGTCGCTCGGCGTGATCGTCTTGCTGCAAATCCTCCTGGCCCTCTTCTCGCGCTACATCGGCGCGAACATCGCGCGGCCGATCGTGCGGACGACGGAGCGGCTCGGCGTCATGGGAACGGGCGATTTCCGCCTCGAGGGCGAGGCTGCTGCGGAGATGCAAGAGCTCGCCTCCCGTCCGGATGAGCTCGGCACGATGGCTCAGGCCATGCAGGAAATGAATGAAAAGGTGCGCGCGCTCATGCGCAATGTCGCGCAGACGGCGGAGTACCTCGCGGCGTCGTCTGAGGAACTCACATCCTCGGCCGAGCAGGCGGCGGACGTCAGCCAGTCGATTGCCGAGTCCATCGTCAAGGTCGCGGGCGCGTGCTCGGAGCAATTCGATGACGTGCAGACGGCCAACGAGCATACGAAAAAACTCACGCAGCACATGCAGGACTTCGAGGGGCATCTCGAAGAAACAGGCCAGCAGGTTCAGAAGACGAGCAATGTCGCAACCGAGGGACGTCAGGGCGTCGCTACGGCGGTGACAGGCATGCAGTCCATCGAGACGAATGTCAGCCACATCGCGGAGCTCATCGAGGGCCTCGGGGAGAACTCCAAGCAGATCGGCGAGATCGTCGACACGATTGCCGGCATCGCCGAGCAGACGAATCTCCTCGCGCTCAACGCAGCGATCGAGGCGGCGCGCGCGGGGGAGCACGGCCGCGGTTTCGCCGTGGTCGCCGACGAGGTGCGCAAGCTCGCCGAACAGTCGCAGGAGGCGGCGAGCGAGATCTCGGAGCGCATCGGCCGCATCCAGTCCTCGACGCAGGAGGCCGTGGACGCCATGCACCAGGGACTCTCCGAGGTCATGGACGGGACGAAGACCGTGCAGGGCGCCGGCACATCCTTTGACGGCATCGCGAGCATGGTCGGCAAGGCGGCAGCGGCATCGCAGGCGATGCAGTCCTCCGTCGAGCGGCTGACGCAGAGCATTGGCCGCATCGACGCAGCCGTCGAGGAGATCAACACCAAGAGCCGTTCGGTGGCGGACGAGGCACAGACCGTCTCGGCGGCGACGGAGGAGGAGACGGCCTCGATGCACGAGATCGCCGACGCGAGCCGCAAGCTCGCGGAGCAGGCGCAGAACTTGCAAAATTCCATCGCAGTGTTTAAAATATAAGCGGAATGGTTACATACTGCGACTCACAGAGAAAGGATGATGTTTCATGACGAAACAGGAACTGCTCGAGGCAGCGAAAAAAACAGCGGCGGCTCCCTCCTGCTATCCGGGACTCAAGGCGCTCATCGAGGCTTGGGAAAAGGCGTTCGGCACGCCGGATGAGCACGCGGCGGCAGAGAAGATGCTCGCGGGACTGGAAGAGTGCGTGACAGGGATCGACGGGCTCATCGCGTTTGCGGGTACGCCGGAGGGCGCCAAGGTCCTCGGCGGTGAGGCGGCGGCGGCGAATACGCTTGCGGCTGCCAAGGATGCCAAGGCAAAGGGCGCGAAATACTGCATCTGTCCGGCCTGCACGAACGGCGCCATCCTGCTCGAGCATCGTCACGATCTCGGCTGCTGAGACTTTTGGGCGGACTACAGGAAGCGTCATCTTTTGCCTCGCAGGGGCGTATGCGGACGCAAAGAAACGCTTGACGCGGCGCGCGCGAACCGATATACTAAGGGCAGAAAAACGAAGAGAAGCAGCCGCGGGGCTGACGGAAGTGGAATCGACCACATGCCGCGCGGGTGTCGTGAATGCCGACCGTCTGGGCACAGAGATGTCCGGGCGGTCGGTTTTTTGATGGTGCTTTTGCTGAGACGGGGAACGTCCGTGCGGCGGACTGCGGTTCTTATGCGCAGGAGCGCTAGTGCCTGCGCGCGCGGCACGTTTGTTGAGATTTCCCCTGCGGCCCTGTATAATAGAGAGGTAGTTTTCACGCTGGCGCGCGGCGGGAGGTCTGCCGCGCGCCGCTTTGACAGGAGGAAAAGATATGTTTCATTTAGGTGTTCCCGAGCTGCTCGTCATTCTCGTCATCGCGCTCGTGCTGTTCGGCCCGGGCAAGCTGCCCGATGTCGGCAAGGCGCTCGGCAAGAGCATCCGCGAGTTCAAGGCGGCAAGCTCTGAGGAGGAAAAGAAGACCATCGATGTCGCTGCGAAGTCCGACAAGACGGAGAAAAAATGAGCGGCGGTATGGCAGAGGAAAGAGAAGCGCCGGAGGAGGCAGCCGCTGCATCTGTCCAGGGGACGGCGACGGAGCGGCCGACAGCGGCGCCGGAAGAGGCGCCGGCTGTGGAGGGAAAGGCGGCGATCGAGCCTGCGGCCGCGCCGCCGGAGGAGCCTGAGGATGACGGCAGCATGTCGCTCATCGCGCATCTCACGGAGCTGCGCGCGCGCCTCATCAAATGCCTCATCGCCGTCGCGCTCGGCAGCTGCGTCGGCTATTATTTCCTCGATGTGATCATGCACTATCTCACGCTGCCGGCGGGCAAGCTCTACTACATGCAGCCGTCGGAGGCGTTCTTCACCTATCTGAAGGTCGCGATCGCGGCGGGGTTCCTGCTCGCGCTGCCGGTGATTTTCTACCAGGTCTGGCGGTTCTTCCTGCCGGCGCTCACGCGCGCGGAGCGCATGGTGCTCGGCCTCATCGTGCCGTCGTCCGTGCTGCTTTTTTTCGGCGGGCTCGCGTTCTCGTTCTTCCTCGTGCTGCCCGCGGCGGTGCAGTTCTTCATGGGGTTCGGCAACGCGGAGCTCGAGGCGCTCTTTTCCGTCGACAAGTATTTCGATTTCGTCATCTGGTTCGTGCTGCCGTTCGGCTTCGTGTTCGAGCTGCCGCTCATCATCGTCATCCTGGCGAAGCTCGGCATCCTCGGCTCGGCGTTCCTGCGGAAGTACCAGCGCATCGTCATCTTCCTCGCGTTCGTCATCGCGGCCATCATCACACCGACGCCGGATGTGTTCACGCAGTCGATGATCGCGCTGCCGATGATCGTGCTCTATGAGATCGGCTATCTCATCGTTCGCTATATCATGCGGAAATAAGCTCATGTATGGGAGGAAACATTTTGGCATATAAGGATTTACGCGAGTTCATCGCGGCGCTCGAGGCGCGCGGCTGGCTGCGCCGCATCGCCGAGCCCGTGGACTGCTACCTGGAGATCACGGAGATCACGGACCGCGTGTCGAAGCTCGAGGGCGATGGCAACAAGGCGCTGCTCTTCGAGCATGTGAAGGGCTACGATATGCCCGTGCTCATGAACGCGTTCGGCAGCTACGAACGCATGGCGCTCGCGCTCGGCGTCGAGAAGCTCGACGATGTGGGGGACGAGATCCGCGAGATCCTGCGCCTGCCGTATATCTCGCTTGCGCACAAGATGGATGTCGTGTCGCTGCTGCCGCTCGCGAAGAAGGCAATCAATTTCCCGAAGTATGTGAAAAAGGCGCCGTGCCAGGAGGTCGTGGAGGAGACGGTCGACCTCGACAAGCTGCCGATCCTCACCTGCTGGCCGCAGGACGGCGGGCCGTTCATCACGCTGCCGCTCGTCTTCACGAAGAATCCGACGACGGGGAAGCGCAACGTCGGCATGTACCGCCTGCAGAAATACGATAAGCAGACGACGGGCATGCACTGGCACATCCACAAGAACGGCGCGGATAATTTCCGCGATACGAAGACGGCGGGCGGCGAGAAAATCGAGGTCGCCGTCGCCATCGGTGCCGATCCCGTGCTCACGTACGCGGCGACGGCGCCGCTGCCGCGCGACATCGACGAGATGGTGTTCGCGGGCTTCCTGCGCCACAAGTCGGTCGAGATGGTCAAGTGCAAGACGGTGGATCTCGAGGTGCCGGCGGCTGCGGAGATCGTGCTCGAGGGCTATGTGCGCACGGACGAAATGCGCCGCGAGGGGCCTTTTGGCGACCATACGGGCTACTACTCGCTCGCCGACGACTATCCCGTGTTCCATGTGACTTGCATCACGCACCGCAAGGATCCCATCTACGCGGCGACCATCGTGGGCAAGCCGCCGATGGAGGACTGCTACCTCGCGAAGGCGACGGAGCGCATCTTCCTGCCGCTCATGCAGCAGATGCTGCCGGAGATCGTCGATATCAACATGCCGCTCGAGGGCGTGTTCCACGACTGCTGCGTCGTCGCCATCGACAAGCGCTATCCGATGCAGGCGCGCAAGGTCATGCACGCGCTCTGGGGCATGGGACAGATGATGAACGTCAAGATGATCATCGTCGTCGACAAGCATGTGAACGTGCAGGATATGAAGGAGGTCTGGTGGCGCGTGTTCAACAACATCGACGCGAAGCATGACCTCGAGATCGTCGAGGGGCCGCTCGATGTGCTCGATCATTCCTCGCCGCTGGCGAAGTGGGGCGCGAAGCTCGGTATCGACGCGACGAAGACGTGGCCGGAGGAGGGGCATACGCGCCCCTGGCCGGATGAGATCACGATGACGGACGAGGTGCGCGCGCGCGTCGATGCGCTCTGGCCGCGGCTCGGCCTCGAGGGAGAGGGGGGCGCAAAGTGATCAGCATTCGTGCGCATCTCAACAACATCGCGCTGCATCATACGGTGTTCGATCTGCCGTTCGCGTTCATCGGCGCGCTGCTCGCGACGGGCGGGCGGCCGCGCCTCATAGATATCCTCTGGATCGCCGTCGCCATCACGACGGCGCGCGCGGCGTCGCTCGCCATCGACAACTGGGCGGACCTCAAGTACGACAGCCAGCAGCCGCGCATGGCGGGCCGCGCGATGGTGCGCGGCGCGATCTCGAAGCGGGAGGCGGGCGTATTCATCGCGCTCTGCTTCCTCATCCTCATCTACGCGGTGCTGCAGCTCGCGCCCATCTGCATCTATCTGCTGCCGCTCGCGGCGCTGCCCTGCGTCGTCTACCCGTTCACGAAACGGTTCACGGGCTACTGCCACCTCATGCTCGGCGTCGCCATCGCCATGGCGTCGGCGGGCGGCTGGGTGGCTGTCGGCGGCGAGGTGCTGAGCGTGCCGCTCGCCGTGCTCTGCGTGGGCGTCATGCTCTGGATGGCGGGGTTCGACGCGATGTACGGCGCGCAGGACCGGAAGTTCGACCTCGCGCACGGGCTCCATTCGCTCGCGACGGAGAACGGCGTGAAGAACGCGTTCGGCATCGCGCGCATCTACCATCTGCTCGCCGTCGTCTGCTTCTTCGACCTCGGCGTGCTCATGCACCTCGCCTGGCCGTATTATGCAGGCGTAGGTATCGCGGGAGGGGTGCTCGTCTATCAGCACCGCATCTTGCGCTGGAATGATTTTTCGCAGCTCAACCAGCGTTATTTCATGCGCAACGGGCTGGTTTCCGTCGTCATGTTCCTCTGCACCTGGGCCAGTTACCAGGTCTGAGACAGGGAGAAAGGATAGGGTGAGGCTATGTCAGCCAGGATTCTTTCGGGTAAGGAGTTCGCCGCGAAGTTCAAGGAGGACGCGGCGAAACGGGCGCGCGCGCTCGAGGAGAAGTACGGCGTGACGCCGGGACTCGCCGTCATCATCGTCGGCGAGGATCCCGCGTCGCAGGTCTACGTGCGCAACAAGGACCGCGCCTGTCAGGAGCTCGCGCTCTACTCCGAGGTCATACGTCTGCCGGAGACGGTGACGGAACAGGAGCTCACCGCGCGCATCGACGAGCTCAATTACGACAAGCGCATCCACGGCATCCTCGTGCAGCTGCCGCTGCCGGGCGCGCTCGCGTGCCGCGAGAAGGAGATCACAGGGCGCATCCTGCCGGAGAAAGATGTCGACGGGTTCCATCCCGTCAATGTCGGCCGCCTCGTGATGGGCGAGCCGGGCCTCGTGCCCTGCACGCCCGCGGGCTGCCTCAAGATGCTCGAGCTCGCGGGCATCGCCATGGACGGTGCGCGCGCCGTCGTCGTCGGTCGCAGCAACATCGTCGGCAAGCCGATGGCGAGCCTGCTGCTGCAGGAAAACGCGACAGTCACCATCTGCCACAGCCATACGAAGGATCTCGCGGCGGTGACGCGCGAGGCGGACATCCTCGTCGCGGCCGTCGGACGGCCCGGCTTCATCCGGGCGGATATGGTGAAGCCCGGCGCGACGGTCATCGACGTCGGCATCAACCGCCTGCCGCCCGACGCGGATCATCCGCGCGGTAAGCTCGTCGGCGATGTCGACTTCGCCGGCGCGGCGGAGGTCGCGGGCGCCATCACGCCCGTGCCGGGCGGCGTCGGCCTGATCACCGTCGCGATGCTCATGGAGAATGTCGTGACGGCTGCCGCATGCCAGCTCGCCGCGCAAAAGGACTGAAGCTAGTCTAAGGAACCGCTGAATTAATCAGTGGTTCCCTAAGGTAAGATGCGGCCAAGCGCCGCGGGAGGAAAGGAAGGTACCTATGAAATCCGATGTTGAAATCGCACAGGAAGCAACGATGCGCCCCATCGGGGAAATTGCGGCCAAGCTCGGCATCACAGACGATGAGCTCGAGCTCTACGGCAAATACAAGGCAAAGGTCACGCCGGAGACGTGGCAGCGTGTGAAGGATCGTCCGAACGGCAAGCTCATCCTCGTCACGGCCATCAACCCGACGCCGGCGGGCGAGGGCAAGACGACGACGAGCGTCGGCCTCGCGGACGCCTTCGCGCGCCAGGGGAAGAAGACGGCTGTCGCGCTGCGCGAGCCGTCGCTCGGCCCCTGCTTCGGCCTCAAGGGCGGCGCGGCGGGCGGCGGCTACGCGCAGGTCGTGCCGATGGAGGATATCAACCTCCATTTCACGGGCGACTTCCACGCCATCACGACGGCGCACAACCTGCTCGCGGCCGTCATCGACAACCACATCCAGCAGGGCAACGCGCTCGACATCGACGTGCGCCGCATCGTCTGGAAACGCGTGCTCGACCTCAATGACCGCGCGCTGCGCCACATCGTCATCGGCCTCGGCGGCAAGGCTCACGGCACGCCGCGCGAGACGGGCTTCGACATCACGGTGGCCTCGGAGATGATGGCCATCCTCTGCCTCGCGACGAGCCTCGAGGACATGAAGAAGCGCCTCGGCGAGATCATCGTCGCTTACAGCCGCGACGGCCGCGCCATCCGCGCCAAGGAGCTCGGCGTCACGGGCGCGCTCACCCTGCTCTTCAAGGACGCGATCAAGCCGAACCTCGTGCAGACGCTCGAGGGGACGCCCGCGTTCATCCACGGCGGCCCGTTCGCGAACATCGCGCACGGCTGCAACAGCGTCATGGCGACGAAGTACGCGCTCAAGCTCGCGGACTACGTCGTGACGGAGGCCGGCTTCGGCGCGGATCTTGGCGCGGAGAAATTCCTCGACATCAAGTGCCGCTTCGCCGGCCTCGCGCCGGACGCCGTCGTCATCGTCGCGACGGTGCGCGCGCTCAAGATGCACGGCGGCCTGCCGAAGGCGGAGCTCGAGAAGGTCGATATGGCGGCGCTCGAGAAGGGGCTCGCCAACCTCACGAAGCACATCGAGAGCATCCACGCGTTCGGCCTGCCCGTCGTCGTCGCCGTCAACGCGTTCCCGACGGATACGCCGGAGGAGCTCGCCTTCGTCGAGGAAAAGTGCACGGCGCTCGGTGCGGAGGTCGCGCTCTCCGAGGTCTGGGCCAAGGGCGGCGAGGGCGGTCTCGCGCTCGCGGAAAAAGTCGCGGCCGCGGCGGAGAAGCCGAGCGACTTCCATTTCATCTACGACACGGCGCAGTCCATCCCCGAGAAAATCACGGCCATCACGCGCACGGTCTACGGCGGCGAGGGCGTTGACTTCACGCCGGCCGCGCAGAAGCAGCTCGCGGAGATCGAGGCGCTCGGCCTCGACAAGATGCCGGTCTGCATGGCCAAGACGCAGTACTCCCTCTCCGATGACGCGGCGAAGCTCGGCCGCCCGGAGGGCTTCCGCATCACGGTGCGGGAGCTGCGCGTGAGCGCGGGCGCAGGCTTCATCGTCGCGCTCACGGGCAACATCCTCACGATGCCCGGCCTGCCGAAACACCCGGCAGCGGAGAACATGGACATCGACGAAAGCGGCAAGATCACGGGCCTTTTTTAAGGAAGCACTGATTAATGCAAGATTTTTCCACTTACTGTTGAGTGGATGAGAACATACCTTCTCCTCAGGAGAAGGGGGACCGCGAAGCGGTGGAAGAGGTGTTGCGCGGCGGGGGATTGTGCCGAGAAGCATCATTTGAGACAAAAATACCTCTTCCGCCAGCGCTACGCTCGGCACTCATGAGGAAGCCATTCTCCACACGCGCGCAGCGCCTGTCTGATGGGCAGATCAATGCCCGGACGGAAAAGAATCCGCAAAAGGTTCTTGACGTCCGGGCATTTTTTGATATACTGAAGAAAACAAATGAACAATCGTTCATATATAGACAGGAGTGTGGGAGATGAACAAGAAGCAGAAGAAGAACCTCATCCGCATCGCCGCCTCGGCCGTGCTCATCCTCGTCGTCGGACAGCTCGGCTTGCAGGGATTGCCGCGGCTCATCGCGTACCTCGTGCCGTATCTCGTCGTCGGCTACGACATCCTCTACAAGGCGGGGCGCGGCGTCGTCAGGCGCCAGCCGCTCGACGAGTGCCTGCTCATGGCCGTGGCGACGCTCGGCGCGCTCGCGCTCGCGATCTATGAGGACGGCGACTACACGGAGGCCATCGCGGTCATGCTCTTTTATCAGGTGGGCGAGTGGTTCCAGTCGTATGCCATCGGCAAGAGCCGCCGCGATATCACGGAGCTCATGGACATCCGCCCCGACTACGCGAACGTTGCGGGAGAGAACGGAGCGCTCCGGCGCGTCGATCCCGATGAGGTGGCGGTCGGCACGGTCATCACCGTACAGCCGGGAGAGAAGATCCCCATCGACGGCGTCGTCGTCTCCGGCGCCTCCGCGCTCAATACCGTCGCGCTCACGGGCGAGAGCCTGCCGCGCGACGTGGCGGCGGGCGACGAGGTATTGAGCGGCTGCATCAATGTCAGCGGCCTGCTGCGCATCCGCACGACGAAGGAATTCGACGAGTCGACGGCCTCGAAGATCCTCGAGCTCGTCGAGGATGCGAGCTCGCGCAAGTCGCGCGCGGAGCAGTTCATCACGCGCTTCGCGCGCGTCTATACGCCGGCGGTCGTCGGCGCGGCCGCCGCGCTCGCCGTCCTGCCGTCGCTCGTGCGAGTCCTCGCGCTCGGCGCGGCGCCGGAGTGGGGCACATGGCTCTACCGCGCGCTTACGTTCCTCGTCGTGAGTTGCCCCTGCGCGCTCGTCATCAGCATTCCGCTCTCGTTCTTCGCCGGGCTCGGCGGCGCGAGCCGCGCGGGCGTTCTCGTGAAGGGATCGAACTACCTCGAGGCACTCGCGGATGTCACGTCAGTCGTCTTTGACAAGACGGGCACGCTCACGAAAGGCGCGTTCGAGGTGGCGGCGGTCCATCCCGAGACGATCGCGGAAAAGGAGCTCCTGCATCTCGCCGCGCACGTCGAGCGCTATTCCACGCATCCCATCGCGGCGTCGCTGCGCAGCGCCTACCCCGGCGAGGCCGACGGCTGCACCGTCGAGGACGTGGAGGAGATCGCGGGACAGGGTGTGCGCGCCCGCGTCAACGGGCACACCGTCTGCGTCGGCAACGCGAAGCTCATGGAAGGACTCGGCGTGTCCTGGCACCACTGTCACAAGACGGGAACCATCGTGCATGTGGCGATGGACGGCACCTATATGGGACACATCGTCGTCGCCGATGTGCCGAAGCCGCACGCGGCGGCAGCCATCGCGACGCTCCGCGCACAGGGCGTCCGCCATACGCTGATGCTCACGGGCGATGGCCGCGCGACGGCGGCGGAGGTCGCGCGCTCGCTCGGCCTCGACGACTACGCCTGCGAGCTCCTGCCCGCGGACAAGGTCGCGCGGCTCGAGGCGCTGCTCGCGGCAAAGCGCGGCGGCGTCGCGTTCGTCGGCGACGGCATCAACGACGCGCCCGTGCTCGCGCGCGCCGACGTCGGCATCGCGATGGGCGCGCTGGGCTCGGATGCCGCCATCGAGGCGGCGGACATCGTGCTCATGGACGACGACCCGCTCAAGATCGCCGTCGCCCGCCGCATCGCGCGCCGGACCATGCGCATCGTCCGTGAGAACATCGCCTTCTCTATCGGCGTCAAGATCCTCGTGCTCCTCCTCTGCGCCGTCGGCCTCGCGAACATGTGGGCGGCCATCTTCGCCGATGTCGGCGTCATGGTGCTCGCTGTGCTCAACGCTATGCGCGCGCTCTTCGCGGGCGGCAGAGCGCAGCACACGTGAGGCGAGCGGGAAAATAAAAAGCTGTGGAACGCATTGCGTTGACACAGCTTTCAGTTGATATAGGAACCACTGATTAATTCGGCACCCTGCCTTTACGTATCTGCACTGTCCTCTCGTCGCCCTACAATCCTCAGCATAGCTCTGCTACGCCTCCGGTTTGTCTCCTAGAGAGATACAGCGCATCTACGTAAATTCAGGGCACCTCATTTAATCAGCGGTTCCTATAGCTTCCATAAGGGATGAGTTTTCCTCGTCTCGTCTTACTGCCCGTTGCTCGTGAGCGTGAGGCGGTCGAGGCGCGTGCCGGCGGTCGTCCAGGCTTCGAGCGTGAGCGCGTTTTCGTCACAGCGAATCGTGACGTAGCTCGTCTCGTGATCGTCCGGCGCGGCGACGAGGTCGAAGGGATCCTGGGGGACGGCATAGTATTCGTTTCCCGCGCGCCCGCACATGATGTAGACGGGGCCGTCGGCGCTTCGCTGGAAGTTTTTGATGCGGCCGCGGTTACGGTAGGCGTGCATGTGCCCCGTGAGTACGAGGTCGATGCCGAGCGCGTCGAAGTCTTTCATGAACGTGCGGCCCGCCTCGCTGAAGCCGCCGGAGGTGCCGTCAGGCTGTACCTCGTCGTAGGCGAGAATATCTTTGTGCATGAGGACGATCTGCCAGGGCCGACGGCCCTGGCAGATCTGTTTGGCCGCATCCGCGTAGAGGAAGGCGCGCTGGGCGGCGATGAGGCCGGGGCGCAGGCGCTCGAGTTCGCCCCACTGCGTGTTGAGCACGAGGAAATGGACGGGGCCGCAGTCGTAGGCATAGTAATAGCCCCGGAACTCCTGGCGGCCGTTCCCGGGGACGGGAAAGCGGGCGAGATAGCCCTCGGGGAGAGTGTTCTGCCAGTTCTCGCCATAGCATTCGTGGTTGCCCATGACGGGGAGGAAGAGCGCGTCGTCCGCGTACTTTGCCATGGCCTCGTACCAGCTCTGCCAGTGCCAGTCGGAGGCGCCGTTGTCGACGAGGTCGCCGATGACGGTGAAAGCGTCCGGCGTGCCGAACTGCGCAAAGGCCACGCGCATGGTAGCGGCCCAGGCCTCGTAGGAGGTGCCGCACTGCGAGTCCGTGAAGACGAGCATACGCAGCGGCCCCTTGGGCGGGATGCCCGGTGCCTGGCTGCCTGTCGGCAGGCGCAGCGGCAGGGGCCCCGCTGCCGCGGCGCGGACGAGCGGCGCGGGAAGGAGTGCGCCGAGCCCGAGGCCGAGCAGGACGCGGAGGGAGAGACGGAGGAAATGGCGTCGACTGTACATATTCATAAAAACCTCATGCTGCGCGCGGTTCGGGCAGGGAGACATCCTCTGGCACTTTTACTGTAAGGGCGATGCACAATGTCCACGAAGTGGACGTCTGTGCATGTAGCTTTGTGTGCCAGGTGTGGGATGTGTCCGCAGGGGATCGCGCGCCTTTTCTCGAAAGATAACAGGGAAGGAGACGTGGCTTCCGTGCAGGCGTTGACGGGAGGAAGCAGCGATTCAGCGCTCCTGGCCGGCCGCCTGCGCTTCCGCGCGTTTCGCCGCGCGTCGCTCGTACCACCAGGCGCCGACGATGAGCAGGACCGCGAAG
Organism: uncultured Selenomonas sp.; assembly: GCA_934202005.1. Lineage (GTDB taxonomy): Bacteria > Bacillota > Negativicutes > Selenomonadales > Selenomonadaceae > Selenomonas_C. Next base: position 30,527 of record CAKPXP010000018.1, on the reverse strand, counting down.
ACGATGACGACGATGAGGCGCGTCGGATCCTCCTGGTGCGTGATGGTGTCGTGACCGATGATGGCCTCGATGCCCGTCGACGGGAACTTGCCGACGAAGGAGGAGATCACGTAGTCGCGCAGGCTCATCGCGGAGAGCGCGCCGAGCGCGTTCAGCAGCACGCTCGGAAAATACGGCACCATGCGCGCGATGAGCATGACGGCGAAGCCGCGCTTGCCGCTGTACTTGTCGATGCTCGCGAGCGTCTTGTGCTTCGCGATGATTTTCTCCGCCGCGTCGCGGAAGAAAAAGCGCAGCAGCAAAAAGCTCACGGTGACGCCGACGGTCTCGGCGGCGACGGAGAGGAAGATGCCCCAGAAAATGCCGAAGATCAGCGTGTTCGCCGTCGAGAAGATGATGGCGGGCGGGAAGCCCAGCGCGTTGACGAAGAGCGTGAGCAGAAAGCTGAAGAGCACGGCCCAGGAGCCGAACGACTTGATGTAGAGCGCCGTCTCCTGGATGTCGCCGCGCGAGAGCAGTCCCGCGAGATGAGGCAGGAACGCAGGATTCGCGAGATGGATGATGAGGAAGAGCGCGGCGATGGCGAGCGCCGCCGCCGCCTTGACCATCCCCAAGGATTTTTTTTGCCGGAGGTGCAATGAACATCGATCCTTTCAAGTGTTTGCCCCATTATATCATTTTTGGCATGGAGAATACATGGATTGTGTGGTAAAATAAAATAGATATGTTGTCATCAGGATGGGAGTCGAGGGCGTGAGGAGATTTGATATCCGGCGGCGCGGCCGCCAGCAGCGGGCAGTGCTCTCAGGCGCGCTCGCCGCGCTGCCCGCAGGGCTCATGGCGGCGCTTGCCGCGGAGCTCGCGGCGGAGGCGGGGGCGTATTTTCCCGCGGTCTATGCGCTCACGCTGGCGCTCTGCCTCGCGGGGACGGCGCTTCTGGCGCGATGCGGCCTGCCGTTGGTGCTCGCGCCGGATCTCGGCACCGCCTGCTGGCTCATCTATCTCATCGTGATCTCGCACGGGGTGACGCTGCCGCTGCTCTACGCGTGTCTCGCGGCGGCGGCGGCGCTCGTCTGGCTCCTCCTGCGGTGCGGGGCGGCGGGGCGCGCGCTCTCGGCATTCCCGCCGTGCCTGCGCGCGGCGCTGCCGCTCTCCCTCGGCCTCCTGCTCTTCCTCTGGGGCTCGGAGCAGGGACGTCTCCTGCTCGCCTCGCCGCTGCATCTCGTCATGCTCGGCGATTTCGCCGATCCGCTTGCGTATTTTACGCTGCTTGGGCTGCTCGTGCTGCTCGGCCTGCGGGCGCTGCGGCTGCCGCCGCTCGCCGCGGTGCTCGGCGCGTTCCTCGTGACAGCGCTGCTTTCGCTTGCGGAGGGGTTCTGGGTCGTGCCGCCCGCGCCGTTTTATCTGGCGGAGGGGCTCGACCGCGCGGCGGGGCTCTTCCTGCGCGCGGGAGAGGGAGAGACGTCGGCGCTCGCGGGGGCGGCCGCAGCGTTTCCCTGGCTCGTCGCCGTGCTCCTCCTCACGTCGTGGGGGACGATCGCGGCGCTCTTTCCGCGGCTTGTCGGAGAGGATAGCGCCGCCTCCAGTGGTGCGCCCGCGGCAGCAGAGACTGGCGGGCGGCAGGCGACCGCTGGGCTGCGCGGTGTGCTTTCTGCTCTGGCGGCGGTGAATGTGCTCGCGGCGCTCGCAGGTGTCCTGCCGCTCATGGCATCGTGCCTGTCCGCGCTCGCGTGCAGGGAGGGCGCGCGCCGTCCGCGTGCGTTCGCCTGTGGCGCCTGCGCGATCTACGCGCTGCTGCTCTTCGCAGCGCCACTTGCGCGGGAGCTCGTCTCGTTCCCCGCGGCGCTGGCGCTCCTTGCGCTCGCGGCGGGACTTTCGCTGCTGCGGCGCGCGCGCCTGCCGCGCCTGCGCCTGGTAGAGGAGCGCGCGGCAGTGCTCTCACTCGTCCTCATCGTGCCGCTCACCTATGACATCGCGCTCGGCCTCTCTCTGTCGCTCGTCGCGTATGTGCTGCTGCGCCAGCTGGCGCGCCGTCCTGTGCCCTCTGCCACGCGCGGGCTCGCCGCTCTTTTCGTGCTGCTCGCTGTTTTCGCCGCCTGGATTTTTTGAGGAATCACTGATTGTTTGGAATACGGATCAAAGGAGAGATTGCTTTATGAAATTTTTTGCGCTGTCTTCTCGGACGTTCCTGCTGACTGCGCTCACGGGTGCATTTGTATTTTCGCTTCCCTCTGGAGGGATGGTGTCTGCCTCGCATCGCCTGCAGACGCCTGAGCCGCAGATGGAAACGAAAGTGGAAATGCCGCAGGTGGAGATGCCGCGGGAAGAACGCGAGGTGCGCAGGCCCTCCGGCAGGCAGCGGGAGATCCGGCCGACCGCTGAGGGTTCGACGCGCGTTGTGCCGCGCTCCCTGCGCGAGCGTGTGCAGGAGATCCTCGCGCCCGCGCCGCAGCCGGAACCGCAGGCGTTGCCACTGACGCCGTTCCCGGTGCCCAAGACGGTCTCCACCTATGACGACTCCATCATCGGCACGCCGCTCGCGAGTCAGGAGCAGTGCGTGCGCTATCTGCTCCGCTACAATCCGACGCCGGATATCTCCGTGACGCCGCAGCAGCTCGTTTCCTACTATTATCAGGAGGGGGAGCGCGAGGGCATCCGGCCTGACGTCGCGTTCGCACAGGCGCTCAAGGAGACGGGGTTCTTCCGCTACGGCGGCACGGTGACGCCGGATCAGAACAACTACTGCGGACTCGGCACGACGAGCGCGACGGTGAAGGGCGCTTATTTCGCGAGCTCCGAGCTCGGCGTGCGCGCGCATATCCAGCACCTGCTTGCCTACGCCTCGACGCGCCAGCCGCTCGAGCCGGTCGTCGATCCGCGTTACGACCTCGTGCGCTCCGTCTACGGAGAGAGCACGCTCACGCGCTGGGAGGATCTCAACGGCCGCTGGGCCGTGCCGGGGACGACCTACGGGCAGAGCATCCTCTCGATGTTCCGCGCGATCCTGAATGAGTGATGTACGCTGCGCGCCTCCGGCGGGAGCGGCGGATGATGATAGAAGACAGTGACAGCGGAGCGGCCGGTGCATACGGCGGTTTCGACTGACAAGAGATATGAAAGGGATGAAAGTCGAAAGATGATTACTACGAACAACCTGAGCCTCCAGTTCGGCAAGCGTGTGCTCTACAAGGATGTCAACCTCAAGTTCACGCCGGGCAACTGCTACGGCATCATCGGCGCGAACGGCGCCGGCAAGTCCACGTTCCTGCGCCTGCTCTCCGGCGAGCTCGAGCCGACGGGCGGCATGGTGGAGGTCACGCCGGGCGAGCGCCTCGCGGTTCTCAAGCAGGATCACTACGCGTTCGACCAGTATCAGGTGCTGCGCACGGTCATGATGGGCTATCCGCGCCTCGTCGAGGTCATGGATGAGAAGGACGCGCTCTACGCGAAGCCGGATTTCTCCGAGGAGGACGGCATGAAGGCCTCAGAGCTCGAGGCGGAGTTCGCGGAGATGAACGGCTGGGACGCGGAGTCTGACGCCGCGCGCCTCCTCAACGGCCTCGGCATCACGGAGGACAAGCACGGGCTCATGATGTCCGAGCTCACGGCCAAGGAAAAGGTGCGCGTGCTGCTCGCGCAGGCGCTCTTCGGCAACCCCGACATCCTGCTGCTCGACGAGCCGACGAACCATCTCGACGTGGCGTCCATCAACTGGCTCGAGGACTTCCTCGCGGACTTCCCGAACACGGTCATCGTCGTCTCGCATGACCGCCATTTCCTCAACCAGGTCTGCACCTACATCTGCGACGTAGACTATGGCGAGATCAAGCTCTACGCGGGCAACTATGATTTCTGGTATCAGTCGAGCCAGCTCGCGCTGCAGCTGCAGAAGGAGCAGAACAAGAAGGCCGAGGAGAAAATCAAGGAGCTGCAGACCTTCATCGCGCGCTTCGCAGCGAACGCTGCGAAGTCCAAGCAGGCGACGAGCCGCAAGAAGCTCCTCGAGAAGATCAAGGTCGAGGATATCAAGCCCTCCTCGCGCCGCTATCCCTACATCGCGTTCACGCCGGACCGCGAGGCGGGCGACCAGCTCCTGCAGGTGGACGGCATCTCGAAGACCGTCGACGGCGAGCAGGTGCTGAAGAACGTGAGCTTCACCCTGAGGAAAGGCGACAAGGTCGCATTCGTCGGCCCGAACACACTCGGCAAGACGATGCTCTTCAAGATTCTCATGGGCGAAGAGGAGCCGGACGAGGGCTCGTTCAAGTGGGGCGTCACGACGACGCAGGCCTACCTGCCGTCTGACAACAGCAGCTATTTTGACGGCGTGGAGCTCAACCTCGTCGATTGGCTGCGCCAGTACTCGAAGGACCCGGACGAGACGTTCGTGCGCGGCTTCCTCGGGCGCATGCTCTTTTCCGGTGAGGAGAGCCAGAAGCAGGCGAACGTCCTATCAGGCGGCGAGCGCGTGCGCTGCATGCTCTCGCGCATGATGCTCTCAGGCGCGAACGTGCTGCTGCTCGACGAGCCGACGAACCACCTCGACCTCGAGTCCATCACGGCGCTCAACAACGGGCTCATCGCGTTCAAGGGCACGGCGCTCTTCGCCTCGCATGACCATGAGTTCGTGCAGACCATCGCGAACCGCATCATCGACATCACGCCGGACGGCGTGGTCGACCGTGTGACGACGTACGATGATTTCCTCGCGAACGAAACCGTGCAGCAGCAGATCGCGGAGAAATACAAAAAGGCGTGAGGTGGCGCGCGCCGCGAGCCAGATAAAGGAATGGGATGCCGATGCTGGGAAAGATTTTCCCCGAACTGAATAAGGAACGGAAAAAGGACATCGGCTCGGCCGTGCGCCTCAAGGAGATGGTCGCCGTCCTGCGGAAATACGAGGTCGTGCGCGGCATGACGCCGGAGAAGCTCCGCCATATCCTCGAGGATCTCGGGCCGACGTTCGTCAAGCTCGGACAGGTCATGAGCATGCGGCCGGACTTCCTGCCGCAGGAGTACTGCGACGAGCTCATGAAACTGCAGAACGGCGCGAAGCCTCTGCCGTTTTCGATCATCATCGAGGTCATCGAGCAGGAGTACAGCCGCCGCTGGAACAAGGTCTTTTCCTCCATCGACGAGGAGGTGCTCGGCTCGGCCTCCATCGCGCAGGTGCATCGCGCCGTGCTCACGACGGGGGAGCGCGTCGTCGTGAAGGTGCAGCGGCCGGGCATCTACAAGGTCATGGCGCGCGACATGGTGCTCTTGAAGCGCGCCTCGCGCCTCGTGCGCGTCGTGAGCCACTCGCAGGACGTCATCGACTTTGACATGGTGCTCGAGGAGATGTGGGGCATCGCCAAGCAGGAGATGGATTTCCTCATCGAGGCCGACCACATTGAGGAGTTCCGCCATCTGAACCAGGATGAGGCATTCGTGACCTGCCCCAATGTCTACCGCAATCTCACGACGCAGCACATCCTCGTCATGGAGTATGTCGACGGCGTGCGCATCGACGACTTCGATGGACTGCGGGCGCGCGGCGTCGACATCACGCTGCTCGGGCGCAGGCTCGGTGAGAACTATGTCAAGCAGATCATCGAGGACGGCTATTTCCATGCCGATCCGCATCCCGGCAACATCTGGGTTCGCGGCGGCAGGATCGTCTGGCTCGACCTCGGCATGATGGGCCGCCTGAGCAACCGCGACCGCACGGCCATCCGCAAGGCGGTCATCGCCCTCGCGAACCACGACACCTTCGAGATGAAGACCGCGGTGCTCGCGCTCGGCGTGCCGCGTGGGCACATCAACCACACGGCGCTCTACCAGGACATCGACGCGCTCATGGCGCAGTACAGCACGCTCGATTTCCGCGACCTCAGGATGGGCGTGCTCACGCGGCAGATCATGAACATCCTGCGCGTGCACCACATCGCCTGCCCGCAGGGGCTCTCGATGTTCGCGCGCGGCCTTCTGACCATCGAGGGCGTCATGCGCCTCGTCTGTCCGAAGGTCAGCTTCGTCGAGATCTTTGCCAAGAGCCTGCAGCTCAACTACAAGAAGAATTTCGACTGGCGCGAGGAGATCTCCAAGGCGAAGCGCGAGAGCTATCTGCTCATGCGCAAGTCGATGGCGCTGCCGGAGCAGATCTCAGACATCCTCAAGATGACGATGAGCGGTCAGACAAAGGTCAATCTCGATCTCACGGGATCGGAGGAGCCGCTGCGCCATGTCGACAAGATGGTCAACCGCGTCATCGTCGCCGTGCTCTGCGCAGCGCTGCTCCTGGGCTCGAGCACCATCTGCACGACGAATATGACGCCGAAAATCATGGAGATCCCGCTGCTCGGCTTCGTTGGCTATCTCATCGCCTTCGTGCTGAGCATCCGGCTCATCTGGGATATTCACAAAGGAAGATAGGAGAGATGCGACATGCGCGGAGTCCGCGGAGCCATCACAGTAGAGGAAGACAGGAAAGAAGCGATATGGAGCGCCGCCGCGACACTCGTCGAGACGATGCTCAGGGAGAACGGCATCGCGCCGGAGACCATCGGCGCCGCTATCTTCAGTGCGACGGAGGATCTCGTGAGCGCCTTTCCCTCCGCGGGCGTGCGCGCGCGCGTGGCCGGCTTTGACGCTGTGCCGCTTTTCGACGCGCGGCAGCTCGCGATCGAGGGGAGTCTCCCGCACTGCATCCGCGTGCTGCTGCTCGTCGACACGGAAAAAGGCCAGAAGGACATTCGCCACATCTACCTTGGCGGCGCCGCAAAGCTGCGGCCGGATCTCGCAGGCGCGTGAGCGCACGCTGCGGGCGCGTTGGGAACGCTGCCGGAAAGGGAGCTCCGGTGAAGCCCGGCTGCCTGAGATATGGCGAGGCTCAGCGCGTCTTGAATTTCCGCTATACTTTTTCACCCGGCTCATGTATGATAAGAAAGTAGAGTATTTCTGTATTCAGTAAGGGGCGATTTTCTTGAGTAACATTGATACGACCTGTGTGAACGCCATCCGCGTGCTCGCGGCGGATGCCATCCAGAAGGCCAACTCCGGTCATCCGGGACTGCCGCTCGGCAGCGCACCGATGGCCTACGAGCTTTGGGCGAACCACATGAACCACAACCCGAAGGATCCGAAATGGGAGAACCGCGACCGGTTCATCCTGTCCGGCGGCCACGGCTCGACGCTCCTCTATTCGCTGCTCCATTTCTACGGCTACGGGCTCACGATGGAGGATATGAAGCAGTTCCGCCAGGACGGCTCGCTGACGCCGGGCCATCCGGAGTACGGCCATACGGTCGGCGTCGAGGCGACGACGGGGCCGCTCGGTGCCGGCATGGGCATGGCGGTCGGCATGGCGATGGCGGAGGCGCATCTCGCGGCTGTATTCAACAAGCCGGGCTATGAGATCGTCGACCACTACACGTTCGCGCTCGGCGGCGACGGCTGCCTCATGGAGGGCATCTCCTCCGAGGCGTTCTCGCTTGCGGGTACGCTCGGCCTTTCGAAGCTCATCATCCTCTACGACTCCAACAACATCTCCATCGAGGGCGATACGGACATCGCATTCCGCGAGGATGTGCAGGCGCGCATGCGTGCGTTCGGCTTCCAGACGATCACGGTCGAGGACGGCAACGACCTTGCGGCCATTGGCAAGGCCATCGAGGAGGCCAAGGCTGACAAGGAGCACCCGTCCTTCATCACGGTCAAGACGCAGATCGGCTACGGCTGCCCCGCAAAGCAGGGCAAGGCCAGCGCGCACGGCGAGCCGCTCGGCGAGGAGAACGTCAAGGCGCTCAAGGAGAACCTCGGCTGGCCGGAGCCTGACACCTCGTTCCATATTCCGCAGGAGGTCTATGACCACTACGCGGAGCTTGCGGAAAAAGGCGCGGCCGCAGAGACGGCATGGGAGAAACTCTTTGCGGATTACTGCGCGAAGTTCCCCGAGCAGAAGAAGCTCTGGGATGCGTTCCATGCGCCGGTGGATGCCGCGGCACTCGACCGGGACGAAAAGTTCTGGGCGAAGGCGGAGAAACCCATCGCGACGCGCGCGGCCTCTGGCAATGTGCTCCAGTACATCAAGGATCTCGTGCCACAGCTCATCGGCGGCAGCGCAGATCTCGCGCCGTCGAACAAGACGGAGATGAAGGGCGAGGGCGATTTCAGCAAGGAAAACTACGCGGGCCGCAACCTCCATTTCGGCGTGCGCGAGCTCGCGATGGCGGCGATTGCGAACGGCATCGCGCTGCACGGCGGCCTGCGCCCCTACGTTGCGACGTTCTTCGTGTTCTCCGACTACATGAAGCCGATGGTCCGTCTCGCGGCGCTCATGAAGATCCCGACGACGTACGTGCTCACGCATGACAGCATCGGCGTCGGTGAGGACGGTCCGACGCACGAGCCGGTCGAGCAGCTCGCCATGTGGCGCGCACTGCCGAACGTCAACGTCTTCCGTCCGGCAGATGTCACGGAGACGGAGGCCGGCTGGTACCTCGCGCTCACGAGCAAGGAGACGCCGACGCTCCTCGTGCTCACGCGTCAGGGACTGCCGCAGCTCGTTGGTTCCTCGAAGGAGGCGCTCAAGGGCGCGTACATCGTTTCCGAGGCGAAGGACAAGGACAATCTCGACGGCATCCTCATCGCCACGGGCTCTGAGGTCGCGCTCGCCATCGAGGCTCAGGCGGAGCTCGCGGCGCAGGGTCGCTCCATCCGCGTCGTCTCGATGCCGTGCATGGATCTCTTCGCCAAGCAGAGCGATGCTTACAAGGAGAGCATCCTGCCGAGCGATGTCCGCGCGCGTGTAGCGGTCGAGGCGGCCATGCCGTTCGGCTGGGGCGATTACGTCGGCCTTGACGGCGCGACTGTCGCAATGCCGGGATTCGGTGCTTCGGCGCCGGGCGGCGTGCTCTTCAAGAAATTCGGCTTCACGAAGGAGCATGTCGTCGAGACGATGCTCCGTGTGTTGGCAAAAGTGAAATAAAGTTAGATGGCATACCTTTCTCCCGCGGAGAAGGGCGCTATCCTGCAAAACGGTCCGATGCAGAGGCATCGGGCCGTTTTGTCATATTGAGCAGAAGGATTGACGGCGGTGCGATGATGCGGCAGGGAAACTGATAGCGGACAGAGAAGAGGGGACTTCGTAAAATGTGTGCATGATCAAAGTCGAAATGTCTTTCCTGTATGGATGAAATACTTGATGTCAATGGAGAAATAGAAAAAGAAACGCTAGACAGCGTGTATTTAGAAAAACTTGATAAATTAAGTGTTGACATTGGTTTTTGCCAATGATAGTATGTAGAAGTGCCTGACAGGAGAGCACGACTTCAGGACGAGGGAGTGAAGAAAATGGCACTGGAGCATTTGAAGGATGCCGCGCGTGTCATCGGACTCAAGCAGGTCAGGAAGGCCATGCAGGGCGGCAGAGCCGCTGCTGTATTCCTCGCGGACGACGCAGACGCGCGCATCACGGCGCCGCTCGCAGAGCTCTGCGAGGCGCAGAATGTCCCCGTGGAACGCGTCGCTTCCATGGCGGAACTCGGCAAAGCCTGCGGCATCGACGTGGGAGCTGCGGCGGCAGCGCTCACGCAGGAAACTCGTTAGAAACTTGCGGCATAGCCGTGAGTTTTCATAAATAATAAATTCTAAAATGAAGGAAGGAGGTGCATGTATGCCTACTATCAACCAGTTAGTCCGTAAAAGCAGAAAGAGCATGCAGGAGAAATCCACAGCACCAGCACTGAAAAATTGCCCGCAGAAGCGCGGCGTTTGCACGCGTGTCTACACGACGACGCCGAAAAAACCAAACTCTGCACTGCGTAAGGTCGCTCGTGTTCGCCTGACGAACAGCATCGAGGTGACTGCATACATTCCTGGCATTGGTCATAATCTCCAGGAGCATAGTGTTGTTCTGATCCGCGGCGGTCGTGTCAAGGACCTCCCGGGTGTCCGCTACCACATCATCCGTGGTTCGCTTGATACGGCAGGCGTTCAGGATCGCGGCCAGGCCCGCTCCAAGTACGGCGCCAAGAAAGCGAAAGCAAAGAAAAAATAACACCAGCTCGCGAGAGACTATGAGAAGGAGGTAAAACAATGCCAAGAAAAGGTTCCGTACCGAAGCGTGACGTACTGCCGGATCCGGTGTACCACAACAAGACGGTTACGAAATTCATCAACAAAGTGATGCTCTCCGGCAAGAAGAGCGTTGCTGAGCGCGTCGTCTACGATGCTTTCGAGACGATTCGCGCGAAGACGGGCAAGGATCCGCTCGAGGTTTTCGAGACGGCTCTGAAGAACGTCATGCCGGTTCTCGAGGTTCGCGCACGCCGCGTCGGCGGTGCAAACTACCAGGTGCCGGTCGAGGTTCGTCCGGACCGCCGCATGACGCTCGGCATCCGCTGGCTCGTCGGCTATGCACGCCTGCGCGGTGAGAAGACCATGGAAGAGCGCCTCTCCGGCGAGCTCATGGACGCTGCGAACAACACGGGCGCCGCAATCAAGAAGAAGGAAGATACGCATAAGATGGCAGAGGCCAACAAGGCATTTGCACATTATCGCTGGTAATCTTTTCTACTATATAAGATAAGGAGCGATAGTAAAAGTGGCAAGAGAGTATTCCCTTGAGAAAACGCGTAATATCGGTATCATGGCTCACATCGATGCCGGTAAGACGACTACTACTGAGCGTATCCTCTTCTACACGGGTGTCAACCACAAGATTGGTGAGGTTCATGATGGCGCGGCTACGATGGACTGGATGGTCCAGGAGCAGGAGCGCGGCATCACAATCACGTCGGCTGCGACGACCTGCCATTGGAAGGACCATCGTATCAACATCATTGATACGCCGGGCCATGTGGACTTTACGGTAGAAGTTGAGCGCTCCCTGCGCGTCCTCGATGGCGCTGTGACAGTTCTGACTGCCCGCGGCGGTGTCGAGCCTCAGACGGAAACCGTATGGCGCCAGGCTGAGAAATACAACGTTCCGCGCATGGCGTATGTCAACAAGATGGACATCACCGGCGCAGATTTCTACAACGTCGTCAAGATGATGCATGAGCGCCTCCAAGCGAACGCGGTTCCCATCCAGCTGCCGATCGGCGCCGAGGACACGTTCAAGGGCATTATCGATCTCATCAAGATGGAAGCCATCGTCTATGAGGACGATCTCGGCAAGGTCGAGGATGAGGTCGCCATCCCTGACGACATGAAGGATCAGGCGGAAGAGTATCGCGAGAAGCTGCTCGAGGCCTGCTCCGAGCAGGACGACGAGTTCATGGAGAAGTACCTCGGCGGCGAGGAAATCACCGAGGATGACATCAAGAAAGTCATCCGCAAGGCGACGGTCACCTGCCAGATGGTTCCCGTGACCTGCGGCACGTCCTACCGCAACAAGGGCGTGCAGCCCCTGCTCGACGCCATCGTCGACTTCATGCCGGCGCCGACGGATATCCCGCCGATCGCTGGTGTCGATCCTGAGACGGGCGAGGAGGATCAACGTCCTTCGAGCGATGAGGAGCCGTTCGCGGCACTCGCGTTCAAGATCATGACGGATCCGTTCGTCGGTAAGCTCGCGTTCTTCCGCGTCTACTCCGGTACGCTCGACGCTGGCTCCTACGTCTATAACTCGACGAAGGGCAAGAAAGAGCGCATCGGCCGTATCCTGCAGATGCACGCAAACCACCGCAAGGAAATCGAGAAGGTCTACAGCGGCGACATTGCCGCGGCTGTCGGCCTCAAGGATACGACGACAGGCGACACGCTCTGCGATGAAGAGCATCCGATCATCCTCGAGTCGATGGTCTTCCCGGATCCGGTTATCTCCGTCGCTGTCGAGCCGGCAACGAAGAACGACCAGCAGAAGATGGGCGTCGCGCTGCAAAAGCTCGCAGAAGAGGATCCGACGTTCCGCGTCCGCACGGACGAGGAGACGGGCCAGACGATCATCTCCGGCATGGGCGAGCTTCATCTGCAGATCATCGTCGACCGCATGCTCCGTGAGTTCCACGTAGACTGCAAGGTCGGTGAGCCGCAGGTCGCTTACCGCGAGACGATCCGCAAGACCGTCGAGGCGGAAGGCAAGTTCGTTCGCCAGTCCGGCGGTCACGGCCAGTACGGTCACTGCTGGCTCAAGCTCGAGCCGCAGGAGCCGGGCGAGGGCTTCGCTTTCGAGAACAAGGTCGTCGGCGGTGCCATTCCGAAAGAATTCATCAAGCCGGTCGAGGACGGTGTCCGTCAGGCCATGGAGTCCGGTGTTGTCGCTGGTTATCCGATGGTCGACATCAAGGCAACGGTCTTCGATGGTTCCTTCCACGAGGTCGACTCCTCGGAGGCAGCCTTCAAGGTGGCAGGTTCCATGGCATTCAAGAATGGTGCAGAAAAGGCAAATCCGGTTCTTCTCGAGCCGTATGTCAAAGTCGAAGTCACGGTCCCGGAGGAGTACATGGGCGACGTCATCGGCGACCTCAACTCCCGCCGCGGCCGCATCGAGGGCATGGAAGCACGCAATGGCGCTCAGGTCATCAACGGCTTTGTTCCGCTCTCCGAGATGTTCGGCTATTCGACGGATTTGCGTTCCAAGACTCAGGGCCGAGGGAACTACAGCATGGAAGTTGCATACTATGATGAAGTTCCTAAGAATATTGCCGATCAGATTGTTGCCAAGAACAAAGGCGAATAAGGGAGGAAAACACAACAATGGCTAAAGAAAAGTTTGAGAGAACCAAACCGCATGTCAACATCGGTACGATTGGTCACGTCGACCACGGCAAGACGACGCTGACGGCTGCGATTACGAAAGTTCTTTCCCAGACGGAAGGCTGCAAGGCTTCCTTCGAGGATTACGCTGATATCGATAAGGCTCCGGAGGAGCGCGAGCGCGGTATCACGATCAACACGGCTCACGTTGAGTACGAGACGACGAAGCGTCACTATGCGCACGTCGACTGCCCGGGCCATGCTGACTATGTCAAGAACATGATCACCGGCGCTGCTCAGATGGACGGCGCGATCCTCGTCGTCTCCGCTGCTGATGGCCCGATGCCGCAGACGCGTGAGCACATCCTGCTCGCTCGCCAGGTCGGTGTGCCGGCAATCGTTGTCTTCCTCAACAAGGTCGACCAGGTCGACGATCCCGAGCTCCTCGAGCTCGTCGAGATGGAAGTCCGCGAGCTTCTCTCGAGCTATGACTTCCCGGGCGATGACATTCCGGTCGTCGCTGGCTCCGCTCTCAAAGCCCTCGAAGGCGATGCTGAGCAGCAGAAGAAGATTCTCGAGCTCATGGACGCTGTCGATGAGTACATCCCGACGCCGGAGCGCGACACGGATAAGCCATTCCTCATGCCGGTCGAGGATGTCTTCACGATTACGGGCCGCGGCACGGTCGCAACGGGCCGTGTTGAGCGTGGCGAGCTGAAGCTCAACGACACGGTTGAGATCGTCGGCCTTCAGGATGAGCCGAAGCAGACGGTTGTCACGGGCATCGAGATGTTCCGCAAGATGCTCGACACGGCAGTCGCTGGCGATAACATCGGTGCGCTGCTCCGCGGTATCGACCGCAAGGAGATCGAGCGTGGCCAGGTTCTCGCAAAGCCGGGCACGATTCATCCGCACACGAAGTTCAAGGCTCAGGTCTACGTCCTCACGAAAGAAGAGGGTGGCCGTCATACGCCGTTCTTCTCCAACTATCGTCCGCAGTTCTACTTCCGCACGACGGACGTCACGGGTGTCATCAAACTGCCGGAGGGCACGGAGATGGTTATGCCTGGCGATAACGTCGAGATGGAAGTCGAGCTCATCACGCCGATCGCTATCGAGAAGGGCCTCCGCTTCGCTATCCGCGAGGGCGGCCACACGGTTGGCGCTGGTCGTGTCACGGAGATTGAAGGCTAATCCAATCTAAAAAGTATCCTTTAGGTAAGAGCGGCGCTCGCGTCGCTCTTATTTCAAGGGTATTTTTCAATAATACCCCCCATGCGATGACGTGGCAGATGGCTCGGCCTGACCGAGGGAACTGCTACGGAGAAATGTTTGGGCCAAGAGTCTGGACGATAAGGAGGAAAATGAATTGTCGAAGAATCAGAAAATCAGAATCCGTTTGAAGGCTTATGACCACAAAGCCCTCGACCAGAGTGCAGTGAAGATTGTTGACACTGCAAAGAAGACGGGTGCCATGGTATCCGGTCCGATTCCTCTCCCGACGGAAAAGAACATCTACACGATTCTGCGCTCCCCGCATGTCAACAAGGACAGCCGTGAGCAGTTCGAGATGCGCACGCACAAGCGCCTCATCGACATCCTGCAGCCGACGAACAAGACGGTGGATGCACTCATGCGCCTTGACCTGCCGGCAGGCGTGGACATCGAAATCAAACTCTGATCCGAGGAGGTGGAATGAATGTCAAAAGCTATTTTAGGTAGAAAACTTGGTATGACCCAGATCTTCACGGAGGAAGGCAAAGTCGTTCCCGTTACGGTCGTCGAGTCCGGCAACAACGTCGTGCTCCAGAACAAGACGGTAGAAAACGATGGCTACAACGCCGTCCAGCTTGGCTTCGGTGAAGTGAAGGAAAAGAATGTAAACAAGCCGCAGAAAGGTCATTTCGCGAAGGCGGGCGTCAGCCCTGTGAAATTCATCCGTGAAATGAGACTCGCGGATGCTTCGGAATACAAGGTCGGGGACAGCCTCGGCGTTGATATATTTGCTGCTGGAGAGCTCGTCGATGTTGTCGGTACTTCCAAGGGCAAAGGCTTTGCCGGCGGTATCAAGCGTCACAACTTCGCTCGCGGCCCCATGGGCCACGGCTCCAAATCCCATCGTGAGCCCGGTTCCACGGGTGCGATGATCTCCGGTCCTGGCGGACGCGTCCTCAAGGGCAAGAAGCTGCCGGGCCGCATGGGTGGCGAGCGCGTTACGGTGCAGCGCCTCACGGTCGTCCGTGTCGATGCTGACCGCAACCTCATCCTCATCAAGGGTGCCATCCCGGGGCCGAAGAAGGGCTTCGTCGTGATCAAAGACACCGTAAAGCCTGGCAAGCAGGCGAAAAACTAATTTGGAAGGAGGATAACCAACATTATGGCTACAGTAGCAGTTTTTGACATCGCGAACAACAAGGTTGGCGATATTGAGTTGAATGAAAGCATCTTCGGCGTTGAGATGAACGCAGGTCTTCTCCACCAGGCCGTTCTGATGCAGCTCGCTGCCCAG
Organism: uncultured Selenomonas sp.; assembly: GCA_934202005.1. Classification (GTDB taxonomy): domain Bacteria; phylum Bacillota; class Negativicutes; order Selenomonadales; family Selenomonadaceae; genus Selenomonas_C. The sequence continues at coordinate 15,337 of CAKPXP010000018.1, read as the reverse complement.
CGTCTCGGCACGCATGCAACGAAGACGCGCGGTTTCGTCCGCGGCGGCGGCCGCAAGCCCTGGAAGCAGAAGGGCACGGGCCGCGCACGCAGCGGCTCGACGCGTTCCCCGCTGTGGGTCGGCGGCGGCACGGTCTTCGGACCGCATCCGCGCAAGTATGCGTTCAGCATGCCGCGTAAGCAGCGTCGCCTCGCCATCAAGTGCGCGCTCTCTGACAAGGTCAAGAGCGGCGACTTCATCGTCCTCGACAGCCTCGCATTCGACGCGCCGAAGACGAAGCAGGTCGTCAAGCTCCTCGGCGATTTCGGTATTGATGCAAAGGCTCTCTTCATCACGGCTGATGAGGCTGAGAACGTTGAGAAGTCCGCACGCAACATTCAGGGTGTGAAAGCCATCAACACGAATGGACTCAACGTGTTCGATATCCTCAATTCGGACAAGCTGTTCATTACGAAGGATGCCATCACCCGCATCGAGGAGGTATTCGCATAATGGAAGCACGTGATATCCTTATCCGTCCGCTCATCACGGAGCGCACGACGCAGCTCATGGCCGAAGGCAAATACGTCTTCGTTGTTGCGAAAGCAGCCAACAAGATCGAGATCGCCAAGGCGGTTGCGGAAGTCTTCAACGTGAAGGTGGACAAGGTCAATACGGTCAACGTACTTGGCAAAACGAAACGCATGGGCCGCACGTCCGGTAAGCGCCCTGACTATAAAAAGGCCATCGTGAAGCTCGCTGCTGGCGAAAGCATCGAGTTCTTCAAGGCTTAAAATAAGAAAAGGAGGTAAAACAAGTGGCAGTAAAGAGCTTCAAACCATATTCTGCAGGCCGTCGTTTCATGACGGTGGCATCGTTCGACGAGATCACCGCTGACAAGCCTGAAAAGTCCCTGACGGAGCGCCTGATGAAAAAGGGCGGCCGTAACCAGCAGGGCCGTCTGACTGTCCGCCACCAGGGCGGCGGTCACAAGCGCCTCTATCGCGTGATCGACTTCAAGCGCACGAAGGACGGCATCCCCGCCCGCGTCGCGACGATCGAGTACGATCCGAACCGCAGCGCGCGCATCGCGCTCCTCAACTATGTCGATGGCGAGAAACGCTATATCCTCGCGCCGAACGGCCTCAAGGTCGGCGACATGGTCGAGTCCGGCGAGCAGGCTGACATCAAGGTCGGCAACGCGCTCCCGCTCAAAGATATTCCCGTTGGTACGATGGTGCACAATGTCGAGCTCAAGATCGGCAAGGGTGCCCAGCTCGCACGCAGCGCAGGCGCTTCCGCACAGCTCATGGCTAAGGAAGGCAGCTACGCACTCCTCCGTCTCCCGTCCGGCGAGCTCCGCAAGGTGCATGTGAATTGCCGCGCAACGATCGGTGAGGTCGGCAACCTCGAGCATGAGAACATCACGCTCGGTAAGGCAGGCCGCAACCGCTGGCTCGGTGTCCGCCCGGAGAACCGCGGCGTCGCGATGAACCCGAACGATCATCCGCACGGCGGCGGCGAGGGCCGCTCCCCTGTCGGCCGCAAGCACCCTGTTACGAAGTGGGGCAAATGCGCTATGGGCGCCAAGACGCGCCGCAAGAAGGCATCCGACAAGCTCATCGTCAGAGGCCGTACGAAATAATGAGAGACAGCGGGCAGCCGCGTGAAGCTGCCTGACGGAAGGAGGATACATCTTGTCAAGATCGATTAAGAAGGGACCTTTCGTTGCAGAGAGCCTCATGAAGAAAATCACGGCACTCAACGAAGCTAACGATAAAAAAGTGGTGAAGACCTGGTCCAGAAGCTCCACGATTTTTCCGGACTTCGTCGGCCACACCATCGCCGTCCATGACGGCCGCAAGCATGTCCCCGTCTACATTACGGAAGACATGGTCGGCCACAAGCTCGGCGAGTTCGCACCGACGCGCACGTTCAAGGGGCACGGCGGCGAAGAGAGAAAGACCTCGCTCAAGTAATTTTGCGAAAGGAGAATCTTTGTGGAAACAAGAGCAGTTGCTAAATACATTCGCATCACTCCGCGCAAAGTTCGCATTGTCCTGGATCTGATCCGAGGCAAGAACGTGGCAGAGGCATTTGCGATTCTGAAGTTCACGCCGAAAGCCGGCGCGGACGTTGTAGAGAAAGTCCTGCGCTCCGCAGTCGCGAACGCAGAAAACAACTTTGACATGGACGCTGACAAGCTCTTCGTCAAGACGGCATACGCCGATCAGGGCCCGACGCTCAAGCGCATCCATCCGCGTTCCCGTGGACAGGCGTTCAAGATCCTGAAGCGCACGTCCCATGTCACCATCGTCGTCGACGAGAAGAACTGAGAAGGAGGGAAACGGTTTGGGTCAGAAAGTTAATCCGCATGGTATTCGCCTGGGCATCGTCAAGACCTGGGATGCCAAGTGGTATGCTGATAAAGATTTCGCAGAGAACCTGCATGAAGATATTAAGATCCGTGACTATCTGAAGCAGAGCCTTCAGGCAGCCGGCGTTTCGAGGATTGAGACGGAGCGCAGCAAGAACCGTCTCAAGATCACGATCCACACGGCAAAGCCGGGCATGGTCATCGGCCGCGGCGGCTCGGGCATCGAGCAGATCAAGGAAGGCCTCAAGGGCTACACGCAGAAGCGCGTCGACATCAACATCGCCGAGATCAAGCAGCCGGATATGGATGCCACGCTCGTCGCTGAGAACATCGCACAGCAGCTCGAGCGCCGCATCGCGTTCCGCCGCGCAATGAAGCAGGCCGTCGGCCGCACGATGCGCCTCGGTGCCAAGGGCATCAAGGTCGCGCTCGCAGGCCGTCTCGGCGGTGCCGAGATTGCTCGTAAGGAAGCCTATCGCGAGGGCAGCATCCCCCTGCACACGCTCCGCGCCGACATCGACTACGGCACGGCTGAGGCGCATACGACGTATGGCCGCATCGGCGTGAAGGTCTGGATCTTCAAGGGCGAGGTTCTTCCGGAAAGAAAGCAGCGCAAGGCTGTAGCTGAAGGGAGCGAAGCTTAATGTTATTACCAAAGAGAGTCAAATACCGCAAGCAGTTCCGCGGCCGCATGAAGGGCAAGGCCCATCGCGGCAACACCGTAAGCCACGGCCAGTACGGCCTCGTCGCTCTTGAGCCCGCATGGATCACGAACCGCCAGATCGAGGCAGCTCGTATCGCCATGACGCGTTACATCAAGCGCGGCGGCCAGGTCTGGATCAAGATTTTCCCGGACAAGCCGGTCACGGCGAAGCCGGCAGAGACGCGCATGGGTTCCGGTAAAGGTTCGCCTGAGTACTGGGTCTGCGTCGTCAAGCCGGGCCGCGTCCTCTTCGAGATGGACGGCGTTTCCAAGGAAATCGCACAGGAAGCTATGCGCCTCGCTGGCCACAAGCTCCCGATTAAGACGAAATTTGTCGAGAAAGAAAATCATGCAGAGGGCGGTGAAGTAAATGAAGGCTAAGGAAATTCGCGATCTGAGCGCTGAGGAGCTTAACCAGAAACTTGCTTCGCTCAAAGAAGAGCTTTTCGGCCTCCGCTTCCAGCTTGCTACGGGCCAGCTCGAGAACCCGATGCGTATCAAGGACGTCAAGAAGACGATTGCCCGCATCAAGACAATCCAGCGCGAGAACGAGATGAAGGCTTGATTCAGGCTACGATATGCAAAAGGAAGGAGGCTCTCGAATGAGCGAAAGAAACGTACGCAAGACAAAGGTTGGCAAGGTTGTCAGCGACAAGATGGACAAGACGGTGGTCGTGGCTGTCGAGGAACTCGAGCAGCACAAGCTCTACAAGAAGGCCATCAAGACCACGGTGAAGTTCAAGGCTCACGACGAGAACAACGAGGCGCATGAGGGCGACAAGGTCTCCATCATGGAGACGCGTCCGCTTTCCAAGGACAAGCGCTGGAGAGTTGTCGAAGTCATCGAGCGTGCAAAATAAACCCCAAAACTTGAAGAAGGAGGTCAAACAATGATCCAACAGCAAACTATCCTGCAGGTTGGTGACAACACCGGCGCGAAAGAAATCATGTGCGTCCGCGTGCTTGGCGGCTCCTACCGCAAGTATGCCAACATCGGTGATATCATCGTCGCTGCAGTCAAATCCGCAGCACCTGGCGGCACGGTGAAGAAGGGCGACGTCGTCAAGGCGGTCGTCGTCCGCAGCGTCAAGGGACTGCGCCGCAGCGATGGCTCTTACATCCGCTTCGATGAGAACGCGGCTGTCCTCATCAAGGACGACAAGACGCCGAGAGGTACGCGTATTTTTGGCCCGGTGGCGAGAGAGCTCCGCGATAAGGACTTCATGAAGATCGTCTCCCTGGCTCCTGAAGTTCTTTGATTGTGAGGAGGTGCTATTTTGTCACTCGTTAAACTGAACGTGAAGAAGGGCGATACGGTCGTCGTATTGTCCGGCAAAGATAAAGGCAAGAAGGGCAAGGTCGTGACGGCCATGCCGAAGAAGGGCAAGGTCATCGTCGAGGGCGTCAACAAGGTCAAGCGCCACACGAAACCGAATGTCAAGGCACCGCAGGGCGGCATCCTCGTGAAGGAAGCTCCGCTCCACGCATGCAAGGTCATGCTCGTCTGCCCCGCCTGCAACAAGCCGACGCGCGTCGGTCATAAGGAAGTCAATGGCAAGAACGTCCGCGTCTGCAAGAAGTGCGGCGAAGTCATCGACGAGACGAAATAAGCGAGAAAGGAGGAGCATCAGTGGATAGATTACAGGAAAAATACCAGAAGGAAGTCGTGCCGGCGCTCAACGAGAAATTCGGTTACAAGAACGTCATGCAGCTTCCGAAAATCGAGAAAGTCATCATCAACATGGGCGTTGGCGAGGCTGTCGGCAATCCGAAGGCCCTCGACGCAGCCGTGAGCGATCTCACGATCATCTCCGGCCAGAAGCCGCTTCTGACGCGTGCGAAGAAATCCCTCGCCGCCTGGAAACTGCGTGAAGGCATGCCGATCGGCTGCAAGGTCACGCTCCGCGGCGTCCGCATGTACCAGTTCCTCGACAAGTTCATGAACGTCGCACTGCCGCGCGTCCGTGACTTCCGCGGCGTCTCTGACAAGGCGTTCGACGGTCGCGGCAACTACGCTGTCGGCCTCAAGGAACAGCTCATCTTCCCGGAGATCGAGTACGACAAGATCGACAAGATCCGCGGCATGAACATTGTAATCGTAACGACGGCAAAGACGGATGAAGAAGCGAGAGAGCTCCTGAAACTCATGGGTATGCCGTTCAAAGCATAAGGAGGTAAGGAACTTTGGCTAAGAAGTCAATGGTTGAGAAGTGGAAGAAAGAACCGAAATTCTCCACGCGCGGTTATAACCGCTGCAAGATCTGCGGCCGTCCGCATGGCTATATGCGCAAGTTCGACATGTGCCGTATCTGCTTCCGCGAGCAGAGCTATGCAGGCGCAATCCCTGGCGTTACGAAGGCCAGCTGGTAATTTTCTCACTGATTGAAAGGAGGATATCGATTCATGGTAATGACTGATCCTATTGCAGATATGCTGACGCGTTTGCGCAATGCAAACTCCGTTTTCCACGACAAGGTGGAAATCCCCGCTTCCAAGATCAAGAACTCCATCGCGGATGTTCTGAAGGAAGAGGGCTTCATCAAAGACTACACGCTCACGGAGGACAACAAGCAGGGTATCCTGACGGTCTCCCTCAAGTATGGTCCGAACCGCGAGAAGGTCATCTCCGGCATCAAGCGCATCTCGAAACCCGGTCTGCGCCAGTATGCGAAGCATGACGAGCTCCCGCGCGTGCTCGGCGGCCTCGGCATCGCCATCATTTCCACGTCCAAGGGAATCATGAGCGACAAGCAGGCGCGCAAGGCAGGCCTCGGCGGCGAAGTCATCGCATACGTTTGGTAATCGGAACATAGTCAGGAGGTGTACTGATGTCAAGAATTGGTAATGCACCGATCGAAATCCCGGCTGGCGTAACGGTCACGCTCGGTGAGGAAAATCTGGTGACGGTCAAAGGCCCGAAAGGTGAACTTTCGCGCCACATCCATCCGGAAATGAAAGTAACCGTCGAAGGCAACATCGTCAAGGTGGAGCGTCCTTCCGACGATAAGACGCATCGCTCTCTGCACGGCCTCTCCCGCACGCTCATCCACAACATGGTGCTCGGCGTGACGGAGGGCTTCTCCAAGAGCCTCGAAATCAATGGTGTCGGCTACCGCGCGCAGAAGCAGGGCAAGAACCTCAACCTCTCCCTCGGCTTCTCCCATCCGGTCATCGTCGAGCCGCCGAAAGGCATCGAGTTCGACGTGCCGTCCGCTAATGCCATCACGGTCAAGGGCATCGACAAGGAAGTTGTCGGCCAGATCGCGGCTGAGATCCGCGGCTTCCGTGAGCCTGAGCCGTATAAGGGCAAGGGTATCAAGTACGCTGGCGAGCACATCCGCCGCAAGGAAGGCAAAGCCGGCGCTAAGGGCAAGAAATAATCACTGATCGAGGAAAGGAGTGACCATAGTGCTTCTGAAGGAAGATAAGAACAAGGCTCGTCAGAAACGTCATCTGAGAGTCCGCAACCATATCGCAGGTACGGCACAGCGTCCGCGCCTCAACGTCTATCGCAGCCTCGCGAACATCTACGCGCAGGTCATCGATGACGAGAAGGGCACGACGCTCGTCAGTGCCAGCTCCCAGGACAAGGGGTTTGAGAACTACGGCGGCAACATCGAGGCTGCCAAGGCTGTTGGTACCGAGATTGCGAAGCGCGCAATCGAGAAGGGCATCACGGAGGTCGTCTTCGACCGCGGTGGTTATGTCTATCATGGCCGTGTCGCAGCGCTCGCAGAAGCAGCGCGCGAGGCTGGTCTCAAGTTCTGATACTTTTTGTCAAAGGAGGTAAATGAATGGCTAGAAACATGGACAACGAAACTCCAGAGTTCGAGGAGAAAGTTGTATACATCAATCGAGTTGCGAAAGTCGTCAAGGGCGGCCGCCGCTTCTCGTTCAGTGCTCTCGTTGTCGTTGGCAACAAGAAGGGCAAGGTCGGCGTCGGTCTCGGCAAGGCTGCCGAGGTCCCCGAGGCAATCCGCAAGGGCGTCGAGGACGCGAAGAAGCATCTCGTCGAGATCGCCCTCTTCGATGGCCGCACGATCCCGCATGAGATGATCGGCATCTTCGGTGCTGGCCGCGTCATGCTCAAGCCGGCTGCCAAAGGTACCGGCGTCATCGCCGGCGGCCCCGCTCGTGCTGTGCTCGAGCTCGCCGGCATCCGCGACATCCTCACGAAGTCCCTCGGCTCCGCGAACCCGAACAACATGGTCCGCGCGACGATGGAAGGCCTCAAGAGCCTCAAGAAGGCAGAGGACGTCGCAGCGCTCCGCGGCAAGACGGTCGCAGAGATCTTAGGTTGATTGGAGGCAGGAACATGGCAAAAGTAAAAGTCACTCTTACCAGAAGCCTGATCGGCCATCCGCAGACGCAGCGCAACACGGTGCGTTCGCTTGGCCTGAGAAAGATCAACTCTGTTGTCGAGCTTCCTGACAACCCCGCGATCCGCGGCCAGCTCCACAAAGTTGAACATCTCATCAAGGTTGAAGAAATCGCAGACTAAGCGGTAGGAGGTGCACGAGATGAAATTACACGAATTAGCTCCGGCTGAGGGCTCCCGCAAGACCCGCAACCGTGTCGGCCGTGGCCTCGGCTCCGGCAACGGCAAGACGGCTGGCCGCGGCATGAAGGGCCAGAACTCTCGCAGCGGCGGCGGCGTCCGCACGGGCTTCGAGGGCGGCCAGATGCCGATCTACCGTCGTCTCCCGAAGCGCGGCTTCAAGAACGTCTGGGCAAAGACGTTCGCTGAGGTCAATGTTGAGACGCTCAACCGCTTCGAAGATGGCACGACGGTTGATCCCGTCGTCCTTGTTGAGAGCGGCATCCTGAAGAACGTTCAGGACGGCATCCGTATCCTCGGGAACGGCGAGCTCACGAAGAAGCTCACGGTCCGCGCGAACGGCTTCACGAAGGCTGCCGAGCAGAAAATCACGGCTGCAGGCGGTAAAGTCGAGGTGATCTGAGGTGTTTTCAGCCCTTGCGAACATCTTCAAGATTCCGGAGCTTCGGCAGAAAATCATCTTCACACTGGTGATGTTCGCCGTATTCCGGATGGGAACACACATCCCGGTCCCAGGCGTTGACCCAACAGCGCTCGAAGCGCTCTTCCAGAACGGCAACCTCTTCGGACTGCTCGATTTGTTCTCTGGTGGTGCATTCAGCAAGTTTTCCATCTTTGCCATGAGCATCACACCTTACATCAATGCGGCGATCATCATTCAGCTACTGAATGTCGTCATTCCGACGCTCGAGCAGTGGAGTAAGGAAGGCGAAGAAGGGCATAAGAAAACCACCCAGGTCACACGCTACCTCACGGTAGTCCTCGCCTTCTTCCAGGCCGTCGGCATGTCCATCGGCCTCAAGCAGGCAATCCTCAATCCCAATCCGGTGAACATCCTGATTATCGCGATCACGCTCACCGCGGGAACGATCTTCCTCATGTGGCTCGGCGAGCAGATTACGGCGCAGGGTGTGGGCAACGGTATCTCCCTCATCATTTTCGCCGGCATCGTCGCCGCGCTGCCGAAGAATATCGGTACGATCTACCACTATGTACAAGCCGGCACCATCAGCTACTTCTCGGTGTTCCTCTTCGGCATCATCGCGATCGCTATGGTCATGTTCGTGGTACATATCGAGACCGGCTTCCGTAGGATCCCGATTTCCTACGCCAAGCGAGTGGTCGGCCAGAGAGCCTTTGGCGGCCATTCGAGCCACATCCCGCTCAAGGTCAACCCGGCGGGTGTTATCCCAATCATCTTTGCGTCATCCGTGCTGATGTTTCCAGTAACTATTGCCCAGTTTATTGACGTTCCCTGGGTAAAGACCGTTGCCAGTTACCTGGAGTGGGGGAAGCCGCTGCAGACGACACTCTACGTCCTGCTCATCATCTTCTTCACCTACTTCTATACTGCGGTTACTGTAAAGATATCGGATATGGCAGAGAATCTGAAAAAATACGGTGGCTTCATCCCAGGCATCCGCCCGGGACAGCCGACGGCTGATTATTTAGATCATGTCATGACTCGTATCACGCTTGCCGGTTCCATCTTCCTGGCCTTCATTGCCGTCCTGCCGAACATGATTGCCGCGGCAACACATATCCAAGGCGTCTACTTCGGCGGCACGGCCCTGCTCATCGTCGTCGGTGTCGCGCTGCAGACGATGAAGCAGATCGAGGCCATGGTGGTCATGCGTCACTACGAAGGGTTCATGAAATAAGGGAGGATATTTTCAATGCACATCTTATTGATGGGCCCTCCGGGCGCCGGCAAAGGCACCCAGGCGGCAGAACTTGTCAAGGCGTTCGCCATTCCCCACATCTCCACGGGCGACATGTTCCGTGCGGCAATCAAGGAAGGCACGGCCCTCGGCCGCGAGGCCAAGGGCTATATGGATCAGGGCAAGCTCGTACCGGACAGCGTGACCATCGGTATCGTGCGCGAGCGCCTCGCCAAGGACGACTGCAAGAAAGGCTTCATCCTTGACGGCTTCCCGCGGACGGTCGAGCAGGCGGACGCCCTCGACGGCATCCTCAAGGAGCTTGGGCTCAAGCTCACGCGCGTCCTCAACATCAACGTTCCCGCAGCCGACCTCATCGAGCGCGCAACGGGACGCCGCATCTGCAAGCAGTGCGGCGCCACCTATCACGTCAAGTTCAACCCTCCGAAAAAAGAGGGCATCTGCGACGCGTGCGGCGGTGAACTCTTCCAGCGTGCCGATGACACGGCAGAGACGATGAAGAATCGCCTCTCCGTCTATGAGGCTTCCACGAAGCCCCTCATCGACTACTACGAGAAAGCCGGCATCTATACGGAAGTTGATGGCAGACAGGCAATCGACAAGGTCACGGCTGACCTCATCTCGACGCTCAAGGGCTGAGATCTCGGATGGAGAAACACCATCGGTCAGATAAAACGCCGCAGCTGCGGTTGGTAACAGGAGAGCTGCCGGTTCACCGGCAGTTTTCCTTATGTGATGATTACAGTTGTTGGGCATGGCATGGAAATGCGACGCGCTCCCGAGTGACGTCGGCCCAACCGAATGTCAATAAATAAAAAAGGAGAGCAGCATGTCAAAACAAGATGTAATCGAAGTAGAAGGCAAAGTACTGGAAGCACTGCCGAACGCAATGTTCCAGGTCGAGCTTGAGAACGGCCACGTCGTGCTCGCACACGTCTCCGGCAAGATCCGCATGAACTTCATCCGCATCCTGCCGGGCGATAAGGTCACGATCGAGCTCACGCCGTACGACCTCACGCGCGGCCGCATCACGTATCGTTTCAAATAAGGCGGTATGTTGTCAAGGAACTGCTGATTCGCTCAGCAGTTTTTTGACTTTCATATAATTTCTTTCATCGCGCATCGCGCCGTTTGAAATTTTTTGGGAAATTTTCCGTTTGCCCCTAGGCAAGCGCCGCGAAAAATGGTAGAATAGCAAAATGACAGCGAATGATAAGATGAAAGGGGGACACAACCAAGATGAAGGTAAAACCGTCTGTCAAACGGATCTGCGAGAAATGCAAGATCATCAAGCGCAAAGGTCGCGTTATGGTGATCTGCGAGAACCCGAAACACAAACAGAGACAAGGTTAATTAAAAAAGGAGGTGCTTGATTCATGGCACGTATTGCCGGTGTAGATTTACCCCGTGACAAGAGAATTGAAATTGCTTTGACGTATATCTTCGGTATCGGTCTGAAGACGTCCCAGAACCTGCTCGCGCAGACGGGCATCAACCCTGATACTCGCACGCGCGACCTCACGGAGGACGAAGTTGTAAAACTTCGTGATGTCATCGATAAGAACGTTGTCGTCGAAGGTGACCTTCGTCGCGCACGTCAGATGGACATTAAGCGACTCGTTGATATCGGCTGCTACCGTGGCCGCCGTCACCGTCTCGGCCTTCCAGTCCGTGGTCAGAACACGAAGAACAACGCCCGCACGCGCAAAGGCCCGAAAAAGGCTGTTGCAGGCAAGAAGAAGGACTAATGAAGGAGGGTTAACTGGTGGCAGTTAAGAAAGCAGTCCGCACGAAGAAAAAAGTTCGCAAGAATGTGGAATATGGCGTAGCGCATATCAGCTCTACGTTTAATAATACGATTGTGACGCTCACTGACAAGAGCGGCAACGCACTTTCCTGGGCAAGCGCTGGCGGCCTTGGCTTCCGCGGCTCGCGCAAGAGCACGCCGTTTGCTGCGCAGATGGCAGCGGAAACGGCTGCCAAGGCAGCGATGGAGCATGGCCTCAAGCAGGTCGAAGTCTACGTCAAGGGTCCTGGTGCCGGCCGTGAAGCAGCGATTCGTTCGCTCCAGGCAACGGGCCTCGAGGTCAACATGATCAAAGACGTGACGCCGATCCCGCATAACGGCTGCCGTCCGCCGAAGCGTAGAAGAGTCTAATAGGAGGTGCGAAGAATAATATGGCAATTGATAGAGTCCCAGCCCTGAAGAGATGCCGTGCCCTCGGCATCGAGCCGGCGGTCATCGGCCGCTCCAAGGAGTCCAAGCGTCAGCCGCGCCGCACGAACCGCAAGGTCTCCGAGTACGGCCTGCAGCTCAAAGAGAAGCAGAAGGCGAAATTCATCTACGGCGTGCTCGAGAAGCAGTTCCGTGGCTACTATGACAAGGCGAAGAAGATGCAGGGCGTCACGGGTGAGAACCTCCTCGGTCTCCTCGAGCGCCGTCTCGACAACGTCGTCTTCCGTCTCGGCCTCGCGAACACGCGCAAGCAGGCGCGCCAGATCGTCCGCCACGGCCACATCACGGTCAACGGCAAGCGCGTCGACATCCCGTCCGCGCTCGTTTCCGCAGGCGATGTCGTCGCCGTCGCTGAGAAGAGCCAGAGCAACGCGTTCTTCAAGGAACTCAAGGAAACGAACAACTCGCTTTCCGCTCCGGCATGGCTGGACGCAGACCAGGACAAGCTCACTGGTACGGTAACGCGTTTCCCGAACCGTGATGAGATCGATGTTCCTGTCAACGAGCAGGCTATCGTCGAGTTGTACTCCAAATAATAATGGCATTTGTGCATAGGATTATTGAGGAGGTTCCTTCCAGATGATAGACATCGAAAAACCGAAAATCGAGATAGCGGAAATCAGCGATGACAACCGCTACGGCAAGTTCATCTGTGAGCCTTTGGAACGTGGCTATGGCACGACCTTTGGCAACAGCCTCCGCCGTATGCTGCTTTCCTCGCTTGAAGGCGCCGCCGTCACCTCCATCCGCATCGACGGAGTGCTCCATGAGTTCTCCACGATCCCGGGCGTGCGCGACGACGTGACGAACATCGTGCTGAACCTCAAGCAGCTCTGCCTCAAGATGGAAGGCAACGAGCCGAAGGTCATCCGCATCGATGCCGAGGGAGAAAAGGAAGTCACGGCAGCAGACATCGTCTGCGATGCTGATATCGAAGTCCTGAACCCGGATCTCCACATCGCAACGCTCAACGAAGACGGCAAGCTCAAGATCGAGATGACCGTCGAGCGCGGGCGCGGCTATGTGCCGGCGGACAAGAACAAGAAGCCGGATGACACCATCGGTGTCATCCCCATCGACTCCATCTTCTCCCCGGTTCAGCGCGTGAACTACACGGTACAGGACACGCGTGTCGGCAACGTCACGGACTATGACAAGCTCATCCTCGAAGTCTGGACCGATGGTTCCATGCGCCCCGAGGAAGCTGTCTCGAAAGCAGCAGGCATTCTTGTCATGCACCTGAAGCTGTTCCAGAACATGGACGGCATTCCGGAAGAGGAAGAAGTAGAAGAGACGACGTTCCCGGAGGAAGAAGAGGATACCTCCTCGAAGGTCCTCGATATGACCATCGAAGACCTCGACCTCTCCGTTCGTTCCTTCAACTGCCTCAAGCGTGCCAACATCAACACCGTCGCGGACCTCACGGCCAAGACGGAGGACGACATGATGAAGGTGCGCAACCTCGGACGCAAGTCCCTGGAAGAGGTAAAGAAAAAACTCGAAGACCTCGGTTTATCTCTGATGGAAAGCAACGAATAACAACGCGCAGACGTCCGCCTCGCGGACTTGTGCGGCTCCCTTGCCTGATATCAGGCGCGCGGCACTCTGCCCCGCGTCTGACATACAGGTGAGACGGATAAAAACGGGAAGCGGCCCTCGCGGCCTGTCTCCCGGACAAATACTGCAAAGAGAGGGAAACTAATGAGCTACAGAAAACTTGGACGTAACTCCGGCGCCCGCAAAGCGCTTTTCAGCAGCATTCTCACTTCCTTCTTCAGATATGGACGCATCGAAACGACGGAAGCCAAAGCAAAAGAGCTCCGTAAATTCGCCGACAAGCTGATCACGCTCGCCAAGCGCGGCGACCTCAGCGCACGTCGTCAGGCGATTGCATCCCTTGCTGATGAAGATGTCGTAAGAAAGCTCTTCAGCGAAATCGCTGGCAAATACTCCGACCGTCAGGGTGGCTACACGCGCATCCTGAAGCTCGGCACGCGCCGCGGTGACGCAGCTCCGATGGTCATCATCGAGCTCGTATAATTGCAAAAAGGCCGTCAGCCCTTTATTTATAAGGGCTGACGGCCTTTTTTATTGACAAAGCGTACTAAAAGCGTACTAAATTTTTTTAAGCACAGACACGACCTCGTCCTTCGTCGATTCATAGAGGTGGGCGTAGACGCGGAGCGTTGTCTGTGCATTTTTGTGTCCGAGGCGCTCGGCAATGGCGATGGCAGGCACGCCGGCCTGGATGAGCATGGAGGCGTGGGAGTGGCGTAGATCGTGGATGCGAATGCGCTCGAGGCCGGCCTGCTTGGCGTGGCGTGCGAGCAGACGGACGGCGGTCGAGCTTGTCGTGTGGAAGAGCATCGGGCCGACGTACTGTGTGCGGCGCTTGTAGTCGGCTAGCATCGCCACAACAAAGGACGGGAGTTTGACCGTGCGATTGCTCTCACGCGTTTTCGGCGGGCGCACATAGGCGCTGCCATGCATGTAGCTCAGCGTCTTGGTAATGTGGATGCTGTCGCCGTCTACGTCATCCCAGGTCAACGCCAGCACCTCACCAATGCGGCAACCAGTCCAGAAGAGCATATAGAAAAGCATGATCTGTGCGGGCGCGGTTAGCGTCATCGCAAAGTGGTGGAAATCGTCGAGCGTCCAGAATGCCTGATGTTCTTCGTTGCGGCCGATGGATCCGGCGCGGGCAGCCGGATTCGCCTGCAGGCCGTAGTAGCGGCAGGCGAAGTTCAGGATGGCCGAGAGCTGCCGATGTAGGGAGTAGGAGTAGCTGGGACTATACCCATTGCTCATGACATCATTCTGCCAGGCACGTATGGCGGCCGGCGTGATGGCATTGATGTGTAGTGCTTTGAAGTACGGTAAGATGTGCTTCTCGATCATTGCAAATTTTGAAATCATCGTACTTTTCTTGAGGTGGCAAGTGCAGTCCTTCTTGTAAAGCCCGTAGAGAGCTTCAAATGACATCGTAGGCGCGCCCGCCTGCTCATCGATGTAGCGACGCTCCCACTCAAGCGCCTCGCGCTTTGTGTCGAAGCTCTCTTTCTTCTTCTTCCGGCGTTTGCCGGTCCAGTCTTTGTAGTAGAAGGCGCAGTACCAGCGGCCTGCGTCGTTCTTGTATGCGGGCATGGGATCACAACCTTTCTACCTTTTTCGTCGACCCACGAATATGGTCCTTTCATAGCCGCCCACCAATCCGGGGCGGCTATTTTTGTTTGCGATTTTGTGGGCATCCGCAAAGTGGTATCACTGCTTACTCAGCTGGATTTCTCGATCAGGATTGGTGAGGTCATCGGTGTCGGTCTGCTGGGCATCAGAACCAGGCAAAGCTAACAATGGCGACAGAACTAGACTGGCTGTATTCGTCGGTCTAGTTTTCCATAGATAATTAGACTCGCTGGTAGAGACAGTCCAATTTAGAAGGGGTGGCTAGACACCTAAGTTACTGATAATCAATAATCGAGAGCAAATCCCCGCATATATATGTTTTGTTCCGCGCAGACGGTATGATGGATATAATGCCTGCATCGCATAACTTCTTCAACAGGTTATACATGGTTTGCTTGGCTCCAAAACCATCCTCACTCAATAATTGTGGAGTAGTAAATAATGGATGCTGGAAAATAAAATCCAAAACCGAAATAAAATAATATGATTTTATATCAGGACTCATTCCTTTATATTTATCATATAAACGCAGAATTTGTTCAGGTTCGTTGTAAAATGAAGTTGAACAGTTAATCAAAAACAAAAATCCATAGCGACTTCCTATGTTAAAATGGTTTTG
>CAKPXP010000017.1 GCA_934202005.1 uncultured Selenomonas sp. | reverse complement strand
CTACGCTGAGGATTTGTTGACGACGAGAGGACAGTGCAGACGCGTGAAGACGGAGTGCCGAATGAATCAGTGGTTCCTGAAAAGCCACAGGCGCGGACACGATGTGTGCGCCTGTGGCTTTTGGATGTGGTGCGATTTCTCTTGGCACTGCGTGCAGCCGTGCTGCGCCGTTTCTGTGTGGGGGTGTCGCTGCTGTGTCAGGTCTCGGCGTTTCCTTCGCGCGTGCGGGCGAAGAGGCGCGGGTAGCGGTGCGCGTAGGTGCCGAGGATGCTCATCGCCTCGCCGCGCAGGCAGGAGAGGGAGACGGCGAGCGCGACGAGATCGCTCGCGGGCACGGCGAGCCAGATGCCGCGCGCGCCGAGGAAATGCGGCAGCGCGAAGAGGAAGATGGCGATGCCGACGAGGTTCCGCAGCAGCGAGCAGAGCGCGGAGGTGCGCCCGTTCGAGAGCGCGGTGAAGAAGCCCGCCGTGAAGATGTTGAAGCCGCAGAGCAGGAAGCTCAGCGAGAAGAGGGAGAAGCCGTCCAGCGTGAGCGCGGCGACGTGGCCGCCCTGTGGCAGGAAGAGCGCGGTGAGCGGCGCGCCGAGCACGCACGCCATGCCGTAGGCGATGACGCCCGCGATGCCGATGATGACGAGCGCGAGGCGCAGCAGCCGCAGCAGCTCGCCGCCGCGGCGCGCGCCGTAGTGGTAGGAGAAGATGGGCGCGACGCCGTTCGTGAAGCCGAGCAAAAGAGAGGTCAGGAGCATCTCGGCGTAGAGGATGACGGAGATAGCGGCGACGCCGTCCTCCCCCATGTAGGCGAACGTCATGAGGTTGAAGAGGAACGTCGTGACGCCGACGGAGAGTTGCGTGACCATCTCGGAGAGCCCGTTGTAGGAGGCGCAGAGGAGCACGCGCGGCCGCAGCGGCGCGCGCACGAGCCGGAGCGTGTGGGAAAAGCGCGCGAAATAGATGAGCCCGATGGCGGCGGCGAGCAGGTAGGAGAGCCCCGTCGCGAGCCCCGCGCCCGCGATGCCGAGCCCGAGCTGCGCGAGGAACACATAGTCGAGGAGGGCGTTCGCGAGCCCGCTCGCGATGGAGACGAAGAAGCCGCAGGCCGGCCGCCCGTCTGCGATGTAGAAGGCGTTGAAGATGAGCATCGCCGCGGCGAACGGGAAGAACGGCAGCAGCGCGAGCAGGTAGCCGGCGCAGTCCGCCCAGAGGTGCGCGCTCGCGCCGAGCGCCGTGAGGAGCGGCACGCGCAGGAGGAACGCCGCGAGGGCGAAGACGAGGCCGATGACCGTGCCGGCGCAGACGATGAGCGAGAAATATTCGCGCGCGTGCACCGACTCGCCCTCGCCGAGCGTCTTCGCGACGAGCGCCGAGCCGCCGGAGGCGAGCATGATGGCGAGGCCGAGCAGCAGGTTGATGACGGGGTAGACGATGTTCGAGGCCGCGAGCGCGTCAGCGCCAGCGAAGCGTCCGATGAAGATGCCGTCCGTGACGGTGTAGAGCGCGATGACGAGCATCATGCCGATGGAGGGGGCCGCGAAGCGCAGGAGGCCGGACGCGGAGAACCTCTGCGCGAGCGGCGTCGTACAGTGTTGGGTTGCTTTCATGGAAATCATCCTTTCCTTTCCTTCTGAAATGATCTATGATTATCATAAAGTATCCAGTTACTGTAATGTCAAGGGAGCGCTGATTAAATGAAGCGCCCTGGATTTGCGCGGCTGCGTCATGCCTTTGAAGCTGTGCGGGCGCGAGATGGGGCGGCGGCGCTGCCGCGAGACGAGAGAGGAGCAGACTATGGCACGCAAGCGATCCTTCCACACGGGCGAGTTCGCGCGCATCGTCGGCGTGAACAAGCGCACGCTGCACTACTATGACGCGCAGGGCATCTTCCGCCCCGCGCGCGTCGAGCCGAACGGCTACCGGAGCTACAGCTTCCAGCAGTTCTATCCCTTCTACATGCTGCGCCATTTCCGCGCGATGGGGCTCGACCTCGCGGAGATCAAGGAGTATATGGAACATCGCAGCCCCGCGCGCCTCGATGCGCTGCTCACGGAGCAGCAGGCATGGCTCACGGGCGAGCTCGCGCGCCTCCAGCACCAGATGCGCATCGTGCGCAACCAGCGCGCGCTGCTCGCGCAGGCCGCGCACGTCACCTGCGGCCGCGTCGAGGAGGTCGTGCTCCCCGCGGCGCATCTCGTCATCTCGCGCAACGTCCGTAAGCTTGCGCTGCAGGGCGACAGCCCGACGCTCGAGCGCGCGATGACCGAGCACCTGCGCTACGTCTTCGAGCACAAGGCGGACGCGGGCTACGGCATGGGCTTCATGCTCTCGCCGGAGGAGTACCTGACGCCTGGCCGGGAGAACTTCGAGAGCTACTACTTCACCGTCACCGAGCGGCCGCTGCGCGCCATCGAGCGTCCCTACCGCTTCGAGCGCCCCGCGGGACGCTACCTCGTCACCTATTTCGCCGGCGACTATGAGGACACCGCGCGCCCCTACGCGCTCCTGCGCGACTACCTGCGCGCGCATCACCTGCGCGCTGCGGGCTATTCCTATGAGGAGAGCATCCTCGAGGAGATGAGCTCGCGCGACGTGCGCGACTACCTCACGCGCATCCTCGTGCCCGTCGCGGCAGGGGCGGCTTTCCCTGCCGGGGCAGATAGGATATAATGTAGAGAAAAGGGAAGCCATACGAGGCGTTCCTTTCCTTAAGGGAGGTATCAGCATGTTTGAGATTTTGGGCGCCGTCCTCTTGGCCGGCGTGATCGTGGCGCTCGCCGCGACGGGCGTCGTGGCGACGATCTTCGCTGTCGTCGCCGTTGTCTGCGTCGTGCTCGCCGTCATCTGCATGTTCCTGGGCGCGGCGTTCGTCCTCGTGTTCCGGATCGCCGTCGCCGTGCTCGTCGCGCTGGTTTTGAAGTGGCTCTACAGCCGCGTGCTCGCGTTCCTCGGCGAGCGCGGCGCGCTCACGGCGCTCCGGGACGCGTCGCTAGTGAACCGTGTGAGCTGGATCCTCGCCGCCGCGACGACGGGCTATCTCTATTTTCTGCGGTGAGGCGCGGGCGGTGCCAGGGACTATGCACCGACAGGAACGCGAAGGGGAGCCATCCGTGTGGATGGCTCCCCTTCGCGTTCGCGTGCTTTACAGCGCTCTGCTGCGCGCGGGCGGCTTGCGCTGGCCGCGCTTTGTTGCTGGCCGCGCTTTGTTGCTGGCCGCGCGTCGCGGCTGCCGTTTTGTCCCGCGTACGCCCTGCCCGTTTTCGCCGGGCCAAACAAAAAACGCCTGCCGAGGCAGGCGTTAGTTGCAAATGGTGACCCAGGAGGGATTCGAACCCCCGACCCTTTGATTCGTAGTCAAATACTCTAATCCAGCTGAGCTACTGGGCCGTGATGCTTTCGCAATCAACATAAAATAGTATAATGCCGTGTACGCCTTTTGTCAATGGGATTTTGTGTTTTCGATAAAAATTTTTGTCAAGACTAGAAAAAGCCGGCGGAAGGGGGTAGAATAATGAACATGGTTCAGAAATGAAAACGAGGAAAAGGAGCTTACGATGGAAGAGAAGAAACTCGGACGCCGGGAGCGCAAGAAGATTGCCTCGCGGCAGGCGATCCTCACGGCGGCCAAGCAGGAGTTCGTGCGGCAGGGCTACAAGGATGCGTCGATTGCCGATATCATGGAGCGCGCGGATCTCGGCGTCGGCACGTTCTACAATTATTTCTCCTCGAAGGAGGAGATCCTCATGAGCCTGCTCGTCGGCCTCATGGGCGAGGTGACGTCGTTTCTCGATGAGATGAAGGCCGCGGGCAGGCCGGCGCTCGCGCGCCTCACGGAGGGCTGCCAGGAGACGGCGCGTCTCCTCGATGAGAACAGGTTCGTGCTCGCGCTCTTCTTCGCTGGCAGTCATGCGGCGCCCGCGCACGGCAAGGCGCAAGGCAGCGGGAAGCACGGGCAGGAGAGCCGCTTGCCGTACAGCCATGGGCCGGGGTTCCGGGAGCTTTTCCTCGCCATCATCGAGGAGGGGCAGGCGTCGGGAGAACTGCGCACCGATGTGCCGGCGCCGCTCATCGCAGAGATGCTGCACGCGGCGTTCCAGTCGGCGGCGTTCAGCCATCTCGGCCTCTCGTTCCGCGAGAATTTCGAGGGGAAGCTGCAGCTGCTTTTGGGCGGCATTCGCGCGTGATGGAAAGGGAGTAGGTAGAGCTTATGATCAGTGTGACGAAGTTGCTGTTCGCGCGGGAATATTTCGGCGACAGTCTGCGCTATACGAAGAGCGCGCACAGCATGAAGAGCGGCGCCGCGGAGGGCGTCGGCCCGGTCGTCGTCTGGAATTCGACGAAGACGTGCAACCTCAAGTGCATGCATTGCTATATGAAGTCCGACGCGCGGAAGTATCAGGACGAGCTTTCGACGGCGGAGGCGAAGAAGTTCATCGACGATCTCGCGGCGTTCCATGTGCCCGTGCTGCTCTTTTCCGGCGGCGAGCCGCTCATCCGGCCCGATTTCTTCGAGCTCGCGGCGTATGCGGCGGCGGCGGGCGTGCGGCCGACGCTTTCGACGAACGGGACGCTCATCACGCGCGAGGTCGCGCGGCGCATCAAGGAGATCGGCGTCGGCTATGTCGGCATCTCGCTCGACGGCCTGCGCGATGTGAACGATACGTTCCGCGGCGTCGCGGGCGCGTATGAAAAGGCGATGCAGGGCATCGAGAACTGCGTGGCGGTCGGCCAGCGCGTCGGCCTGCGCTTCACCATCAACCACCACAACATCCAGGAGCTCGACCACATCTTTGATTTCATCGAGGCGGAGCAGATCAATCGCGTCTGCTTCTACCACCTCGTCTACAGCGGCCGCGGCGAGGCGATGGTCGACCAGGATGTGAGCCCCGAGGACTCGCGCCGCGCGATGGATACGATCATCCGCCGCACGAAGGACTTCGAGGCGCGCGGCCTCGAGAAGGAGATCCTCACGGTGGACAACCACTGCGACGGCGTCTACATGTACCTCAAGGCGCTCGCGGACGGCGAGACGGAGACGGCGGCGCAGATCAAGAAGTATCTTTCGATGAACGGCGGCAACCGCTCGGGCATCGCGTTCGGCGAGGTGGATCCGCAGGGCTATGTGCATCCCGACCAGTTCACGCAGCACCATACGTTCGGCAACGTGCGCGAGCGCGCGTTCGGCGATATCTGGCAGGATACGACGAACCCCATCATGGCGGGGCTCAAGGACCGGAAGCCGCTGCTCACGGGACGCTGCGCGAAATGCAAATGGCTCTCGGCCTGCAACGGCAATTTCCGCACGCGGGCGGAGGCGGTCACCGGTGATTTCTGGGCCTCGGACCCGGCCTGCTATCTGACGGATGAGGAGATCGGCTTATGAACATCATATCGTGGAACGTGACGAATGCCTGCAACATGTACTGCGCGCACTGCTATCGCGACGCGGGCTGCAAGGCGGAGGAGGAGCTCTCGACGGCGGAGGCGAAGAAGCTCCTGACGGAGATCGCGCGCGCGGGCTTCAAGATCATGATTTTCTCAGGCGGCGAGCCGCTCATGCGGCCGGACATCCTGGAGCTGGTGTCGTATGCCTCGTCGCTCGGCCTCTTCCCCGTGTTCGGCACGAACGGCACACTCATCACGCGCGAGATGGCGGCGAAGCTCAAGGACGCGGGCGCGCGCGCCATGGGTATCTCCCTCGACTCGCTCGACGCGGCGAAGCACGACAAGTTCCGCAGCTTCCCGGGCGGCTGGCAGGGCGCGGTCGACGGCATGAAGAACTGCGCGGCGGTCGGCCTGCCGTTCCAGATCCATACGACGGTCATGGACTGGAACGAGGGCGAGCTCGAGGCGATGACGGATTTTGCCGTGGAGATCGGCGCGAAGGCGCATCACTTCTTCTTCCTCGTGCCGACGGGGCGCGCCGCGACCATCGAGGAGGAGAGCCTGCGCGCCGAGCAGTATGAGGACGTCCTGACGCGCATCATGAAGAAGCAGCAGGAGGTTCCCATCGAGCTCAAGCCGACCTGTGCGCCGCAGTTCCTGCGCATCGCCGACCAGCTCGGACTGAAGTCGCGCTTCCATCGCGGCTGCCTCGCGGGCCTCAGCTACTGCATCATCAGCCCGCGCGGCAAGGTGCAGCCCTGCGCCTACCTCAAGATGGAGCTCGGCGATGTGCGCGAGACGCCGTTCGATGAGATCTGGGCGAAAAGCCCCGTCCTCGCGCGCCTGCGCACGCTCGATTACAGCGGCGGCTGCGGCAGCTGCGGCTACAAGGGCGTCTGCGGCGGCTGCCGCGCGCGCGCCGCGTGCTACCACGGCGGCGACTACATGGCAGAGGAGCCCTGGTGCCTCTATCACGGCCGGCGCGGCGAGTGAGTGCGCCTTCCTGTGCGCAGGGATGTCGATAGAGAGAAAGAGTGGAGGGGATGTCGATGGGAAGGAAAGAATTGCAGCAGCAGGCGGTGCTGGGAGTCGAGAAGGTGCTGCGCCGCCAGCCGACCAACTGGCGCCATAATCTCGCGTCGTATATCCTGTTGGCCGAGCGCACGAACAAGCTGCTCGCGGAGCTCACGGTAGCGGAGATGCGCGAGGCATTCCCTGCGAGCGAGCACGTGGACGATCAGGCCCGCAACGAGAGCGCGTGGCAGCGCAAGGCGGATATGGAAAAGACGCTCGGCAGCATCGGTCTCAGCGCCTTTTTCCAGATGTACCGCGTCAATGACAGCCTCAATGAGTACGCAAAGCTCTGCCGCTCTCTGCATGCCATCCTGCGTCCGCGCAATTTCGTGGAGCGCGTGCGCACGCGGGCGATGCGGTCGCTGAACCTGCGGCCATAGATAAATTTGGAGATCCCCATATAGAAAGGGCAGCCACCGGATGATCGGTGGCTGCCCTTCGGCATTCTTGGAGATGTGTGCGCTGTACCTTGTTACTGTACGTTCATCGAAAGCTCGATGAACTTGTTCGCGAGCTTGGCCTTCTGCAGGACTTCCTCTGTGATATCCTGGCCTTCCTCGACGATGACGATGCCGTTGTCCATCTTGATGGTGCGCGTTGCTTTCTTGCCAAGCAGGAAGCGGCGATGGCGCTCCTCGGTGGCCTTGTCGGCGGCCGCCTGTTTCGGGTCAGCCTTCGGCGCTGGTTTCGGCGCGGGCGCGGCTGGCTTTTCCGGGGCCTTGGGCGCTGCGGGCTTCTCTGCCGGCTTTTCCGGTGCGGGCGCTGCGTCCTTCGACGGCTCCGGCTTCCCCTCTTCCTTGGGAGCAGCGGACTCTTTGGCGGCCGGCGCTTCCTTGGCCGAGGCTGACGGCGCTGCCGGAGCCGCTTTGACTGGCGCTGCAGCAGCCGGTGCGGCTACCGGCTCATTTTTTTTTTCGCTGCTCGGGTCGATGACGGTGACCTGCTTGCCGAAGATGGAGATCTGATCCGCTGTCACTTCGCTCGTCGTGCCGTCGGGGGCCGTGATCTCGCATTTCTCGATTTTGCCGTCGTCGCCGATGTAGAGTTCGGAGATTTTGCCTTGGATGGAGCCGGATTTCGTGATGGCTTTCGTGCCGATGATGCGGATGTTGTCGTCGAGCAGCTGTTCGTAGTCGCCGGCGTCATCGAGCGTGAGGATGTTCTCGCTGTTTGTGACGGTCACGGCGTCGTCGCCGATGGCGATGACGGATTCATAAGGGATGAGCTTGACGCCGCGGTACCAGTCCTCATCCTCGATGGTGATGGCTGCCACGGTGCCCTTTTTCGCGTCGATAAGGAGCGTCTTGCTCATGCCGAGCTCGCGGCCCTCGGTGATGCTGATGACGGGAAGGCCGAGGATTTCTACACTTTTCTTCATTCGTATTCCTCCAATGGTGATTCTGGCAGGGGCGCTGAGCCGTCAGCTGCCGTGATGCTGCGCCTGCGCTGCCTGGTAGGCAGTCTCGATCTCCGCGCGGTAGGTCTGCGGGATGCTGCCGAAAGGCGTCGCGAGCGCTTGATGCTTTTCTAAAATATGATAAACGATGCGCAGGTAGCGGATGTTCTTGCGGAACTCCTCTGCCATGGCTTCGTTCTCTGCGATGATGGGGAGCCGGAGGCCCCGTCGGTAGACCTCGATGCAGTCGGCGTAGCGCGCCTGCTGCTTGCAAAGGTTGCCGAGGTCGATGAAGAGATAGGGAACGTAGGGATCGCCGGAGTATCTCTTGAGCGCCTCGCGGTACGCGGCGAGCGCGCGCGGGATGTCGCCGCGCTGCTGCGCGGCGTAGGCGTAGTCGAGGAAGGCGTCGAGCGTTGTGAGCGCGGCGATGTCTTTGGCCCAGGACGCCTCCGGCGCCTGGGCCTCTGTCAGACGTTTCTCCGGCGCGTGTTTTTCCGATGCCTGTGCCGCTGCCTCTGGCGGCCGCTTCTCTGGCGTGTGCCCTTCCGGCATCTGTGCCGCTGGCGCATGGCGCGCGGAAGCGTGTTCCTCTGTCACGGGGGGTGGCGGCGGTGCCGCATCCCGCGGAGGACGGCTGTCCTCCGCGGTGAAGGCCGCAGGCGCGATGGGGACAGCCGGAGCCTCCGTCTGTGGTGCCTGGCGTGCTGTGTCTGCCGTGGACGCAGCCTCTTCCTGTGGCGGCTCTGCCGCGGACAGTGCCGTTTCCTGCGGCGGCTGCGCTGCGGCGTCTGCCGCGGGCAGTGCCGTTTCCTGCGGCGGCTGCGCTGCGGCGTCTGCCGCGGGCGGTGCCGTTTCCTGTGGCGGCTGCGCTGCGGCGTCTGTCGCGGGCAGTGCCGTTTCCTGCGGTGGCTGCGCTGCGGCGTCTGTCGCGGGCAGTGCCGTTTCCTGCGGTGGCTGCGCTGCGGCGTCTGCCGCGGGCAGTGCCGTTTCCTGCGGTGGCTGCGCTGCGGCGTCTGTCGCGGGCAGTGCCTTTTCCTGTGGCGTTTGCGCTGCGGTACTGTCTGCGCGTGCGTCCGCTGGGGCGGCGCCCGGAGCGGGTGCTGGCGGTGCCGTAGCCGCCACGGGGGGCGCAGCCTGCGGCGGTGCCGGTGCGTCCAGTGCAGGCGCTGCGCTGTCGCTTTCCTTGTTTGCGGCAGCCGCTGGCCGTACGGGAGGCGTCGGTATGTCCGGCCGCGCTTCGCCTGCCTGTTCTTCTGTCTGCCGCGCGGCCTCTGGCATCTGTTCCGACGCCCGCTCCGGCGGCGCTGCGGAGGCAGGCGTTTCCGCAGCGGCCTGCTCGGCCGCTGCCAGATCCTTTTTTACGAGGCGCGCGTTGTACGCCGTCACGAGCAGCGCGGCGATGAGGACGAGGAGGCCGAGCTTCCAATAGTAGTCGCGCGTGAGAAAGGGCGCGAGGATGGGGAGCACCACAGCGATGCCGCAGGCGAGGAGCCCCGCGAGGGCGAGCGCCCTGCCCTTGACGAGGAAGCCGCAGGCGTTCGCGAGCCGACTGGCGAGAAAGAGCCCGAGCGCCATGATGCCAGCTGTCATGAGAAGATACGCCATGCGATCGCTCCTTTCCGATATGATGACGGCGGAAGCCGCTTCCCTCGCGCAGCTGATGCCCGACGCTGCGCGGCTCGATACGCTACTTTCTAATTTTCGACGCCGAAGAGGATTTTCCTTCCTGGAGGGATGTTTTTTATGAGGAAATCTCGTTCATGTTGGTGGCAGCGGCGGCGAGGAGACGGTGGTGGAGGGCGCCTGTGCAGAACAGGTGTGTATGGCGGAGCTTCGGGGGAACGGCGCATGGGCGCGGAAAAAGCGGCATCTGCCATCTTTCGGCGTTGGCGGATGTGGCGATGTCC
Organism: uncultured Selenomonas sp.; assembly: GCA_934202005.1. GTDB lineage: Bacteria > Bacillota > Negativicutes > Selenomonadales > Selenomonadaceae > Selenomonas_C. Next base: position 35,508 of record CAKPXP010000017.1, on the reverse strand, counting down.
TTTTTTACTGGACAAATATATCGTATATTCGTGTATTCCTACAGTTTTTCTCTTGACGCATGTAAACGCGTAACTTATAATGGGTTCATCAAGTTCATCGGCGGCTGGGAAACGGAAAGAGCTGCCGGGGGCTCTCGTCAGAGAGGAAAGGAAGGGTTCTTATGAATTTCAGCAGGAAGCATCTGAGACTGGCAGCCGGCCTGCTCGGCGCGCTGTTCGTGGGCGGCGTACTCGCGGGCTGCGGTAATGAGGCGAAGAGCGACGAGATCAAGATCGGCGCGAACTTCGAGATGACGGGCAATGTCGCGAACTACGGCGCGGCGACGCTCGACGGTCTGAAGCTCGCGATCAAGGAGGTCAATGACGCGGGCGGTGTCAATGGCAAGAAGATTACGATCGTCGATGCCGACAACAAGTCGGAGGCGTCGGAGGCCGTCAACGCGGCGACGAAGCTCATCTCGGACGACAAGGTCAAGGTCATCGTCGGCCCGGCGGTCACGGCGAACGTCATCGCCGAGTCGCAGGTAGCGACGGACAACAAGGTGCCGGTCATCGCGCCGGATGCGACGAGTCCGGACGTCACGGTGGAGAACGGCCAGGTGAAGCCGTACATCTTCCGCAGCTGCTTCATCGATCCGCAGCAGGGCTCCGTCATGGCGAAATTCGCCACAGAGAACCTCAAGGCCAAGACGGCAGTTATTTATGTAGATAACAGCACGGACTACTCCAAGAGCCTCGGCAAGGTGTTCAAGGAGAAGTTCGAGGCCGCGGGCGGCAAGGTGCTCGACCAGCAGGCCTTCGTCGCGAAGGATACGGATTTCAAGGCGACGCTGACGACGCTCAAGGCGGCGAACGCGGATGTCATCTTCGTTCCGGCCTACTATGAGGAGGTCGGCAAGATCGTGAAGCAGGCGCGCGAGCTCGGCATCACCTGCCCGATCCTCGGCACGGACGGCTGGGATGATCCGAAGGTCGCGGACATCGCCGGTGCGGACGCGCTGAACAATACGTATTTCAGCACGCATTATTCCGACAAAGATGAGTCCGTGAAGGGCTTCGTCGATGCGTTCACGCAGGAATACGGCCATGCGCCGAACGTCTTCGCGGCCCTCGGCTACGATGCGGGCAAGATGCTCGTCGACGCGATCAAGCGCGCTGGCAGCGATGATCCTGAGGCCATCCGCAAGGCGCTCGAGGAGACGAAGGACCTGAAGGTCGGTACGGGTACCATCACGATGGACAAGAACCACAACCCGATCAAGCAGGCAGTCATCCTGGAGAACAAGGGCGGCGACCGCGTCATGGTTGCTAAGATCATGCCGGACGCTGACTGAGTAGGAAATCACTTCCAAGGGGGCTTTGGCCCCCTTTCTTTATGTAAGGAAGCGCTGAATGAAACAGCACTTCCGTAAGGAACCGCGCTGCAGCCGTGATTCCGCAGGGGCCTGCGGTTGCGGCCAATGGTTTTGCAGGCTCGATTTCCAGGAACGCGGGACGGAGTGTCTCTATCCCGCGGCGAGGCAATCCAGGCGCACCGCCTGGGCGCCTCTACGGGAGGTATCTTTATGGAACTATTGCAGCAGGTCATGCAGCAGCTCGTCAACGGCATCTCGCTGGGGAGCATCTATGCATTGATTGCGCTGGGCTATACGATGATCTACGGCATCATCAAGCTCATCAACTTCGCCCACGGCGATATCTATATGGTGGGCGCCTACATCGGCTTCTTCGCCATCACGCAGGCGCATCTCTCCATCGTGCCGTCGCTGCTCATCTCGCTTGTCGTGACGGGCTTCCTCGGCATGGTCGTCGAGCGGCTCGCCTATAAGCCTTTGCGCCATGCGCCGCGCATCTCGGTGCTCATCACGGCCATCGGCGTGTCGTTCTTCCTCGAGTACACGACGATGTATTTCGTCTCGCCGACGCCGCGCACGTTCCCGGCGATGTTCGGCGATGTCGCGGTGAACATCGCGGGCATCGTCATCAACGGCCAGCAGATGCTGATCCTCGGCATCACGGCGGTGCTCATGGTCGTGCTCACCTACATCGTGCAGAAGACGAAGACGGGCAAGGCGATGCGCGCGGCGTCGTTCGATACGGAGACGGCGCAGCTCATGGGCATCGACTCCGACCGCATCATCTCGCTCACGTTCGGCATCGGCTCGGCGCTCGCGGCGGTCGCGGGCGTGCTCGTCGGCGTCTACTATAACTCCATCGATCCGCTCATGGGCATCATGCCGGGCATGAAGGCGTTCGTTGCGGCTGTGCTCGGCGGCATCGGCATCCTGCCGGGCGCTGTCGTCGGCGGGCTCATCCTCGGCATCGTCGAGGCGCTCGTCTCGGGATTTATCTCGTCGACGTTCCGCGACGCGGCCGCGTTCGCCATCCTCATCCTCGTGCTGCTCGTGCGGCCGGCAGGCATCTTCGGCAAGGATACGAAGGAAAAGGTCTAAGGAGGTCATCGTATGAAATACCTGAGAAAGAATGACCTCATCATGCTGGGCCTGGGCCTGGTCATCTTTGCGGTCCTTCAGACGCTCATCACGGAGCGCATCATGAGCTCGTTCTGGCAGCTCAATTCCATCATCATCGGCATTAACGTCATCATGGCGGTGAGCCTCAACCTCATCAACGGCTACACGGGGCAGTTCTCCCTCGGCCATGCGGGCTTCATGGCGGTCGGCGCGTATGTCGGCGTCGTGCTCACGACGTTCTTCCACCTGCCGTTCGCCGTCGCGCTGCTCGCGGGCGGCGCGGCCGCGGGCTTCCTCGGCTTCCTCGTCGGCATCCCGACGCTGCGTCTGCGCGGCGACTATCTCGCGATCGCGACGCTCGGCATGTCGGAGATCATCCGCATCTCTATCATGAACATCGACTACGTCGGCGGCGCGGCTGGCTTCAAGGGCATTCCGCACCACACGACGTTTGCCTGGGTGTTCTTCATCATGCTGTTTTCGCTCTTTTTCATCAAGAATTTCGTCAACTCGACAGACGGGCGCGCCTGCCTCGCGATCCGCGAGAACGAGGTCGCGGCGGAGTCGATGGGCGTCAATACGACGAAGTACAAGGTCATGGCGTTCACCATCGGCGCGGCGTTCGCGGGCGTCGCGGGCGGCCTGTTCGCGCACAGCTTCTACCTCATCAGCCCGAACTCCTTCACGTTCATGCAGTCGTTCAACTACCTCATCATGGTCGTGCTCGGCGGTCTCGGCTCGATCACGGGCTCCATCGCGGGCGCGTTCGTCGTGACGTTCATCTCGGCGGCGCTCGCGTCGTGGCCGGAGTTCCGCATGATCATCTACGCGCTCGCGCTGATCCTCCTGATGTTCTACCGTCCGCAGGGACTCTTTGGCTACATGGAGATCACGGACTACGGTCCGTTCCGCAAGCTGCTGAAGAAAGGGGGCCGCAAGCATGAGTGATGCACTGCTCAAGGCGGAGAATGTGTCTGAGGTCTTCGGCGGCCTCAAGGCTGTCTCGGATTTCAATTTCTACATCAATCCCGGCGAGCTCGTCGGCCTCATCGGGCCGAATGGTGCGGGCAAGACGACGGCGTTCAACCTCTTCACGGGCGTCTATCAGCCGACGACGGGGCAGATCACGTTCGCTGGCGATTCCATCGTCGGGCTCAAGCCGTACCAGATCACGCAGCGCGGCATCGCGCGTACGTTCCAGAACATCCGCCTCTTCTCCGAGCTCTCCGTGCTCGATAACGTGAAGATCGCGTTCCACAGTCATGTGAAGTACGGCATGCTCGAGGCCGTGCTGCGCATGGGCCGCTATTTCAGCGAGGAGGAGCGCGTGGCGGAGGAGAGCCGCCGGCTGCTCCGGATCTTCCATCTCGACGGACAGGAGAATGAAAAGGCGAAGAACCTCCCGTACGGCGCGCAGCGCCGCCTCGAGATCGCGCGCGCGCTCGCGACGAAGCCGAAGCTCCTGCTGCTCGACGAGCCGGCGGCGGGCATGAACCCGCAGGAGACGAAGGAGCTCATGGACATGATCCGCTGGATCCGCAAGGAGTTCGGCCTGACCATCCTGCTCATCGAGCACGACATGAGCCTCGTCATGGGCATCTGCGAGCGCATCTATGTGCTCGAGTACGGCAGCACCATCGCGGAGGGCACGCCGGAGGAAATCAAGAAGAACCCGGAGGTCATCCGCGCGTATCTCGGCGGGGAAGGATGAACGATATGGCAAAGCCAATGCTGAAAATAGATGATATCAATGTATATTACGGTGCGATCCACGCACTCAAGGGCATCTCCCTCGAGGTGGACGAGGGCGAGATCGTCACGCTCATCGGCGCGAACGGCGCGGGCAAGTCGACGACGCTGCGCACGATCTCCGGCCTCCTGAAGCCGAAGACGGGTGCCATCGACTTCCAGGGCCAGGACATCGCGGGCGTGCCGGCGCACGAGATCGTGAAGCGCGGCATCTCCCAGGTGCCGGAGGGACGGCGCATCTTCGCGGAGATGACCGTCATGGAGAACCTCGACCTCGGCGCGTTCACGCGCAAGGACAAGGACGGCATCGCGGCGGATCTAAGGCATGTGTTCGAGCTCTTCCCGCGCCTCGAGGAGCGGCGTGACCAGGTTGCGGGCACGCTCTCAGGCGGTGAGCAGCAGATGCTTGCAATGGGGCGCGCGCTCATGAGCCGGCCGAAGCTCCTCCTGCTCGATGAGCCGTCGATGGGGCTCGCGCCGCTGCTCATCCGCGAGATTTTCAACATCATCGTGGACATCAACAAGAGCGGCACGACAGTTCTGCTCGTCGAGCAGAACGCGAACATGGCGCTCTCGATCGCGAGCCGCGCCTATGTGCTCGAGACGGGGCGCATCACGCTCTCCGGCCCCGCGGCGGAGCTCGCCGCGAGCGAGGAGGTCAAGAAGGCTTATCTCGGCGGCTGAGCCGCCCTTTGACACATTCGCTCCGCGCGGGAGACGCTCCCGCGCTTCAAAAGACCGGAGTCTGCCACCGCCTGATGGGGGCGCAGCTCCGCAGGGAAAGGTTGGGATACTATGTTCGTAGCAAATCGCATGACGAAGAATCCGACCGTCGTCACGCCGGATACCGGCATCGATACGGCGGCGCGCCTGATGAAGAAGGGGCATTTCCGCCGCCTGCCCGTCGTCGAGGACGGCAAGCTCGTCGGTTTCCTCAACGACAAGGACATCATGCGCGTCTCGCCGTCGCCGGCGACGACGCTCTCGCGCTACGAGGTGACGACGCTGCTCTCGAAGCTCAAGGTGAGCGACATCATGCAGGTGAACGTCATCAGCGTCGGCGAGGACGCGACGATCGAGGAGGCGGCGCTCCTCATGTACAAGGAGAAGGTCGGCGGGCTGCCCGTCGTCTCGAGCGTCGGCGCTGTCGTCGGCATCATCACGGAGACGGATATCTTCAAGACGTTCGTCGATGTCATGGCGCTCGAGGAGGGCCGCACGCGCTTCACGATCGACACGGAGGACAAAGTCGGCGTCGTCGCCGTCATCGCGGGCGTCTTCGCGGACAGCGGCTACTCTATCGACAGCCTCGTGACCTGTCGCCAGCCGACGGGCCGCTACGAGATCGTCGTGCGCACTTCCGTTACGGACGACGCGAAGATTGCGGCGCTCACGAAGGCCATCGAGGCCAAGGGCTACAAGGTCATCCATACGGCGAAGATCGGTTGAGATGACATCGTTCGCAGACTGGCGGGTCGGTTCCCTGCGCGGGAACTGGCCCGTTTTTTACTGCAAGGACGGGCACACAATGTCCACGAAGTGGACGTTTGTACATGCAGCTTTGCGCTGCGTAACGCTGTGCAAAGCTTTTTCTTGTGGATGGCGCACCCTGCGCTCTGCGTCCGCAGCGCCGCGCAGACGCAAAATCATTTGCCGCTTGGTTGACCACGCGCCGCTTTTCGTAGTATGATAAAAGGAGCTATCAATGAGCGGAATTTTCTGCGGGGCGGGAGACCCCGTGAGGAGGTATTCTTTTGCAGGAGCAGACAACTTTGGCAGCGGCCGTGAGCTACACGGGCATCGGCCTGCATTCGGGGCGCGATGTGCACATGCGTCTCGCGCCCGCGCCTGTGGGGACGGGCATCGTCTTCGTCCGCACGGATGTCGCGGGGCGGCCGACGATCCGCGCGACGGCGGATCATGTCACATCGACGCTGCGCGCGACGACGCTCGAGGAGCACGGCGTGCGTGTCTTTACCGTCGAGCACCTCATGAGCGCGCTGCACGCGCGGCGCATCGATAACTGCTATGTGGAGCTCGACTCAGAGGAGCCGCCGGTCGCGGACGGTGCTTCGCTGGCCTTTTGCCGCCTCATCGGCGAGGCGGGCGTCGAGGCGCAGGGAGCGCCGCGTGAGGAGATCGTCATCGACAAGGTGTACCGCATCGACGACGATGAGAGGCAGCGCTTCGTCATGGTCGTGCCTTACGACGGGTTCCGCGTGAGCTTCACCTCGGTGAATCCGCATAAGCTCATCGGCATCCAATACGAAAATTTCGAGATCACGCCGGAGACGTATGAGAAGGAGATCGCGCCCGCGCGCACCATCGCTTACGAGGAGGAGATCAAGAAGCTCCGCGCGATGGGACTCGGACTCGGCGGCACGCTCGAGACGGTCATCGTCTACAACGACGAGCGCTGGCTCAACCCGCTGCACTATGAGGATGAGCTCGTGCGTCATAAGATCCTCGATGTCATCGGCGACCTGCGCCTCGCGGGGATGATCCGCGGTCATGTAATCGCGGCGGCCTCCGGGCACGCGCTCAACACGGCGCTCGCGAAGCGCATTCTGGCCGCGCGCCGCTGATGTATGGATATCTTATTGCTGAATGCGAGAAGAGGGAAATCAAATGGAACTTGACATCAATGAAATCATGAAGATCCTGCCGCATCGTCCGCCGATGCTGCTCGTCGACCGCATCATAGAGATCGAGCCGTTCAAGTCGGCGACGGGCATCAAGAATATCACGATGAACGAGCCGCAGTTCCGCGGCCACTTCCCGGGGCATCCCATCATGCCGGGCGTGCTGATCCTCGAGGCGATGGCGCAGGTCGGCGGCGTCGCGATGCTCTACCCTGAGGAGCATCGCGGCAAGATCGCGCTCTTCGGCGGCATGGAGAACGTGAAGTTCAAGCATCCCGTGATCCCCGGAGACACGCTTGTGACGAAAGCGCATATCGTGCGCGTGCGCGGCGATTTCGGCCTGCTGCACGCCGATGGCTACGTCGGCGACAAGCTCGTCGCCTCAGCGGATTTTAAATTCGCCTTGAGAAAGGGAGATAATCTCTGAAAATAGCTTGTGAAAAGCTAGAAATCGATCATAATCTTTGTTCAACTCGAAAAACGCCTGGATTTGCTGTCATATCGTGTACCATTATGGAAAGTATATTTGGGAGTATATTGAAAAGACAGAGCAAAGAGCCCCGGCCCGGCCGGGATGAGGATAGTTAGGAGTTGGAGCAGATGGGTACAGAAAACAAGGTACTGGCCTTCATACACGATACAGCGGTCATCGCTCCGGGTGCGCGCATTGCGAAGAATGTGGAGATCGGCCCGTACTCGGTGATCGGCGAGAATGTAGAGATCGGCGAGGGCACGAAGATCGGCCCGCACGTCGTGATCACGGGCTGGACGCAGATCGGCAAGGACTGCAAGATCTTCCAGGGCGCCTCGATTGGCGAGGAGCCGCAGGATCTCAAGTTCAGGGGCGAGAAGAGCTACGTCTTCATCGGCGACCGCACGACGATCCGCGAGGGCGCGACGGTGCACCGCGCGACGGGCGAGGGCGAGGAGACGCGCATCGGCAATGACTGCCTGCTCATGGCGCTCACGCATGTCGCGCATAACTGCGTCGTTGGCAACAACGTCATCATGTCGAATCTCGCGAGCCTCGCGGGACACGCCATCGTCGAGGACCACGCGGTCATCGGCGGTATGGCGGGCGTGCACCAGTTCGTCAAGATCGGCCGCAACGCGATGGTGGGCGGCATGAGCAAGCTCACGCAGGACGTCGTGCCGTATACGATCGTCGACGGCCATCCCGCGAAAGCGGTCGGCCTCAACAGCGTCGGCATTTCGCGCGCCGGCATCCCGCTCGAGTCGCGCCGCCGCATCAAGCAGGCGTATAAGATCCTCTATCGCTCGGGGCTCTCGCTCGCGCAGGCGATCGCCGTCATCGAGCAGGAGGTCGACTCGTGCGATGAGATCGAGCATTTCCTGCGCTTCCTGCGCGACGCGGAACGCGGCATCTGCAGGGAACGCCACAACGACTGAGATACGCGGAGGGAAATAGATGGAGAAAGTCGGACTGCTCGCCGGCGTCGGCAGGCTGCCGGTCGAGGTCGCGAAGGCGGCGCGTGCCAAGGGCTATGAGGTCTGCTGCGTGAAGCTCCTGCCGCAGTGCGACGAGGAGCTCGACAGCTGCACGGCGGTGTGCGAGGCCATCAGAATCGCGAAGCTCGACAAGATATTCAAGTTCCTCAAGAAGCATGAGGTCAAGAATGTCACGATGATCGGCAAGGTCACGAAGGAACTGCTGTTCGCAAAGAAAGTTCTGCCGGACTTCCGCATGATGAAGGTGCTCATGTCCCTGCCGGACCGCAAGGACGACACGATCATGCTCGCGTTCGTGCGCGAGCTCCGGAAGGAGGGCATGGAGGTCTTCGACCAGACGGCGCTCCTCCGTACGCTCATGCCGCATCACGGCACGCTCACGAAGCTTGAGCCGACGGAGGCGCAGCGGCGCGACATGGAGTACGGGTTCCGCGTTGCCAAGGAGCTCGGCCGCCTCGATATCGGGCAGACGGTCGTCGTCAAGGATCTCGCCGTCATGGCGCTCGAGGCCATCGAGGGCACGGACGCGTGCATCGCGCGCGGCGGCCAGCTCGCGCGCGGCGGGGCGGTCGTCGTCAAGGTGGCCAAGCCGCAGCAGGACAGCCGCTTCGATGTGCCGACGGTCGGCGAGGATACGCTGCGCGGCATGATCGCGGTCGGAGCGAAAGCGCTCGCCATCGAGGCGGACAGGACGCTCGTCGTCGATCGTGAGCGCGTTGCAGCGCTCGCGGACGCGAACGGCATCACCATCGTTTCGATGGGCTGAGCGACAAGAGAAAAGAGAACTGCTGCACGCCGCAGGGAGTGCAGCAGTTTTTTTACGTATGGAAGCGCGGCATACAGCGGTGGCCTGCGGCTTTGGGCCCTCCGGGCAGGAACTATGACGGCGTGATCTCCCTGACAAAGACGCTGGCAGACTAGGCCTGGAGCGGATGCATGCCGCTCGCATGGCGGACTGGACGCGTGCGGCTGCAATTTTCATTTGAATCGGCCGCGCGATATAGTATAATAGGAAGTACTGACATGATGAGGAGGGAACACGCGCGTGAAAATCATGTTTTCCGCAGGGGAGGTCTCCGGCGACCTCCACGGGGCCAGGTTGGCACAGGCCATCCTCGCGCAGGCGCCGGAGACGGAGCTCGTGGGCTTCGGCGGTCGGGAGATGGCGCAGGCGGGCGTGATGCTCGCGGCGGATTTCGCGAGCTATAACGTCATGGGCGTCTGGGAAGTCTTGAAAAACCTCGGACGCATCCGCCGTCTTTTGCAGCGGCTGACGGATTTCATGCGCGAGGAGCGTCCGGATCTGCTCGTCCTCATCGACTATCCAGATTTTAACTGGCGGCTCGCGGCGCGTGCGAAGAAGCTCGGCATCCCGGTCTTTTCGTATATCCCGCCCTCCGCCTGGGCCTGGCGCAAGGGGCGCGCGAAAGCGTGTGCGAAGCTCGCGGAGGAGTTCGTGGCGATCTTCCCGCATGAGCTGCCCGTCTACGAGGCGGCGGGGGCGAAGATTTCCTTCGTTGGCAATCCGCTCGTCGATACGGTGCACGCGGAGATCTCTGCGCAGGAGGCGCGGCAGCGTTTCGCGCTGCCGGAAGGCGCGCACGGCGTGCTGCTCTTGCCGGGCAGCCGCCGCCAGGAGATCGAGCTTCTGCTTCCCGATATGCTCGGCGCGGCGAAGCGCCTGCTGCGGGAGCGCCCCGGCACGCGGCTCTATCTGCCCGTGGCGGACGGTGTGGACGAGGGCGCGCTACGCGCGGCTGTGGATGCCGCGGGCGTCCCCGTGATGCTCACCCATGAGGCGCGCTACGCCCTCATGGGGCTCATGGACGTCGCGCTCGCGACGTCGGGGACGGTTGTCATGGAGGCGGCGCTCATGGGCCTGCCGGCGGTCGTACTCTACCGACTGTCGCCGCTCTCTTATTTCATCGGCCGGCTGCTCGTGCATGTCGAGCATTTCAGCCTGCCGAACATCCTGCTCGGCGAGAGCGCTGAGACGGAGCTCTTACAGGACGAGGTGACGCCAGAGCGCATCGCGCAGGAGGCGCTCTCGCTCTACCGCGGTGAGCCGCGCAGACAGACGGTCTGCGCGCGCCTCACCGAGGCCTGCCGCCGCCTGGGCCCGCCGGGCGCGGCGGCCCGCGTTGCAGAAAAAATACTCGCGGCGGCTCGCCGTCACGCGGATCACGGGGGAACGAAATGAAGAATTACAAACGGCTGCTTGCCTATATCCGGCCGTATCTCAAAAGGCTCGGCCTGGCCATCGTCTGCATCATCATGGCGGCGGCCGCGAACCTCTACCTGCCCTGGATCATCAAGGACATGATCGACAAGGTGCTCACGGACAAGGACATGATGATGCTCAACCTCATCTCCATCGGCATCGTCGTGGTCTTCCTGTTCCGCGGCATCTTCTACTACGGGCAGAGTTATCTCGTCTCCTACATCGGGCAGAAGGTCATCATCGATGTGCGCGAGGTCATGTTCCGCAAGTTCCAGCGCATGCCGATGGCGTATTTCGACAAGCACCAGACGGGCGAGACGATGAGCTATATCACGAACGATGTGGCGGCCATCCAGGCTGCGCTCGTCGACAATCTCATCGAGATGGTCACGGAGGGCTCCATCCTCATCGGCTCCATCGTCATGATGATCATGCTCGACTGGAAGCTTTCGCTGCTCACGCTCGTCGTCATCCCGCTCGTCGGGCAGGCGATGAAGATTTTCGGGCGCAAGCTCAAGCGCAACGGCACGCTCATCCAGGAGCGCATGGCGGATATCACGTCGCTGCTGCAGGAGAGCGTCTCCTCCATCCGCGTCGTGAAGTCCTTCGTGCGCGAGGACTATGAGATCAAGCGCTTCTGCCGCCAGAACGAGCTGAACTTCCAGGCGATGATGCAGAACGTGCGCCTCACGAGCCTCCTGACGCCGACGGTCGAGTTCCTCGCGGCGCTCTCCGTGACGTTCATCGTCTGGTTCGGCGGCTATGAGGTCGTCAACGGCGTGCTCACGGCGGGCTCGCTCGTGGCGTTCCTCACCTACGCCGTGAATCTCGCGAACCCCGTGAAGCGCCTCTCGCGCGTCTACGGCAGTCTGCAGCGCGCGATGGCCGCGGTCGACCGTGTGTTCCATGTGCTCGACTTGCCGGAGACCATCAAGGACAAGCCGGACGCGGCGGTGCTTCCCGCGACAGACGGCCATGTGGAGCTGCGCCATGTTTCATTCGAGTACAAGAAGGGCGTGCCGGCGCTCGTCGACGTGTCGCTCGAGGCGAAGCCCGGCCAGATGATCGCGTTCGTCGGGCCGTCCGGCGCGGGCAAGTCGACGATCGCGAACCTCATCCCGCGCTTCTACGATGTGACGGAGGGTGCGATCCTCATCGACGGGCACGACATCCGCGATGTGACCATCGCCTCCCTGCGCGGCCAGATCGGCATCGTGCCGCAGGAGACGATGCTCTTTTCCGCGACGGTGCGCGAGAACATCCGCTACGGCAGGCTCGACGCGACGGATGAGGAGGTCGAGGCTGCGGCGCGCGCCGCGAACGCGGACGCTTTCATCCGCGCGCTGCCGCAGGGCTATGAGACGGCGGTCGGCGAGCGCGGGCTCAATCTTTCCGGCGGACAGCGCCAGCGCATCTCCATCGCGCGCGCCATCCTCAAGAATCCGCGCATCCTCATCCTCGACGAGGCGACGAGCGCGCTCGATACGGAGAGTGAGAAGATCGTCCAGGCGGCGCTCGACAAGCTCATGGAGGGGCGCACCTCGTTCGTCATCGCGCACCGCCTCTCGACAATCTTCGACGCCGATCAGATCTTCGTCATTGATGGCGGCCAGGTGAAGGAACGCGGCACGCATGAGGAGCTCTTGAAACAGGGCGGCCTATACAGCTATCTCTACAATATCCAGTTCAAGAACGCGCAGGCGTAGGCGGAAGGGGAAAGGAAATGCAATTACTCTACAACATCGCGGCCATCCTCATCGGGGTGCTCATCATCCCGGTGTTCATGGTGCGCGCGGTGCGGGAAAAGGGATTTGTGGAACGCATCCGGCAGAGTCTCGGCTTTTTCCCGAAGCATGCGCTCGACAAGGTAGAAAAGAAGGACTGCATCTGGGTGCACGCGGCCTCCGTCGGCGAGATCGTCGCGACGAGCCCGCTCATCAAGGAGTTCCGCAAGGAATTCCCGAAAAGCCCTATCCTCGTCTCCGTCGTGACGACGAGCGGCTATGAGATGGCGAACCGCATCATCAAGGACGCCGATGCCATCATCTATTTCCCGCTCGACCTGCCGTGGCTCGCGGGCCATGTGCTGCGGCGCATCCGGCCGCGCGTCTACCTGCCGGTCGAGACGGAGCTCTGGCCGAACTTCCTCAAGACGGCGCGGGAGCTGCATGTGCCGGTCATGATGGTCAACGGCCGCATCAGCGATAAGAGCGTCAAGCGCTACAAGCATCTGCATAGCATCCTGCGCGACATGATCGGCACGGTGAAGAAGTTCGCGATGCAGTCGCCCATCGACGCGGACTACATCAAGCGCCTCGGCGCGCCGCCGGAGCTCGTGACCGTGACGGGCAACACGAAGTTCGACCAGACGTATACGGACGTGAGCGCGGAGGAGAAACAGCAGATCCTGCGCGAGATGTGCCTGACAAAGAATGACGGCATCTTCCTCGCGGGCTCGACGCATCGCGGCGAGGAGGAGCATGTGCTGCGGGCGTTCACCGCCGTGCGCGAGCGCCATCCGGGCGCGAAGCTCGTCATCGCCCCGCGCGAGCTGCTGCGCACGATGGAGGTCACGCATCTCTGCAGGAAGGCGGGCTTTATCGTCGCGACGCGCACAGGGCTGCAGAAGACGCCGCAGCAGGATGTCGACATCGTCATCCTCGATACGATCGGCGAGCTCGGCCGCGTGTACAGCATCGGCGATGTCGTCTATGTGGGCGGCAGCCTCGTGCCGCACGGCGGGCACAACATCCTCGAGCCGGCGGCGCATGGCAAGGCCATCATCGTCGGCCACCACATGTTCAATTTCAAGGACACCTACGCGCTCTTCAAGAACCGGGACGCCTGCCTCACGGTGAAGAACGGCAAGGAGCTCGCGGAGGCCGTCGTGCGCCTTTTCGACGATCCCGCGCACAGGCGGCGCATGGAGCAGGAGACGCTCGCCATCGTGCAGGAGAACAAAGGGGCCTCGCGCAAGTCGGCCGTGCTGCTGCACGAGATGCTCGACAAGTACGAGAGTGCGGCAGAGAACCTGCCGCACGTGCGCTCGACGCAGAAGATCGCGAATCTCCAGACGTATTTCATCGACCTCGTGCACAGCAAGGAGGTGCACGGCGTCTTCCTGCACCTGCTGCTCGCGGTGCTCTACGTCTTTTCCTTCATCTATCGCCAGCTCGTCAACTGCAAGCTCGCGGGCTATGAGCTGGGAATCTTCCGGCGCAAGAAGCTCGGCTGCTTCGTCATCAGCCTCGGCAACGTGACGGTCGGCGGCACGGGCAAGACGCCGACGGCGCAGCGTCTCGCGCGCGACATCCGCGACATGGGCTACCGCGTCGTGATCCTCAACCGCGGCTACCGCGCGAAATGGCACGGCGACGTCGGCGTCGTCTCGGACGGCAAGCGCCTCCACATGGACGCCGCGGAGGCCGGCGACGAGGCGTACATGCTCGCGAAGCATCTGCCGAACGTGCCCGTGCTCATCGGTGCGGAACGCGCGATCACGGGCCAGTATGCCATCGACCACTTCGGCGCGGAGGTCGCCATCCTCGACGACGGCTACCAGCATTGGCAGCTCATGCGCGATATGGATATCCTGCTCGTCGACGCGGTCAACGTGTTCGGCAACGGCTACATCCTGCCGCGCGGCACGCTGCGCGAGCCCATCTCGCATGTGCGGCGCGCCGACGTCTGCCTGCTCACGAAGGTCGACCAGGCGGCGGCCGGCTCGCGCGACTACATCCGCGAGACTGTGCGGAAGTACAACGACCACGCGCTCATCATCGAGAGCATCCACCAGCCGCGCTGCTTCATCTCCCTCGACGAGTGGTACGAGAACATCGGCAGCGAGGGCATCGACGTCCGCGAGATGGCGGGCAAGCGCGTCGTCGCCGTCTCGGCCATCGGCAACCCCGCGTCGTTCGAGCAGACGCTCTCCGACCTCGGCGCGGTCATCATCGAGAGCTTGCGCTATCCCGACCACCACGACTACGCGGAGCGCGAGATGCGCGACGTGCTCGAGCAGGCGGAGGCAAAGGGTGCGGAGGCCATCGTCATCACGGAGAAAGACGCCGTGAAGATCCCGACGGCCGTCGTGCGGGCGAAATGGCCGATCCCCGTCTACGTCATCTGCGTGGAGGTCACGTTCCAGTCCGGTCACGCGGCGTTCCACGCGCTGCTCGAAAAGAAGCTGGCAGCGGCCCGCGGGGAGAAGCTCGCCACGGCGCGCGCTGAGAAAGAAGGATGAACATGGAAGAGAAAGCCCTTTGTGTCATACCGGCGCGTTACGCCTCGACGCGCCTGCCCGGCAAGCCGCTCAAGGACATCGCCGGGCAGCCGATGATCTGCCGCGTCTACGACCGCGCGAAAAAAGCCCAGCGCACGGCGGCGACCATCGTCGCGACGGACGATAAGCGCATCGAGACCGTCGTCCTCGCGCACGGCGGCAAAGCCATCATGACGCGCCGCGACCATCCGACGGGGACGGACCGCCTCGCAGAGGTTGCGGCGGCCATGCCGGATTACGGCATCATTGTCAACGTGCAGGGCGATGAGCCGCTCATCGACCCCGCGCTCATCGACGCGCTCGTCTCTGCGTTCGACGGCGACGAGACGCTCGCGATGGCGACGGTGAAGACGCGCATCGACGACGAGGCGGAGCAGCAAAATCCGAACAACGTCAAGGTCGTCACGGATCAGGACGGCTACGCGCTCTATTTCTCGCGCTCGCTGCTGCCGTATCCGCGCCATCATCTCGGCATTCCCGTTTACAAGCACATCGGCATCTATGCTTACCGGCGCGACTTTCTGCTGAAGTTCGCCAAGCTCGCGCCGACACCGCTCGAACGCGCGGAGAGCCTCGAGCAGCTGCGCGCGCTCGAGAACGGCTACCGCATCAAGGTTATCGAGACGGACCGCACGTTCGTCGGCGTCGATACGGAGGAGGATCTCGCGCGCGTGAATGAAATCTATCGCCGCGCGCAGGAGAACGTCTGAACAGAAAGAAGGGAGCATCTGACATGAATCAGGTAAAGGTTGGGAATTTCACCATCGGCGGCAGTGCGCCGCTCGCTCTGCTCGCCGGGCCGTGCGTGCTCGAGAGCCTGGAGCGCTCGCTGCTCATTGGGCGCACTGTCAAGGAGATCTGCGGCCGCCTTGGCATCAACTATGTGTTCAAGGCGTCTTTCGACAAGGCGAACCGCTCCTCGTTCCACAGCTTCCGCGGCCCGGGACTCGAGAAAGGGCTCGCGTGGCTCAAGACCATCAAGGAGGAACTCGGCGTGCCCGTCGTGACGGACATCCACGAGAGCTATCAGGCGGCGCCGGCCGCGGAGGTCGCCGACATCCTGCAGATTCCGGCGTTCCTCTGCCGCCAGACGGATCTCCTGCACGCGGCGGCGCAGACGGGGCGCGTCGTCAACGTGAAAAAGGGGCAGTTCCTCGCGCCGGATGATATGCGCAACGTCGTCGACAAGCTGCACGAGAGCGGCTGCGACCAGCTCATGCTGACGGAACGCGGTGCCTCGTTCGGCTACCACAATCTCGTCGTCGACATGCGGAGCCTGCCCATCATGCGCAGCTTCGGCTATCCCGTCGTCTTCGACGGTACGCACAGCGTGCAGCTGCCGGGCGGCAACGGCACGTCGTCCTCTGGCAACCGCGAGTATGTGGAGCACCTCGTGCGCGCGGCCGTCGGCGTCGGCATCGACGCGCTCTTCCTCGAGGTGCACGACAACCCGGAGGAGGCGCTCTCCGACGGCGCGAACATGGTCTATCTCGACAAGCTCGAGGATCTGCTCAAGGAAGCGCTGGCCATCCACGAGATCGTGCAGCAGCGTCATCCCGTCTGAGAGGCGTGCGGCGCGGCGCATTCATGATCCATCCAGCGTGCAGCAGCTTTCTTGACCGCTGGATGCTATGAGAGCCGCTGATTCATTCAGCGGTTCCTATGAGGAACTACATGTCACAGCCTAGAGGAGGGAGCAAGATGATTTCCTTTGCGAGTCAGACGGGCGGGCCAGCGCCCAGGGAACGCGCCGCGCGCGTGAAGCTCGTCATCTTCGATGTGGACGGTGTGCTCACGGACGGCGGCATCTATGTGGGGCAGGGCGGCGAGCTCTTCAAGCCGTTCCACGTGCGCGATGGCATGGGCATCACGCTCGCGCACCGCGCGGGACTCCAGACGGCGATCATCACGGGCCGCGCCTCGGAGCAGGTCACGCGCCGCGCGGCGGAGCTCCATATCGGAGAGGTGTTCCAGGGCAAGCTCGACAAGCGCGTCGCGTACCGCGAGCTCAAGGAGAAGCTATCGCTCGGAGATGATGAGATTGCCTATGTAGGCGACGATCTCATCGACCTGCCGCTGCTGCTGCTGGCGGGGTTCCCCGCGGCTGTCGCGGACGCCGTCAGCGAGGTGCGCGCGGCCGCGGCCTACGTTTCGCGCTTCGCCGGCGGACACGGCGCCGTGCGTGACATCCTCGAGTTCATCCTCAAGGCGCAGGGACGCTGGGAGGAGCTCATCGCGCCGTTTTATGAGACCGCATCGCCGCAGGATACCGCGCGCCTGGGGCAGTGATTGGGAGGGACATCCATGATTTATCGTTCGCTGATGGCGCTGAGCTGGCTCGTCTGCCATACGCCGTACCGCCTGCTCATGGGCATCGGGCATGTGCTCGGCAACCTATACTACCTGCTCGTCAAGAAAGAGCGGGAGCGCGCCGTCTCGCAGATGATGCGCTCGCTCCGGCTGCCCGAGGCGGAGGCGCGGCGGCTCGTGCGGGCCTCGTTCGTCAATCTCGCGAAGAACGTGCTCGAGATCCTCTACATGCCGCATCTCAATGAGCGGAATTTCCGCGAGTACATCGAGGTCGAGCACCTCGAGCGCATCCAGGCGGCGCTCGCGGAGAAAAAAGGTGTCGTCGTGCTCACGGGGCACATCGGCACCTGGGAGTGGCTCTCCGCCGCGTTCACGCTCAACGGCCTGCCCGTCACGGCCATCGCGAAGCCGCAGCCGAACATCCAGTACACACGCGTGCTCGACGATCTGCGCGCGACGATCCACGTCGAGATCTTCTCGCGCGGCACGAGCGAGCTGCTCGCGGCGGCGCGCGCGCTCAAGAGCGGCAAGATCCTCGGTTTCCTCGCCGACCAGGACGCGGGGCCGGGCGGCTGCTTTACGGAGTTCCTCGGGCGCACGGCCTCGACGCCGATGGGCCCCGCGGTCTTCTCGCGCAAGTTCCGCGCGCCCGTCGTGCCCGCGTTCATCCTGCGCCAGCCGGACGGACGGCACAAGGTCGTCGTCGGCGAGGTGCTGCGCTATGAGGACACCGGCGATCCCGACGCGGATCTGCGCGCGTTCACCGTGCGCATGACGCGCATCGTCGACCGCATCATCCGTGAGAATCCGACGCAGTGGCTCTGGTTCCAGAAGCGCTGGAACACGCCGCCGGAGCAGGAGAAAAAGAACAAGCACCATACGGCGACTGAGGCGCACGGCAGGAAAGAGGAGGAACCATGAGCAGAAAAGGGAAAGCATGGGCGGCGCTCGGCGTCTTCCTTTTCGCCTGCGTCGTCATTTGGGCAGTGCGCACGGTGCCGCAGGCGCCGCAGAAACCGCAGCTAGAGGACGGGCCCAAGGTTATGTCATACGACAACAACACCATCAGCGAGGAGAAGGACGGCAGGAAGATCTGGGAGCTCACGAGCGAGACGATGACGGTCGATGTCGATACGAAGGATGTCGAGCTCACGGGGCTTTCCGGCAAGTTCTACGCGGAGGACGGTCGCGTCGTGAGCGTCACGGCGGATCACGGCTCGTACAAGAGCGATACGAAGGACATCCAGGTGGACGGCAACGTCGCGATCGAGACGACGGACGGCGCGGCGCTCAGCTGCGGCAAGCTCCTCTGGACAGAGGCGGAGGGCAAGCTCACGGCGGCGGAGGGCGCCAGCATCCAGCAGGATGACATGCAGGCGCGCGCTGACCGCATCGAGAGCACGAACGGCTTTCATCATTTCAAGGCCATCGGCAAGGCGCATATTGTGAAAGGAGCCAAGTGACATGAAAAAAAAGCAGATCGCCCTCGCGGCGGCGCTCGGCTGCACGCTGCTGCTGGCGGGCCACGCGCTCGCGGCCGGCGCGGGCAGTGAGCCCGCGGAGCTCGACGCGGATACGGTAGAGTACGACATGACGACGGGTGTGATCCAAGCGACGGACAACGTGCTGATGAAGCAGGGCGACACGCATATCGCAGGCCAGCGGGCTGTCTACAACACCAAGACGCAGCAGGGCACGGTCACGGGCGGCGTCATCGCCGTGCGCGGCGCGATGCGCATGACCTGTCAGGAGGTCATCGCCGACGGCAGGGAGCATATCCGGGCCACCGGCGATGTGCACGGCACGGAGAATGACAAGAGTTTCTCCAGCGAGCAGGTCGACTATTTCCCGCAGCAGAACGACTACGTGCTCATGGAGCAGGGCGGCGTCGTCTCGGATCAGGACGGCACGTTCACGGCGGCGCGCATGGAAGGCTGGCTGAAGGACGAGCACTACGTCGGCACGGGCAGCGCCCATCTCGTGAGCCCCGCGCGCAATATGGAGGCGGGCGGCGACCGCATGGAGTATTTCGGCCAGGACCGGGGCCGCGTCGTCGCGGAGGGCAATGCCTGGGCAGTGCAGGACAACAACACGATGCACTCGAACCGCATCACGATTTATCTTGCCAAGGATGGGCAGGCTACGGTACAATAACGGAATGTAGGCATCGCCGCGCAGCGGCGGTGCGGCGTCCAGGAAGCGCTGCCGCCATGATCGGCGGGCGCTTCCCCTGTCGAGATGGAGGATTGCGTTGCACATCGAAGCGAAAAATCTTGTGAAGGTATTCAAGAAGCGCACGGTCGTAAACCGTGTCTCCCTGCGCGTGGAGAAGGGGGAGATCGTGGGGCTGCTCGGGCCGAACGGCGCGGGCAAGACGACGACGTTCTACATGATCGTGGGACTCGAGCACCCGACGTCCGGCGAGGTGTTCCTCTCGGATGTGAACATCAGCAAACTGCCGATGCACAAGCGCGCGGCGCTCGGCATCAGCTATCTCACGCAGGAGGCGTCCATCTTCCGCAAGCTCACGGTCGAGGAAAACATCATGGCCATCCTCGAGACGACGCATCTCTCGAAGGCGGAGCAGAAGGACAAATACGAGGAGCTCCTCGATGAGTTCCACATCGCCCATGTGCGCGAGCGCAAGGGCACGGAGCTCTCCGGCGGCGAGCGGCGGCGCGTGGAGATCGCGCGCTGTCTCGCGCTCGAGCCGCAGTTCATCCTGCTCGACGAGCCGTTTGCCGGCGTCGACCCGCTCGCGGTCGCGGATATCCAGGAGATCGTGCAGTACCTCCGGGAGCGCGGCATGGGCATCCTCATCACGGATCACAATGTGCGCGAGACGCTGCACATCGTCGACCGCGCCTACATCCTCAACGAAGGCAAGATCCTCCTCGAGGGCGACAGCGAGACGATCGCGGAAAGCCCGGTGGCGAGGAAATTCTATCTCGGCGAAAACTTTACGCTGTAACGGGGAGCAGAACGATGCATGTAAGGATATTGGACAAGTACATTTTTCGCGAGGTATGCAAGGCGTTCCTCTTCGGCATCTGCGCGTTTTCCGCCGTATTCATCGGCTCGGGGACGCTCTTTAAGATCGCTAAGTACATCACGGACTACGGCGCATCGCTGAGCGCGGTCGTCAAGGTCTTCGTCTTCGGCCTGCCGAACGTCATCATGTGGACGTTCCCGATGTCGATGCTGCTCGCGACGCTCCTGACGTTCGGACGCCTGTCAAGCTCGAGCGAGATCACGGCGATGAAGTCATGCGGCATCGGCTTTTTCCGCATCGCGATGCCGGCCATCCTCCTCGGCTTCCTCGTGAGCATTGTGGCGATCCTCTTCAATGAGCATGTCGTGCCGTGGGCGAATACCGCCTACCGCAACGTCGTCTATTATGAGATCCAGGGGAACTCGGGCGCGAAGTCGCAGGACCATATCATCCTCAAGGATATCAAGGACGGCCAGATCCAGCGGCTGCTCTACGCGCGCCGTTACGACGCGGACAGTCAGAGCCTGCAGAGCATCACGCTGCAGGAGTTCGACGGCGCGGGCAAGGTCAGCCATGTCGAGAACGCGGAGTACGCGGAGTTCACGGGGAAGGAATGGGTCATGCACAACGGCATGCTCTATGATATCTCCGATGGCGAGAGCGAGCATACGCTGCGCTTCAACACGCAGGTGCTCCCCATCAACGCGAGCCCGCGCCAGATCGTGCGCGAGCAGAAGAATCCTGAGGAGCTCACGATGAAGGAGCTCAAGGCGCAGATCCGCATCATGAAAACGCAGTACGTCGATACGAGCAAGCTCGAGACAGAGCTCTACCAGCGCATCACGGTGCCGATGGCGAGCCTCATCTTCGCGCTCGTCGGTGTGCCGCTCGGCCTGCAGCCGACGCGCAACAGCTCGTCGGCGGGCTTTGCGATGAGCGTCATCATCATCTTTTTCTATTATGCCCTCATGACGATGGCCAATGCCATCGGCAGGAGCGGCGCGCTTTCCCCGATGCTTGCGGTTTGGATCCCGAATGTCGTCGGCCTCATCGCGGGGCTCTTCCTCATCCGCAAGGCGTCGCGGTAGTCAACTGTCGTTGTGTTGATTGGAGGCATAGAAATGTACGGAGTGCTGCTCATACTCGTCCTCGTCATCACGGGGGGCGCGATTGCCTTTATCGGCGACCGCCTCGGCTCGAAGGTCGGCAAGAAGAAGCTCTCGCTCTTTGGGCTGCGCCCCCGTCATACCTCCATCATCGTCACGATCGTCACGGGCATCCTCATCACGACGACGACGCTCGGCGTCATGGCTGCCGTCTCGGAGAATGTGCGCACGGCGCTCTTCGGCATGGAGAAGCTCAACCGCACGATGCAGGAGACGCGCGCGAGCCTCAGCGAGACGCAGGAGGATCTTCTGAGCGCGCAGCAGCAGAAGGCGGATGCGGACGCGGCGCTCACGGACTCGCAGCAGGAGGTCGAGCGTCTCGAGGCGCGCCAGTCGGAGCTCGAGGCGGAGCAGGCGCGCCTGCAGCAGGGCAACCTGCTCCTCGAGCAGGCGAAGGCCGCGCTCATGGCCAGGAATGATGACCTCGCGCAGACGAACGCGTCCCTGCTCGGCGAGAACCAGACCATCACGGCGAAGAACAGCCTCCTGCTCGGCGATAATGCCAAGCTCACGCAGACGAATGAGCAGCTCACAGGGGAGAAAAAAGATCTCGAGCAGCAGACGGAGGCGCTCAAAAGCGGCCTGATCTCCATCCGCGAGGGCGACATCGTGTTCCGCGCGGGCGAGGTCATCGCGAGCGGCGTCATCCGCGGCGGCCGCCCGGAGAGCGAGGTGCGCACGGATCTCACGACGCTCGCCCAGCTCGCGAGCCGCAACGTCACGGTGCGCCTCGGCGAGAACAAGGACGAGCAGGACATCTGGATCTACCGTCCGGAGTTCGATGCCGCGGTCAAGACCATCGCGGCGGCGCAGCAGGACATGGTCGTGCGCATCGTCGCCTCGGGCAACCAGATCCGCGGCGAGGAGATCCGCGCGTCGCTCGAGCTCTACAAGAACAGCGTCATCTATCAGCCGAAGGAGTTCATCATCGCGCGCGCCTATACGCTCGACGGCTCGCAGAAAGGCGCGGCGGAGCAGACACTCATGTCGTTCCTGCAGGAGGTCAACGAGGCGGCGACGATGAAGGGCGTGCTGCAGGATCCCCTCCGCGGGACGGTCGGCGTCATCAGCGCCGATGAGTTCTACGACGTCGTAAACCGCCTGTTGCCGATCCGCGGCAAGGCCGTGCTCTCCGCCTACGCCAAGCAGGCGACGGACGCGCTCGGCCCGCTGCGCCTCATCGTGAAGGTCGAGCAGCTCCAGGAGGACGCAGAGAAGCCATGACGCAGAAAGAAGAGCAAGCGCCCCGGATCGCCGCGCTCGATCCGGGGCGCGAGAAATGCGGCCTTGCCGTGCTCGCGCGCGCGGCGGGCGGCGCGCCGCACGTGCTCTTGCAGCGCGTCATCGAGACGCGCGCACTCGAGCGGGAGGTCGAAGAAGCACTCGCGGCATTTGCTCCCTCCCTGCTCGTCTTAGGCAACGGCACGACGAGCAAGGAGGCGCGCGCGCGCCTTGCGCGCGTTTTTCCTGCTCTTTCTGTCGCGGTCGTCGACGAGTACCGCACGACGGATCTCGCGCGCAAGGAATACTGGCGCGCGCATCCGCCGCGCGGGCTGCGCCGCCTGCTGCCGACATCGATGCAGGTGCCGCCGGTGCCCGTTGACGATTTTGTCGCCGTACTGCTCGGCACGCGCTTCCTCACGCGGGCGGCGCAGGAGGAGAGGGGAACGAAGCTATGAGAGCGAAACAGCAGCGTCCGGACTGGACGACGTATTTCCTGGATATCGCGCGCGCCGTCGGTCGGCGCGCGACCTGCCTGCGCCGCCGCTACGGCGCCATCATCGTGAAGGATCATATCATCGTCAGCACGGGCTATAACGGCGCGCCGCGCGGCGAGGCGAACTGCATCGATACGGGCATCTGCGAGCGCGAGCGACTGCATGTGCCGAAGGGGCAGAACTACGAGCTCTGCGTGGCGGTTCATGCCGAGCAGAACGCCATGCTCAACGCGGATCCCGCGCAGATGGAGGGCGCGACGATCTACATCGTCGGCATCAACGCGGACGGCACGCTCGCGAGCGGCAAGCCGTGCCTGCTCTGCCGCCGCATGCTGCGCAACGCGAAGCTCGCGCGCGTCGTCTACTACGAGACGGACGGCAGCGTCGTGACCTGCGCGCCCGCGGACATCCACGATTGACACGTGTTGGCGGCTGTTGTAAAATGAACATGCATGTTTATAGGGAAATGAGGAATCGCTGATTCCAGGGCGCGCTGCGGCTTTGTGCGGCAGCGCGCTTTCGCGGCCAGCTGCAGGGGCAGCGGCGCGCTCGTCCAGGCTGCTGCCGGCACTGGCAGGCCGGCTGAGGCGGAGGAGTGAGGGCGGTTCCTGGGGGCGCTGCTTGGCGGCGTGTCCTAAGATCCCGGTTTCTAAAGGGGTGCGACGAATTTATGCCGGATTACGTTTTGGCGTTTGTCATAGCCGCCGGAGTGGCGCTGCTCGTGACACCAGGCGTTATTTTTTTAGCGAAAAAGACGGGCGCGATGGACGCGCCAGATGCACGCAAGGTTCACAAGCGGCCTGTGCCGCGCATCGGCGGGCTGGGCATCTACCTCGCGTTCCTGGCGTCGATGCTCGTGGTGCTGAGCTATGTGCCCATCGACCCGGAGGTTTCCTTCGAGCTCGAGGGACTCATGGTGGGCGGCACGCTCATTGTGGCGCTCGGCCTCGTCGATGACTACACGAACCTGCCCGCGAAGGTCAAGCTCGTCGGGCAGATCGTCGCAGCGGCGGTGCTCGTCATCGGCTTCGACGTGCGCATCGACTTCATCACGGATCCCTTCGGCGACTATCTGTTCCTCGAATGGCTCGCGATTCCGGCGACGCTCTTCTGGATCGTCGGGCTCACGAATACCGTGAACCTCATCGACGGGCTCGACGGGCTCGCGGCTGGCGTCGCGACGATCGCCTCGGTCACGATCTTCCTCGTCGCGCTCCAGCAGGGCATCATGTTCGTCGCCGTCTTCACGGCGGCCATCGCGGGCGCGGCGCTCGGGTTCCTCTACTACAACTTCAACCCCGCGCGCATCTTCATGGGCGACTCCGGCAGCATGTTCCTCGGCTACATGCTCGCAGGCATCAGCGTCATCGGCGCGGTGAAGTCCGCCGCGACGATCGCGCTTATCGTGCCCATCCTCGCGCTCGGCCTGCCCATCCTCGATACGACGTTCGCCATCGTGCGGCGCTATCGCGGCGGCGTACCGATCTTCAAGCCGGACAAGGGGCATCTGCACCACCGCCTGCTCGACCTCGGGTTCACGCAGCGCCAGGCAGTGCTCCTCATGTACGTCATCAGTGCGCTGCTCGGCCTCTCGGCTGTCGCACTCACGGAGGTCAGCGGACAGTTCGCCATCCTCATCGTCTGCGTGGTGGTCGCTGTCGTGCTCCTCGGCGCGAAAAAAATCGGTATCTTCCACATGAAGGATTCCGTACATGAACATTGATTGATCTGAGCAGGCATGTCGCCTGCTCTTTTTCATAGGGAACGCTGCTGCGGCGCGGGATGTACATTTCGTGCCGCGCCGGCGGCGGTTCCCGCGGCTGCGGCGCGGCCCGCGCGAAGGTTTGCGCGCGCCCTGCGCGGCACCCGTAGTTCCGCAAAAGGAGATTTTCCATGGAAAAGAAAAAAATCAAAGTGATGACGGTCTTCGGCACGCGGCCGGAGGCCATCAAGATGGCGCCCATCGTGCTCGAGCTCCAGAAACATCCGGATACCATCACGCCGGTCGTCGCGGTCACGGCGCAGCATCGCGAGATGCTCGACCAGGTCCTGCACCTCTTCCACATCACGCCGGACTACGACCTCAACCTCATGGCAAAGGGGCAGACGCTCTTTGACATCACGACGCGCGCCATGAACGGGCTCGACGGCGTGCTCACGAAGGAGCAGCCGGACATCGTGCTCGTGCACGGCGATACGACGACG
This sequence comes from uncultured Selenomonas sp., assembly GCA_934202005.1. Lineage (GTDB taxonomy): Bacteria > Bacillota > Negativicutes > Selenomonadales > Selenomonadaceae > Selenomonas_C. The sequence continues at coordinate 10,279 of CAKPXP010000017.1, read as the reverse complement.
ACGTTTGCGGGCGCGCTCGCCGCCTACTACCACCAGACGACGGTTGGCCACGTCGAGGCAGGGCTGCGCACGCACAACAAGTACTCGCCGTTCCCGGAGGAGATGAACCGCCGGCTCACGGGCTGCATCGCGGATCTCAATTTCGCGCCGACGGCGACCTCCGAGCAGAACCTGCGCGCGGAGAGCGTGCCGGAGGACTCCATCTTTGTCACGGGCAACACGGTCATCGACGCGCTGCACCATACGGTGCAGGATGATTTCCATTTCGAGGACGCGCTGCTCGAGCGCATTGATTTCGCGAAGAAACGCGTGATCCTCGTGACGACGCACCGCCGCGAGAATCTCGGCGAGCCCATGCGCCATGTCTACAAGGCGCTCAAGCAGCTCACGGAGGAGTTCCCCGATGTGGAGATCGTTTTCCCCGTGCACAAAAACCCGAAGGTGCGCGAGGTCGTGCGGCAGGAGCTCGGCGGACTCGCGCAGGTGCATCTCATCGAGCCGCTCGACTACGAGCCGTTCGCGAACCTCATGCACCGCGCCTACCTCATCCTCACGGATTCGGGCGGCGTGCAGGAGGAGGCGCCGGCGCTCGGCAAGCCCGTCCTCGTGCTGCGCGATACGACGGAGCGCCCTGAGGCCGTCGCGGCAGGCACGGTGAAGCTCATCGGCACCGACCGCGAGCGCGTCTACAGCGAGGCGCGCCGCCTGCTCATGGACGAGGCGGAGTACCGCCGCATGGCGGAGAGCTGCAACCCGTACGGCGACGGCGAGGCCTCGCGGCGCATCATCCAGGCGATCCTCTATCACTACGGGCTCGCGGACGCGCGGCCGGACCGCTTCGTCGCAAAATGACTGCCGCGCGCTGCTGGCGTGCGGCTGACCGCCGGGACGTCTCGCGGTGGCAGACTGATCGTGTGTGATGGCCGCGCGTAGGATTTGGCGCGCGGAGATGAGGGAGGGAGACGCTATGGACAAGGATCGCGACGACGGGCTCAGGCAGGCGCTCAAGGCCTTTTCCATACTCGGCGGCGTCGGCATCTACTTCGTCGTCTTCGTCGGCATCTGCGTCTTCCTCGGTTACGAGGCGGACATAGCGTTCGGCCTCGGTCATGCGGGGCGGCTCACAGGCATCCTCGTCGGCTTCCCCGGCGCGATGTACACGCTCTACCGGCAGCTGAAGCGCGGCGGCCTCGTCTAGCCGCTGCATGGCGGTGTGTTTGGCCGCCGGCACGCGCTCTGCCCATAATTTGTATTTATGCAAACATCAAGAAAAAGAAGGGTAGGGCGAAAAGGTTTTTCCCCTGTCCTTGTCGAAACATAAAGATTGGGAAGTTGCATGAAAGAACTCTTATCGGTATTCCTCCGGCGTCTCGCCCTGAGCCTCCTGCTCGCGGCGCTCGGCGTGGGGGCGCTCCTTCTGGCAAGGGGAGAGGGCGGCCTCACGTTCGCGCTCCTGCTCGGCTTCGCGGCGGCGCTGGTCTTTGTCTGGAACATGGCCTGGCGCCTCTGGCATCTTGCCGCCGCGCCTGGGACCGCCCGCAGACAGATGCTTTGGGGCATGGCGCTGCGCCTTGCCGTACTCGCACTCGTACTGCTCGCCGCCGCCTCGGTATCCTCCGAGGTATTCCTCATGGCGGCGTTTGGCTTCGTGCTCTGCTACGGACTCGCGCTCGTCCACCTCATCGTGTTGAATATTGGTGGGAAATAGCCCAGATGTATCACTGGGAGGAGGTTGAGGTATATGCATGAAATCGGTGTTCGCGAAACAGTGCAGTTTGCCGGCTTTACCTTCAACTGGGAGACCCTCTGCATGACCTGGCTCACGATGGCCGTCGTCATCCTCATCGCCTTCCTAGCGACACGCAGCCTGAAGCTCGTGCCGTTGGGATGGCAGATGGTGGTGGAGCTCATCGTGAACTGGCTGCACGGGCAGATCGACGCGATGATGGGGAAGAGCGGCAGGTTCCTGGCGCCCTTCATCGTCTCGCTCTTCATGTTCCTGCTGGTCTCGAACTGGCTCGGACTCATTCCCACGTTGTCTTCGCCGACGAACGACTTGAACACCACGCTGGCGCTCGCCCTCATCGTCATTGTCATGGTCCACTTCCTGGGGCTCTACAAGAAGGGAATGCACTACGTCGCGCATTTCTTCCAGCCGACCCCGGTCTTCGTGGTCATCAATGTCATCGAGGAGATCGCCAAACCGATCACGCTCTCCTGCCGTCTCTTCGGCAATATCCTGGCAGGCGAGATCCTGATCATCGTCCTCTTGAAGCTCATGCCGATCTGGATGCCGATTCCGGCCGTCTGCTGGCTGGCCTTCAGCATCTTCATCGGCGGTGTCCAGGCCGTCATCTTCACGATGCTCTCGATGGCATACCTTGCCAATGCCGTCAAAGAGGAAGAAGAATCATAAGTTGTAGTATTGATTTTTAAGGAGGATTTTTCATGGAAAACGCAATTATGGTAGCCGCAGCCCTCATCGGTGCAGGTATCACGGCAGGTCTTGCCGCAGTCGGCGCAGGTCTCGGCGATGGTCTCGTCACGAGTCGCTTCATCGAGGGCATCACGCGCCAGCCGGAGGCGAAGAGCACGCTCTTCACGAACACCCTGATCTCCGTCGGCCTCATCGAGGCAATGGCCATCATCGCCATCGTCGTTGCGTTCATCATGCTCTATGCGAACCCGCTCATCAAATAATTTCATTTGGTGCTTTGAAGGGAGGCATAGGAATTGATCGATCTTAACGCGACATTTTTCGCGCAGATTCTGAACTTCCTGATCCTCGTCGCCATCCTGCGCGCGCTCTGCTACAAGCCGGTCGTGCGCATGATCAAGGCGCGCGAGGACAAGATCGCCGAGAGCCTCGCGAAGGCGGACTCGGACGTCGCTGAGGCCGAGTCGCTCAAGAAGGACTATCAGGCGCAGCTCGCCGAGGCGCGCGAGAAGGCGCAGGCCATCGTGGACAAGGCGGAGAAAGTCGCCGCGTCCAACCGCGAGACGAGCCTGCAGGATACGAAGCGCGAAATCGAGCAGATGAAAAAGGCTGCTCAGGCCGAGATCCAGCGCGATCGCGAGCGTGCGGCAGACCAGCTCAAGAAAGAGATTGTTGCGCTCTCACTGCTCGCTGCCGGCAAGGTCGTCGAGAAGAACATGGAGGCCTCGGAGAACGAGGCGCTCGTCGGCGACTTCATCGACAAGCTCGACAAAGACAAGATTGGTGATCTGTCATGCTAAATCTACAGCTTGCACGCAAGTATTCGAGTGCCATCTTCGAGCTCGCGCAGGAGGAGCAGCAGCTCGTCCCCTACGGGGAGCAGCTGCGCCGCGTCCTCGACGATCTCTCGACGGTCCCTGGCATCTGGGGCTATTTCGCGAACCCGTTGATCCAGCGCAGCGACAAGAAGGCGCTCTTGAAACAGCTCTTTGAAGGAGAGCTTTCGGCGAACGTCTACCATTTCCTGCTGCTCCTCGCGGACAAGCGGCGCATGGCACTCTATCCAGCCATCGTAGAGGACTTCGAGAAGCTCTCGAACGAGGCGCGCGGCATCGTGATCGCCGATGTGACGACAGCACACGGCATGAGCGAGGCACAGCGGGAGAAGCTCGGGAACAAGCTCGAAGCCGTGACGGGGAAGATCGTGAAGCTCAGGCTCCACGAGGACCCGAAAATCATCGGCGGCGTCATCGTCAGGATCGGCGATAAGCGGATCGACGGCAGCGTCACCGGCAAGCTCTCCGCGCTCGCGGACGAGCTGATGGCATACAAATGATGAGGGGTGACTGCAAGGTATGAAAATGAATCCGGAAGAAATAACCGCCATCATCAAGGACCAGATCAAGAACTACGATGTGGACCTCAATGTGGATGATGTCGGAACGGTCATCGAAATCGGCGACGGCATCGCGCATATTCACGGCCTCGAGAAGGCCATGAGCGGCGAGCTGCTCGATTTCGGTCATGATATTTACGGTCTGGTCCTGAACCTTGAGCAGGACAATGTCGGCGCCGTTATCCTCGGCGGCGACACGGAAATCAAAGAGGGCGACGAGGTAAAGCGCACGGGCAAGATCATGCAGGTGCCGGTCGGCGAGGCCATGATCGGACGCGTCGTCGACGCGCTCGGCCGTCCCATCGACGGCAAGGGCGCCATCAAGACGACGGAGACGCGTCCTGTCGAGTACCACGCGCCGGGCATCGCGGACCGCAAGCCGGTCAAGGAGCCGCTGCAGACGGGCATCAAGGCCATCGACGCGCTCGTGCCGATCGGCCGCGGCCAGCGCGAGCTCATCATCGGCGATCGCGGCATCGGCAAGACGGCCATCGCCGTCGACACGATCCTCAACCAGAAGGGGCAGAACTGCATCTGCGTCTACGTCGCCATCGGCCAGAAGGCATCGACGGTCGCGCGCGTCGTCAAGACGTTCGAGGAGCACGGCGCGATGGACTACACCATCGTCGTCGCCGCGACGGCTGCCGACAGCGCGCCGCTGCAGTACCTCGCGCCATACGCGGGCGTCGCGATGGCGGAGCATTTCATGTACCAGGGCAAGGCCTGCCTCTGCGTCTACGATGACCTCACGAAGCACGCCGCCGCCTACCGCGCGATGTCGCTGCTGCTGCGCCGCCCGCCAGGACGTGAGGCGTATCCGGGCGATGTCTTCTATCTGCACTCCCGCCTGCTCGAGCGCGCGGCCAAGCTCAACGACGAGCTCGGCGGCGGCTCCATCACGGCGCTGCCGATCATCGAGACGCAGGCCGGCGACCTCTCTGCCTATATCCCGACGAACGTCATCTCCATTACCGATGGCCAGATCATGCTCGAGACGGATGCCTTCAACTCCGGTATCCGCCCGGCCATCAACGTCGGCCTCTCCGTCTCGCGTGTCGGCGGCTCGGCGCAGATCAAGGCGATGAAGCAGGTCGCGGGCACGATGCGCCTCGACCTCGCCCAGTACCGTGAGCTCGCGGCGTTCTCCCAGTTCGCCTCCGACCTCGACAAGGCGACGAAGGCCCAGCTCGACCGCGGCGAACGCGTTGTCGAGACGCTCAAGCAGCCGCAGTACAGCCCGTTGCTCGTCGAGGAGCAGGTGCTCGTGCTCTACACGGCCGTGCACGGTTTCCTCGCGGACATCCCCGTGGACAAGGTCGTCGAGTTCCAGGAGAGCTTCCTCAAGTTCATGCGCACGGCGCATCCGGAGGTCAGCAAGAAGATTATCGAGCAGAAGAAGCTCGACGATGCGCTCGAGGGCGAGATCCAGGCAGCTATCAAGGAGTTCAAGGAAACCGTTCCGTACAAGATGGCATGAGCGAGGTGATTCTTTTTGGCTAGTTTACAGGACATCCGCCATCGCATCAAGAGCGTCACGAGCACCAAGCAGATCACGAGCGCTATGAACATGGTCGCGACGAGCCGCCTGCGCCACGCCAAGGAGGCCGCGAACGCCAACGCGCCATACGCGCGCAAGGTCGCCGAGGTCATCGGCGAGGTCGCGGCGAACGCGGGCGCTGATTTCTCGCATCCGCTGCTCGAGCGCCATCCGGACGGCGGCCGCCTCGTGTTCGTCGTCACGGCGGACAAGGGACTCGCTGGCGCGTATTCCTCGAATGCCTGCAAGGCGGCGCATGCGCTCGCTGACGACGGGAAGCCTACGGACTACTTCGTCGTCGGCCGCAAGGGCGAGGCGTATTTCAAGAACCGCGGCTTCAACATCGTGAAGAGCTATACGGGCATCAGCGAGCGCCCCGCGTTCGAGCATGCCCGCACCATTGCCACGGAGCTCATCCGCCTCTATCGCACGGGGAAGTACAGCGAGATCCAGATGGTCTACACGAAGTTCCTCTCGGCCATCAGCTGCGAGCCGCAGGCAGGGAAACTCCTGCCGCTCACCGTTGAGCAAAGCGAGGAAAGCGCGCCGCACGCCGAGTACATCTATGAGCCGGACGCGGCGACGGTGCTCGGGTTCCTGCTGCCGCAGTACCTCTGCACGACGGTCTACGCGGCGCTCCTGCAGTCCGCAGCGAGCGAGCTGAGTTCCCGCATGAACGCGATGAGCAATGCGACGGACAACGCCGAGGACCTCATAGCGAAGCTCAACCTGCACTACAACAAGGTACGTCAGGCCGGTATCACGACGGAGCTCAACGAGATCGTCGCCGGTGCCGAGGGCCTGAAGTAGCATACGGTTAGGAGGTTTCCCATTGGCAAAAGGTAAGATTGTACAGGTCATCGGACCTGTCGTAGATATTGAATTCCCGGCCGGCGAACTGCCGTCCATCCTCAACGCTATCACCATCAAGGGGACGGTAGGCGAGGACATCAAGATCGACCTCGTCGTCGAGGTCATGCAGCATCTCGGCGACAGCGTCACGCGCTGCATCGCCATGAGCTCCACCGACGGCCTCACGCGCGGCATGGAGGCTGAGGACACGGGCCATCCCATCATGGTGCCGGTCGGCACCGAGTGCCTCGGCCGCGTGTTCAACGTGCTCGGCCAGACGGTCGACCACAACCCCGCGCCGGTCGGCAACAAGGAGTTCTGGCCGATCCACCGCCCCGCGCCGAAGTTCGACGAGCAGGAGACGTCGACGAGCATCCTCGAGACGGGCATCAAGGTCGTCGACCTCATCGCTCCGTACTCCCGCGGCGGCAAGACGGGCCTCTTCGGCGGCGCCGGCGTCGGCAAGACGGTCCTCATCATGGAGCTCATCCACAACATCGCGACCGAGCACGGCGGCTACTCCGTATTCGCCGGCGTTGGCGAGCGTACGCGTGAGGGCAACGACCTCTGGGGTGAGATGACCGAGTCCGGCGTCATCGACAAGACGGCGCTCGTCTACGGCCAGATGAACGAGCCGCCAGGAGCCCGTATGCGCGTCGCGCTCACGGGCCTCACGATGGCGGAGTATTTCCGCGATGTCCAGCATCAGGACGTGCTGCTCTTCATCGACAACATCTTCCGCTTCATCCAGGCGGGCTCCGAGGTCTCGGCGCTGCTCGGCCGCATGCCGTCGGCCGTCGGCTACCAGCCGACGCTCTCCACGGACATCGGCGCGCTCCAGGAGCGCATCACCTCGACGAAGGACGGCTCCATCACCTCCGTCCAGGCCGTCTACGTTCCGGCGGATGACCTCACCGACCCGGCACCGGCGGGCACGTTCACGCATCTCGATGCGACGACCGTCCTCTCCCGCCAGATCGCCGAGCTCGGCATCTATCCCGCCGTCGACCCGCTCGACTCCACGAGCCGCATCCTCGACCCGCACATCATCGGCGAGGAGCATTACAAGGTCGCGCGCGGCGTGCAGGCCGTCTTGCAGAAATACAAGGACCTGCAGGACATCATCGCTATCCTCGGCATGGAGGAACTCTCCGATGAGGACAAGCTCACCGTCTCCCGCGCGCGCAAGATCCAGCGTTTCCTCTCGCAGCCGTTCTTCGTCGCCGAAGTCTTCACGGGCTCGCCCGGCAAGTACGTGCCGCTCAAGGAGACCATCCGCGGCTTCAAGGAGATCCTCGAAGGCAAATACGACGACCTGCCCGAGAACGCCTTCTACATGGTCGGCACCATCGACGAGGCAGTGGAGAAAGCAAAGAAAATCAAAGCCGAGGAGGGATAATCCATGGCAAGCATCAAGCTGGAGATTGTCTCACCCGACAAGGTGGTCTACACGCAGGACATCGCGATGCTCATCGTCCGCTCGACGGGCGGCGAGCTCGGCATCCTGCCGCATCACGCGCCGCTCGTCACCGGCCTCGTGCCGCACGCGATGCGCGTGAAGCTCGGCGACGGCGACGAGCAGCTCATCGCCGTCGCGGGCGGCTTCATGGAAGTCACGCCAGAGAAGATCACCGTCCTCGCGAGTGCCGCCGAGCAGCCGATTGACATCGACATCAACCGTGCGAAGCAGGCCTACGCCCGCGCCAAGGAGCGCATAGCGAAGTTCCACCAGGGATCGCCTGCCTCCGACGACATCGACTTCAAACGTGCCGAGCTCGCCCTGCACCGCGCCATGGCGCGCCTGCAGGCGACAAAGACGGAATTCGAAGGATAAAGAAAGCGCTTGCCGCTGCAATGGGAACATTGCAGCGGCAAGCGCTTTTCTGCGTTCTCTCTGCCAGGTTTTCAATGGACCATCAGGAAGGAGACGGTGCCAGAGGCCCGATCGGTTCTGCGCGGGAAGTGCCCGGAGCGGATCGGAGTTGCGCGGGGCAAACATCGGTGCAACTTTTCCAAATGGGAAAAGAGGCTAGTCGTTCTTTCAGCACGCGTGGACTGCACCTGATGCTGTAGCGGCTTCTTCCTGTTCACCGCTGGCCCGGGGGCAGGCGTCTGCCAGATCTGGAGAGAAAGCATTCTCGTGTTCGCGTTCCTTCGCCCGCAGCAGATCTCGCAGCCCCGGCAGCGCGTCAAACGGCAGGAAGATTTTTGCGCGGCAGAACGGTCTCTTGATTGCCATAGGCTTTGTGTCCTCCGATTTGTGCATTGCGCTCTCTGCGCGTGGCAGCATCTAGATAGTCGGTGCCGCGCAGGAGGGCGTTTTTTCCATGCTTGGCCTGTATGTTCAGGATGGAGCGTTGCCGCGCGCTCTCCCTGACGTCGCTATTGTCAGGCGCGAAGAGCGAGATTTCCTGCACCGCTTCAGGCTCTACATCGTTCGCGGTGAGGCAGATGCGGCGGATGGGATAGACAGGGGAGACCTCGGCCTGATAAAGGTCGAGCAGGGCTGCGGTCAGGCGGGAACTGGCATTCGTGCTTTCTGGCAGCCGCGCCGTGCCTCCCGACGGCGGCAGGGGCAGGTCCTGACGGCGGCTGTAGCCGATCCCGAGCGTGACGGACTTCGTGACGATGCGGCGGGCGGTCAGGTCGAGCGCGAGCTGGTCGGCCATCTCGATGAGCGCGATGCGACCCTCCTGGAACGTGTAATCGCGCGGCAGAATCTGGCTCGTGGCGACGGAATGCGTCGCGGGCCTGTAAGCGTGGATCTCGGCAAGCGTGGTCGGCTCGCGTCCCCAGGCGTGATCGTAGAGGATGCAGGCATCGATGCCGAACGCCTGCCGTAGCTTCCGGAACGGCGCGTGGGCGATGGCACCCATATCACGCAGTCCCAGGCGCTGCAGCCGGCGCTTGATGCCCGGGCCGATGCGCCAGAAGTCCGTGAGCGGCTGATGGTGCCAGAGCGTTTGCCGGAAGGTCTGTTCATCGAGCGCGCCGATGCGGTCAGGTGCGTGCTTCGCCTGGATATCGAGGGCGATCTTCGCGAGGTAGAGGTTCGTGCCGATGCCGCAGGTGGCGGGGAGGCCGAGACGGCGCTCGATTTCCCGCAGCAGGAACTTGGCCGTTTCACGCGGCGTCCTCTTGTAGATCATGCGATAGCCAGTGAGATCGATGAAGGCCTCGTCGACGGAATAGACAAAAATATCCTCCTTGCTGAAATAGTCCAGGTAGAGGCTGTAGATCTCAGCGGCGTAGTTGAGATAGAGCTGCATGCGCGGCGTGGCCGTGATATAGTGCAGATGAGGCGGAATCTCGAACAAGCGGCAGCGGTTGCGGACGCCCTTGGCCTTGAGCGATGGGGAGACCGCGAGGCAGATCGTCTCGCGGCCGCGCTCCTCGTCCGCCACGACCAGGTCGGTGGTCATAGGATCGAGTCCGCGCATGACGCACTCGCATGACGCGTAAAACGACTTCAGATCGATGATGAGATAGCTGCGCTCTGTCATGATGACACCTCTCCTTGCAATGACTGTTTGCATTTGACTTCATTGTAAAGCTTCTCTTGAGATATGTCAATTACAATTTGATATTACAGCCAATGAGTTTTACATCATCACAGCGCACCGCCAGAGGAAGGGAAGGCTTTTCCCGGCTTGGTCTGCCGGAGCGGTGGGCGATGCGGGAACGAGCCAGGGAGAGATCGATCGAAGCAAATGCCCGTCGCGGAATTTTCTGCGACGGGCATTTTTTTCGGCAGGAATGATGGGGCGGACGGAGAAACAATAAATCGGAAGATTCTTGACCAGTATAGGAAGCTTGCTCGTCGTCGGCCTGCTTATGGAGTTCGGCGGGAAATTCCTGCCGCTCGGACATCTGCCGGGCGATATCCACATCACGAGCGAACACGGCAGTTTCTACTTCCCCATCGTGACCTGCGTGGTCAACCGTATCATCTTAAGGAACCGCTGATTAATTCGGCACTTCGTCTTCACGCGTCTGCACTGTCCTCTCGTCGTCAACAAATCCTCAGCGTAGCTTCGGCTACGCCTGCGGTTTGTCT
>CAKPXP010000016.1 GCA_934202005.1 uncultured Selenomonas sp. | reverse complement strand
GGGCGCAAGTACGCCTAGTCGCGCAAGCGACCGGCGCTGAGGAGCAGCCAATCTGTCCGAAGGGGGCAGTCCCTAAGTCCGCAGGGCGCAGCGTGATTGGCATGGGCGCAAGCATGCCTAGAAATAGAGTGCGGCGTTCGATACACTCGTAGGTTCGCGGCGGGACTGGGGCGGCGGGCGCCGGACGACTCACTCCGCGGTTCGCTCTCGTCGGCAATGTGGGGAGCGGTAGAGTGTAGGCTCGTCGTGCCTCCGAATAGGCGAACCGCTGCGTTCGCTGTCCGACACCCGCCGCCCCCGCTTGCATTGCGCCCCCAAGAAGTCAAGCCGCAGGCGCAGACTGATTGGCATGGGCGCAAGCACGCCTAGTCGCGAAGCGACCGGCGCTGAGGAGCAACAAATCCGTCCGAAGGGGGCAGTTGCCATCGTCGCAGGGCGCAGCGTGATTGGCGTGGGCGCAAGTACGCCTAGTCGCGCAAGCGACCGGCGCTGGGGAGCAGCAAAGACCATATGTAGACGCAAAGAATTGACAGAGGTGTGATGCAATCAGGTGGAGGGTATTTCTTGATGGTACCGCCGTTTCATGATAGAGTAGGATCAGAGTTTGAGGTGGACATAGCGCTACCGATAAGAAAGCCCTCTGCGATTGGTCAACGCAGAGGGCTTTCCTTTGCGCAACTGGTCAGACTGTACCTGGTTGATTGCCACGATGGCGGCTACTTCTATTGCCTCGACATCTGCAAGGTTATTGTTCCGATCATGCTCTCACTTTTGACGATACCCATTCATTATGATATACTCAAAAAAGGCGAACACGGATTTTCTGTATTCACATTGATGAGTTACAATGATGGTCGAAATGAGTCTAGTCGAGCTTCCCAACACTTTATCAAAGCTCCAAAGGGGGATGTGTAGTTGCCCTTTATGATACCGTGGAAGATCAGTTTGTGCTGTACGCTATTGGGACATTCGTTCTTGTGCCTATCCTTTCCGGCTTTTGGTCGGAATTCGGCAAAGACTTGTATGTTTGGCTGAAAGCTAAGCTTCTTGGATAGTTTCTTCGGTTCATACTAGACCAGAGTTTGCAGCAAGCATGAGAAAAGGCCGCCCTTGCCGGGGCGGCCAGATCATGAACTCCGTTGACCATCAGATTGCCGTCTGATCAGTCATTTGTCTGGTAATAACCATTCGAATTTCTACATCGGAAAGTGTTGGGCGACCATCATTGTGGTTCGTCCTTTTCCTGTCTTTAAGTATATCATGTCCTGTAGGTAAGTCAAGATGGAAAGAGTGTATGGTATTTGCAGGGTAAGACAGATTGTCGTGATTACAAGCACGCCTAGTCGCGCCCGGCGGCTCCTGCGCACGTCGGTTCCTCACCGAAAAATTCACCCGCGACTAATGAAATTCCTCTCGCAAACGCCTATGATAGAATTAATCCCCGCCGCGTGGCGGGGCTAAGTGCGCGACAGCCTGGAGAGGCTGCTCGGTATCATTGAGGAACCGCTGATTAATTCAGCACTCCGTCTTCACGCGTCTGCACTGTCCTCTCGTCGCCCTGCCATCCTCAGCGTAGCTTTGGCTACGCCTGCGGTTTGTCTCCGAAGAGTACAGCGCATCCACGTAAATCCGGAGCACTTCATTTAATTAGCGGTTCCTTGACAGAGAGGATGTTTGCATGAGTCCAAGGATGAGGCTTTATCTTACGGTGTTTCTCGGCGTGATGAGCGCGATGGCGCCGCTCGCGACGGATATGTATCTGCCGGCGCTGCCTGTGATGCAGGTCGATCTCGGCGTCTCGGCGTCTGTTGCGCAGCTCACACTCACGATGACGATGCTCGGCATGGCGGTGGGGCAGATGCTCATGGGGCCGCTCTCCGACCGCTATGGGAGGAAACGGCCGCTCTTGCTCGGCATGCTGGGGTTCACGGCCGCGGCGGTCGGCTGCGCGGCGGCGGAGAGCGTGCCGCTCTTCCTGGCGTTCCGTTTCCTCATGGGCTTTTCCGGCGCGAGCGGCATCGTGATCTCGCGGGCGATCGCGCGCGACGTTTGCAAGGGGCCGGAGCTCACGCGTTTCTTTGCGATCCTCATGATGGTGAACGGGCTCGCGCCGGTCATCGCGCCGGTCATCGGCGGGCAGATCCTGCTCTTCAGCTCGTGGCGCGGCGTCTTCGTGCTGCTGATTGCCGTCGGTCTCGTGCAGGCGGGGGCGACGCTCGTCTACCGCGAGACGCTCGCGCCGGAGCAGCGCATCGACGGGCTCGCGGCGTCCTTTCGGAAATTCCCCGAGCTGCTGCGGGACCGCTATATCGTCGGCCATTGTCTCGTGCAGTGCTTCGTCTTCGGCGCGTTCTTCGCCTATCTCGCAGGCTCGTCGTTCCTGTTCCAGAATATCTATCATGTGAGCCCGCAGACGTATAGCTATATTTTCGGCGGCATCGGCATCGGTCTGCTCGTGATCGGTATGGTGCCCGCACGGCTCGCGGGGCGCGTGCCGGACATTTCGCTGCTGCGCTGGTCGCTGACGATTCCCTTGGCGGGGGCGGTGCTTCTGCTCGCGGGCTTTCTCGCCGCGGCGCCCATCTGGTACACGATCCCCGTGCTGCTCGTGACCATCGTGCCGCTCTCCGTCATGGGCACGGCGAGCTTCTCGCTCGCGCTCTCGCGCCAGGGGAAAAACGCCGGCAGCGCGAGCGCGCTCATCGGCTGCGCGCAGATGATCCTCGGCGGCGTCATGATGCCGGTCGTCGGCATCGCGGGCGACCAGACCGCCGTCCCGATGGGGATCATCATGTGCGTGGGCTACCTGCTCGCCAATGCGGCGTTCTACCATTTCATCGCACCGGAGCACCGGGGCGAGCGGAAGCGGCGGTGAGGGCTGGCCCCGCGGACGTTGGGGGATGCCGCGAGAACTGTAAGGGCGGGCGCACAATGTCCACAAAGTGGACGTTTGTGCGTTGAGTTTATGCGGAGAAGCGGGAGCCGGCTGCGCGGTACTTTGCGCCGCGGGAGGGCGGTTCTCTTTAGGGAGGAATCACTGATTCATTCGGCGCTTCCTCATTTGCGACTGTACGCGCCAGGGGCGCGACGGTACGGGGAGGGTTCTTGATGACGAGAGAGGAAAAGTACCGGCAGGTACGGCGGGAGGCTGGCGCGACGGGCGTGCTGCTCGCACTCATCATTCTTTTCTGGTGCGCGGCGGGGTTCGGCCTCGCGGGCGTGCCTGTTTTCGTGCTGGGGCTGCCGCTCTGGGCGGTCATGGGGACGGTCGGTGTCTGGATGCTTGCGATCGTGGGCGTCTACGTGCTCGTGCATGGCTGGTTTGTCGATATGAGCCTCGATGATGAGGAGGCGCGGACGAGGGGAGGCGGTGCGCGATGATGCCGCAGACGGAGGGAAATCTTTTCGCGCTCGTGCCGCTCTTGCTCTTCATGGCGCTGATGCTCGCGATCGGCGTCTGGGTGCGGCGCGGCCGCGGCTTCGGCGAGGATTTCGTGCAGCAGTATTTCATCGGCAACCGGCGGCTCGGCGGCTTCGTGCTCGCGATGACGACGGTCGCGACGTACAGCTCGGTGAGCTCGTTCGTCGGCGGGCCGGGCATGGCGTGGAAGATTGGCTTCGGCTGGATCTATATGGCGGTCGTGCAGGTGACGGCGATCTTTCTCGTGCTCGGGATTTTCGGCAAGCGCGTGGCGTTGCTCTCGCGCCGCTTCGACGCGGTGACGGTTGTCGATATCATCCGCGAGCGGTTCGAGTCGAACGGGCTCGCGATGCTCGCGGCGCTCGTCATCGTGCTGTTTTTCTGCGGGACGATGACGGCGCAGTTCGTGGGCGGCGCGCGGCTGTTCGCGGCGGCGACGGGGTACAGTTATGAGATGGGGCTCTTGCTTTTCGGGCTCGTGGTCGTGCTCTATACGAGCATCGGCGGGTTCCGCGCGGTGGCGCTGACGGATACGTGCTGCGCGCTGATGATGATGGTGGGCATCGTCGTGCTGCTCTACTATGTGCTCGCGGCGGGCGGCGGCTATGAGGCGATCCTCTCGGGGCTGCACGCGGAGCATCCGGAGCTTTTCGAGCCGCTCTCGGCGGGCAAGATGCCCCTGGGGCTTTATTTCACGCAGTGGCTCCTCGTGGGCATCTGCACGATCGCGCTGCCGCAGTCGGTCGTGCGCGGCATCAGCTACAAGGATACGCACAGCCTGCACCGCGCGATGCTCATCGGCACGGTGGTCGTCGGCTTCATGAACATCGGCGTGAATTTCACGGGCATCCTCGCGCACGGCGTGCTCGACGGGCCGGAGGCGAGCTACGGGAGCGTCGACAACATCATCCCGCTGACGATCGCGCGCGCCGTGCCGCCGGAGCTCGTGGGGCTCGCGATCATCGGGCCGCTCGCGGCGTCGATCTCGACGATCTCCGGCCTGCTCATCGTCGCGTCCTCGGCCATCGTGAAGGACGTCTATCTCGCGCACATGCGCGCGAAGGGGCGGACGGTGAAGGCGGCGCACCTCTCGCGCCTCTCCGTCGTCACGACGGCGGCGCTCGGCGTGCTCGTCTTTTTCATCGCGCTCACGCCGCCGAGCCTCATCTGGATCATCAATATGTTCGCGTTCGGCGGGCTCGAGACGGCGTTCTTCTGGATGCTGCTCCTCGGCCTCTACTGGCGCGGCGCGAACCGGCTCGGCGCGCTGCTCTCGATGGCGGGCGGCACGGTCGCCTACTGCGCCGCGCAGGCCGCGGGCTTCAAACTCATGGGCCTGCACCAGATCACCATCGGCATCACGGTGTCGCTCGTGCTCTTCCTCATCGGCGCGCGCCTCGGGCGGCCGACGAGTGCCGCGGTGCTCCAGGTGTTCTTCCCGGGGGAGCGGGGAGAGGAAAAAGGCTGAGGTATCTGTCCCTATCGCCTGAGGGATGGCCGCGGCCTTTCGGCAAATGGCTGCCCGGGGCTTCCTCTGGCGGCTGCGCCCGCGCGCTGCCGCTTTCGGCAGGGCGCCGGGTGAATCATTCCTCTATGCAAAACGCCCCGGCGGCTCATTTGGCGAGCCGCTGGGGCGTTTTTGTCTGGCTTTTTATTCGCTGAGGATGGTAGGGCGACGAGAGGACAGTGCAGACGCGCGAAGATGGAGTAACGAATGAATCAGTGATTCCTTAATTTTTCTCATTTGTGTCCGCGGCGAAGGTCAGCGCCGACGTCATGAGCTCGAGGGAGGCGACGAGCACCTCCTTGCTCGTCGGCGGGTTGTCGAGATGGCCGATGGCCTCGCAGATGGCCTTGAGCTGGTTCGGATGCGGCTCGAGAATCGGATAGATGCTCGCGAAATACGGGATGAGCGTGAACGTGAGCGTGTCGAACGTCTCATCGCTCGACGCGGGGCACTGACGGCGCAGGATGTGCTTGACGGTCGGGAAGACCTGCAGCATGATGCGGTTGAACGCGACGAGGTTCTCGTAGCGCACGTTCTCCTCGAGCACCGTATGGCGGAGGGAGAAGAGCCGCAGCGTCTCGCGGTGCTCGATGAAATGATGGGCGAGCCGCTGGCAGAACGGCCTGCGCCTGAGCAGCTCGTCCCCGGGGAACATCGCCTCGAGCGACTGGTAGAAATGCTCGAGCCGCTGGCCGAGCAGATCGAGTAGCACCTCCTCGCGCGTCTGATAATACGTATAGATCGTCTGCCGCGTGAAGGAGACCTGCTTGGCGATGTGCGAGAATGTCACATTGTCGAGCCCTCCTTCATTGAAAAGCTGCTCCGCGGCGCAGAGAATCTCCTGCCGCCGGCTTTCGATCTGCTCCTTTTTTCGTGCACGCTGGAATCTCATGGCGTCCTCCCGCTTCCTTTCATTTGACTCTAGGGAAGCGCTGATTAAATGAAGTGCTCCGGATTTACGTGGATGCGCTGTATCTTTCTAGGAGACAAACCGCAGGCGTAGCCGAAGCTACGCTGAGGTTTGTCGACGACGAGAGGACAGCGCAGACGCGTGAAGACGGAGTGCTGAATTAATCAGTGCTTCCTTAGTATAATATGCCCAGAGTCTCTCCGCAAGAGGGGAGATGGCGCGCAGAGAAACTTGTTTCTTTTTGAGGAATTTCTTCCAGGAAGCTAATTTTTATAACGCCAATTATTAATCGACGTATTGCAAATTGTTAATTGACATAGTGCAAATAAAAGGTTATACTGTGAACTGTCAAGAGGCTTGAGGGACAACAAGGAAACATGGAAACTTGCAAAACATCCGACAAGCCTCTCGCAGAATGGTTTCTCGTTTTGAAGGAGGAGTTCATCATGAAAAAGACTCTCGTATCCGCACTCACGACGGCCATCGTCGTCGGCGCTGCCTCCACGACGTTCGCGGCAGCCAATCCGTTCTCCGATGTTCCGGCCGATCACTGGGCATACGACGCTGTCTCCCAGCTCGCAGCCGACGGCGTCATCGAGGGCTACGGCGACTCGACGTTCCAGGGCGACAAGAACATCACGCGCTATGAGATGGCGCAGATGGTCGCAAAGGCCATGGCCAAGACGGACGTCTCCGCGCAGGACAAGGCCCTCATCGACAAGCTCGCCGCTGAGTTCTCCGATGAGCTCAATAACCTCGGTGTCCGCGTCTCGAACCTCGAGCGCAATGCCGACAAGGTGAAATGGAACGGCAAGATGGAGTACACCTATAAGAGCAACCGCATCGAGACGGCGAAGGACAGCGGCAACAAGGAGAAGACGAACAGCAACGAGCTCCTGTTCCGCCTCGAGCCGAGCGCTGAGGTCAACGACCACTGGCATGTGAACGCACGTCTCGACGCGAAGACGTACATGGACAGCGACAGCGACAAGGATGGTAGCGACAAGGTCGAGCTCAAACGCATCTATGCGCAGGGCGACTACAAGAACTTCTCCACGCAGCTCGGCAAGTTCGGCCTCTACACGCCGGAGCAGGGCCTCGTCTTCGATGATGAGATGTCCGGCGCCAAGGTCACGTTCGGCAAGGATCTCAAGGCCAGCCTCTACGCAGGCCGCCTGAACCTCAGCGATTCCGCACTCGCAAAAAATACGACGAAAACGGATGCGAGCCGGACGTTCAGCGATGATACGCCGGATATCGAGGGCCTCACGCTCCAGTATGATGTGCCGACGAGCAAGCTCTCCGGCGGCGCTGCCTACTATCACCTGAGCAGCGACGGCTTCAAGGGCCTCACGGGCAACGACACGCTGAACGCGGGTGTTGCCTACAAGAATGGCGCGAACGACAGCGACGAGGCGAACATCTGGTCTCTCAACCTCGGCTACAACTTCGACGGCACGAGCCGCATCTCCGGCGCCTATGCGCAGAACACGGAAGCGGACAACCTCGACCACAGCTGGCAGGCCTTCTACAACTACAAAGGCGCGCAGGCTGAGAACAAGAACACCTGGGGCGCATACGCCGGCTACCGTTACCTCGGCACCTACACGAGCATCTTCGGTACGCAGGACGCGCAGGTCGTCGGTGCGAAGGGCTGGGAGATCGGCGCAGACTACACGCCGTTCAAGAACGTCGTGGCCTCTGCGAAGTACTTCAACGGCAAGGGCATCGAGTCCGACCGTGACGCGCAGACCCTCTGGGGCCGTGTCGACTTCCTCTTCTGATCTAGTTTCCTATCAATTAGCTTCCTATCCTTTTATGAATCCCCAAATCATAAAATCCATATAGGTTGACCTCCGTGGGAGTGAACGCTCCCGCGGAGGTTCTTTTTTTACTATGGCCCTCCAAGAATCAAGCCCGCAGGGCGCAGATGATTGGCATGGGGCCAAGCATCCCAGACGCGCCAGCGTCCGGCGATGTTCGAGCTGCCACGCTGTCAAAAGGGGAGCACGTCCCCTGGGGCGCAGATGATTGGCATGGGGCAAAGCATCCCAGACGCGCCAGCGTCCGGCGATGCTTGGTGCCATGACTTCTGGTGTGCCCGCGGTGGCGTGTGGTATAATAGGTGCGATGATTGGACGGAAGTTTTCTCGCTGTTTGGAGGTCAAGATGGAAGAGAAGATTTTGGCTGCGCTGAAGAAGGAGCAGGCGGGGATGGCGATGCAGCTGCGTGAGAACCATATAGTGCTGACGGCGGCGCGCGAGGTTCGGCGGCCTTTGGGGGCGCGGCTTTGGGAGATGGCGCGGTTCTGCGTTGTGGGCGGGCTGTGTTTCCTTTTGGATTATGGGCTGCTGTTTGCCTGCACGGAGTATGGCGGGGTTCCTTATCTATGGTCGTCGGGGATTTCGTTTTCTGTGTCGGTTGTGGTGAATTACTGGCTTTGTCTCGCGTATGTGTTCCGCGGGGCGGGGGAGCAGTCGCACCGGCAGCGGGTGTTGTTCCTCGGCTCGAGTGTCGCGGGGTTGGGGCTCAATCAGGTGGTGATGTGGGCGCTGGTCGATGGGCTCGGGGTGTATTATATGGTGGCGAAGCTGTTCGCTGCGGGTGTCGTGACGGTTTGGAATTATGTGATGAAGCGCAGGGCGATCCGCGGGTAGCGGAGGACGCCCCGAGCGATGCGGTTGCTGTGTACGGTTCGTACATGGCTTTTTCTTTACAGTGCTTCCTTAGGTGAGGTGGATGCCGGAGCGTACGCTGGAGGTTCGGCGTGAGGGGATTTTTCATAAGGGCTGGGGCACTGTGCCTGGGGAACGGGCGTTGGTGCGGACGGTTTTGTCTGGCTGTGCATGTCTTGCGGCATGCGCGGCTTTTTTGTTGCGTTTTTCCGCGGCGGGTCGTATACTATGGGTATTATCAGCTGTCTTGACAGCTGCGCGGCGCTGTGATGGCGCGGCGCGTGTGGACGGTGTAGCGGGGGAGATTTTATGGAAGACATCATAGAGGAGATCGAGCGTCTGAAGCGGGAGCGGAAGGCGGTGATCCTGGCGCATCTTTATCAGCCGGAGGAAATCCAGGAGATCGCGGATTTCACGGGGGATTCGTTCGGCTTGTCGCGGCAGGCGGCGCGGACGGATGCCGAGGTGATCGTGTTCTGCGGGGTGCGGTTCATGGCGGAGACGGCGAATATCCTTTCGCCGGAGAAGGTGACGCTGCTGCCGGCGGCGGACGCGACGTGCCGGATGTTCACGGATACGCTGACGGATGAGGTGCGGCGCGCGCGCGCGGCGCATCCCGATGCGGTGTTCGTGGCGTATGTGAATACGCCGGCGGCGGTGAAGGCGATGGCGGATATCTGCTGCACATCGTCGAACGCGGCGGCGGTGGTGGCGTCGATCCCCGAGGATCGGGAGATCGTGTTCCTGCCGGATGGGAATCTCGGCTCGTTCGCGGAGGAGCAGACGGGGCGGCAGATGATCTGCTGGCGCGGCGGCTGTCCGACGCATATGGGGCTGACGGAGGCGGATATCGAGGCGGCGCGCGCGGCGTATCCGGGCGCGCCGGTGTTGATGCATCCCGAGTGCCGGCCGCCGGTGCGCGCGCTCGCCGACTATGTCGGCAGCACGACGGGTATCGTGAGGTACGCGATGGAGAGCGAGGCGGAGGATTTCATCATCGCGACGGAGGAGGGGGTACTCTATGAGCTTGCGGAGCGCTGCCCGGGGAAAAAGTTCCATCTCGCGTCGCGCCATCTGCTCTGCGTGAATATGAAGAAGACGACGCTCGAAAAGGTGCGCGACGCGCTCAAGACGCTGGAGCCGCGCGTCGTGGTGCCGGAGGAGATCCGGGAAAAGGCGGTGACGGCGCTCACGAGGATGCTGCACATTGCGCCGGAGAAGAAGCAGGCGTGAAGAGGCAAGCGCGCCTAGTCGCGTAAGCGACCGGCGTTGTGGAGCTGTATAGATAATGCAGGGATGGGTTCGAGGCTGGTGAAGGCTCGTGGCGAGGCGGGGCGGCGAGCATCGTGCGACTCACTCCGCGGTTCGCTCTCGTCGGCAATGAAAATTGTAGAAGGGATGACGGCTCGTCGTGCCTCCGAATAAGCGAACCGCTGCGTTCGCTGCCCGACACTCGCCGCCCTCCCCGCATTGCGTTCCCGAGAACTAGGCTTGCAGGGCGTGGCGCAATGTCGTGATCGGTGCGGTGGGCCGTCCATCGTGCTCCAGAAAAGAAGAAGCCCGCAGACATCGTGTGACGATATGTGTTGGCCGAAAGATATAGATGCAACTCTTTTCCTATGAAAGAAAGAAGCTGAAAGCAATGCAACGGTATTTGATGAATTTCGATACGCGCAGGCTGCCCCGGTATGAGGCGGATGCGCTGGTGATCGGCTCTGGTGTGGCGGGGCTGACGGCGGCCTGGCATCTGGCGCGGGCGGGGAAGTCTGTGCTGCTCGCGGTGCGAGATACTTTGTTTGACAGCAATACGAACAAGGCGCAGGGCGGTATCGCGGCGTCGTTCGGCAGCGATGATAATCCTGAGCTGCATCTGGAGGATACGCTGGTGGCGGGCGCCGGGCTGACGGATCGGGATGTCGCGCGGCTCGTTGTGACGGAGGGGCCGGAGGATATCCGGCTGCTCGCGGCGCACGGGGCGGAGTTCGACCGCACGGCGGATGGGCGGCTCGCGCTCGGGCGCGAGGGGTGCCACTGCCGCCACCGCATCGTCCATGCGCATGGCGATGCGACGGGCGCGGAGGTGGCGCGCGCACTCAACGCGATGGTAGCAAAGGAGGCGCGCGTGCGGCCGCTCGAGCATTGCTATGTGGTGGATCTGCTCGTGCATGAGGGGCGCGTCTATGGCGCAGTGGCGCTGCTCGCGGGGAAGAAGGTGGTGCTGCGCGCGCGGGCTACGGTGCTCGCGACGGGCGGCACGGGGCGGCTTTTCAGCAAGACGACGAATCCTGAGGGCGCGACGGGCAGCGGGCTCGCGATGGCCTGGCGCGCGGGCGCCGAGGTGATGGATATGGAGTTCGTGCAGTTCCATCCGACGGCGCTCGCGCTCGAGGGGTGCCCGAATTTCCTGATTTCGGAGGCGGTGCGCGGCGCAGGCGCGGTGCTGAGGAACGGCAAGGGCGAGCGGTTCATGCCGAAGTATCATCCGATGGCGGAGCTCGCGCCGCGCGATGTGGTGGCGCGCTGCATTTTCAAGGAGATGCAGGAGGGCGGCATGGATCACGCGTTCCTCGACGCGACGGGGATCGGTGACGCGGCGCAGAAGTTCCCGATGATCGCGGAGACGTGCCGTCAGTATGGCGTGGATATCGAGCATGATTTCATCCCGATCGCGCCGGCGG
The DNA here is from genome assembly GCA_934202005.1 of uncultured Selenomonas sp. Lineage (GTDB taxonomy): Bacteria > Bacillota > Negativicutes > Selenomonadales > Selenomonadaceae > Selenomonas_C. Next base: position 37,415 of record CAKPXP010000016.1, on the reverse strand, counting down.
CGCATTATATGATGGGCGGTGTGCATACGGATGTGCACGGGCGCACGAATCTTTCGGGGCTGTATGCCTGCGGCGAGGCGGCGTGCACGGGGCTGCAGGGCGCGAACCGGCTCGCGAGCAATTCGTTGCTCGAGGGGCTGGTGTTCGGCCGTCGCGTGGCGGAGGATATTGTGGCGGCTGCGGCGCCATCTGCGCCGCGCGCGGCGTTCTGCGCGGAGCTTTTTTTCGAGGAGCACGGGCTGCGCGAGGCGGCGTTTTCGGATACGGCGCGGCTGAACCGGGAGACGCAGGTGCTGATGACGCAGTATCTGGGCATCCGCCGGTATGCGCCGGGCATCCTGAAGGCGATCCAGGAGCTTTCGCGGCTGTCGTCGCTGCGCGAGGGGTATGCGGCGGAGTCGGCGGAGGAGCTCGATCTTCGCGGGCGGCTCGTCGCGGATCTTCTGATCGCGCGGGCGGCGCTGCGCCGCCGGGAGAGCCGCGGGGCACATTACCGCATGGATTATCCGGAGAAGAGTGAGAAGTGGCGCCATCATGTGCTCGATGTGAAGGATGAGCAGGTGGCACTCGATGAGGAAAAGGGAGATACGAGCGATGGAAATGATGTTTGGTCTGGACGAGCACTTGCGGTCATGGCTTGAGGAGGATGTCGGCAGCGGCGATCTCACGACGAATGCCATCGTGGGGCCGGAGATGGAGGCGACGGGCATTGTGCACGCGAAGGATACGGGCGTGCTTGCGGGCGTCTCGGTGGCGCGCCGGGTGTTCGAGATCCTGGAGCCGGGGATTTCCTTTACGGAGAAGCTCGCGGACGGGGATGAGCTCGCGCCGGGGTCGGTGATCGCAGAGGTGCATGGCACGGCGCGCGCTGTGCTGACGGGGGAGCGGCTCGCGCTGAATCTGCTCCAGCACATGTCTGGGGTCGCGACGCGGACGGCGCGGCTCGCGGCGATTGCGGCGCCGTATGGGGCGCGGCTGGTCGATACGCGGAAGACGACGCCGGGGCTGCGGCTGCTCGATAAGTATGCGGTGCGCGTGGGCGGCGGTAGCAATCACAGGCTGGGGCTGTACGACGCGATGCTCATCAAGGATAATCATATCCAGGTGGCGGGCGGCATCCGCGAGGCGCTCGCGCGGGCGCGGGCGTATGCGGGCCACATGACGAAGATCGAGATCGAGGTGGAGGATCTCGCGGGCGTGCGCGAGGCGCTCGCGGGCGGCGCGGATGTCATCATGCTGGATAATATGGCGCCGGAGATGATGCGCGAGGCGGTCGAGGTCATCGATCACCGCGCGGTGGTCGAGGCGTCGGGCGGCATCGATGAGACGACGCTCGCGGCGGCGGCCGCCGCGGGGGTGGATGTCATCTCGGTCGGCGCGCTCACGCATAGTGTGAAGGCGCTCGATATCAGCATGGATATCGGGAGAATCAAATAGAGGAGAAATGGGCGCTTGCGAGCGCAAAAAGAACGAGCCGGACGGCTGCACGCGGAGATGTGCGGGCGGTCGGCTCGTTTTTTTGCGTTGGTGAGTGGGGGATGGTTCGAGGCGGTGTGGTTCGAGGTTGTCTGAGGTTCGAGGCAGGCAGCCGACGGGCGGCCGTCGACTCGCTCCGCGCTGCGCTCTCGTCGGCAATAAGGGTCGGGGATGTGATGATGGCTCGTCGTGCCTCCGAATAAGCGCCTGCGCTGCGCTCACTGTCCGTCGCCCGTCGGCTGCTGATGGGGCGCGAGGTAGGGATGGTTCGTGGCGGGCTGTAGTTCGAAGCGGGCAGCCGACGGCCAGCGTGCGACTCGCTCCGCGGTTCGCTCTCGTCGGTAATACGAGTCGAGAATACGATGATGTCTCGTCGTACCTCCGAATAGGCGAACCGCTGCGCTCGCTGCCCGCCACCCGTCGGCTGCTGATGGGGCGCGAGGTGGGGAGCGTTCGAGGCGAGCTGGGGGCGAGGCGGGCTGTAGTTCGAGGCGGGCTGTAGTTCGAGGCGGGTTGGGGTTCGAGGCAGGCGGGCGGCTGGTGTCAGCCGACTCGCTTCGCGCTGCGCTCTCGTCGGCGATAAAGGATGAAGATGTGATGGAGGCTCGTCGTGCCTCCGAATAGGCTCCGCGCTACGCTCGCTGTCTGACACCAGCCGCCCTGATCGCAGGTCGCAGAGGAAATGGTTCGAGGCGGGCAGGGGCTTGAGGCGGGGCGGCCGCGCGACTGGGGGAGAGAGGAGGAGAGGAGGTTTACCGCAGCAGGAAGAAGAGGATGGGGAAGATGATGAGGAGGAAGGCGGCGGTGGTGATGAGGAAGCTGGCGGCGGGGAGGTTGACGTTGAGGCGGTAGAGGCGGGCGGAGAGGACGGCGTTGATGGCGGTGGGGGCGAAGGAGAGGATGATGATGGTGTGGCGAAGGATCGGGTCGAGGGGGAGGAGTGTGGCGAGGAGGAGGGTGGCGGCGGGGGTGATGAGGAAGCGCAGGGCGGTGAGGCTATGGATGTGGGGGAGGTAGCGTCGCGTGGTGCGAAGGTCGATGAAGAAGCCGACGGGGAGCATGGCGGACCAGGCGCCGATGTGGACGAGGCTTTGGAAGAGGGTGCCGAGGGGCGCGGGGCGTTCGATGCCGAGGGCGTTGAGGGCGAGCCCCGCAGCCATGCCGAGGACGCAGAGCTGGTTCGGGCTGAGGAACATGTCGCGCAGGCTCCTGAGGCGGCTGGTCTGCTGGAGGCTGCCGGTGGCTTTCATATGGTAGTATTGGGCGATGGGGAAGACGACGATGCAGAGGAGGAAGTTCTGGATGGTCGCGACGAGCTGGGCGTAGGCGAAGCCTTGCTCGTTGTAGAGGATGAAGGCGCAGACGCCGCCCAGGGTGCCGAGGTTCGCGAGGAGGGCGCTGCCCATGTAGGCGCCGCGGTCGAGGGGGCTTTTGAGGCGGCGCGCGAAGAGCGCGTAGCCGATGAGGCCGGGGAAGAGGACGAGGAAGCAGCCGAAGAGCGGGGCGATGAGGAGGCCGTTGTCGAGCGGCAGCACCCAGAAGGCGAGCAGCGCGAGCAGGGTGTTGACGATGATGATGTTGAAGCGGATGAGGCAGTCGTTGACGCGCTGTGAGAGCAGGTGGTGCTGCTTGAGGAAATAGCCGCAGGCGAGCGGCGCGACGAGGTCCGTGAGGACGAAGAGGATGCGGAGCATGGAGAGACCTTCTTTCTTTGCGGCACGCCGCCGCTCGCGGTGGCTCCCTGTGCGATTGGCTGCAAGGAGGCGGCGGGGGGCGGCGTGGCTTTGGTGATGAATCCTTTCCATTATATGCCGGGTTTCCGTGTGTTTTATTAAGGAAGCGCTGATTAATGCAAGATTTTTACCACTTACTGTTGAGTGGATGAGAACATACCTTCTCCACAGGAGAAGGGGGACCGCGTAGCGGTGGAAGAGGTGCTGCACGGCGGGGGAATGTGCAGAAAAACCTAAATTCGAGGCAAAATACCTCTTCTGCCTCGCTACGCTCGGCACTTCCGGGGATGCCACTGGCATCCCGCGCTGATGCGCCCCCTGAGGGGAAGGCTAAGTGAATGCGTGGCTTCACTAAAATCAGCGGTTCCTTAAAAGCGGCGGATGTTCGCGCTGCGCGCCGTGCCGTACGCGGGTGGCGGCAGTTTGTTTTGTTGCCGCGGCCTTTATTGACACCTCTTTCCTGAGATGATATGATAAGCGAGGGATATAAGGGAATCTCCAGGCTCGGCGGAAGCTCCGTCTGAGTTCCTTTTTTGTGTTTGTGCTTTAGCGGCGCGCGCCGCGGGGCTTTAAGGAGGAAACACTAGATGATTGAACGTTACACCAGGCCGGAGATGGGCCATCTCTGGTCCATCGAGAACGAGTGGCAGCAGATCCTGAATGTCGAGATGGCTGCCTGCGACGCCATGGCGGAGCTCGGCGAGATCCCGAAGGAGGCGGCCAAGAACATCCGCGCGAAGGCGGCGTTCGAGGTGGATCGCATCCATGAGATCGAGTCTGTAACGCATCATGACATCATCGCGTTCCTGACGAATGTCGCGGAGCATGTCGGTGATGACTCCAAGTACATCCACAAAGGACTGACGTCCTCTGATGTGAAGGACACGGCTTACTGCATGATGATGCGTGACGCCTGCGACATCATCCTCAAGGATCTCCGGGCGTTCCACGAGGTGTTGCGCCGCCGCGCCGTGGAGTTCAAGCATACGCCGTGCATCGGCCGCACGCATGGCATCCACGCGGAGCCGATGACGTTCGGCCTCAAGCTCCTGCTCTGGAGCGCGGAGATCGAGCGCGATATCGAGCGCGTCGAGCACGCGAAGAAGATCGTCTCCGTCTGCAAGCTCTCGGGCGCTGTCGGCACGTATTCCAACATCGATCCGAAGATCGAGCAGATGGTCGGCGAGAAGCTCGGCCTCACGCCGGTGCGCCTCGCGACGCAGGTCATCCAGCGCGACCGCCACGCGGAGTTCGTGACGACGATCGCCATCTGCTCCTCGACGCTCGAGAAGATCGCGACGGAGGTGCGCAACCTCCAGCGCACGGATATCCGCGAGGCGGAGGAGTATTTCTCCCCGGGGCAGAAGGGCTCGTCTGCGATGCCGCACAAGCGCAACCCCATCAACTGCGAGCGCATCAGCGGCATGGCGCGCCTCAACCGCGGCAACGCTGTCGCGGCGCTCGAGGACATCACGCTCTGGCATGAGCGCGACATCTCCCACAGCTCGGTGGAGCGCGTCATCCTGCCGGATTCCTCCATCAACCTCGACTACTGCACGGCGAAGCTCACGGACATCATCGACAAGCTGCTCGTCTATCCGGAGAAGATGCTGCACGATATGAACCGCACGGGCGGCCTCATCTACAGCCAGCGCATCCTGCTCGCCGTCGTCGACAAGGGCGTGCTGCGCGAGGATGCCTACAAGTGGGTGCAGCGCAACGCGATGAAGCGCTGGATGGAGGGCCAGGATTTCCGCACGAGCGTCGAGAGCGATCCGGACATCACGAAGTACCTCACGAAGGAAGAGATCGACGATTGCTTCGATTACAAGTATTTCCTGCGCAACGTCGATATGATCTTCGCTCGTTTCGGACTGTAAGGAAGCGCGGATGAAATGAGGATCCGGCTTTATGCGGCTGTGCGGTATCGCGCTGGGAAAGATTTCCCGCGGCAGCGAGGCGCGGCAGCGCGTCTTGCGCTGCGCCCCGCAGTCGGCCAGGCTGCGCAGAGGCAGAGCGGATCTCTCCATCGGTGGCCCAACAGGCGCGGCGCCTTTGCCGAAGCCGCATGGCGGCGGGCAGGCTCCGCCCAGCAAGACAGAGCGGCGCGCCCGCGCCGTCAAAAGGAGAATTACGCCTATGTCAACAGTAGTAGTAACCGGTACGCAATGGGGCGACGAGGGAAAGGGCAAGATCGTCGACTATCTCGCCCAGCAGGCTGAGACGGTCGTGCGCTACCAGGGCGGCAGCAACGCCGGCCATACCGTCGTCGTCAATGATGAAGCATACAAGCTGCGCCTCATGCCGTCGGGCATCCTGTTCAAGGGCTCGCACTGCATCGTCGGCAACGGCGTCGCCTTCGACCCGAAGGTCATGCTCGAGGAGATGGACTCGCTCGCGGCGCGCGGCATCGACCTCTCCGGCATCCGCATCAGCAACCGCGCGCATGTCGTGCTCCCGTATCACTGCCTCATGGACGGCATCGGCGACGAGGCGCGCGGCAAGAACAAGGTCGGCACGACGCACCGCGGCATCGGCCCCTGCTACATGGACCGCGACAACCGCATCGGCATCCGCGTCTGCGACTTCATCGATAAAGAGGAATTCGCGCGCCGTCTGAAGGAAAACCTCGCCATCAAGAACAAGGAACTGAGGCTCCTCTACGACCACGAGCCGCTCGACTACGACGCGATGCTCGCGGAGTATAACGGCTACGCCGACCGCCTGCGCCCGTATGTCTGCGATACGATCGCGCTGCTCAACGAGGAGATCGCGCAGGGCCGCAAGATCCTCTTCGAGGGCGCGCAGGCGACGATGCTCGACATCGACTACGGCACATACCCCTATGTCACGGCCTCGCACCCCATCTCCGGCGGTGTCGCCGTCGGCGCGGGCGTCGCGCCGAAGAAGATCGACAAGGTCGTCGGCATCGTCAAGGCGTACTGCACGCGCGTCGGCGAGGGGCCGTTCCCGACGGAGCAGCTCAACGCCATCGGCGATAAGATCCGCGAGGAAGGCCACGAGTACGGCGTCGTCACGGGCCGTCCGCGCCGCACGGGCTGGCTCGATGCCTGCATCGTGCGCTATGCGGGGCTGATCTCGGGCATCGATTACATGGCCGTCACGCGCCTCGACATCCTCGACAGCTTCGACGAGATCAAGATGTGCACGGGCTACAAGTACCAGGGCAAGCTCCTCAACGAGATCCCCGCGAGCCTCAAGGTGCTCGCGGAGGTCGAGCCGGTCTACGAGACGTTCGAGGGCTGGAAGACCGACATCACGAAGGTCCGCAAGTACGAAGACCTGCCGGCGAACGCGAAGAAATACCTCGAGCGCATGGCCGAGGTCACGGGCATCGCGCTCGGCATCGTCTCCGTCGGCCCGAACCGCGACGAGACGATCGTCATCGCTGATGATATCTTCTGATCTGTGTTTCCCTGATTCCAGGGGGGAGAAAGGCTCGGACATCCGCGCGGATGTCCGGGCCTTTGCTGTGTAAATCCCCAAGAGCGCAAGCCGCAGGCGCAGCGCGATTGGCTGGAAATCCTCTAAGGGCGGGCGCACTCTGTCCAAGAAGCGGATATTTGTGCGTTGCGCGTCGCTATGAAAGACCAGGGAGCGTGCTCGCAGCACCCGGAGTCAGGCGGCGCGCGGCGCGGCTTCTTTGCGCTTTTGCGGGGAAAATGGTATAATGAAATGCTGAAAAAATTTCGAGCTTTGCGGCGCGCGGCCGCGAGCATGTGATTGCTTGGAACCGGCGGATCTTTCCGGAATCACTGATGAGATCGGCGGTTTCTTCCGGAAGCATTGATGCATTCAGCGCTTCCTTACGAATGAGTTTGAGGTGAGATTGTGGATTTTGGTCAAGGCAAGATCGTGCCGGTGAATCTCGAGCACGAGATGAAGAACTCGTACATCGACTACGCGATGAGCGTCATCGTGGCGCGCGCGCTGCCGGATGTGCGCGATGGTCTGAAGCCGGTGCACCGCCGCATCCTCTATGCGATGCAGGAGGCGGGCATGGGCTCGACGAAGCCCTACAAGAAGTCGGCGCGTATCGTCGGCGAGGTTCTCGGTAAGTATCATCCGCACGGCGACATCTCGGTCTACGACGCGATCGTGCGCATGGCGCAGGATTTCTCCATGCGCTATATGCTCGCGGACGGGCACGGCAACTTCGGCTCGGTCGACGGTGATCCGGCGGCCGCGATGCGCTATACCGAGGTGCGCATGTCGAAGATCGCGGAGCTCATGCTGCAGGACATCGACAAGGAGACAGTGGATTTCGTCCCGAACTACGATGAGTCGCTGAAGGAGCCGTCGGTGCTGCCGGCGAAGTTCCCGCAGCTGCTCGTGAACGGCACGAGCGGCATCGCGGTCGGCATGGCGACGAACATCCCGCCGCACAATATGAGCGAGGTCATCGACGGCACGCTCATGCTCATCGACCATCCGGAGGCGACGGTCGAGGATCTCATGCAGGTCATCAAGGGGCCGGATTTCCCGACGGCGGGCCTCATCCTCGGCAGCGAGGGTATCAGGAGCGCCTATACGACGGGCCGCGGCGTCATCAAGATGCGCGCGAACGCCCGCATCGAGACGCTCTCGAACGGCAAGCCGCGCATCATCGTGACGGAGCTGCCGTACCAGGTGAACAAGGCAAAGCTCGTCGAGAGCATCGCGCAGCTCGTGCGCGACAAGGAGATCGAGGGCATCACGGCGCTCAACGATGAGTCGGACCGCAGCGGCATGCGCATCGTCATCGACCTGCGCCGCGACGCGAACGCGAACGTCATCCTCAACCAGCTCTACAAGCATACGAAGCTGCAGGACAGCTTCGGCGTCATCATGCTCGCGCTCGTCGACGGCAAGCCGCAGGTGCTGAATCTCAAGCAGGTGCTCCACTACTACATCAAGCACCAGGAGGACGTCATCACCAGGAGGACGCGCTACGAGCTCAAAAAGGCCGAGGCGCGCGCCCATATCCTCGAAGGACTCACCATCGCGCTCGACCATCTCGACGCGGTCATCACGACCATCCGCGAGAGCCGCACGGCTGAGATCGCGAAGACGGCGCTCATGGAGGGCTTCCAGCTCAGCGACAAGCAGGCGCAGGCCATCCTCGACCTCCGCCTGCAGCGCCTCACCGGCCTCGAGCGCGAGAAGATCGAGCAGGAGTACCAGGAGACCCTCGCTGCCATCGAGGAGTACAAGGCCATCCTCGCGGACGAGTCGCGCATCCTCGGCATCATCAAGGACGAGCTCACCGAGGTCAAGAAGAAATTCGGCGACGCGCGCCGCACGAAGCTCACGATCGACACGAGCGAGATCAACGTCGAGGACCTCATCGCCGAGGAAGACGTCGTCATCACGCTCACGCACAACAACTACATCAAGCGCATCCCGCTCGATACGTATCGCCGCCAGAACCGCGGCGGCAAGGGCGTCAAGGGCATGCCGACGAAGGAGAAGGATTTCGTCGAGGACATGCTGATCACGACGACGCACCACACGATCCTCTTCTTCACGAACCGCGGCCGCGTCTACCATCTCAAGGCGTATGAGATCGCCGAGGCGAGCCGCACGGCGAAGGGAACGGCCATCATCAACCTGCTGCAGCTGCAGCAGGGCGAGAGCATCCGGGCCATCATCCAGGTCAAGGAGTTCAACCCGGACGACTACCTCTTCATGGCGACGAAAAAGGGCATCGTGAAGAAGACGAGCATCATCGAGTTCCAGAACCTGCACAAGGGCGGGCTCAACGCCATCAACCTCGATGAGGACGACGATCTCATCGGCGTCAAGTTCACGAGCGGCGCGCACGATGTCATCCTCGGCACGAAATGGGGCATGGCCATCGTCTTCAGCGAGGACGATGTGCGCGCGATGGGCCGCCCGGCGCACGGCGTGAAGGGCATCCGCCTCAACGACGGCGACGAGGTCATCGGCATGGATACGCTCAAGCCGAACGCCGAGGTGCTCACGGTCACGGCCGAGGGCTACGGCAAGCGCACGGAGACGGGCGAGTACCGCCTGCAGACGCGCGGCGGCAAGGGCCTCATCAACCTCAAGGTCACGGAGAAGACGGGCGACGTCATCGGCCTGCGCGTCGTGCATCCTGACCAGGAGCTCATGCTCATCACGGCGGGCGGCATCGTCATCCGCACGAACATCAGCGACATCAGCGTCATCAGCCGCAACACCCAGGGCGTCAAGCTCATGGACACGGCAGACGGAGACGTCGTCGCCTCGATGGCCGTGCTCGACCAGAAGGACTAAGGAAGGGCAACAGAAAGGCATCTGTCACATCGAAAGATGGGCAGGTGCCTTTTTCCTGCTCATTTTTATTTTTGCCGCGTTCCCTCGCCGCAGCCGATGCCTGGAAAATTTTTCTCATTTGTCGCAATCGTGACAGAAATGGCGGCGGCGGGCCTGTATACTGATGACTGTGAAGAAGAAACTCCGTACTCCGGGCAGTTGATGAAAAGCAGCGCCGGAGGGAAGGAAGCACTGATTCATTCAGCGCTTCCGAAAAGAAAGGAATGTGATGACCATGGCAAATGAGAATGCATTTGTCCTGCACGAGGACTGCAACTACTGCGGTGCACAGGAAAAGGAAGAACAGCAGGAACTCTTATACGAATGCAGCAACTGCGGCACGCTCTACTGCGACAGCTGCGGTGAGGACAAAGGCTGCCCGAACTGCGGGGCGCCGCTTCGCGACTCGCATCCGATCGAGCCGTTGGGTGCCAGCAGCTGGAATCCGAATCAGGGCTGAGCGGCTGCAGCCAGGGAAGGCCGCTGCTTAGAATGCCAGGCCGTTGTCTTTGGCGATTTTGCGGACTTCCCGATCCGGGTTGCCATAGGAGACTCCTCCGCTCGACAGATGAGGGGAATAGCAAGCTTAACGCACAAACGTCCACTTTGTGGACATTGTGCGCCCGCCCTTGCAGTAAAGGAGGAAAATGCAGGATAGGCAGTATGTAATGGTGAGTATTTCCGTAAAATTACAACAATTTATCGTGGCGATAAAAATTATATATTTGCTTTTCCCGCCGGGATATGTATAATGAATGCAACCTTACAACTTTACACATAAAGTAATGCAGATTGCTTTTTATCATTTCATGAAGCGAAGGAGACGAATGCCGCATGAGCAAGCTGAAAAAAGAAAAGTTTGAAAAATTCGACGTTAAGGAGCGCGCGCTGCGCTTCCATGCGTCTCATCAGGGAAAATATGAAATCCAGAGCAAGGTGCCGCTTTCCTCGGCGGAGGATCTGACGCTCGCGTATACGCCGGGCGTCGCGGAGCCGTGCCTCGAGATCGAGAAGCATCCGGAGAAGATCTACGACTACACGACGAAGGGCAACATGGTCGCCGTCGTGACGAACGGCACGGCGGTGCTCGGCCTCGGCAACATCGGCGCGGGCGCCGGGCTGCCCGTCATGGAGGGCAAGGCGATCCTCTTCAAGGGCTTCGCTGGCGTCGATGCCGTGCCCATCTGCCTCGATACGCAGGATGTCGATGAGGTCGTGCGCACGGTCGAGCTCATGGCGCCGTCGTTCGGCGGCATCAACCTCGAGGATATCAAGGCGCCGCAGTGCTTCGACATCGAGACGCGCCTGCGCGAGAAGCTCGACATCCCCGTGTTCCACGACGACCAGCACGGCACGGCGATCGTCTGCGTCTCGGCGCTCATCAACGCGTTCAAGCTCATCGGCAAGCGGTTCGAGGACGCGAAGGTCATCGTCAACGGCGCGGGCGCCGCGGGGCAGGCCATCACGCGCCTGCTGCAGGCGATGAATACGAAGCATATCATCCTCTGCGACTCGAAGGGCGCCATCTACGCGGGCCGTCCGCAGGGCATGAATCCCTACAAGGACGACATCGCGAAGATCACGAATCTCGAGCAGGAGAAGGGCACGCTCAAGGATGTCATCCGGGGCGCGGATGTCTTCATCGGCGTCTCCGTCGCGGGCTGCGTGACGGAGGAGATGGTGCGCTCGATGAACGAGGACGCCGTCATCATGGCCATGGCAAACCCGACGCCTGAGATCATGCCGGCGCTCGCGAAGCAGGCGGGTGCGCGCATCGTCTGCACAGGGCGCTCGGACTTCCCGAACCAAGTCAACAACCTCCTCGCGTTCCCGGGCATCTTCCGCGGCGCGCTCGATGTGCGCGCGAAGGACATCAACCTCGAGATGAAGATCGCCGCAGCCAAGGCCATCGCCTCGCTGATCTCGAAGGAGACGCTCGACGAGGAGCACGTCATCGCGAGCCCGTTCGACCCGCGCGTCGCGCCGACCGTCGCGCGTGCCGTCGCGGCGGCGGCACTCGCGACCGGCGTCGCGCGCCGCACGGATGTCACGGCGGACGACGTCGCGCGCCATACGCGCGAGCTACTTGGCCAGAGCGCGGCGGCAGACGTCGCGAGCGCGTGATTCGTTGACTTGTATAAGAAAGACAACAAGCTCAACGCACAAACGTCCACTTCCTGGATCTTGTGCGTTGAGCTTGCTTTCTGTGCAGCGAGAGGAGAAGTGTGATACAATCAGGAGGAGTCATCAGCTGACGGATCATCTCGCAGAGGGGAGCAATCATCGTGAAACATTTCCATCTCTCACCGAAAGTACCGCTTGTCGACCGCTTGCTGCTGTGCGTTGTGCCGCTGGCCATCCTCCTGGTGCTGGTGCTGCTGCTGATCACGCACAACACCTACAGGGCGCATACCCGGGCGCTGGTGCACGATGAGCTGCATGACAATGCGGTCATGCACCAGCGTCAGATCGACGATTTCCTCACGGAGAAGAAACGCACGCTCAGGATGCTGGCGCGTATGCCGGAGATCTATGAGATGGATCGGGCGCGTCAGAAAGCCTTTTTGCGGGACTGGCTCGCGGTCTCTGGCTTTCATCATATCTTCCTGCTCGATGCCGCTGGCCAGGGATATTACCCGCTGGAGGGCGACGGCGTCCTGCGCGACCAGTCACAGGATCCCTTCGCCGCTGACTGCGCGAGCCATGAGACGCTGGTCACAGATTCCTATGGCACGGACGAGGGGCCGATCACGACGGTCTGCGTGGCGGTCTACCGCCCTGACGGCCAGCGGGTCGGGACGCTCTGCGGCGCCGTCTCGCTCAAGACGATCGAAAGGATCGTGAACGAGGGCCATTCCCTGTTCGATGGCAGCTGCTACATCCTCGATCAGAAGGGCCGCTATATCTCGGTCGCGGACAATGTGCCCTAGTCCTACGAGCCGCTCGGCTCCCATCCTGATACCGATGCGTCCCTGATCGCCGCCGCGGCTGACAGCGATGAGGAGCAGTCCGGCGAGAGCGTGCTGCACGGCGAGAAGAACTACATCACGGTCCTGCCGATGGACAATGCGCCCTGGCTCGTCCTGGAGTGCGCTCCCGCCAAGAATGTCGATGTGTATGTGGAGAAAATGGGCACGCTGTTCCTGTTGCTCGCGGCACTCGCCAGCATGCTGTTCTTTGCGCTCCTCCACGTCCTCATCAGCTGGCGGCGGCGCGATGAGATTATCCTGACGGATGCGCTCACCGGCTGCGGCAGCCGCATCGCCTGCGAGCACATGCTGCGCCGTCTCGAGCACGACCGCAGCTATGCGACGAGCATCCTTTACTTCGACCTGAATGATTTCAAGACAATCAACGATACGCAGGGGCACGAGATGGGAGACCTCGTGCTGCGTCTCTTCAGCCGTCAGCTGCGCGAGGCCTTCGAGGACATCGGCTTTGTCGGGCGCCTCGGCGGCGATGAGTTCATCGTCATCGCGACCGATACGCCCCCGGAGGAGCTGCACCGCATCTGCACCGCGATGCGGGCGCGTCTGCGGCAGCAGTCCGTGCGCTCTCTGGGGCGGCCGCTGACGTTCTCCTATGGCTGCGCCACGCGTGCCGCTGCCGCCGCGACCACGCTGAGCGAGCTGCTCAACGAGGCCGATCAGGCCATGTATGCCGCCAAGGAGGCGTATCATCAGCAGCATCCGGCCTCGCGCTAGGCAGGCCGGATGCTCCTCGGCGCGGCCGGAGGTCATCCGGCAGGCGCTGATGGCTGTGCTGCGGTGATGGCAAACTCATCGCACAAACGTCCACTTTGTGGACATTGTGCGCCCGCCCTTGCAGTAAATCCAGCCAATCACGCTGCGCCTGCGGCTTGCGTTCTTGGGGATTTACATAGCAGAAAGGGGCCGGCGCCACGCATATCGTGCGTGGCGCCGGCCCCTTTGCAGTCTCGGAGTGGCGGCTGGTGCTGCGGCTGCAGCTTATCGCGTCTTGCCGCCGGCGCCTGGTGTCGGGGCACTGTCGCTTGCGGTAGCTGTGTCGCTTCGCTGCTGGCTCGTCTGTGTGTCTTCGCTGCGTGCGTCGGTGGCGGCGCTGCTGCTGCCCGTCGTCGTGCGGTCGCGTGAGGAGGAACTGCTCTTCGTCGTTTCCTGTGAGCGCTTGAGCTCGCTCTTGCCGCTCCTTTGCGCGCTGCTCTTGACGTTGCCGATGCTGTGATCGGAGGCAGGGACAGCGGTGGCGTTCGCGGGGATGGAGTTCTCGTATTCGCGCGCGGCCTGTTCGAGCCTGTGGCGCGCGGAGGCGGAGAGCTGGATGCCGAGCGTCTCTGCGAGCGTCGTGCGGAGCTTCTCCACGTCGGGGATCCAGTAGCTGACGCCGGAGATGTAGAGCGGGCGGCCGGGAACCATCTCGGTCTTGAGGCCGTTCTTCTGCGCCTCCTTGAGCGTGCCCGCGAACTCGAGCAGCTGGCGGAACGAGAGGTCGGTCTTGACCGAGCCCATGACCTCCTTGATGACGGCCGGCAGTTTCGGGATGATGGCGGGGGAGGTGATTTTCTCCATGCAGGCCTTCATGAATTTCTGCTGGCGCTTGATGCGGCCGATGTCGCCCTCCTCGTCGCGGTAGCGCACGTAGGTGACGGCGGTCTTGCCGTCCATGTGCTGCATGCCGGGCCTGAGGTTGATGACGAGGCCGCCGTCGTCGTCCCAGGGATCCTCGTAGTACATGCGTTTTTCGACGTCGATGTCGATGCCGCCGATGGCGTCGATGATTTTCTGGAACGCGTGCGTGTCGATGACGACGTAGTGGTCGATGTTGACGCCGAGGAAATCCTCGACGGTGCGCTGGGCGAGCTTCTCGCCGCCGAGGATGCCGCTCTTGGCGCTGCCGTAGGCGTAGGCCGCGTTGATCTTGTCCCAGCCGTGGCCGGCGATCTTGACGCGCGTGTCACGCGGCACGGAGAGCAGGGAGGCCTGGTTCTTCTTCGGGTCGACGGCGGCGATCATGAGGGTGTCGCTGCGGCCGACGTCGTCCTCGCGGGCGTCGACGCCCATGATCATGATGGTCGATTTGTCCTTCGCCGTGAGCAGTCCCTCCTCGACGGCGTCGCCCGCCGTCTTGTCGAGCAGCGACGAGGAGGCGAAGATGGCGCCGGCGACGGCGGCGCCGACGAAGCAGAGGAGGACGAGCAGCCAGGTCCAGAACCGTGATCTCTTTTTCTTCCGCGTGCGCCGCGGCGGTATGGTGGAGTTTGGCAAGACAATACCTTCTTTTTCGCGATTTGAGGAATCACTGATGCGCTCAGCGTCCTTTCGATAAAATGCCATTTTACATTATAATGAGGTTTCAAATTTTGTGCAATATCAGCCTTTCTATCATAGCGTAAAAAGCTGAAAAATGGGTGAGGGCTTTTCCACAAGTTCGTGGGGATGATTTGTGGAGAAAAAACGCTAAATGTAGTTTTACGGCTGTTTTTACCATCTAAATATGGAGTTATCCCCTGTTTTATCCACAATATCCACAGGTTGGGCCGTATTTTTCTATGCACATTGTACACAATGGCGGAGGGCGCGGCACGATTGGGGAGAGGGCGGATTGCGGGGAGATCGCGGGGAAAGTTATCCACATCTGTGGATGAGTATGTGGATAAGCAAATTTTCTCTTGTGCAGAGAGGTGTCTGCTGACGTTAGTTGTAGTATAATAGGGACATGAGATATGGGAGGAGGCGGATGGATGACGGAGATCAGCGAGGGCGAGCTCTTGCTGCGCCTGGTGCTTGCCTGCGTGCTCGGCGGCATCATCGGCTATGAGCGCCAGTCGCGCCATAAGTCGGCGGGGCTGCGCACGAATATGCTCGTGTGTCTCGGCTCCTGCCTCGTGATGGTGCTCTCGCAGGAGATCTACCTGCGCGTCGAGGGGCATACGAACGCGGATCCGGCGCGCCTCGCGGCGCAGGTGGTCTCAGGCATCGGCTTTCTCGGCGCCGGGGCGATCATGAAGGAGGGGCTGACAGTCACGGGGCTCACGACGGCGGCGTGTCTCTGGGTCGTCGCGGGCGTGGGGCTCGCGGTTGGTGCGGGCCTGTATGTGGGGGCCTTGCTCACGACGGGGCTCGTGTTCGCGACGCTCGGCGTGCTCTCGCGCCTCGATGCGTGGGTGGCGCAGGAGCGCCATCTCTATCTCGTGATCCATGCGTGCGACGTGCCGGGGCAGCTCAGCCATATCAGCGCCTGCCTCGAGGATCTCGATCTCTCGGTGCGCGATCTCAAGGTGCATGAGGCGCCGCCGCAGGATGGGGTGCGGATGCTGTCGATCGAGCTTGATGTCTATAACCGCCAGGCGGTGAGGAGTGCTGTCATCGCGGAGGCTGTGCAGCAGCTGCGCGGCGTGCGCGGCGTGGAGATTGGTTGAGGAGCCGCTGGGAGTGCAGCGTGCTGTCTAGGGTTCATGGAGGTATGGGTATGTTGAATGAAGTGATTATTGACACGATGGTGCGGCAGGCGATGGATATCACGCGCAATGCGTATGTGCGGCATGAGTCGTCGCTCGCGGTCGGCGCCTGTGTGCTGGCGTCGGACGGGACGCTCTACAGCGGCTGCAATCTCGAGAACCGCATGCCGCAGCTCTGCGTGACGGCGGAGCAGGTGGCGATGCATATCGCGCTCGCGGACGGCAAGCGCGAGTTCGACGGCATCGCCATCATCGCGGACACGGAGGAGCCGTATGTGCCGAGCGGCCTCTCGCTCCAGCTGCTCGCCGAGTTCGATGTACCGGAGGTCGTCATGGCGAACATGAACGGGCTCACGGACGTCAAGCCGCTCGAGACGCTGCTGCCGTACTATGTGAGGATGAAAGCGAATAAGAGGTTCACGTTCGGGAAGTGAAGGATGGCGTGCATGAATGAAAGGGGGCAGAAAGATCCCGAAGTATCAATCGAAGGAGATCAAAAAGATGTCGCGCGTCGAGCGCTGGCTGGCGTATTTCGCGAACCAGCTCGACAAGGCGGGAAAGGAGGAACTCGCGATGAGCTCACCGGCCATCAAGGAGGCGATGACAGCCTCGGAGTGCTATGTGATGAATGACAAGTCCTATCAGGAATACCTTGCGAGGGAGTCCGCCATCCTTGACTATAACAACGACGTCCTCGGCAACCGCCGCCTCGGAAGAGAAGAAGGTCGCGCGAAAGGGCAGAAGAAGGGGATGGATGCCCTCGCGGCCCTGCTGAAAGAGAAGCGTTATGACGATCTCGCACGTGCTTCGTCGGATGCGGCATATCGGCAGAAACTCCTCGAAGATTTTGGCATTGAGTGAGAACGGCTGCTCCTGCCTGCTGCTGGTCGCGCGAACGCCCCGCCTTGGAAAAGGCGGGGCGTTCGTGTATGTTCGTATTTTCAGTGTTTTTCTGCTTACTCAGTCTTTGAGCGGCTTCTTGAGCGCCGAGAGGATGAGGCAGCCGACGACGGCGCCGATGAGGATGGCGAGGAGGTAGAGGAGCGGGTTGCCGATGGTCGGGACGACGAAGATGCCGCCGTGCGGCGCGCGCAGCGTGCAGTCGAAGGCCATCGAGAGCGCGCCCGCGACGGCGGAGCCTGCGACCATCGAGGGGATGACGCGGATGGGGTCAGCGGCCGCGAACGGGATGGCGCCCTCGGTGATGAACGCGAGGCCCATGACGTAGTTCGTGATGCCGGCCTTGCGGTCGCGCTCGGTGTAGCGGTTCTTGAAGAAGGTCGTCGAGAGCGCGATGGCGAGCGGCGGCACCATGCCGCCTGCCATGACGGCAGCCATGACGTGGAACTCGCCAGAGGCGAGCAGGCCCGTGCCCGTGACGTAGGCGGCCTTGTTGACCGGGCCGCCCATGTCGACGGCCATCATGCCGCCGATGACGATGCCCATGAGGATGCGCGCGGAGGGATCCATGTTCTTGAGCGTGTCGACCATCCAGGCGTTGATGGCGGAGACAGGCGGCGCGATGATGAAGAGGGAGATGAAGCCCATGAGAAGGATGCCGAGCACTGGGTAGATGAGCATGGGCTTGATGCCCTCGAGCGAGGCGGGCAGGCCCTTCGTGCATTTCTTGAGGAAATTGACGATGTAGCCGCCGAGGAAGCCAGCGATGAGGGCGCCTAGGAAGCCGGAGCCCGTCGTGCCCGCGAGCGCGCCGCCGACGAAGCCGACTGCGAGGCCCGGGCGGTCAGCAATCGACATGGAGATGAAGCCGGCGAGCACGGGCAGCATGAAGCCGAACGAGGCGCCGCCGATGTCCTTGAAGAATTTCGCGACAGGCGTGTTCGAGCCGAAGTTCTTCGGGTCGATGCTGTAATCGTCGAGCAGGAACGCGAGCGCGATGAGGATGCCGCCGCCGACGACGAACGGGAGCATGTGGCTGACGCCGTTCATGAGGTGCTTGTAGATCTGGCGGGCGAGGCTCTCGCCGGACGCGTCTGCCGCGCCCTCGGCCTCATCGGCGCCAGAGGCATGGTAGACGGGGGCGCTACCTGAGAGCGCGCGGTCGATGAGCTCGTCCGCCTTGTTGATGCCGTCGGCGACCTTCGTGATGACGACGCGCTTGCCGTCGAAGCGGCTCATCGGGACGTTCTTGTCGCAGGCGACGATGATGCCGTCCGCCGCGGCGATTTCCTCTGCCGTGAGGAGGTTCTTCGCGCCGCCGGAGCCGTTCGTCTCGACCTTGACCGTGAGGCCGCGCTTCTTCGCGTGCTGCTCGATGCTCTCCGCCGCCATGAACGTGTGCGCGATGCCCGTCGGGCAGGCGGTGACGGCGAGGATCTGGATGTGGTCAGACTTCGCGCCTGCCGCGGCGGGCGCCGCCTCCTGCGCGGGAGCCTCGAATCTGCCGTCCTCCTTGGCATCGATGAGCGAGAGGAATGCCTCCTTCGTCTTCGCGGCGATCAGGGCCTCCTTGAACTCAGGATCCATGATCATCGTCGCGAGCTTCGAGAGGATTGCGAGATGCTCGTCATTCGCCGCGTCCGGTGCGGCGATGAGGAAGAAGAGGCGCGCAGGCTTGCCGTCCATCGAGGCGAAGTCCATGCCGCCCGGTACGGTCATCGCGGCAAGACCTGCGGCGCGGACGCCGGCGCTCTTGGCGTGCGGCGTCGCGATGCCGTCGCCGAGGCCCGTCGTGCCGGAGGCCTCGCGGGCGAGGACGTCCTTTACATACTGGGCCTTGTCCGAAAGGTTGCCGCCTTTCTCCATGAGGTCTGCGAGCTCATGGATGGCAGCCTCCTTGTCCTTCGGCTGGGCGCCGAGCAGGATGCTCTCCTGCTTGAGTAGATCAGTGATGCGCATGTATGACACTCCTTTTTATGAAATGATACTGATTCATTAGCGCTTCCTTAAGGAAACGCTGATGAATGCAAGGATTTTACCACTTACTGTTGAGTGGATGAGAACATACCTTCTCCTTAGGAGAAGGGGGACCGCGAAGCGGTGGAAGAGGTGTTGCACGGCTGGGGAATGTGCAGAAAAACCTAAATTCGAGGCAAAACACCTCTTCCGCCTCGCTACGCTCGGCACTCCCGGGGATGCCACTGGCATCCCGCGCTAACGCGCCCCCTGAGGGGAAGGTTAAATGAATGCGCGGCTTCTCTATAAATCAGTGGTTCCTCAGCCCAGCTGCCGCGCCTGGATGGTCGCGCGCAGCGCCTCTACCTCGAGGCGCGTCGCGAGGTTCTCGCTGAACGCGGAGGCCGAGCCCGTGGCGACGCCGAGCGCGAAGGCCTCCGCGAGGTCGTCCGCGTGCTCGATGCAGCCCGTGAGGAAGCCGGCGACCATGCTGTCGCCCGCGCCGACGGAGTTCACGAGCTTGCCCTTGGGCGCAGGGCTCTTGTAGCTTTTGCCGTCCGCCGTGAGCAGGATCGCGCCGTTGCCCGCCATCGAGATGAGGACGTTCTCGGCGCCCTTTTCCTGGAGCTTCTTCGCGTAGGTGAGGATCTCCTCGTCCGTCTTGAGCGTGACGCCGAACATGTCGCCGAGCTCGTGGTTGTTCGGCTTGATGAGGAACGGATGGTACTTGAGCACGTTGAGCAGCAGCTTTTTCTCCGCGTCGACGACGATGCGGATGCCGCGGCCCGCGAGGCGCGCCATGATGCGCTCGTAGATATCGTCCGGCAAGGTCTTCGGGATGGAGCCCGCGAGCACGAGCGTGTCGCCCGCGCCGAGGCGGTCGAGCTGCGCGAAAAGCTCCTGCTGCTTCGCCTCGCTGATGTCCGGCCCCTGGCCGTTGATCTCCGTCTCGCTCTGCGCCTTCGCCTTCACATTGATGCGCGAGAAGCCCGCATCGAGGCGCACGAACGCATGGCGCACGGAGAACGCGTCGAGCTGGCGCTCGATCTCGTCGCCCGTGAAGCCTGCGACGAAGCCGAGCGCCGTGCTCTCGTGGCCGAGGTTGTGCAGGACGATGGAGACATTGATGCCCTTGCCGCCCGCGAGCACCTGCTCGTAGTTCACGCGGTTGATCTCGCCCGCCGTGAACTGGTCGAGGCGGACGATGTAGTCGAGGGACGGGTTGAATGTTACGGTATAGATCATGGCTCTTCTCCTTCCAGGACAGTCGTGTAGTCGCGGTATTTCTTATCCTCCAGCAGGTCGGTGATGATGGTGGCGCCGGAGATATTCGCGAACGTGATGGGATAGATCTTGTTGAACTTCGAGCAGTCCGCGAGCACATAGGCGTGGGAAGCGCGCTCGAGCGCGCTCCTTTTCACGAGGCCCTCGCTGTCGTCCGGCGTCGAGAAGCCCGAGCCCGTGCTAATGCCGTTCGTGCCGAAGAAACCCTTCGTGAAATTGTAGAGCTTGAGCGCGTTCACGGCCTCCGTGCCGATGACGGCCTCGGTCGAGCTCTTGAGCCGGCCGCCGAGGATGAACGTCTTGAAGCCCTTCGCGGCGAGCTTCGCCGCGTGCGGCATGCCGTTCGTGACGAAGACGGCCGTCGGCTCCTGGAGGAAGTCGATCATGTGGAGCGTCGTCGTGCCCGCGTCGAGGTAGACGAAATCGTTCTTGCGGACGAGCGATGCGGCGCGGCGGGCGATGGCGATCTTCCCCTCGGTGTGCAGCTCGCGCTTCGTCTTCATGTCCTCCTCGCTCGAGGAGTAATTGTTGTCGATGGACGTCGCGCCGCCGTAGACCTTGTAGAGACGGCCGCTCTTGTGCAGCGCGACGAGGTCGCGGCGCACCGTGGACTCGGAGGCGTCGAGGATACGCGTGAGCTCCTGGACGGTCACGGCCTTCTTCTCGGCGAGGATGCGCAGGATTGCTGCGTAGCGCTCTTCTGTGAGCATATCAGTATCACACCTCTTGCAATGATATATATATATTTCCTAGTGACCTCAGTATAGCATCAAAGTCGGTCAAGGTCAATCATTTTCATGTAGGAACAAGCAGGAAAGATACAAAGGAAAAGGAAACTGGGAAAGCGTCCGCCCGGCTCTAGCCGGATTGTCATCTTTGCCCTATAATATGAAAGAAGTATATCGCGCAGTGAAAATAGATTGGAGTTGTTGCCTGTGCAGGAAGAAGCGGAAAAGAAAGACATCCGGGCGGAGGCGGCGGCCAGCGGCCCGCTGCCGCCCGTGGAGCGGGATATCCCGGCAGAGACGGCCGGCGGCCCGCTGCCCGTCGTGAAGAAGACGATCGCCCAGCACCGCAAGGCGTCGTTCTACATCAAGAAGTATTGCATGATCTTCCTCGGCTCGATCATCGCCTCGCTCGGACTCGAGCTGTTCCTCATCCCGAACCGCGTCATCGACGGCGGTGTGGTCGGTATCTCCATCATGATGAGCACGATCACGCAGCTGCCGTTCGGCCTGTTCCTCGTGCTGCTGAACCTGCCGTTCCTCTACCTCGGCTACAAGCAAATCGGCAAGAATTTCGCGATCGCGACGACGATCGCCATCTGCTTCCTCTCGGGCTGGTCGGCGGTGTTCGAGCCGATCCGGCAGGTGACGGAGGATCCGTTCCTCGCGGCGATCTTCGGCGGCATCATCGACGGGCTCGGCGTCGGGCTCATCATCCGCGCGGGCGGCTCGCTCGACGGCACGGAGATCGTCGCCATCATCATGGACCGGCGGTCGGTCTTCTCCGTCGGCGAGGTCGTCATGTTCATCAACCTCTTCATCCTCTCGAGCGCGGGCCTGCTCTACGGCTGGGACAAGGCGATGTACTCGCTCGTCGCGTATTTCGTCATCAGCAAGATGATCGACGTCGTCATCAAAGGCCTCGACGAGAGCTATGCCGTCATGATCGTGACGAACGAGCACGATGACATCACCTCGGCGCTCAACGACCGCCTCGGCCGCGGCGTCACGCTGCTGCACGGCGCGGGCGGCTACACGGGCGAGAGCAAGGAGGTGCTCTACTGCGTCGTGACGCGTCTCGAGGTCGACAAGCTGAAGGAGATCGTGCTCGAAAAGGACGAAAACGCCTTCGTGACCATCAACGCCGTGCATGATATCGTGGGCGGCAGGTTTAAGAAGAAGGCCATTCACTGAGAATGCCGGGCGCAAGGGCGCTCGCGCCGCGGCCGCGGCTTCGGCAGGCAGATTTCGCTTTATGCGGATCATCTCGTCGGCTGCGGGGCGCTCTTGCTGCGGCTGCGGCGGGCTGCCTGGGCAGACGCCGCAGCCGCGGGCATCGTGCGGCACGCTTTGGCCGCGCGGCGAAGGAGGTTTTTGTTATGAAGGTTTTTGAGAAAGTATGCTGTGCCGTGCTCTTTTTCTGCGCCTGTCTGCTGCTTCTGCCGCAGGCGGCCGAGGCGCGCACGCCGCTGCGGCTCGCGCGCGTGCCGCTCATCGTCGAGAGTCCGTACGCGCCGCAGGAGGCAGGCGAGCTCATCGAGGATCGGCTCGACCTCGCGCTGCATGTGCCGCTCAATGGCACGCTGCACGCCGTCGAGGAGCTGCCGACCGCAGAGGTCGAGCAGGCGCTCGAGGAAGCGCGCGCCGAGCTGCGCGCACAGGGGAAACGCCCCCGCTACCGTGACGCGATGCCGCTCGTCGCGGAGAAGCTCGACGCGGATCTCGTCGTCTGCCCCGTGCTCACGGACTGCCACGAGTACGTCTTCTACGGCGGCGGCCCGTTCTTTGACGATGACACCGTCCGCATGGACAGCTACGTCGCGCTCGAGATCGACGGCTACGACCGCGCGGAGCAGAAGAACTTCTCGAAACGCACGAGCCGCTTCTATCGCGATTCGTACAGCACGCAGGGCACGGCGGAGGCGCTCGCGAGGGAGGCCGTCGAGGCGCTCGTGCGCGAGACGAAGCTCAACGAGCGCGTGACGTGGCCGCTCCGCGAGATGCAAGCGCCTGACGCGGCAGCGCCCGCCGCGGACTGACGCCGCTCACACCATCCCGCGGGGAGGCGGGGCGCGCAAGCGGCTGTCCGGGCAGAAGGGAGCGCGTCAGTGCAAGACCCGTTGCCGCCGCTGCGGCTGCGCCAAGGCGGGGCGGCTGTCGTGCGGCTGCGCCAAGGCGGGGGCAGCCTAGAGAGAAATTTCGCGCGCCGCGTGATTTTCGCTTGACAAGTTACAAGGTAACAGGTATAATCATAAACATATTAATCATGTATGTTTTATGACAAGCGAACGGAACCGAGAACAGAGGAGGATGCTCTATGAGCGAAGAGAAAAAGTACCATTTTGAGACGCTGCAGCTCCATGTTGGCCAGGAGGAGGCCGATCCCGCGACGGATGCGCGCGCCGTCCCCATCTACCAGACGACGAGCTACGTCTTCCACAACGCCCAGCACGCGGCGGACCGCTTCGCGCTGAAGGACGCGGGCAACGTCTACGGACGCCTCACGAACCCGACGGAGGACGTCTTCGCCCGCCGCATCGCGGCGCTCGAGGGCGGTGTCGCGGCGGTCGCTGTCGCATCCGGCGCGGCGGCTGTCACCTACACGGTCGAGGCCCTCGTGCACAGCGGCCAGCACATCGTCGCGGCGACGACCATCTACGGCGGCACGTACAACCTCTTCGAGCATACCTTCCCGAACTACGGCATCGAGACGACGTTCGTCGATCCGACGAAGGGCACGCAGGTGTTCGAGGATGCCATCAAGGATAACACGCGCATCGTCTACATCGAGTCTGTCGGCAACCCGAACGCGAACCTCATCGACATCGAGGCTGTCGCGGCCATCGCGCACAAGCACAATATCCCGCTCGTCGTGGACAGCACGTTTGCGACGCCGTACCTCCTGCGCCCGTTCGAGTACGGCGCGGACATCGTCGTGCACAGCGCGACGAAGTTCATCGGCGGCCACGGCACGACGCTCGGCGGCGTGCTCGTCGACAGCGGCAAGTTCGACTGGGAAAAGAGCGGCAAGTTCCCGCAGTTCGTCGAGCCGAACGCGAGCTACCACGGCATCAGCTTCGCCAAGGACGTCGGCGCGGCGGCGTTCGCGACCTACATCCGCACGCTCATCCTGCGCGATGAGGGCGCGACGCTCTCGCCGTTCAACGCGTTCCTGCTCCTGCAGGGCACGGAGACGCTCTCGCTCCGCGTCGAGCGCCACGTCGAGAACGCCCTCAAGGTCGTCGACTACCTCGCGAAGAACCCGCACGTTGCGAAGGTCAACCATCCCTCGCTCGCGGATCATCCGGATCACGCGCTCTACGAGAAATATTTCCCGAACGGCGGCATCTCCATCTTCACGTTCGAGATCAAGGGCGGCGCTGAGGCGGCGAAGAAATTCATCGACCACCTCAAGGTCTTCAGCCTGCTCGCCAATGTCGCCGACGTCAAGTCCCTCGTCATCCATCCGGCGTCGACGACGCACAGCCAGATGAACGAGCAGGAGCTCCTCGCCTCCGGCATCACGCCGTCGACCATCCGCCTCTCCATCGGCACGGAGCACATCGACGACATCATCGACGACCTCGACCAGGCGTTCCAGGCGCTCGACTGAGTTTCGGCAAATCGTATAGGCTGGCCCAGGCACTGCCTGCGCCTCGTCTCCAGCAGGACAGATTCCCGTTTCCCGGCGGGCGTCTGTCCTGCTTTTCTGTGCGCGACGCAGCGCGCGGCGAGATCTCCGCTACGGCGCTCGCGCGGGCAGAGGACGCGGCCATCCGTGACCTCGTCGCGAAGGAAAAGGCCGCCGGCCTCCATGCCGTGACGGACGGCGAGCTGCGCCGCCGCTACTGGCACCTCGACTTCCTCGCGGGGCTCACCGGCGTCGAGGAGGTCGGCGCCGCGCATTGGTCCGTCGCCTTCAAGGGCGCACAGCCGAAAGCCGCGACGCTCGAGATTCGCGACCAGATCGACTTCCCGGCCGACTCCCCGTTCCTCGCGCATTTCCGGTTCCTCAAGGAGGCGGCGGGCGGCACGCTCGCGAAGCTCACGATCCCGTCCCCCTCGATGCTCCACCTCATCTGCTGCGTGCGCGCCGAGCACTACGCGCCCATCGCGCGCTACGCGGACGAGCAGGCGCTCTACACTGACATCGCCGCCGCGTACAAGAAGGCCGTGCAGGCGTTCTACGGCGCGGGCTGCCGCTACCTCCAGCTCGACGATACGAGCTGGGGCGAGTTTTGTGACGCGGAGAAGCGCGCGGCGTACAAGGCACGCGGCTTCGACCTCGACGAGATCGCGCGCCACTACGTCGCCGTCATCAACGAGATTATCGCGGCAAAGCCCGCGGACCTCACGATCACGATGCACATCTGCCGCGGCAACTTCCGCTCGACCTGGTTCTCCTCGGGCGGCTACGAGCCCGTCGCCGAGACGCTCTTCGGCGGCTGCCATGTCGACGGCTTCTTCCTCGAGTACGACAGCGAGCGCGCGGGCGGCTTCGAGCCGCTGCGCTTCCTCGAGAATCAGCAGGTCGTCCTCGGCCTCGTCACCTCGAAATCCCCGGAGCTCGAGAAACCAGCAGACATCATCGCGCGCATCGAGGAGGCCGCGCGCTACGTGCCGCTCGCGCAGCTCTGCCTGAGCCCCCAGTGCGGCTTCTCTTCGACGGAGGAGGGCAACCTCCTCACCGAGGAAGACCAGTGGCAGAAAATCGCCCTCATCCGGGAAATCGCCGAGAGCGTCTGGCAGGACGCCTGAAGCCAGCAGCGGAACATAGGAACAAGAACGGAGCTGCCCCACATAAGGATTTTTCACAACCTCTAGTTTTCGAGAAAGATGCTCCTGACGAGGCGTTGCAGGGAAATCGCGCTGTGCGGCAGTCCCGTGATTGTTGCCAAGCCGGAGGTGCAGCGCGTTTTGCTGGTCGCACTGCAAGGATGGGCGCACCATGTTCATAAAGAAGCTATTTGTGCGGTGGGTTCGTTGTAAAATGAAGTTGAACAATTAATCAAAAACAAAAATCCATAGCGGCTTCCTATGTTAAAATGGTTCTGCAAAAACAATCACAACAAAGGAGTATCGCTATGGATCAGAACCATTTTAACACAGATGAGGCTGTTCATAAATCAGGAAGTCATCTTACGCTCGCTGAACGAGGGATGATTCAGGCTCTACATAGGGAAGGGATGTCCTTGCGCGATATCGCTAAGAATATCGGCTGTGCCCATACGACCATCTACTATGAACTGAAGCGCGGCACAGGGATTACATCCCCAAAGGGACATCGATCGAACGCTACAGTGATGAAGATGTTCTGAGCATTGCGGACGAGCTAAACCAGCGTCCACGCCGTATTCTGGGATATCACACTCCAGCAAGGCTCTTCGATCATTTTCTCGATGAAGTCTATGCTATTGATAAATGTTCTTGATTAAAACAACTGTTCAATTTGTACTTGCAATTATCCGAGGCATAAAAAAGCAGCTTCTGCTCCATGCGAGCAGAGGCTGCTTTTTGGAATATGAGGTTCGATGTTTTCGGCGGGCGGTCCGCTTGTCATTTGGCAGCGCCCTGCGCCGCGCTCCTACTTGATGACCTTGAGCGCCTTCCTGTCGGCGAAGACGGCGACGAAGATGAGGAAGATGACGCCCTCGATGAGCTGGAGGGTCTGCGGCGAGAGGCCGATCATCGTGAGGCCGGTGTAGAGGACGTAGAAGAGGAGCGAGCCGACGATGATGTTGCCGAAGCGCACTTTCGCGCCGCCGGAGATGGGCATGCCGCCGAGCACGAGGGCGATGAGGATCTGCGTCTCGAGCTGGTTGCCGACGTTGGCCGTGGCGGAGCCGTTCTTGACGATGTTGAGGAAGGCGGCGAAGCCGGTCAGCGCGCCCGCCAGCGTATAGATGAAGAATTTCATGCGGTCGGTGCGGATGCCCGCGAACATGGCGCCGCGCTCGCCGGCGCCGATGGCCTTGAGATAGGTGCCGAACGGCGTGAAGCGGAAGACGAGGAAGCCGACGAGGACGATGAGGACGGTGCAGGCGAGCTTGAACTCGATGCTGTCATAGTCGTAGACGTCCATGCTCGCGCGGACCGGCGAGTCGGAGGCGAAGTATTTGATGAACCCGCGGAAGAGGAACATCGTGCAGATCGTGACGATGAAGGACGCGATCTTGCGGCAGACGTGGAAGTAGGCGTTGACCGCGCCGATAACGGCGCCGGCTGCGATGCCGCCGAGGATGGCGAGGCCGATGCCGTGCGGGGAGAGCAGGCAGATCACGATGGAGGAGATGCCGAGGATCGATCCCTGGGAGAAGTCGAGGCCGCCCATCGTCATGATGAAGAAGACGCCCATCGCGGCGATCATCACGACGTAGACCTGGTTCAGCAGCAGGATGAGGTTCCTCGGGGCGATCATGGCGCCGTTGGTCAGAAAGATGAACAGGACGAAGACGGCGACGAGGCCGACGACGGGGAGATACGTCCGGATCTGGTTCATGCGCCTTGCCTTGGCGCGTTCCTCGTCAATGGAAAGTTTTGTTTCATTCGCACTCATCATGCACCCTCCTTATACCATCTTGGAAATCAACATGTTCTCGCTGAGCTCCTGGCTGCGGGCGAGCTCGCCGTTTACGGCGCCATCCTTCATGATGAGGATGCGGTCGCACATGCCGATGAGCTCCATGAGTTCCTCGGAGATCATGATGACGGATTTGTTCTTCTTGCGCATGCGGTTCATCAGCTGGTAGATGTCCTGCTTGACCTTGATGTCGATGCCGCGCGTCGGCGAGTCGAGGACGAGGATGTCGGAGTCCTTGCCGATCCAGCGCGCGAGCACGACTTTCTGCTTGTTGCCGCCGGAGAGGTCGGAGACGAATTGGTCGACGTCCTGCATCTTGACGGACATCTGCTCGGCGTATTTTTCCGAGAAGGCGCGGAGCTTCTTGTCGCTGAGGAACTGCAGCGGGCCCGCGGCGAGATCCGGGAGCGAGGGGAGCGTGATGTTGTCCTCGATGCTCTGGTTGAGGATGACGGACTCGTTGTCGCGGTCCTTGGAGGTGTAGGCGATGCTGTGCGCGATGGCGGTCGGGACGTCATTGATCTCGGTGCCGTCGGCGAGCTGCACGCTGCCCGTGCGGTCATAGGAGGCGCCGAAGACGGCTTTGCCGATCTCGTGCATGCCGGACTCCGAGAGGCCGCCGAAGCCGAGGATCTCGCCCTTGTGCAGGTCGAAGGAGATGTCTTTGAGGAGGCCCGGCACGGAGACGTCTTTTACGGAGAGGACGACTTCGTCCGATACCTTTTCGCCGTAGTCCGTGCGGTAGTAGTCGCCTGTGACCTCGCGGCCGACCATGAGGCGCTTGAGGTCGTCCTCGGTGACGTCGCTGCTCTTTACCGTGTCGATGTAGCTGCCGTCGCGCATGATGGTGATGGTGTCGGATTTGTCGAGCACCTCGGCGAGGTCGTGCGAGATGAAGATGACGCTGCCCCCCGAGTCGCGGATGCGGTCCATCTGCTTGTAGAGCTCCTCGCGGCCCTCCTGGGAGAGCGCCGTCGTCGTCTCGTCGATGACGACGATCTTCGGGGAGAAGTAGGTCGCCTTGATGATCTCGATGAGCTTTCTGTCCTCGAAATTGTACTCGTCGATCTGCTCCTCCGCGCGGATGTGGGAGAACTCGTATTTCCTCAGGAGCTCGTTCGCCTGCCGGTTCATCTCGCGCGTGTTCTTGATGCCGTATTTCACGAAGCGGTCCTCGTGGCCGAGGAAGATGTTCTCCGCGACGGTGAGGCCCGAGAGCGTGCCGAGCTCCTGCACGATGATGGAGATGCCTTCCTCGTTCGCCTCGACCTGGTTTTTCGGGTGGATTTCCTTGCCGTCGAGGATGAATTTCCCGCTGTCGATCGTGTAGATGCCGGTCAGCATGTTGGTCAGCGTCGATTTGCCGGAGCCGTTCTCGCCGATCAGCGCGTGCACCTCGCCTTTGTTGACGTTGAAGGACACGTCGCGGACGGCCTTCGTGATGCCGAAGGATTTGGATAGATGCTGCACTTGCAGTCTGATTTCACTCATTGCTACACCCCCTTATTTGACAATGGCGCTTCTCACCGTCTTCGTCGTCAGCGCGACGATGATCAGCAGTGCGAAGCCGGTGATCACATCCTGGATGGCCGTCGGTGCGCCGAGCGCGACGAAGCCGTAGAAGATGATGTTGATCATGAACTCGCCGAGGACGATGGCCTGGATGGGGATGCCGTATTTCTTGAAGGCAAGACCGAAGAAGCAGCCCATGGTCGGGATGAAGTTGCGGCTCATGGAGGCCATGCCTGTGACGGCGACCATCGAGGAGCCGTAGGAGATCGTCAGCACGGACATGATGCCGAAGAAGATGCCGCTGATGAGGAACGCGAGGAATTTGTAACGGTCGACGTTGATGCCCATGTTCTTCGCGATGAACTCGTTGCTGCCGATGGCGTAGGTGTAGGTGCCGATCTTCGTGTAGTTCAGGATGGCGTACGCCGCGAAGAAGGTCAGCAGCGCGAGGATGAGGTTGCCGGGCATCTGGCCGAAGAGCCGCAGATCCGCGGGCAGCGTCTGCGCGGCACCGCCCGCGATCATGTTGGCGAGCGACTCGTAGATGAGCGCGAGGCCCGTCGTGATGATCATCGAGGGGATGCGGAGCTTGATGTAGAAGAAGCCGTTGCAGGCGCCGACGATCGCGCCCGTGAGGAGGCAGCCGCCGAGGAGCCCGAGGTAGCCGTAGCCCATCCCGGCGAGCTTGCAGCCGAGGATGCTCGCGAGGATGATGGCGGCGCCGATGGAGAAATCGAACATGCCCATGACGATGACGAGGTAGAAGCCGACGGCACCGGCCGAGGCGATCAGGCTCGCCTGGAAGTAGCTCAGCATGTTGTCCATGGTGCCGAAGTTGTCCGGTGTGAGAAGTTTGAACACGAGCCAGGATACGAAGATCATCAGGCATAGGATCAGGTATCCCTTGATGGTGGACGACAGTTTTTTCTTGCTCATGCTTTGTGTGCGTGCGTCCATAGTTCCCCTCCTTAGTGATGAACCGCGGCTGGAATCATCATCCCATCAGCGGTTCCACATAATGATAGCCAGTATCACATCTGATACTGGCTATCCTCATACGCTTGCTGCGAGGCGCAGGCAAGCCGTTTCGATGCGATGACTTATTTGCCGGAACGAGCTGCGGCGTCAGCGATGGAGAGCTTCGCAGCGGATTCCTTGAGCTGGTCGAGCGTCATCTTGGACATCTCTACGAGCTCATCCTTCGTGAAGGGGAGATTCTGGACGAAATACTTGTCATACTCGCCGTAGTCCTGCGGGGAGGATACGTAGAGGTACGGGAACTCCATATCGACGAAGTTGTTCGCGACCTCCTTGTTGTTGCCCTTGATGGCGTTGTAGACCATCATGAACGCGTAGAGCGGGTCGCAGTAGTGGCCGCCAGACTCGCCGGCGATGGAGCCGTTCTGGAGACGCTCGCCGAGATCCGGCAGGAAGTCCGTGGAGACGATCTTGATGGTGCCCGTCTTGCCAGCGCGCTCGACCGCTGCGATCGCGCCCTGGAGCGGGTCGCCGCCGCCGCCTGCGGGGATGAGGGCGTCGAGCTTCGGATCCGCGCTCATGAGAGCCTCGGCAGCTTTCGCGCCGCCCTCGGAGGACGTGCCTGCGTACTGCGGGTCAGAGAGTTTCGCCTGGTCGTCCGGATGGTTCGTGTTCCAATCCTCGATGCCGGCCTTGTAGCCTTCCCAGCGGCCGAGCCAGGTCGCGTCGCCCTGCTCCCAGCCGATGAGGCCGATGTCGCGGCAGCCCTTGTCGAGAAGGATCTTGACGAGCTGCTTGCCGTTCTCTACCTCGTTCTCATGCACAGCGCCGATGTAGTACGGGGACTTGAGCGCCTGTGCGTAGATATCCGGGTTCTTGTCCTTGTTGATGATGCGGAAGAACTGCGCCAGGTAGACGCCGTTGTCGTTGGCCGTCTTGATGGCGGAAGCCATCTCCGTGTCGGACGAGTTGCAGATAATGATGCCCTGGCAGCCGGAGGCGACGAGCGTCTCGACGGAGGCCGTGACCTTCTCCGATACATGTCCCTGGTCGACGTAGACGAGCTCTACGCCGAGCGCGTCCGCGGCCTCATCGAGGATGCGCTTGCACTGGGAGCCGAGCACATCCGTCGAGCTCCAGATGGAGACGCCGATCTTCACCTTGTCAGGCGCGCCCTGCTGCTTCGTCGCCTGCGTACCGCAGCCGGTGAGCGCGAACGCGCAGAGCACGAACATCGCGATCGCACATAGGATGCGCTTCGCACCATGCCAATTCATCTTCATGTTGCTACCTCCTAACTCATAAAGCAAAAACCTTCCCAAAGAGTCTTTCCCCGCGCTCTCGCCATATCGTCTGTTCTGCGGCGGTATGTTCCCGAGCACATTTTCTAATTACGATGATAAACGCTTTTTTTATCGCTGTCAATAGAAAATTCTAGCAGTTCAAGAAGAATTTCCGTTAAATCCGTAAAAACACTTAGCAAACATGGGCAACAAAAGAAAATCCATACGGGAAATCAGCGGTAATTCTTTTGCGCGCGATAAAATAAGATAAAGATTGACAAAAGGAAAGAGCTGATGTATTGTAGGGGTTATAAAAGTGTGCTCGAACACAGTATGTTGCAAATTCATGAGCTTCTATCATATGAGGAGGGACGCCTTATGGCAAAAAATCGCCAGGAGGAAGCACGCCGGGCGCAGGAGATCCGCGCGGGCGAGACGGCGCTCGGCATCGAGCTCGGCTCGACGAATATCAAGGCGGTGCTCGTCGGCAAAGATTGCCGGACGCTCGCGTCGGCGAGCTATGGCTGGGAGAACCAGCTCGAGGACGGGATCTGGACGTATGATCTCGAGCAGGTCTGGGCCGGGATCCAGACCTGCTTCACGGAGATCAAGGCGCAGGTCTCCGCGCGCTACCAGGCGCCGCTCCAGGCGCTCGGCAGCATCGGCGTCAGCGCGATGATGCACGGCTATCTGCCGTTTGCAAGCGACGGGCGGCAGCTCGCGGCCTTCCGCACGTGGCGCAACAACATCACGGGCGAGGCGGCCGACGCGCTCACGGAGGCGTTTTCCTTCAATATACCGCAGCGCTGGAGCATCGCGCATCTCTATCAGGCCATCCTGAACGGCGAGGCGTCGGTCAAGGAGATCGATTTCCTCACGACGCTCGCCGGGTATGTGCACTGGCGGCTCTCGGGCGAGCGGGTGCTCGGCATCGGCGACGCGTCGGGGATGTTCCCCGTCGACGAGGCGAGCGGCACCTATGATGCGGCGCTTGCAGCGAAGTTCGATGCGCTGCCGCGCGTCAAGGCGCAGCCGTGGCGGCTCCTCGATATCCTGCCGCGCGTGCTGCGCGCGGGCGCGTGCGCGGGCCATCTCACGGCGGAGGGCGCGCGTCTCCTCGACCTCAGCGGCCAGCTCGCGCCGGGCGCGCTCCTGGCGCCGCCGGAGGGCGACGCGGGCACGGGCATGGTCAGCACGAACGCCGTGCGCAAGCGCACGGGCAACATCAGCGTCGGCACGTCGGCGTTCTCGATGAATGTCCTCGACGCGCCGCTGCGGCAGGTGCACCGCGACATCGACGTGGTCACGACACCTGCGGGCGCGCCCGTCGCGATGGTGCACACGAACAACTGCACGAGCGACCTCAACGCGTGGGTGAAGCTCTTCGGCGAGTTCGCCGCGGCCATCGGCCGGCCGCTTGCGGGCAAGGAGCTCTACGGGACGCTGCTCGGCGCGTCGAGAGAGGCGGACGCGGACGCGGGCGGACTGCTCAATTACAGCTGCCTCTCCGGCGAGAACATCACGGAGGTCGAGGAGGGCCGGCCGCTCTTCGTGCGCACGCCGCACAGCCGCATGAACCTCGCGAATTTCATGCGCGCGCAGCTCTACGGCTGCTTCGCGCCGCTGCGGCTCGGCATGGACATCCTCGCGGGCGAGGAGGGTGTCGAGACGGACGTCATGATCGCGCAGGGCGGCCTCTTCAAGACGCCGGTCATCGCGCAGCAGGCGCTCGCCGACTGCCTCGGCCTCCCCATCTCCGTCATGAAGACGGCGGGCGAGGGCGGCCCCTGGGGCATGGCGGTGCTCGCGGTCTTCGCGAAATGGCACGCGGGCGAGACTCTCGAGGACTTCCTCGACGAGACGGCTTTCCCGCAGGCGGAGCGGACGACGCTCGCGCCGACCGAGGCGGGCAGGCGCGGCGCGCAGGCGTTCCTCGCTGCCTATCAGAAGGGCCTCGCCGTGGAGCGCGGCGCGGCCGTGATCTCCGACCACGCGTGAGAGAAAGGAGCGGTTCTATGCTGGAATCCCTCAAGCAAGAAGTCTATGAAGCCAATCTCCTCCTGCCGAAATACGGCATCGTGACATTCACCTGGGGCAACGTCTCAGGCATCGACCGTGAGCGCGGCATCTTCGCCATCAAGCCGTCGGGCGTTCCCTACGAGACGCTGCGGCCCGAGGACATCGTGCTCGTCGATCTCGAGACGGGGAAGGTCGTCGAGGGCGAGCTGAACCCGTCGAGCGACACGCCGACGCACCGCGTGCTCTATCAGGAGTTCCCGACGCTCGGCGCTGTCGTTCACACGCATTCCCCGTGGGCCGTCGCCTTCGCCGAGGCGGGGCTCCCCATCGAGGCCATGGGCACGACGCATGCCGACAGCTTCTACGGCGACGTGCCCGTGACGGACGCGCTGACGCAGGAAGAGATCGAGGGCGCCTACGAGGAGAACACGGGCAAGGTCATCGTGCGCACGTTCAGCAAGCTGGGCCTCGATCCCGACGCCGTCCCCGCCGTCCTCGTGCGCCAGCACGGCCCGTTCACCTGGGGTCCGACGCCGAAGAAGGCCGTCGAGAACGCGAAGGTGCTCGACGTCGTCGCCGAGATGAACTACCACGCGCTGCAGCTCACGCGCGCCGACTGCCGCGTGCCGCAGTACCTGCTCGACAAGCATTATTTCCGCAAGCACGGCGCCCATGCCTACTATGGGCAGGCGCAGAAATAGAGAAATACCGCTGCTGCAGGACTCAGCGGCTTGACAGCGTCTCATAGAGAAAGGAAGTCACCGTTATGGAAAAGATCAGAGACTATGAATTCTGGTTCGTCGCCGGCTCGCAGTTCCTCTACGGCGAGGAGCAGCTCAAGAACGTCGCGCGCGACGCGCAGGCCGTCGCCGACAAGCTCAACGAGAGCGGCAAGCTGCCGTACAAGGTCGTCTGCAAGGGCGTCATGACGACGGCGGACGGCATCACGCAGTTCATGAAAGACGTCAACTATCACGACGAAGTCGCGGGCGTCATCACCTGGATGCACACCTTCTCCCCCGCGAAGAACTGGATTCGCGGCACGGTGCTGCTGCAGAAGCCGCTGCTGCACCTCGCGACGCAGTACCTCGACAGCATCCCCTACGACACGATCGATTTCGACTATATGAACCTGAACCAGAGCGCGCACGGCGACCGCGAATACGGCTACCTCAACGCCCGCCTCGGCCTCAAGAACAAGATCGTCTACGGCTGGTGGGGCGACGAGGAGGTGCAGCAGGAGATCGCCGACTGGGAGGACGTCGCCGTCGCCTATAACGAGAGCTTCCGCATCAAGGTCTGCCGCTTTGGCGACACGATGCGCAACGTCGCCGTCACGGAGGGCGACAAGGTCCAGGCGGAGATCCAGCTCGGCTGGACCGTCGACTACTGGCCCGTCGGCGACCTCGTGGCCGTCGTCGACGCTGTCACGGAGGAGGCCATCGACGCGGAGTACGCGAAGCTCAAGGAGACGTACGCGCTGAATCCGCAGGAAAACGACGCGGCGGCCTTCGAGCGCTCCGTGCGCTACCAGCTCCGCGAGTACCTCGGCATCAAGAAATTTCTCGACGACCGCGGCTATACGGCGTTCTGCACGAACTTCGAGGATCTCAAGGGCCTCAAGCAGCTGCCGGGCCTCGCGTCGCAGCTTTTGATGCGCGACGGCTACGGCTTTGGCGCCGAGGGCGACTGGAAGACGGCCGCGCTCACGCGCCTGCTCAAGATCATGGCGCACAACGACCGCACGGTCTTCATGGAGGACTACACGCTCGACCTGCGCAAGGGCCACGAGGCCATCCTCGGTGCGCACATGCTCGAGGTCGACCCGACCATCGCGAGCGACCAGCCACGCGTCGAGGTGCACCCGCTCGACATCGGCGGCAAGGACGACCCCGCGCGCCTCGTCTTCACGGGCGCGGACGGCGAGGGCATCGACTGCACGGTCGCGGACTTCCGCGACGGCTTTCGCCTCATCAGCTACCCCGTCACCTGCCGGCGCGCCGAGGCCGAGACGCCGCACCTCCCCGTGGCCAAGCAGCTCTGGACGCCGAAAGTCGGCCTCAAAGAGGGCGCGACGGCCTGGATCCAGGCGGGCGGCGGCCACCATACCGTGCTCTCGTTCCGCCTCAAGGAATCGCAGATCCACGACCTCGGCGTCATGCTCGGCATGGAGCTTGTCGAGATCTGCTGAGCCGTCCCCTGCGCGCTGCGCGCCTGGCAATCTCCCCCGCTGGGCGCGCGGTGAGCGTGCTCCCGCCGCTTCGTTTCCCTGGGCGGCAGCGGCGTGCAGGGAAGCGCAATCACATCCTCAGTCACGAAAGCAAAGCATCCCGGAGCGGCCGCTCCGGGATGCTTTGTTTGTCTGGGTGTAGTGGGATAGGAGAGTTTTGGCTATTTTGTCCGCAGATCGTTCGCCTTTACGGGAGGAGATGGGACATCGAGGCGTTCATCGCGGCAGCGCACGGCGGCCGCGGCGTCATTTTTTCAGCGCCTTCTGATCCATGAATTCCTTGAGGATGACGCGCTTCGCGATTTTTCCCGTCGCGGTGCGCGGCAGGTGCGGCAGCTCGTGGAACTCGCGCGGAATCTTGTAAAGAGCGAGGTTCGTCTGGAGGAATTTCTTGAGCTCGCGGATATTGATCGTCGCGCCCTCGTGCAGGCTGTAGAAGCAGGCACCCGCCTGTCCGCGCAGTTTGTCCTCGATGCCGATGACGGCCGCCTCCGCGACGCCGGGGAACTGATAGATGAGCTCCTCGACTTCGCGCGGATAGATATTCTCACCCATGCTGATGATCATGTCCTTGAGGCGGTCGATGATGTAGAAATAGCCGTCCTTGTCCCGGCGCGCGACGTCGCCCGTGTGGAAATAGCCGCCGCGCATGGCCTCCTGCGTAGCCTCCTCGTTGTTCCAGTAGCCGAGCATGATGTTCGGCCCCTTGACGAGGAACTCGCCGGCCTCGCCGTAGGGGACATCGTTGCCGTTGGCATCGACGATGCGCCAATCGATGTTTTTCAAGACAGAACCGATCGAGCCGACCTTGGCATGGCCGGGCGGGTTCATCGTCACGACAGGGCTCGTCTCCGAGAGGCCGTAGCCCTCGCAGATATCGACGCCGAACTTTTCCATGAAGTCCTGCTCGATCTTGAGTGGCAGTGTCGTGCCGCCGGAGACGACGAGGCGGACGCTCCTCATATCTTCCGCAGTTGCGAGCTTCGTGAGCAGGCTGCAGATGGACGGTACGACGTAGAGGTCGTTGATGGCCTCGCGGCGGATCGTGCTGATCGTCTCCTTCGGCGTAAACTGGTCGAGGATGACGACAGTCGCGCCACAGTAAAAGGGATAGATCGCTGAGCAGGTCCAGCCGAAGGCGTGGTACATCGGCAGCACGCAGAGCACTTTGTGCTCCGGACGGCAGTGCATGATCTCCATCTGCTGCGCGTTGGCGATGAGGTTGCGGTGCGAGAGCACGGCGCCCTTCGGCGTGCCCGTCGTACCCGATGTGTAGATGATCGCACAGGGATGCTGATCGTCAAAGGCAGCCGGGAGCGCAGGCGCGGGCGGCAGGCCGGGCTGCTTCTTGCTCGCGAGCTTGATGTCGTGCTGCGTGACGCGTGCATCGTAGCGCAGCTGTGCGAGCGCGTCGACGAGGTTCAGCGGCTGGTAGGTGAGGATGTGCTGGATGCCCGCGTCCTTGATGATGAACGCGACCTCACGCGCCGAAAGCTGGAAGTTGATCGGCACGGCGAGCGCGCCGAGGCTCACGATGCCGAAATACGCGAAGACGAAATCGGCGCTGTTGCGCGAGAAGATACCGACGCGGTCGCCCGGGCGGACGCCTGCCGCCGCAAGGCGGTCGCGGCAGTTCTCCACGGCCTGGGCGAATGCTTCATATGTACAGCGTCGTTCATGATCGATGATGGCGAGATCCTCTGGGCGGCCTCGCTTAGCGAGATCTTGTACGAACATAAATAACCCCTTCTTTCAATCATAGTTTGGTAACACGATAAATCTTATACCAGGTACTAAAGAAAGTAAAGGAAAAAACTTTGCAAAAAGCCATTGACAAGGAGCAAGCAACCGTGTAATATATTACGAGTCGGCGGCAGGCAGCCACGAGCGCAAAAGCCGCCGGCAGCTGAATCCCGGACGTCTTGAGAGCTTGCGAAAATAAATTCAAAAAGTTCTTGACAAGCCGAAACGGATGAGGTAATATA
>CAKPXP010000015.1 GCA_934202005.1 uncultured Selenomonas sp. | reverse complement strand
CAAACGTCCACTTCGTGGACATTGTGCGCCCGTCCTTGCAGTAAATCCAGCCAATCACGCTGCGCCTGCGGCTTGCGCTCTTGGGGATTTACATAGTAGAATAAGAAATGAAAAGAAGCCCAAATTTTCTTGGCGGAGGGCAGCGACTGAGATCCGATAGAGAAAGTCTACTCCATCTGGATCTGTACGATGCCGACGAAGAAATGGTCCTATACGATCACACGCTACCGCATGCGTGAGGAAAATCTCGTCGGCCAGACGCAGGCACCGCGGGAGGACTACGACCTCCTGACGCCGATTCTCATCTGTCTGGGGGCGAAGCAATACACCGAGCTCAAAGGTCTGCTGAGAATGCTGAACTTGGTTCTGCTCGACAACGTCAGTCCAGAGAGCAAGACGAAAACACTCAAAGAAGAATTTCACGTACAGGTCACACCGCATCTGGAAAAGGGGGCGCTGAAATGTGCAATTTGTGCGAAGGAGTCGAAACCGTGGCGGAAAGGATGTCCATGATGGACATCTGGGAGGAGACGATATGACGGTACTCGCACATTACACGCTGCGGCGGAAGGATATTCCTCTGGTTCATTTCCGCCTCGAGGCCGAGCAGGAAGTGACTGCCGGTATGGCGCAGACCATTTACCAAGTTCACGTGACGCAAGTAGAAGAAGGCAACCGTCATCTCCTGCCCGGTACGCTCCGTGAGCAGCTGACGGATGCTTCCCTGCTCACATGGATTGACCGGAGGAAGGCACCGAAGAATCGTCAGTTCGTGGATCAGATCATGCACGCGATTGCCGATGATGAAAATCCGCTCCGCTACGTTGACATCTCCCATGCCCTGTCACTCAATGATGCGTTCTGGATCACGAACGATGATGTTCCTTCTTTATGGAAGGACTTCAACCTCTATTCGCATCCGTTTGACGAGGTGCTGGCCTATGTCGCCTTCACGGGATACAGCAAACGCGTATCCGGCGTCATATCGTCTCCGGAGCTGACTTCCTCCGGTGCCTTGAAGAAATGCTGGTCGAATCATCCGGACGGCATCTATCTCATCAAGGGCGACGATTTCATCAAGACGGATGACGGTCGCTCCCAGGCCACCATGGAATTCTATGCGGCGCAAATCGCTGAGGAAATGGACTTTACGCATATCCCGTATGATCTCGAAGAGTTCCATCACCGCGACGGAGAACGGGAAATCGTCTGCACATGCAAGCTGTTTACGTCAGAGGATGTCGGCTTCATCAACGCCTATGAGTTCTTCAAAGACAAAGGGATCGACGCAGACCGAGAAGACTTATCCCGCCTGCGCGTGCAGGAGCAGATGGCAACGATCTACGGGCCTGCCGCCTATCAGGACCTGATGGTCTTTGATGCCCTGATCTGCAACCGAGATCGCCACTTGGGGAACTTTGGCTACCTCGTAGACAACAATACCGGCGCGTACCTGTCGCCTGCGCCCATCTTCGATAACGGCTTCTCGCTCCTCTACGGCGCAGCCGGGAGCAACATGGCCGATATCCCAGCTTACCTCGAAACCATCGAGGGAAAATATCTCCCCTTTGACCAGCAGGCACGCCTCTTCCTCCAGCCGCGCCACATTCCCGCCATCCGTTCCCTGCTGAGCTTCCAGTTCCGAAAGCATCCAAAATACAACGTCAGCGATCCTTGTTTGGCCAAGATGTCTGAGATGATCCAGCTGCGCGCCAGACGCCTGCTGGAGATCTATCATGGGAGGAAACTGGCACCAGGAACCGCTGATTAATGCAAGACTTTTACCACTTACTGTTGAGTGGATGAGAACATACCTTCTCCTCAGGAGAAGGGGGACCGCGAAGCGGTGGAAGAGGTGTTGCACGACAGGGGGATGTGCAGAAAACCTAAATTCGAGGCAAAACACCTCTTCCGCCTCGCTGCGCTCGGCACTCCCGGGCCGGGGATGCCACTGGCATCCCGCACTGCTGAGCGCACGCCCTATTTGTCTTTCTGCTCGCGCCAGCGTGCGAGCGAGATGACATTTTGTGGACAAAACGAGGGACGCCGTTTCAGGCGTCCCTTTTTTGCTGTTCCTGCGCATCGGCCTGCTCGTCGATGAGGAAGTCGTATTCATTCTCGATCGTATGCCGCACCATACTCTGACCGCGCCGGTCGAGGAAGCGGAACTTCTCGAGGAGATGGCGTTCGATGGGGGTCAGGCGCAGCTCGTCCGTCTGCCGCGGCGGCAGACCGAGCAGCTCGTCGGCGGAGACGTCGAAAAAGAGCGCGATGTCGCGCACCTCGCGGTCGCGCGCCGGACGCGTCCCCTTCTCGATGCGGTTGAGGACGCTCTGATGGAGATGCACGGCCTCGGCGAGCTCGCCCTGCTGCACATCGCGCTCGACGCGCAGATCATAGATGCGCTGCCCGATGTTCGTCTCGTCCTCCATCCGGAACCCTCCCCGTATGATTTCGCAGCGTCTGCCTCACTGCGGTGAAAGTGGGGGAGGCAGGCGAGAGAAACTCCGCCGCCGTCGCGTCCCCATGCCGCGGAACCATCTGAAACCGCGCCTCCGCCTCACTGGGGCAGAGCACGCGAACGCAAGCCATTGCCAAGCCACGCCGTTAGAATCTTCCTACATTATAAATCATAAAGGGCAGGAAACCTTTTTATTTGCTGAAATGAAAAATTAACATCCGATTTCAGTTGATGTTTTGCGTTATCAGCCCATTAAATTTTCTAAAATAGAAAAATATCACTTAATATTTGCCAAAACAGTACGATATAGTTAGTGTAAGGCAAGGGAGAACACCGCGCGGTCAGCATGCAACCGTGCGCAGCCTCCGAGCCGTACGGGGCGGTCATGGACGGCCGCCGGGAAATTTCACTGATGAATCAGGGAGGAATCTTATCATGGCTATGGTTGTAAAGAACAACATGTCGGCAATCTCGACACTCAACACGCTGAACAAGAACTCGTCCGCACTCGCGAAGAGCCTGCAGAAGGTCTCTTCCGGCATGAAGATCAACTCCGCGGCAGACGATGCCTCGGGCTACGCCATCTCCGAGCGCATGCGCGTCCAGATCCGCGGTCTCGACCAGGCGAACCAGAACACGCAGAACGGCTCCTCGATGATGAAAGTCGCTGAGGGCGCCGTCTCCAGCACGGTCGACATCCTCAAGACGCTGAAGGAAAAGGCCATCAACGCCGCCAACGATACGAACACGGACAGCGACCGTCAGACGATCCAGAAGGAGCTCAACCAGAGCATCGATCAGATCGATGACAACGCGAACGTGACGTACAACGGCAAGTACCTCGTCGACGGCTCGAAGAACACGATCGGCGATGCAACGTACACTTCGCTCTCGAACCAGAAGCTCGCGAAGGGCACGACGGGCACGACGAAGCTCACGGATCTCGCACGTCGCAGCGGTGACTCGCTCGAGATCGCTTCGACGGATAAGGTGACGGTCTCCTACGTGCAGGGCGGCAAGACCTACACGACGACGTTCCAGGCTGGCGACAAGACGCTGAACGACGTCTTCCAGGCGGCTGAGGACATCGACTCGAAGGGTAAGATCTTCGCGGATGCCTCGAACGATGCCTATCAGGCAGCCACGACGGGCAAGGCCATCGATAGCGACGATGTCAAGAATGCGGTCAAGACGGCTGTGGGAAATGTCGCCACGGCGGACAAAACCTATAAGGACGCCCTGAATGCAGCGGCAACCGAACTCGCAACGAAAGTCAAGGCGTTCAATACTGCTGCTACTGATGCAGACAAGGGTCAGAACTCGAAGTTTGATGCTGCTCTTGTGACGTTTGATAAGTCCAAGCAGACTGCGGCAGAATACATTGCATCCGTTAAGGGAGCTACGAACTACGCGGGCGCGGTCGCTGCAGGCGCAGCTAACGGCACGGAGGTTGACGAAGCGGTCGCCACGGCGGAAGGTGCAGTGAAGACTGCAAAGGATACCTACAATACGACGGATGGTGCTGTCCATCTGCTGACGGGCTCGGCGGTCGGCGTTGCGGCCTCCCGCAAGACGGTTGAGACGGCGGACGGCACGGACGCGGTCACGGTGCTCGCAAACAAGGCGGGCGTGACAGGGCAGATTTCCGGCCTCTCCATCAGTGTTACGGACAGCGAAGGCAACGAGAAGAAAACCGTCAACGCGGCCCTCGCCTTCGACGAAGGTGTGCGCGCACAGGATGCCTCTGAGGACAACGCCATCACGCTGCAGGTTGGTACGAATGCCAACACGAGCATCAAGGTCGGTCTGACGGATATGCGCTCCGAGGCGCTCGGCCTCAAGGGCAGCGATGGCACGAAGCTCAACATCTCCACGCAGGCGAAAGCCAACGCGGCGATGGATGTCCTCGACAAGGCCATCCAGAAAGCCCTCGACCAGCAGACGACGATCGGTTCCGTCGAGAGCCGCCTCTCCTACACGAGCAGCAACCTCACGACGGCTAGCGAGAACGTCCAGAGCTCCGAGTCCACGATCCGTGACGCGGATATGGCGAAGGAAATGACGGAATACACGAAGAACAACGTTCTCCTGCAGGCCGCCCAGTCCATGCTCGCCCAGGCGAACCAGAGCAGCAGCTCCGTGCTCAGCCTGCTCCAGTAAGCCACTGGCAGCTTCATAAGACAATGATTGCATAATAAAGCCCCTGATGCTACGATAACTAGATTTTGCTAGGAAGTGGATCAGGGGCTTTATACTTTCAGAACGAATCTGTAGACATATGCGATAAGGTCATTTTAGGATGGGAGAAATCACTATGCAGTATTTAGAAGTCGAACTTGAGCGTCCACAGAAAAATCCTGGGGTAGAACGCATCCATGAGGTGCGTGTTTTGGATGAAAATGGCGAGTCTGTCAGGACAATTCCGGAGCTGGCCTATCAGGAGGAGTTTTTTGACGAAACAATGAGCGAACTTGAAGCAGATATTTTGTCCTCGCTAAAGAAAAGCTTGCAGAGAGACGATATTGTCATAGAGATTGTAGAAGGATAAAAGATGGATTATCAGCAAAAAAATTCATATCCTCTATGCGCTTTCGGACAAGAAGGGAACGTATGCGAAGTTCCTCGGCGCGTCGATGCTCTCCGTCATGGAGCATACCAAGTCGCCTGTTGTCTTTCACATCTTCCACGATGGCACGCTCACGGCGGAGAATCAGAAGCGCCTGCGGCAGATGGTGCGCGCGCACGGGCAGAAGCTCCGGCTTTACAATGTCCGCGAGCAGCAGGCGGGAGTGCTGCGTCAGGCGGAGGAGATTTTCCATGAGGCGATGCGGGATACGCGCTACACGGAGGCGGCGCTCTACCGCCTCGTGGCGCCGCAGGTGCTGCCCGCCGAGGTGCGGCGGCTCATCTACCTCGATGCCGATACGGTCGTCCACATGGATATTGAGAAGCTCTGGAGAGAGCCCGTCGGCGCGTCCGGCATGGCGGCGGTGCGCGAGCGGACACTGCTCACGCATTACCACGCGAGAGGCTCGAAGGAGTCGAAGGAGAAGGTCTACAACCGCATGACCGAGACGGGCGTGACGCTCGCGAATTGCTTCAATTCCGGCGTGCTGCTCATGAATCTCGACCGTCTGCGCGAGCGCGGTGACATCCTGCTGCCGGGGCTGCGGTTTCTCGCGCAGTATCCGGGAGAGAGTAAGTTCTACGATCAGGATATTCTGAATTATTATTTCGCGAAGGAGCTCACGCCGCTGCCGTGGAACTACAATATCCTGCTGCATTGGGATAAGCAGTTCGGCGCGCCGGTGCTCACGGAGGGTATTTATCATTTCATGGGGCACTCGCTCGAGCTCAAGGAGGATGACCCACGCGACACGCTCTTTTTCGATGTGTTCCTCCGGACGCCATGGTTCGACGGCAAGTTCCTCGAGCATTTCGGCACGACGATGGAGCAGATCTACGAGCTGACGGTCGTACCGTGGATGGAGCAGGCACGGAAACTCTTCCTGGCGACGCTCACGCGCCATCCTGTGCTCGCCGTGACGGAGGAAATGCTGCCCTCGCTCCTGCGTCTCTACCGCAATCCGCTCGCGATCCATCGGCCGGAGGCGGCAAAGGAAGACGAGGAAAAGCTCACGCCGGAGGAGGCGCGGGACTTCTTCAAGAAGGAAGGAATTCCCTTTGTCCTGTTCGGCAGTGAGGAGAAGGGACTGAACCTCGCCCTGCCGTACGACATCGACGCCTGCTGCTACCTCATTTTCGCGGCAGATCACAAGAAGGTCGAGGGCGCACTGCTCGCCGCAGGCCTTCAGCGCGGCACGCAATTCCTCAACGCGAACTTCCTCCTGAACGGCAAAGACTGGCTGCACCGCGTCATCCAGCCACAAAAATTCATCGAG
Source organism: uncultured Selenomonas sp. (assembly GCA_934202005.1). GTDB lineage: Bacteria > Bacillota > Negativicutes > Selenomonadales > Selenomonadaceae > Selenomonas_C. Next base: position 43,751 of record CAKPXP010000015.1, on the reverse strand, counting down.
GCGCTTTGAGGGGCTGGGGGCCTTTCCTTTCTCCCAGATGGATTGCTTTTTCTCCCAAATACGGGTAATTTTGGGAGAAAAATAGTAATGGACGCCGCGACCATCAAGGAGGCAGGCAGGAAGCACGGCCTGCTCTGGGCAAGAGACCTCAGGGATGAGATGAGATCCCTGAGGTCTTAGTATTTGCGAAATAGAAAATAATCCTATTGATTTTGCTGAAACAGCAAGATATAATATACACGAAGGGGCCTACCATCCCCTTCCAGTTCCTGATAAACAGCAGCGGGATGCTAGCCCTGCCGAGACCTGTTTAGGAACTACCATTGCCAAGCCCCGCTTTTGCCAAGCGGGGTTTTCTAGTGCGCGCAGTTCGGAAGGTGCCGGATGCAGCAGTGCTTTTGGGATTGGCGCGTCGCTGCTGCGTCCGGCACGACGTCGAGGTCATCGTGCCGGATGCTCGATCAGGCGGAGCGGGAGGCGCTGGAGGATGGCGCGGGCGGCGAGGCCGGTGGCGAGGCCGGTGGCGAGGCCGAGGGGGCCGAGGACGCTGAGGTAGGTGAGCAGGCCGGGCGAGGCGGCGAGGGCGCTGGCGCAGAGGAGTTGGCCGAGGTGGTGGAAGAAGCCGCCGGCGGCGCTGATGGCAGGCAGGGAGAACCTGCCTTTTTTTTGTCCGCAGAGGAGGCTCATGGCGGCGAAGCTCAGGAGGCCGCCGGCGAGGCTGTAGAGGAGGACGACGGGGCCGCCGCCGAAGCAGGAGGCGAGGAGGATGCGCGCGAGCAGGACGAACAGGGCGTCGCGCTGGCGCGGCAGGAGGATGAGGGCCGCGCAGGTGATGATGTTCGCGAGTCCGAGCTTTGCGCCGGGAGCGAGGAAGGGGAGAGGGAGCTGCGATTCCAGACCGTAGAGGGCGAGGGAGAGCGCGGTGAGGAGGGCGAGCTGGGTGAGGCGGTGGATCGAGGTCATGGAGGCTCCTTTCTTTTGTCTGGAGGGGGCGAGGCTCGCAGTTGCTGCGGGGGTGGCGAGAGGCAGCGTTTCGGCGGATGGTGATGAGGAGACGGTGCGGCGAGAGATCGGATTCTGCGGGAAAGCCATGCAGCACGGCAGTGAATTTCAGTGGGGCGGCGATGCAGCGCGGCAGCAGATTTCAGTGGGGAGGCGGCGCGGCGTTTCAGCAGATCTCGGTGAGGTGGCGGCGCGGCGTTTCAGCGGATCTCGATGAGGAGGCGGTGCGGCAGGCAGGCGATGATCTCGCCTTTTTTTTGTATGGGGCCGGTCTTCACGCAGATGCGGTCGGGGCAGTCGGCGTCGGTGACAGCGATGGCGCTGCCGTCGATGACGATGGTGTTGCGTCCCTCCGCTGTCTCGATGGAGATGGTCTCACGGCCGCGGTGCGTCGTGAGCGGGATCTCGCGGCGGACGCTGCCGTCGACGGAGATGACGGCGGTGCGGAGCGGCGCGCTCTCGTGCATGAGGAGCAGCGGCGCGAAGGAGAGGAGCGCGAGGCTGGCGAGGAGCAGGCGGTCGGCGCGTGTGAGGATGGAAAGATGGTGTTTCATGGATGCCTCCGTGGGATGATGCTGCGCGCAGGTGGAGAGAACGCAGACTCGGCGTTTGCGGGAGCGGCTGCCTCTCTGCTAGAGTGGGGGCTGTGCCGCTCGTATGGGCGGTTTGAGGATGACGCGCTGCAGCTGGCGTTTGGCCGGAGCACGGAGGAAGTGATGTGCTCCGAATCTGCGCGGCTGCGGCTGACGATTTTCGTTTGAGAGGAGTGACGGTGAATGGAACAAATCGAACAGATGGAACGAGAGCAGGAGCTTTCGCTGCTGGCGGCGGCAAAGGCGGGGGATGCGGCGGCGCTGTCGCGGCTCTGCACGCAGTACGAGCCGCTGCTGCGCGCGGCGGCAGGGCAGCTGCATTTGCGGACGATCCGCGAGGATGCGCTCGCTGAGGGGTATGTGAGTTTCGTGGGGGCTGTGCAGGCGTACGATGCAGGGACGGGCGTGCCGTTTGCCGCATTCGCGAAGGCGCGTGTCTACGGAGATCTGCGGACGCTGTTCCGCAGGCAGCGCAGGTTATGGGAGCGGGAGACGCTGCCCGCGGAGGCGTGCGAGGAGCCGTTCTGGGAGGGCGTGCGCGACCCGGCGGCGGAACAGGCGCTCACGCGGCTCGAGGAGCAGGCGGCGCTCGTCGCGGCGATGCGCTGTCTGACGGATGGCGAGCGGCGCATCCTGCGGTTGATTTTCTGGGAGGAGCGTACGCAGGCGGAGGCGGCGCGCCTGCTGCAGGTGAGCCAGCAGGCCATCGCGAAGGCGAAGAAGCGGGCGCTCGCGAAGCTGCGCGCTGTCTTTGCTGCTGAGGGGGAAGAGGGCGGGGATTTCTGCCCCGCACCCGCCTAGATACTGGGGCAGCGCTCGCCGTTCCGCCGTCTCCGGCTGTGCCGCACGACTCTGTGTGTTGTCGCGGAAGCGGCGGACGGTCGAGCGGGGGCGAACGCTCTCTGATGCGCGCTCCCGCGCCTGTTCAGCGTCAGGCGGAGTCTCTCTTGATTCTAGCGAAGCGGTGATGAATTGGCAAGAATTTCTCTTTGCGGGCGGCAGGGAAAAGCTCTCGGTTTGTGGAATTAATAGAAGAGGGTAGGAATGCGTTGCGTTAGGAAGGCGATTTTGTGGACGGGAAGAAGACGATGCTCCTTGCGGATGATGCGAAGATCAATCGCGTCATCCTGCGGCAGCTTTTCCAGGGGGAGTATGAGATCCTCGAGGCAGCGGACGGCCGAGAGGCGATCCACAGGCTGCGCGAGGCGGATGTGAAGATCATCCTGCTCGATCTCGCGATGCCGGAGATGGATGGCCTTGAGGTGCTCGGCTACCTCCGGAGCCATGATGCCTATGCGGAGATCCCCGTCGTGGCGATGGTCGCGCGCGACGATGGCGACGCGGGCGCGCAGGCGCTCGAGATGGGCGCGCGGGACTTCGTCGTGAAGCCCGTGCATCCGCTCATCGTGCGGCGCCGCGTGCAGAATGTCCTCGCGGAGGTGGAGAACCAGTGGCGTCAGGCGATGCAGCTGGCGAAGGATCACCAGATCCGCGAGATGCATCGCTTCATCGAGGAGGATAGTCTCACGGGCGTCTATAACCGCGAGACGTTCTACCGCAAGGCGGCGGAGCTCATGCAGCAGCATGAGGAGACGGACTATGAGGTCATTTATTTCGATATCAGCGCGTTCCGCGTCATCAATGATCTCTTCCGCGTCGAGACGGGCAATCTCATCCTCAAGGCGGCCGCGTACTATCTGCGGGCGGCGGCAGGGGAGCGGGGCGTCTGCGGCCGCATGGAGGCGGATCATTTCGCGCTCTGCCAGCCGGTGCATGCCGTTGCGATGGATACCATCATGCAGGGGCTGGACAGCACGGTGCAGTCGCTCGGCATCCGTCACGATGTCGTTTTCTATGCCGGCGTCTATCACGTGGAGAATGTCTATCTGCCCGTGATACAGATGCTCGACCGTGCGCAGCTCGCGCTCAGCCGCGTGAAGGGGAGCGCGGATAGCCGCTACTGTGTCTACGATGAGACGATGCGTGCGCAGCTGCTGCGGGAGCAGGCCATCCTGCGCGATATGGAGTTCGCGCTGCAGGAGCGGCAGTTCGAGGTCTATTACCAGCCGGTCTACAATCAGCGGACGGGGCATATCGTGAGTGCGGAGGCACTCGCGCGCTGGCAGCATCCGTCGCAGGGGATGATCGCGCCGAGGGTTTTTGTGCCGCTTTTCGAGCACAACGGTTTCATCGTGCGCCTCGACCACTATGTCTGGGAGCAGGCGGCGGCATTCCTGGCGGCAGCGTGTGAGGACGGCGCGGAGGCGCTGACGCTCTCGGTGAATGTATCGCCGCTGAATTTCTATGACCAGGGGCTGCAGGCGTTCCTGCAGGAGCTTTTGAAAAAGCATGGCCTCGCGCCGTGGCGGCTGACGCTCGAGGTCGCGGAGCGCGCGTATGCGGAGAGCCCGCAGCAGCTCATGCAGGCGGTCGCCGCATTCCGGGCGGCGGGCTTCTGCGTGGTCATGGATGATTTCGGCGGGGGCGATGCGTCGCTCTCCATGCTGAAGCATCTGCCGGTGGATCTCCTCAAGCTCGATGTCGGTTTCCTGCAGCATGATGAAGGGGAGGCGCGGGCACGCGTGATCTTCGAGGGGATCGCATCGACCGCGAAACGGCTGGGGATGGGGATCGTCGTCCAGGGCGTCGAGACGGCGGCGCAGCGCGACTATCTCGCGTCCATCGGCTGTGAGAAGATGCAGGGCTATGTCTACGCGCGGCCGATGCCGGCAGATGAGTTCCGTCAGATCCTGCGGCGTGACGGCCTGGAACGGATGTAAAGGAGATATATGGAAGCTTTTATCTTTGATATGGATGGCGTCATCGTCGACAGCGAGCCACTGCACAGCCGCGTGAAGCTAGAGACGTTCGCGCATTTCGGCCTGCCGTTCGATGAACGTGATCTCGCGCGCTATATGGGGCGGACGAGCCGCGATATCTTCAGCGATGTGCTGCGCCGCGCGGGACGCAGCGACCTCACGGCGCAGGCGCTCGCCGACTACAAGCACGCGCATTATCTCGAGGTCATCGAGCGGGACGGCATTGAGACGATTCCGGGGAGCCTCGCGCTCATCGAGCGCCTGCACGCCGCCGGTGTGCCGCTCGCGCTCGCGACGTCGTCCTGGCGGCGCGTAGTCGATACAGTGCTCTCTGCGCTGCAGCTCGAGGATGTATTCGCGTCGGTGATTTCCGGCACGGAGCTCCCCGCGAGCAAGCCGGATCCCGCCATCTACGAGAGGAGTGCGGAGGCGCTCGGCGCCTCGCCCGCGGCCTGCGTGGTGCTCGAGGATACGGCGGCGGGCGTTCTGGCTGCCAAGCGCGCGGGCATGTACTGCATAGGGTTTCGCAGCCCGCATTCCGGTGCGCAGGATCTCTCGCGCGCCGATCGGATTGTGGAGAATCTCAGCGCGATCGATATTGATACACTATGATAGACAGTTCTTGTTTATCTTTATTTTGTAGCATTATTCATTGACAGACGCTGCATTTAGGAGTAAACTGGAAATATAAATTGTTATAAAAAATGGTCAATTATAAACAATTTTCACACAATTCCAGGAGGCGGCGCTCCGTGTTTGTCTCCTGAGAGCGGAAATCAAGGGGGTTCTTCTCTGATGGCAGAGATTAGGAAAGAAGCATTTGGCAGGCTCAGCGATGGACGTGAGGCAGCGCTCTACACGCTGCGCAATGCGCAGGGAACGGAGGTGTCCGTGACGAACTACGGCGCGCGGCTCGTGCGCTGGCAGACGAAGGATCGCGCGGGGAGGCCCGTCGACGTCGTGCTCGGCTACGATAGCGTCGCGGGCTATGAGACGGACGACACGAGCATGGGCGGCGTCGTCGGCCGCCACGCGAACCGCATCGCGGGCGGCAAGGTCACGATCGGTGGCAGGACGTACCAGCTCGACCTCAATACGGGCAGCCATAACCAGAATCACATCCATGGCGGCAATCCGGGATTTCACAACAAGCTCTGGCAGGGCGAGATCACGAAGGCGGGCCTGAAGCTCACGCTCGAGAGCCCTGACGGCGAGGGTGGCTATCCCGGCAATATGGAGGTCACGGTCCTTTACAGCCTCTCGGACGCCGACGAGCTTTCCATCCGCTACGAGGCCGTGAGCGACCAGGATACCATCTGCAACCTCACGAACCATACGTATTTCAATCTGGACGGGTTCCAGGCACCGCCGGTGCTCGACCAGACCATCCAGATTTTCGCGGATACGTATACCTGGGCGGACAGCGAGTCGCTGCCGGACGGCCGCATCCTGGACGTCGCGGGCACGCCGATGGATCTGCGGCAGCCGACGCGCATCGGCGCGCATATCGACGATGATTTCGACGAGCTCCGGATGGGGCTCGGCTACGACCACAACTGGGTGCTCTCGGCGGCGCCGGACGCGCGGGGCCTCAGAAAGGCCGCCTGCGCGGCGTCGGCGAAGACGGGGCTCACGCTCACCTGCTATACGACGCAGCCGGGGCTGCAGTTCTATACGGGCAACTACCTCGACGGCACGCATGTCGGCAAGGAGGGTGTCCGCTTCGAGCGGCGCACGGGCTTCTGCCTTGAGACGCAGTTCTTCCCGAACGCGCCCGCGCATCCGGAGTTCCCGCAGCCGCTGCTGAGGAAGGGCGATACGTGGCGGGCGCAGACGGTCTATGTGCTCGGCGCGGAGTAAGTGCGGGCCGCAGCCAGGATACACGATAGGAGGGAGCATCCTTGAGGGATCGCTATACGATGACGTTTCCGGATTATACGGTAGGCGTCGAGGCTTATGAGAAGATACGCGAGGTCTGTCCGCGCTACGGCAAGACGGTCGTCGTCATCGGCGGCCGCCGCGGTGTCGAGGCGGCGCAGGAGAAGATCATCGCGGCAACGGAGGGCGTGGGGCTCGAGTTCACGGGCTTTTTGCACGCGGGCGGCGAGACTTCCTATGAGAACATCACGAAGCTCAGCCGCGATCAGGCGGTCATGGAGGCCGATATGGTGTTCGCGGTCGGCGGCGGCAAGGCCATCGACACGGCGAAGGTCGTCGCGAGCGAGCTGCGCAAACCGTATTTCACATTTCCGACCGTCGCGGGCAGCTGCGCCGCCATCTCGGGCATCGCGACCATCTACACGCCGGAGGGGCGGTTCCAGGAGTACGCGCGGCGGCGCGTGACGCCGGTGCACAGCTTCCTCTGCTCGCGCATCATGGCGCAGGCGCCTGTCTGCTTCCTGTTGCGCGGCATCAGCGATACCATCGCGAAGTACTACGAGGCGCAGATCTCCTCGCGCGGCAAGACGCTCTGCCATACGGATGCGATGGGGCTCGCGGTCTCGCGGCTCTGTGCGGATCCCGTCTACGCCTACGGCGTGCAGGCCGTGCAGGACAACAAGCGCGGCCTCGTCTCGAACGCGTTCGAGGAGGTCATGCTCTCCGTCGTCGTCTCGAGCGGCATGGTGTCGAACTTCGCCGCGCCGGAGTTCAACGGCCATATCGCGCACACCCTCTATGAGGAGCTCTCGACGCTGCCGCGCAGCGAGCAGTCGGAGACGCACGGCGGCCTCGCCGCCTACGGGACGCTGCTTCTGCTGCTCTCCGACGGGCAGCGGGAGGAGTTTGAAAAGCTCCATGCATTTTGTCAGAAAATCGGCCTGCCTGTGAGCCGCGAGGCCATCGGCGCGACGGAGGAGGAGATCCACCGCGTCTTCCAGGCGACCGAAGAGCACCAGGATGTCAAAATCCTGCCATATAAGATCACACAGGATATGCTGCGGAAGGCAGCGGAAGAGCTCGAAGACTACAACAAGGGGGCAAGGAAATGAATATCCATGAGTACCAGAGCAAGGCCATCCTCAAATCCTACGGCGTCAACGTCCCGGAGGGGTATCCGGCGTTCAGCGTCGAGGAGGCCGTCGAGAACGCGAAGAAGCTCGCGACGCCGGTCGTCGTCGTCAAGGCGCAGATCCATGCGGGCGGCCGCGGCAAGGCGGGCGGCGTGAAGATCGCGCACTCGCCGGAGGAGGCGGGAGCATTTGCCAAGGAGCTCCTCGGCAAGACGCTCGTCACGAAGCAGACGGGCCCCGCGGGCAAGGTCGTGAACCGCCTGCTCATCGAGGCCGGCTCGAATATCAAGAAGGAATACTACCTCTCCTTCGTCCTCGACCGCAAGACGGCGCGCGTCGTCATGATGGGGTCTGAGGAGGGCGGCATGGAGATCGAGAAGGTTGCCGTCGAGATGCCGGACAAGATCCTCAAGGAGACCATCGATCCCGCCATCGGCCTCGCGTCCTTCCAGGCGACGCGCATGGCCTACGGCCTGCATCTGCCGCAGGAGGCCATCCGCAAGGCGACGAAGCTCATGGGCTGCCTCTACAACGCTTTCATCGGCAAGGACTGCAGCCTCGCTGAGATCAACCCGCTGGTGCTCACGGAGGAGGGCGACGTCATCGCGCTCGACGCGAAGCTCAACTTCGACGACAGCGCGCTGTTCCGCCATCCGGACATCGAGGAGCTGCGCGACGTGACGGAGGAGGATCCGAAGGAACTCGCGGCGGCCAAGGAAGGGCTCAACTACGTCAACCTCGGCGGCGACGTCGCCTGCATGGTCAACGGCGCGGGCCTCGCGATGGCGACGGTCGACATCATCAAGTACTACGGCGGCGAGCCCGCGAACTTCCTCGACGTCGGCGGCGATTCCACGCCGGAGAAGATCGCGGCGGCGTTCCGCATCATGCTCGACGGCGGTCAGGCGAAGGGCATCTTCGTCAACATTTTCGGCGGCATCAACAAGTGCGACCTCGTCGCCGAGGGCATCGTCGAGGCGGCGAAGATCATCTCGAGCGACGGCAAGTCCCTGCCCGTGCCCGTCGTCGTGCGCCTCGAGGGCACGAACGTCGAGCGCGGCCGCGAGATCCTCAAGAACACGCCCATCCAGAACGTCATTATGGCGCCGACGATGGAAGGCGGCGCGGAGACCATCGTGAAACTCGTCAAAGAAGCAGAGCAGGCGTAAGGGGGCGTTATACATGGGAATCTTAGTCAACAAGGATACGAAGGTCATCGTGCAGGGCATCACGGGCAAGGCTGCGACGTTCCATACGAAGCAGATGCTCGAGTACGGCACGAAAATCGTCGCCGGCGTGACGCCGGGCAAGGCGGGACAGGTCGTCGAGGGCGTGCCGGTCTATAACACTGTGCGCGACGCCGTAGAGGCGACGGGCGCGAATGCTTCGGTCATCTATGTACCGGCGCGCTTCGCAGCGGACTCCATCCTTGAAGCCGTTGACGCTGAGCTCGACGTCGTGGTCTGCATCACCGAGCACATCCCCGTGGAGGACATGGTCAAGGTCCGCCGCTACATGGAGGGCAAGAAGACGCGCCTCATCGGCCCGAACTGCCCCGGCATCCTCACGACGGACGAGGCGAAGCTCGGCATCATCCCGGGCTACATCCACAGGAAGGGGCACGTCGGCGTCATCAGCCGTTCCGGCACGCTGACGTACGAGGCGACGTTCCAGCTCACAGCGGCCGGCATTGGCCAGACGACGGCCATCGGCATCGGCGGCGACCCCATCAAGGGCACGGACTTCATCGACGCGCTCGCGCTCTTCAAGGACGATCCTGACACGCTCTCCGTGCTCATGATCGGTGAGATCGGCGGCACGGCGGAGGAGGACGCGGCGAAATGGATCGCCGAGAACATGCCGGATAAGCCCGTCACGGCCTTCATCTCCGGGCGCCAGGCGCCTCCGGGCAAGCGCATGGGCCATGCCGGCGCCATCATCAGCGGCGGCAAGGGCACGGCGGCGGACAAGATCAAGGCGCTCAACGCCGTCGGCATCGAGGTCGCTGACACCGTCGCCCATATCGGCGAGACCGTCGTGAAGACGCTCAAGAAGGCCGGTATCTACGAGCAGTGCCATACCTGCTGAGATAGAGATAACAAACTCAACGCACAAACGTCCACTTTGTGGACATTGTGCGCCCGTCCTTGCAGTAAATCCAGCCAATCGCGCTGCGCCTACGGCTTGCGCTCTTGGGGATTTACATAGTAAACTCAACGCACAAACGTCCACTTCGTGGACATTGTGCGCCCGTCCTTGCAGTAAATCCAGCCAATCACGCTGCGCCTGCGGCTTGCGCTCTTGGGGATTTACATAGTAAAGGGATAAAAGAGAGCAAGGAAAGCCCTGTGGCTGTCTGGAAGGAACTTCCAGCGGCCGCAGGGCTTTTGAGTTTGTCAAGGCGCAGCCGACGTGGCATCGTCCGCACCGCCAGTGCTTGGTGCATGTGGTACAATGTAGGCGTTAAGAAGAATTTTTTGCGGCTGGTGGGGAAAGCGCAGATGCGAGAGGCGTCCCGTGCTGTTTTGCTGCAGCCAGCGCGTGCGCCCGGCTCGTTTGCCGGGGCGAGATCGGAAGGGGAGAAAGATTCATGAAAGCGATCAGGAATGGCCGCTGCATCGTGCCAGGCGCGGCGGGAGCGTTCGAGGTCGTAGACGGCCAGGTGCTGCTCTACGATGCGGACGGCATCGCGGGGCTCATGCCGGAGGCGGACTTTGCGGCGGGGGATGCGATCGCCGCTGAGGAGGTCATCGACGCGGGCGGGCGGTATGTCGCGCCGGGGTTCCTCAATGTCCACATCCACGGCTGCAAGGGCAGCGATACGATGGACGCGACGCAGGAGGCGCTCGGCGCGATGCAGGCGTTCCTGCCGCGGACGGGCGTGACCGCGTTCCTGCCGACGACGATGACATGCGCCTGGCAGGAGATCGCGGCGGCGCTCACGGCCGTGCGCACGGCGATGCAGACGCCGCGCGTGGGCGCGCAGGTGCTCGGCGCGCACATGGAGGGGCCGTTCATCAGCCCCGCGAAAAAGGGATCGCAGGCGGAGGAGAACATCCTGCGCGCGGATTACGCGCGGCTCGCGCCGTTTGCCGATGTCGTGCGCATCGTGACCCTCGCACCGGAGGAACTCCCGGAGGGGAGCGACTTCCTCGCGCGCTGCCGCGCCGCGGGCATCCATGTCTCCATCGGCCACACGGCGGCGGACTACGAGACGGCGCGGCGCGCCGTGCTCATGGGTGGCGCGCATCGCTTCACGCACCTCTACGATGCGATGCAGGGCTTCCACCACCGCGCGCCGGGCACACTCGGCGCGGCGTTCGATACGGATGCCTATGTCGAGCTCATCGCGGACAACGTGCACGCCTGTCCGATGGCGCAGCGGCTCGCCTACCGCGTGAAGGGGAAGGACCGCGTGATTCTCATCACGGACGCCTTGCGCGCCTGCGGCATGGGCGACGGCCCGTCGGAGCTCGGCGGGCAGCAGGTGTTCGTGAAGGGAGAGCTCGCGACGCTCGCGGACGGCACGATCGCGGGCAGCGTCGCGACGATGAATCGCTGCCTGCGGCTTTTCCTGGAGAACACGGGCGCGAGCGTCGCCGATGCCGTCGCGATGGTCACGAAGAATCCCGCGGAGGATCTCGGCATCTATGGGGAGCGCGGCTCGCTCACGCCGGGCAAGCGCGCGGATATCACCATCTTCGATGAGCAGATCGCGGTCTATGATACCATCATCGGCGGGCAGCGGCTCGGGCCGTTTGCTTGATAGTGCTGCCGCGCGCATAGGAAACAGGACGCCCCGCGAGGTCTCTGCCTCGCGGGGCGTCCTGTTTTCATGCGGCGTGGATGCCGCGATTTCTGTGCATGCCCTCTATGACGTGAACGTGCAATCGTGCGCTGCCGCAGCCGATGCTCTTTCGCGGAGCAGAGGCCTGTGCGGAGGTTTGCCCCTGTGCGTTTCTCAGGTGCGGAACTTGCCGAGTGCGTCCTTGAGCTTCTGCGCCTGTTCGGCGAGCTGGCGGGAGCCTGCGGCGATCTCCTCCATGCCTGCGGACTGCTCCTCGGCGGCAGCCGAGACGGTCTCGGTGCTCGAGGAGATCTTCTGCGAGCTGCCGTGGATGTTGTCGGTGTAGCCGACGATCTTCTTGCCGCTCTCGTCGATGTTCTGCATCGTACCCATGATGAGCTGTGTGTCGCTATGGATGCCCTCGATGCGCTCCATGATGGCCTTGAAGCCCTCGCCTGTCGACTGGACGTTCGCGCGTCCTTTCTCGGCCTCGGCGCGGCCCGTCTCCATCGCGCTCACGGCCGCGCCCGTTTCCTTCTGGATCGCGGCGATGAGGTCGCTGATCTTCGTCGCGGCCTCCTGCGATTCCTCGGCGAGCTTGCGTACTTCCTCGGCGACGACGGAGAAGCCGCGGCCGTGCTCGCCCGCGCGCGCCGCTTCGATGGCCGCGTTGAGCGCGAGCAGATTCGTCTGTTCGGCGATGCCGGAGATGGTGTCGATGATGGCGCCGATCTCTTTCGAGCGTTCGCCGAGCTTCTCGATGACCGCGCTCGAGTGCTCGACCGTGTCCGCGATGGAGTGCATCTGCTCGACGGTCGCCTGTACGAGCTTGCCGCCCTCCTGCGTCATCTGCGTCGTGATCTCGACGTGGCTGCGGATGGTGTTCATCGTATCGAGGGACTTGCCGACGCCCTCGGAAAAGGCGTCGACCTCCTCCTTCGTCTTGGTCACATAGTCCATCTGCTCCTGCGTGGAGCCAGCGACCTCCGTGATGGACTGCGCGATGCTCTGCGTCGCCTCGGCGGACTGCTCCGCCGTCTCGGTGAGCTGGCTCGCAGACTGGCCGACGACGTCGGCGGACGCTTGAATTTCCTTCGTCATGTCGTGGATCTCCTCGAACATGTGGTTGAAGGAGACGGCGATGATGCCGAACTCATCAGTGCGATCCTCGGGGATGCGATAGGCGAGGTTGCGCGCCTCGCCCTCCTTGGCGCCCTTGAGGACGGCGTTGACGCCGGATTTGATTTCCCGCATGAGATAGAGCACGACGCCGATGGTGATGAGGAGGACGAGCACGAGCACGATGATCGTCGTCGTGCGGATGCGCGCGTAGGTCGCATTGGCCTCGTTGTCGAACTTGTCGATTTGATCCGCGGAGAAGTCTTTCTCCTCGAAGATGGTCTTCTGAATATTCAGGAAGGAGGGACGCGCGACATTTTCAAAGCTGTCCGCTGCTTCTTCATTTTTGCCCGCATTATAGAGGTCGAGCGTTTTCTTCGAGGCGTCCTGATAGGCGTTCCAGTTCTCCTTTATCGTCTGCAGCGTGGCCTCGGCCCTTTCCTTGCTCTCGGATTTTGTGAATTCGTGCGTAGCCACCCATTGATCGGCGAGATCGAGGTTCTTCTGGAATTCGGCCTTAGAGTCATTGAACTCCTTGCGAAGCTGCGCCAGCTTGGCCGGGTCGTCGGTGATGAAGATCATCGACGCCTTGAGGCGCGCGGAGTTCAGGCTGTCAGACATATCGCTGATGATTCTGAAATTGTCCGACCAGGCCTTGACGACGCCCGCATCCTGTTTGATCTTCGCGCCGGAATAGAGCGCGTAGATGCCAAAGAGGATGAAGAACGCAATCAGCAGCAGATAGCCGCAGGTCGATTTTTTGACAATGGTCATTCCCTTCATACTTACATCACTCCTATATTCATTGCGGGACCGCTTCCAGAGCGTCGTGTCGTTTCCTCAGCGGTTCCCCATACAACATGAATCAATATCCCAAAGTATCCCTATGCGTCTACTGTAATGAAACGGCGTGGGAATGTCAAGATATATGAAGAAAATAATTTTGTAATCCATTAGTATATCCGTTCGAATCGGTTGTCTTGGTCTTTGAAGAAAAATGCGCTTTGCACGAAATTGCCCGGAAAGGGAACGATCAACAAAAAAGGCGCGCGGCGGCCAGGAGAGTTTTGCACGGCGCGGGGCTCTATGATATGATAGGAAAACAAACCGATGTGGGAAACCTCGAGAAGGATGCAGGATGGCTTGGATGCCGTGCGGAAAGGAAGGATTTTTTTGGATTGGGCGGAAATCAGTTTGCGGACGACGCATGAGGAGATGGAGCTTATCGCGCAGGCGCTGCTCGATGTGAGCGCGGGGGGCGTCGTCTACGAGGATCCGGAGGAGGAGCGGCAATATCTCGCGCAGGCGGAGGGCAGGGAGGCCGCGCCGCCGCAGGCGGAGGAGCCGGTCGTCGTGAAGGCGTATCTGCCGGAGGACGAAGATCTCACGGCGCGCCTTGCGGAGCTTCGCGATGGGATTGCGCGGCTCGCGTGCGCCGATGGCTTCGACGCGGCGGCGTGCGCGCCTCTTGTGCGCCATGTCTCCGACGCGGACTGGGAGAATAATTGGAAGGCGTATTTCCATACGCAGCGCGTGGGGGAGCGCATCGTGATCCAGCCGACCTGGGAGACGTATGAAGCGCAGCCGGAAGACATCGTTCTCCGGCTCGATCCCGAGTCGGCGTTCGGCACGGGCACGCATCCGACGACGGCGATGTGCCTGCGCGCGCTCGAGACGCTCGTGCGGCCCGGCATGCGCGTGTTCGATGTGGGCACGGGCTCTGGCGTGCTCGCCATCGCAGCGGCGAAGCTCGGCGCGCGCGAGGTCGTCGCGATGGACTACGCGCGTCCTGCGGCGGCTGTCGCGGCGAAGAACGTGCGGGAAAACGGCGTCGAGGCGGTCGTCTCGACCGGCGTCTCCGACCTCCTGCAGGGCTTCACCGGTGCGGCCAATCTCATCGCGGCGAACATCATCGCGGACATCATCCTGCGGCTCTTCGATGAGCTCGCGGATCATCTCGCGCCGGGCGGGCGTCTGCTCGCGTCTGGCATCATCGACGAGCGCCTCGCGGAGGTTGAGGCGGCTGCCGCCGCGCATGGGCTCGTCGTCGAGCAGGTGATGGAGGACGCCGGCTGGGCGGCGCTCGTGATCCGCGCGGGAGGGAACGTATGAGACGGCTGTTCCTCAAGGGGCTGCTCGCGCCGGTGGTTACGCTCGCGGGCGATGACGCGCATCATCTGCTCTACGCGATGCGCGCGAAGGCGGGCGATGAGGTCGTGCTCGTCGACGATGCGGGGCAGGTCGCGCGCATGGAGCTCACGGGATTTACGGCGGACACGGTGACGATGCGCCTCATAGAGCGCCTCGCGGCCGATACGGAGTCGCCGCTCTCGCTCGTGCTCGCGCAGTGCCTGCCAAAGGGCGACAAGCTCGAGTTCATCGTGCAGAAGGCCGTCGAGCTCGGCGCCGTCGCCGTCCAGCCGCTCGCGAGCCGCAACAGCGTCGTGCGCTACGACGCGAAAAAGGCCGCGGCCAAGGAGAAGCGCTGGCAGAAGATCGCCGACGAGGCCGCGAAGCAGTGCGGGCGCACGCGCCTGCCCGCCGTGCGGCCGATCGAGCCTCTTACGGACTGGCTGGCGGCGCGGGCCGCGCGCGCGGATGCGGCGCTGCTCTTCTGCTATGAGAATGAGGAGCGCCAGCCGATGCAGGCGGCGCTGCGCGCGCTCCCCGCGTCCGTGCGCGAGATCACGCTGCTCGTCGGGCCGGAGGGCGGCTTCACGCTCGCGGAGGCTGAGGCCATCACGCGCGCTGGCGGCGTGAGCGTCACGCTCGGGCCGCGCATCCTGCGTGCGGAGACAGCGGCCGTCGCCGCGATGAGCATCGTGCAGTATGAGCGGGGGGATCTTGGCAGCGAGGCGGTCTCCCTGACTGGCGAGGCGTGAGGCGGGCGCTTCGCGCAGGTCAGCGGGGCGGCGCATCTCCTCTGGGATGCGTTGTCTTGCGCTCTATTTAGAAAGGAAGAAAAATTTGCCAAAGGTAGCACTTACCACCCTTGGGTGCAAGGTCAATCAGTTCGAGACGGAGACGATGGAGGGGCTTTTCAAGCGCGCGGGCTATACGGTCGTGCCGTTTGAGGAGCGGGCCGATGTCTACGTCATCAATACTTGCTCGGTCACGAGCCTCGGCGACCGCAAGAGCCGCCAGATCATCCGCCGCGCGCATCGCGAGAACGAGCGCGCCGTCATCGCGGTCTGTGGCTGCTACGCGCAGGTCGCGCCGGAGGAGATCAAGGCCATCGAGGGCGTACGCGTCGTGCTCGGCACGAAGGAGCGCGCGCAGATCGTCGACTATGTCGAGCGCGCGCTGCGCGAGGACGGTATCCTCGACGGCGTCGGCGACATCATGCAGGCGCATACGTTCGAGGACATCCCGCTCTACGACAGCCCGCAGCGCACGCGCGCGTTCCTCAAGATCGAGGACGGCTGCGAGAATTTCTGCTCGTACTGCATCATCCCCTATGCGCGCGGCCCCGTGAAGTCGCGCGCGCTCAGCCATATCCGCGCGGAGGCGGAGAAGCTCGT
Organism: uncultured Selenomonas sp.; assembly: GCA_934202005.1. Classification (GTDB taxonomy): domain Bacteria; phylum Bacillota; class Negativicutes; order Selenomonadales; family Selenomonadaceae; genus Selenomonas_C. The sequence continues at coordinate 27,899 of CAKPXP010000015.1, read as the reverse complement.
GCGGGCGGGGTTCCACGAGATCGTCCTGACGGGCATCCACCTCGGCGCCTACGGGCGCGACCTCGGCGGCGAGGTCACGCTCGCGGACGCTTGCCGCGAGGTGCTCTCCGTGGCGGGGCTGCGGCGCCTGCGGCTCGGCTCGCTCGAGTCGCTCGAGCTCTCGCCGGAGCTCTTCGCGCTGATCCGCGAGGACGAGCGCTTCTGTGCGCATCTCCATCTGCCGCTGCAGGCCGGCTCGGACTCCGTGCTGCGCGCGATGAACCGCCACTATGACACGGCGGAGTTTTCGCGCCTCATCGAGGGCGTGCGCCGCGAGGTGCCGGGCATCGCGATCTCGACGGACATCATCGTCGGCTTCCCGGGCGAGACGGAGGAGATGTTCGCGGAGAGCCTCGCGTTCGTCGCGCGCCTGGGGTTCTCGCGCATGCATGTGTTCCCGTACTCGCGCCGTACGGGCACGCCTGCCGCACGCATGGCGGATCAGGTGCCGGAGCCGGTGAAGAAGGAGCGCGTCCACCGCATGCAGGCGCTCGCGCGGGAAAAGACCGCCGCCTTCGAGCAGTCGTTCCTCGGCGAGACGCTGCGCGTGCTCTTTGAGACGCGCGCGGACGGCGTGACGGACGGGCTCACGGACAACTATATCCGCGTCTACGTGGCGGACGACCTGCCGAGCGGCACGCTCGCCGCCGTGCGTCTCGAGCGCCTCTACCGCGACGGCGTCTGGGGCAGTGTCGTGCGCGTGGAAAAATAATTTCATGCGGGGGAGGGTTTCGCCCGCGCTCTGGCGAATACTATCGGTATTCGGAAGAAATACGGGGAAGCCGCGGGCGCGCAGGTGCGCGCCGCGCTGACGCGGGGCATGGATCCATCTGGTGCCGCGCGCAGTCTTGGCGGCTGGCCTCGGCGGAAGGAGGTGACGAAGATGGCAGATTGTATCTTTTGCAAGATCGCGCGTAAGGAGATCCCGTCGAGCCTCGTCTATGAGGACGAGACGGTCGTCGCGTTCAAGGACCTCGAGCCGCAGGCGCCTGTGCATGTGCTCGTGATTCCGAAGAAGCACATCGAGAGCCTCCTCGCGCTCACGGACGAGGACAAGGCGCTCGTCGGCCATATCCTCGCGGATGTCGTGCCGCAGCTCGCGCGCGAGCTCGGCGTGGCGGAGAAGGGATTCCGCGTCGTCGCCAATACGGGCGAGGAAGGCGGGCAGAGCGTGAAGCATCTGCATTTCCACCTCCTCGGCGGGCGTTCCATGCAGTGGCCGCCAGGCTGACGGCATCCGTTTGCCAGTCCGGCGGCGCGCTCCCTTTGAAGGCCGCCGGAAGAAGAAACCTATTGACATGGGCCGGTGCTTTCCGTTATAATACTACGGTATGGTTACTGCGGTAACTGACCTACGTCAAGTGGAGGGGGGGAAACAAATGGCAAACGAAATCAAAGTTGGTAAAAACGAATCGATCGATAGTGCTCTCCGCCGCTTCAAGCGCATGTCCCAGAAAGCTGGTACGCTCGCTGAGGTACGCAAACGTGAACATTACGAGAAACCGAGCGTTCGCCGCAAGAAGAAATCCGAGGCAGCTCGTAAACGCAAATACAGAGGCTGAAACGCCTAGGTATGGAAGCGGCGCCTGCACATGCAGGCGCCGTGTTTTTATGCGCCGCGCAGGGCGCGGCGCGATGAATATGGAGGCAGGCATATGTCTATCAAGGAACAGCTCACAAGAGATATGAAAGAGGCCATGAAGGCGCATGAGAAGGAGCGCCTCACCGTCATCCGCTCGGCGCGCGGCGCCATCCGTCAGGCGGAGATCGACGGCGGTCATACGGAGCTTGACGACGAGGGCGTCATCGGCGTCCTCAGCAAGGAAGTCAAGATGCGCAAGGACTCCATCGAGGAGTTCGAGAAGGGCGGCCGCACGGATCTCGTGGAGAAGACGCAGGCGGAGATCGACGTGCTCATGAAATATTTGCCCGCGCAGCTCTCTGAGGAGGAGGTGCGCGCGCTCGTCGCTGAGGCCGTCGAGAAGACGGGGGCGAAGGAGCCCAAAGACATGGGCAAGGTCATGGGCGCGCTCATGCCGAAGGTCAAGGGCCGCGCGGACGGCAAGCTCGTGAACCAGCTCGTGCGCGCGCAGCTCGCGAAGTGACAGGTTGACAATCTCCTCGCGTGTGACGTAGAATGGATTAGATTGTTTGACAGCAGGGATGGGAGATTCCCATCCTGAACGTTTTGAATGAGGGTGTGCAAGCAAGATGAATTACCGGCGGATCTTGGTGCTTTTTGCGGCGTGCCTGCTCTGGGCCAGCTCCTGTTTTGCCTCGGATATGAGGTTTGTGGACGCGAACGGCTATACGGGCTATTATGTGGACGCGAGCTCGGTCAGCTACGAGAGCGTAGCGGCCTGCGACGCGACGATCGCCGTCATCAAGGCGGACAGGAACCGCATGTTCTGCTACACGATGCATTTCGACCGGGGAAGAGGCGTCTATCAGATCCTCTCCTCGCAGGTGCTGTGCTACGACACGAAGGAGGTTCTCTCCGCGGGCGGCGCGGAGACGGCGGTGCATCCCTACGGCATCTATTCCCCGATGAAGGAGATCGTCGATTTCATCTACGATGACCTGCCGCACGGCGTTTTGCCGCCCGCAGTGAGCGATGAGGCGACAGCGGGGGACACGGCGGTGCTCGTTCCCTGAGGAAGCGCCGCATGCGTTAGGGATTTCCTGATGCTGCGGCAAAAAAAGACCGGATGCAACGCATCCGGCGGATAGAAAAGCAAGAACAAATAAAATAAGTGCTTTTGAGTAGGTCGATTTCTCGACTGGCTTCATTATATAGCCTGTGGGCGTCTTTGTCCAGCCTCTTTACAGATATTTTTCAGGAAGCGACGGCGCGGCGTTTCACCGCGGTTCCGCAGCCGTACGATGCGGCTTTGAGCGGCGGCTGCGGGCATGATGGCGGCGCGGCGCGTTGTGTGTTCGCAAATGACGAACGGCGGCACGGCTGCGTGCGGCATACGGCCGGCGGCCGCGGTTCCTGCGGAGGCGTGGCTGTCAGGAGGGATCTTTATGGAGGACTTTGGAAAGCTCAAGAAGAGGACAGCTTGGCTGTCCATTTTTTCCAATACGACACTTGTGATACTGAAGCTCATCGTCGGCCTGTACGTCGGCGCCGTGAGCCTCATCTCCGAGGCGCTGCACTCGGGCACGGATCTCATCGCGGCGCTCATCGCGTTCTGGGCCGTGCATAAGTCCGAGCTGCCGCCGGACAAAGAGCATGACTACGGCCACGGGAAGTATGAGAATCTCTCGGCCGCGGTGGAGGCGCTGCTCATCGTCGGCGCGGCCATCGGCATCGTCTACGAGGCGGTGGATAAGTTCCACAGGGCCGAGACGCCCGAGTTCCTCGAGTACGGCATCGCCATCATGATCGTTGCTATCGTCATCAATTTCATCGTTTCGCGCCGCCTCATCCGCGTCGCGAAGCTCACGGGCTCGCAGGCGCTCGAGGCGGACGGGCTGCATCTCTCGGCGGACATCTGGACGTCGGTCGGCGTGCTCACGGGCCTGGTGCTCATGCAGCTCACGGGCTGGGCGTGGCTCGACCCGGTCATCGCCATCTTCGTCGCGGGCATCATCTTCCGCGCGGGTTGGCGCATGATCGTCGAGTCGGCGGCGGAGCTCACGGACGCGAGCCTCGCGCCGGAGGAGGAGGCGGCCATCGGCGCGATTTTCGACCATGTGCCGGAGGTCAGGGGCTGGCACTGCCTGCGCACGCGCAAGTCCGGCTCGTACAAGCTGCTCGATGTGCACATCCTCTTCGACGGCAATATGCACCTCTCGCGCGTGCACGCGGTCTGCGACGAGATCGAGCAGGCGATCCGCGCACAGTTCGGCACGTTCGACGTGCTCATCCACGCGGAGCCGGTGGACGGCCACACGCAGGACACGAAGAAGAGCGTCTACGAGGATGCGCACGACACGCGTCCGCTCGAAGATCCGTATAAATAATGACGCTGCCGCGGCAGGATTTTCCGGCGGGAGCGCGAATATAAGCATCATGGTATTTCGATGAATTCCCAGGAGCGCCGGCCGCAGGGGCAGCGCGATGGGTAGATTCCGTGAGAGCGGACGCTTGGCGTATCGCTCCTTGTAAGCAGAGATAGGAGGAACCTTTCATGCATGGCAAGAAATTCCTGAGTGTGCTCCTGAGCGCTGTCTTTCTCGTCTCGACGATGGGATCGGCCATCGCGGCGACGCCGGAGACGGTGCAGGCGAAGCTCGAGATGGTCGAGAGCGATACCTACGGCCAGCCGCAGACGGGCTCCATCATGGAGCGCATCAACAAGCTCGAGAAGGACTATGACGGCAAGCACCGCACGGGCTCGATGATGGCGCGTACGAATGCCATCTACAGCAGCCTCTACGAGAACGCGGGCGCGCCGTCCCTCCTCGCGGAGCTCAACGGCATCGAGTGGACGATCCGCCACGAGGTGAGCGCAGAGCCCGTCGAGACGCGCGTCACGGACATGGAGACGGAGGTCAGCGGCAAGACGAGCGAGGGAACGTACAACGCGCGCATCCGCAAGCTCGCGGATTTCGCGTTCGGCGCGAACGCGCTGCCTATCGAGCTCACGACGGTGACGGGCAACACGCTCGTCAAGATCGCACTCACCGATGAGGTGACGTCGAAGAATGTCAAGAAGGGCGATACGGTACGCTTCCAGGTGGCGGAGGATGTCATCGTCGACGGCAGGCTGGTCTTCGCGAAGGGAGAGCCGGGCACGGCGGTGGTCGCGAAGGTGCAGCAGGCGCGCAACTTCGGCCGCAACGCGAAGCTCGAGCTCACGGACTATCGGGTGAAGTCGATGGACGGCACGCTCGTTGACTGCTACGTCGGCGCGGAGGCGGAGAACGAGATGAAGCAGTACGCGATGGCGGCAGGCGCGAGCCTCGCGGGCATCATCATCCTCGGCCCGATCGGCGTCATCGGCGGCGCTTTTGTCAAGGGCAAGGACATCGACCTGCCGGTCGGCACGGAGATGTTCATCCAGACGAAGGCCGACACATCGCTCTACGGTGTCACGACGACGCTTGCCGCGCAGTGAGACGGAGACGCGCGGAGAGAATTTTTCGCGGCGTTTTGCGCGTGCCGGGAGGGGCTTTCGGCGCGCGGGATATGATTTTGGGATTGTCTCACGAGAGACGTTCCTGCAGGCGGACGGCTGCTGGATTTTGCTGCAGCCGCCCGCCTTTTTCGTGGGAACTTTTTTGCGGGGCGCGTGTTTTGGCGCGCGTTTTCCCGCCGGGCCGCCGCTTGCGGTTGCAACAATCTCCGCGATGTTATAGAATGAACAGAGTATCTTTTTTGGACGCGCCAGGAGTATCGGCGACAGCTGGCGCCGAGATGTCGTTACGCAGCAATAGGAGCGCATTGATATATGAAATCGTTGACACGTAAACAGGTTTCTCTATGTCTTGGGATGATGGCGGCAGGGATGCTCCTGCCGGGAGCGGTGCAGGCGGCTTATCGGGGATCGAGCGACGCGGGCATGAATCGCCTCGATTTCATCGAGAACCAACGCCGCGCAGAGCGGGAGAACCAGCCCTCGGAGGCGCAGAAAAAGCTCGCCGCTGAGACGCAGGAGATGCAGAAACACCTGCGCTATCCCGTGGATCCCCAAAAGCCGGCCCCGGCGTCTTTCGAGGGGGACGATCTCACCTATGATCAGACGACGGGCGAGTTCACAGCGGTCGGCAAGGTGCACATCGTGCAGATGGACGGCCATCTGTTCGACTCGCCGGACAGCGTGCGCGGCAACCTGCAGAAGCAGCAGGTCGAGATCCCCGGCAAGGCGCATGTCATCCAGATCACGCCGGGACAGCCGCGTGTAGAGCTCGACGGCTACCGCGCGTTCTATCGCTACGGCGCGAAGACTGGCTCGCTGGAGAGCGCGAAGGGCAAGGTGGATCATCAGTACGTCTCGGGCAAGCGGTTCGAGTTCTACCCCGACCACATCGTCATCTACGACGGCACGACGACGAAGTGCGGCGCCGTCCGCCCTGACTATCACCTGAGCGCCGAGCGCATCGAGCTCTATCCCAATGACAAGATCATTCTCTACAAGGCGAAGTCCTGGGTCAAGGGGACGGTGCTCTATGCGCGCGACCGCTATGAGCAGGATCTCACGAAAGGCGATACGTCGCGCATCTTCCCGCGCATCGGCTATAACAAGGATGCCGGTGTCTGGCTGAAGCAGGATCTGTCGCAGTCCATTGCGAACCGCGTCTGGACGGAGGAGCATCTCTATATCGATCAGAAGCACGGCGGCCGGAGCTATGGCGATTTCCGCTGGGAAACAAAAAAGGCGGGCACGCTTTCGCTGGCCTATGGCTATTACAAAGACGGCGATGAGCACTGGGTGAAGCGCAAGCCGAATTTTGACTGGAACTACGATCATCTCATCAAGGGAACGCCGTATCGCTATGGCTTCAGCTACCGTGTCGGCCGCTGGGAGAACCAGTCAAATGGCATCGAGAGTACGCACAGCGTCTATGGCTTCCATGTCAGCCGCGCGCCCATCTCGTTCCATCGCTGGTATCTGACGCTCGATGCCGGTTATTCGATCACGAGAGAGAGCTATGATGACTCGATCGTCAGGGGCCTCAACTACGATGTGGGGCTGATCCGTGATTTCAACGAGCGCTGGGCGGCCTATACGGCGTATGGTTACAAGAGGAACAATACGAAGAATTCGCTCTTCGACGTCGATCTCGATGATTACTCGCAGAAGATCCAGGCGGGCGTCAGCTATCGCATCACGGATCGCGACCGCGTGGCGGCGGCGCTCGAGTGGAACGCGCAGAGCGGCGATCTGCATGATGTCGACTATTACTGGTTCCATGATTTCCACTGCACGCAGCTCATCCTGCGCTATCGCTCGAAGCAGGATACCTGGAAGGTGCAGTGGCAGTTCACGCCGTGGTGAGGAGAGAGACGATGGGAAGGAAAGCAGCTGACATCGTGAAGCAGCTGGCGGGCCGCCGCATCCTCGTCATCGGGGATATGGTGGCGGATATCTATATCGATGGGCGCATCTCGCGCATCTCGCGCGAGGCGCCCGTGCTCGTACTCGAGCAGGCGGGAGAGAAAATCGTCGCGGGCGGCGCGGCAAATGTCGCGCACAACGCGCAGACGCTCGGCGGCTCTGTCTACGTCGTCGGCCTGCTCGGCGAGGACGCCGCGGCGCAGGGGCTCGCGGACATCCTCGCGGAAAAGGGCGTCGAAACGGCGGGGCTTTTCCGCGACGCCGCGCGGCCGACCATCTCCAAGACGCGCATCATCGCGGGCGGCCGCGCGACGGTCAGCCAGCAGATCGTGCGCCTCGACAAGGAGAGCCACGCGCCGCTGCGGCGCGAGACGGAGGGCGAGATGCTGCGCTATCTCGATGAGATCCTGCCGCAGATGGAGGGCATCGTGCTTTCAGACTACGGCGCGGGGACCATCACGGAGGCCGTCAAGGACAAGCTCATCGGCTATGCCCGCGAGCACGGCCTGCCGAGCATCGTCGATTCGCGCTACGACATCCGGTGCTTCCGCGACATCGGCTATGTTAAGCAGAACGACGCGGAGCTCTCCGCGGCCGTCGGACGGGAACTGCCGGACGAGGCGGCCCTCATGGCCGCGGGGCGCGAGCTCCTCACGGAGCTCTCTGCGGACGGCGTGCTCGTCACGCGCGGCGAGCAGGGCATGATGCTTTTCTCGCGAGACGGCGCGGTCACGGACATCCCCGTGAGCGATAGGAGCGAGGTCTACGACGTCTCCGGCGCGGGTGATACCTGCGTTGCGACCGTCATCCTCGCCCTCGCTGCGGGTATCGAGGCACCGGAGGCCGCGCGCCTCAGCAACGTCGCGAGCGGCATCGCCGTGCGCAAGCTCGGCACGGCGACCGTGAGCGCGGCGGAGCTTGTGCGCGCGCTCGACGCGCAGGGCGACGCGGCGGATTGAAGCTGCGGGCTGCCGTGGGCGGCTCGCAGAGGCGCTGCCGCAGGCATTACGAGCACAGACGGAGGAGAAGAAATGCTGATACATCCCGATAAGATTGCATCCTTTTGCGCGACGCTGCGCGAGGCGGGCGCGACCGTCGTCTTCACGAACGGCTGCTTCGACATCCTGCACGCGGGCCATGTGCGCTACCTCGAGCAGGCGAAGTCGTACGGCGATATCCTCGTGCTCGGGCTCAATACCGATGCCTCTGTGCGAGAGAACAAGGGCCCGCGGCGCCCCATCAACAGCGAGCGCGACCGCGCGGCTGTCGTCGGGGCGCTGCGCGCCGTTGACTACGTCGTGCTCTTCGGCGAGAAGACGGCGGAGCGCATCATCGAGAAGGTCCGCCCCGACGTCTACGTCAAGGGCGCGGACTATGAGGGCAAGCCGCTCCCCGAGGCGGATGTCGTGAAGCGCTGGGGCGGGCGCGTCGCCTTCGTGCCGATGGTCGCGGGCCGCTCGACGACGCACGTCATCGAGAAAATCCAGGAGGGGGCCAGGGAGCCATGAAGAACATCCTCATCGTCAAGCTCAGCTCGATCGGCGATGTGATTCATGCGCTCCCCGTTTCCTACGCCATCAAGGAAACGTACCCGGAGGCGCATCTCACCTGGGTCGTCGAACCGCCCGCCTACGACATCGTCGCGATGGACGCGTGCGTCGATGAGATCATCGTCTTCAAGAAAAAGGAATTCCGCTCCCTGGGCGGCTTCCTGCGGGAGTTCGGACCGCTCAAGGAGAAGCTGCAGGCGCGCCGCTACGATGCCGTGCTCGACCTGCAGGGGCTCTTCAAGTCTGCGGCCATCGCCTATCTCGCTCCCGCGCCGAAGGGGCGGAAATACGGCATGTGGAACATGCGCGAGGGCAGCCAGCTCGTCTCGGCGCCTGTCATCGGGCCGCACGCGCAGGCGCATGTTATCGAGCGCTATCTCGACGTCGCGCGCGCCATCGGCTGCGCGGTGCGCGAGGTGCGCATGCCGCTTTGCGTGCCTGAGCGCGCGCAGGAGACGGCGCAGGCGCTCTTCGCGCAGGCGGGCGCGCGCATGGAAAATCCCTACGTCGCGCTCATCGTGGGCGCGAGCTGGCCGACGAAATGCTGGCCCGCGGAGCACTTCGCCGCACTCGCGGACTGGCTCTACGAGCAGGGGCGCATCCCCGTGCTCGTTGGCAGCGGCGCCGTCGAAGCCCAGACGGCCGCGCGCATCGAGCGCGCGGCGGAGATCCCGCCCGTCAATCTCGTCGGCCGCATGAGCCTCCAGGAGCTCGCTTTCGTGTTCCAGCGGGCGGCCTGCGTCGTCGGCGGCGATACGGGGCCGACGCACCTCGCCGCGGGGCTCGGCGCGCCGACCGTCATGCTCATGGGGCCGACCTACCCGCAGCGCACGGGGCTCTACGGCCAGATGGAGAACGTCCTCGTCGCGGATCATCCCTGTCGCGAGTGCATGAAGCGCGCCTGCCCGAAAGGCCTCGACTGCCTCGCGGCCATCGCGCCGGAGCAGGTGGAGAGAAAGCTCGGAAAGCTCCTGCGCCTCGCGTGAGTGCCGGGCAGCGCTGCGTCATGCGGTTCTCCCGCCTGCGCCGTTTCTGCCTGTCTGACGGCTGCGGCTCCCGCCGCGCCTGTCGCCCGGAAAGAGAGGAACGTTGCCACGGCTGTCATTTGGAACAGTGCATTTTTGCAGCGATTCCCTAAGGAACCACTGATGAATGCAAGGATTTTACCACTTACTCTTGAAGTGGATGAGAACATACCTTCTCCTCAGGAGAAGGGGGACCGCGAAGCGGTGGAAGAGGTGCTGCACGGCGGGGGAACGTGCAGAAAAACCTGAATTCGAGGCAAAACACCTTTTCCGCCTCGCTACGCTCGGCACTCCCGGGGATGCCACTGGCATCCCGCGCTAACGCGCCCTCTGAGGGGAAGGTTAAATGAATGCGCGGCTTCTCTATAAATCAGCGCTTCCCTAAGGAAAGGAATGTCTCGATGTACCGAACGATTCTCGTCATCAACACCATGCATATCGGCGACCTCATGCTCGTGACGCCGGCGCTGCGGACGCTGCGCGAAAACTATCCGGAGGCGGAGATCACGCTGCTCACGGACAAGCCGCTCGGCGATCTCGTGCGCTGCAACAGGAACATCGACGAGTGCCTGCTCATCGACAAGCACGGCGCGGACAAAGGCCTGCTCGCGCTCCTGCGCTTCATCCACCGCATTCGCAGGCGGCATTTCGACCTCGTCATCAACCTGCACCGCAACGAGCGCGCGAGCGCCATCGCGGCCTTTTCCGGCGCGAAGCGCATCGTCGGCTACGCGCAGCCCTTTTTCCGCCGCTTTTTCGACCAGGTGCTGCCGAACAACGCCATGGCGGACACGCCGCCGGATCGCGTGAAGCACCAGGTGCTCTGCCATCTCGACGTGCTGCGCGAGGCCGCAGGCGTCACGCGCATCGACGACCGCGGGCTCGAGATGTGGCTGCCGGAGGAGGCTGAGCAGCAGGCGGAGCGCCTCTGGCAGGAGCATATCCTGCGCGGCGAGGGCGGCAGGCGTGATGGGAAAACGCCGCCGCAGGTCGTCGCCTTCAACATCGGCGCGAGCTGGGCGACGAAGCGCTGGCCGGCGGACTATTTCGCCGCCTGCGCCGATGCGCTCCTGCGCGAGGGCTACGACGTGCTCTTCCTCGGCGGGCCGACGGACGTCGCGCTCGTCGAGGGCTGCACCGCCCTCATGGAGGAGCGGCAGAGCCCGCGCCTCCACGTGCTCACGGGCAAGGTCAGCCTCGCCGTGCTCGCGGGGCTTCTCGAGCGCTCGTGCCTCTTTCTCACGACGGACTCCGGCCCCATGCACGTCGGCGTCGCGATGAACGTCCCCATCGTCACGATGTTCGGCGCGAGCCCCGTGCCGACCTTCTACCCTTACGACGCGAAGGACATCCTCATCAAGACGCCGGAGTCCTGCCACCCCTGCGGCATCCACGACTGTCCGAAAAAGGGCGCGGCGCACATGGCCTGCATGAAGCACATCCCCGTCGCCGTCGTCATGCGCTACGTGCACGAGCTTTTGGCGGCGTACGGCGGCCGCCCCGCGCGCGAGCTGCCGCGCAGCGGCGCGGGCAGCCACGCCTGCCGGATCGTAGAGCTTTAAAGGGATCCGGCGCTTCCTGGAGAAAACCTGAGAGATAGCTAGAAATGCTGAGGTGAAGAGATGGACAAGGAGCAACTCTATTCATTCGTCGCTGAGACGACGCAGAAATGCAACATCCTCGTCGTCGGCGACGTCATGCTCGACAAGTATTACTACGGCGAGGTCACGCGCATATCGCCGGAGGCGCCGGTTCCCGTCACGCATGTGCTCTCGACGAAGGAGACGCTCGGCGGCGCGGCGAACGTCGCGCACAACCTCGCCCTGCTCGGCTGCCAGACGAGCCTCGCGGGGTTCGTCGGCGAGGACTACCACTGCCAGAGCCTGGAGGAACGGCTCACGGCGCGCGGCATCGATTTCCGCGGGCTCGTGCATACGAACCAGCCGACGACGACGAAGCTGCGCGTCATCGGCGGGCATCAGCAGATGCTGCGGCTCGACTTCGAGGAGATCGACCCGCCCGCGCCCGTCTACCGCGAGCGCCTGCAGAACTACATCGAGCAGAAGCTCAACGAGAGCCTTGACGCGCTCATCATCTCGGACTACGGCAAGGGTGCCTGCACGCAGCAGTCGTGTCAGGCGATCATCGACGCAGCGCACGCGCACGGCGTGCCCGTCATCATCGATCCCAAAGGGAGCAACTGGACGAAGTACGAGCACGCGGACTACATCACGCCGAACCTCAAGGAGATCAACGAGGTGCTCCTCGAGCCCATCCGCAACAAGGACGAGGCCGTCGAGCGCGCGGCGCACTACGTCATGCGGAAGTATAAAATCAAAAACGTTATCGCCACGCGCTCGGAGGCGGGCCTTTCCCTCGTGCAGGAGGGAAAGACGACGCATATCCCGACGCGCGCGCAGGAGGTTTTCGACGTTTCCGGCGCCGGCGATACGGTTATCGCTGTCTTTGCGGCGGGACTCGCGGGCGGGCTTTCGAGCGGCGCGAGCGCGTTCCTCGCGAACCTCGCCGCGAGCGTCGTCGTCGCGAAGCTCGGCACCTACGCCGTGAGCCGTCCAGAGTTGCTCGCAGCGCTGCGCGGCCTGGAGGAAAGCGAGGGCTGAGCCGCAGGGCTGCTGGCCGCGCGCTGCTCTCAACAGCGGTGCGGCAGGCGGAGCCTCATGCGCGGCACACGCGATGAAACGGCGGCCTGCACCGGCAGGATCGGCTGCGGGCGCCGCGACATGCGGACACACTAGAGATACCCTTATCTGACATGGGAGGAACCATCATGATCATTGTCACAGGCGCTGCCGGCTTCATCGGCAGCAACATCGTCAAGGAACTCAACCGCCGCGGGCGCACGGACATCCTCGTCGTCGACGACCTCAAGGACGGCGAGAACTACAAGAATCTGCGCGGCCTGCAGTTCATCGACTACCAGCACAAGGACGACTTTCTGAAATCCATCGAGGACGACGACTTCGACGGCACGGACATCGACGCCGTCTTCCACGAGGGCGCCTGCTCCGACACGATGGAGTATGACGTGAATTTCATGATGCGCGTCAACTACGAGTACTCCAAGGCGCTCCTGCATTTCTGCCTGCAGCACCGCATCCCGTTCCTCTACGCCTCCTCCGCCTCGACCTACGGCGGCGGCCTGCACGGCTTCCGCGAGGGCGATGCCTGCGAGGACGCGCTGAACCCGTACGCCTTCAGCAAGCTCGCCTTCGACCGCTACGTGCGCCAGGTCATGCCCGAGGCGCGCAGCCAGATTGTCGGCCTGCGCTATTTCAACGTCTACGGCCCGCAGGAGCACCACAAGGGAAAGATGGCGTCCATCTTCTACCAGCTCTACAACCAGATCAACGAGACGGGCAAGGCGCACCTCTTCCGCGGCTACGGCACGATCGCGGGCAAGCCGGTCGCTGACGGCGAGCAGCGCCGCGACTTCGTCTACGTCAAAGACGTCGTGAATGTCAACCTCTGGTTCTGGGAAAACGGCGCGCCGTCCGGCATCTATAACTGCGGCACGGGCGAGAGCCATACCTACAACGAGGTCGCGCGCGCCGTCATCGCCGCGATGGGCAAGGGCGAGATCGCTTACCGCGACTTCCCCGAGGTGCTCAAGGGCAAATACCAGAACTACACGCAGGCCGACCGCACGCATCTCGAGGAAGCCGGCTACGACCAGGGCTTCCACAAGATGGAGGACGCCGTGAAGGAATACGTCGACTTCCTCGACAACGGCGGCTATTTCACCTATGGGGAATGAGCAGCCCGCGCGGGCGGAACCGTCAGCTGTCGCAGCGGATGCGCCGGAAGGCGCAGGCGCTGCGACGCGGCGCATGCAGACGCAGCCTGGCAGCAGTGCAGCGTCTCCGGCAGATGCAGGCAGGCGTTGCCGTGCGAAAGCCGTCTTTTTCGACCGCGACGGCACGCTCAACGTCGACATCCACTACTTGCACCGGCCGGAGGACTTCCAGTGGATCCCCGGCGCGCAGGAGGCCATCAAATACGTCAACGACCGCGGCTACCTCGCTATCCTCGTCACGAACCAGAGCGGCGTCGCGCGCGGCTACTATCCGGAGAGCGACGTCGTACGCGTCTACGACTGGATGAACATCGAACTGCAGCGCGTCGGCGCACATCTCGACGCCCTCTACTACTGCCCGCATCACCCGGACGGCAGCGTGCCGCAATACGCGAAGACCTGCACCTGCCGCAAGCCGAGCCCCGGCCTCGTCGACCGCGCCTGCGAGGAATTCGCCATCGACAAGGCGAGCTCCTATTTCGTCGGCGACACGGAGAGCGATATGGCCTGCGCGCGCAACGCGGGCGTCCGGGGCGTGCGCTATGAGGGCGGCAGCCTGCTGGCGCTCGTCAGGGATGCAGTGAAATGACGACCGTCGAGGAAACGTTAAGGAAGCACTGATTAATGCAAGGATTTTACCACTTCACTCTATAAATCAGCGGTTCCTTAAATGCATCCTTGCTTTCGCGAGTATACCCCGGTATACTTCCCCAAAAACTCAGAAGATGACAAGCGGCAGCCGAGCATTTTGCTTCGCTGCCGCTTCTGTTATTCATCGGAAGTCCCCAAAATGAATCTCCTTGCCAACAAGATTCCTGTCAGCGTATAATTGAGCTAGAAGGGAGTGGCGCTCATCTATCAGGCCATGATGGACATTGACGTGCTCAACAGAGGCGAGTTCTATACAAAGCTGCGGAAGACCTATATCATCTTTATTTGCACGTTTGATCCCTTTGACCGGAAGCTCAGCCAGTACACCTTCCGCGAGACCTGCGCGGAGGACGCGACCCTCGAGATGGGCGAGAGATTAGGAAGATTTTCCTGCACAGCAAACGATATGCACAAACGTCCCCTTTGTGGGCATTGTGCGCCCGTCCTTAGGGAACCACTGATTCATTCGGCACTCCGTCTTCACGCGTCTGCACTGTCCTCTCGTCGTCGACAAACCTCAGCGTAGCTTCGGCTACGCCTGCGGTTTGTCTCCTAGAGAGATACAGCGCATCCACGTAAATCCGGAGCACCTCATTTAATCAGCGGTTCCTTAGAGGATTTCCTGCCAATCGCGCTGCGCCTGCGGCTCGCGTTCTTGGAATTTTGCATAAGAAAAGGCATCCCGATGCAGGATGCCTTTTTTGATGATGCCATGTGGCGCAAGGAATCGTCAGGAGTGATAGCCTTTCCTGGTGTACCCATCCGTGCTTGGAACAGGGAACCATTGGCCAGGCGAGGGTGTGAACGGTTGCACTCCCATCAGCGCTGCTCTAACAACTCCGGATGCCGCACGTACCAGCCCGTGAGCTCGCAGAGCGCGTCGCGCTCCGCCTGGAAGCGGACGAGATGCTCCGTGGGGAGCGGCCCGTCCGTGACTTTGAGAGGCTGTGCCTCGCCGCTGCGGAAATCGCCGATGGTGTCCTCTGTCTCCCAGCAATAGGGCGTCACGACATGGGAGAGCGGCTGCGTGAGCGGCGCGAACGGCGAGAGGTAGGAGAATCCCTGCGGCGCGATGAGCTCGAGGAGCGTCGGCAGGATATTCATGTGCCCGCCGATGTGCGACGGCAGCATATCAGGCGTGAGCTCGCGGTGATACATGGCAAACGACGTCAGGACGGCCTCCCGGATGGTAGGCTCCCGCCGCTTCGCCACATCGTACTCATAGGGCAGCGCACCGAAGGAATGATCGCCCGTGATGATGATGAGACTGTCAGGGAAATCCTTTTTCATCCGCTCGGCAAAGCGGATCAGCGCCTGGTCGGCATACCAGATGCTCGCCATGCGGCGGGAAACCTTTTTGTCACGAGCGATACGGGCGGCGACCTCCGGCGCGTCCTTCATCACGCGCGAGAGATCGAAGCCGTATTTCTCGTAGGGCATGTTGTAAGGGCCGTGGTTCGAGGTCGTATAGAGGAAATGGAACACAGGCCCGTCCTCTGTGCTTGCCTCGATCCGCGCGGCGGCCTCCTCGAGGAAGATATGGTCATAGACGCCGAGCCAGGTCTGCGGCGCGTCTGCACCGCAAATCTCAGGGCCGGCGTGCCAGGCATCGAAGCCGATGGCAGGGACGAAATGCTCCATAGAGCCGTGGTTAAGGTAGCCGCCGTACCAATACTCCGTGCGGTAACCGAGCCGATGCAGGAGCTGGGGAAGGGAGTTGGGAAACGTCCTTTGCCAGAATGCCCCCATTTCATTGATTTCCATATCGCTGTCGTAGAGCCCTGTGAACAGGCTCACAAGCGAGGGCCGTGAAGTCATGCCCGCGGAAAGCATATGATCCATCGTGATCGTATGAGGAGAGGAGCGGAAGCGAAGACTGGCCTCCATGAGACCGAGACGATGATACATGGGATCGAGCGGCGCTTGCGCGTGACTCTCACCAAGAAGGAAGAAGATATGCGAAGGGGTTGTGACACGCGGCCCCGTGGTAGCGCGAGCGAAAAGTGAGAGTGGATGATCCGTGCGGGGGCAGTGTTCCGGCAGGATGGATGTGAGATAGCTCCAAGATTCGTCATCCGTATGGCGTTCTGCATCGCTCACGCGCTTTTTCCAGGCCAGCTCGAGCGCGATGAGATCATCCATCGCGGCCTTCGCGAGCAGCGTGTCCTCCTTGACGCGCGGAGGGACCTCATCCCACTCCGGCTTTTTGCGGTGATTCAGGGTGCCGCCGTAGCGCAGCCAGTAAAATAGCACGATTGCGCCCACGAAGCAGATCACGTTGCAGGCCAGCCGCGCCGCGCCGTCAGGCGGCGCGATCATATCATACGGCAGACGCGGCAGCATGAGCAGCGCCCGCGCGGCCAGCACGCAGATAGCGAGATAGACCGGAATACCGAGCAGGACAAGCCCGCCATGATGCTGATGGAAGAAAATATCGGCGAAATTCTTCTTATCCGCGTGGATGCCGAGGCGGATGGTGGCGTTGAACGTGTCATGGAAATGATCGTAGAAAATCATCTTGCCGATGAACGCGAGATAGAGAATGCCGAGATACGCTGTGACAAGCGCGCAGCGAAGTCCGTCCGAGAACGGTCGGACAGACGGGAAAATGGCCGTCGGCAAGCTCACGCATAGAAGCAGGATCAGGAACACATAAGCATTGAAGTCCATGCCCCACCAAAAACCATAGCGGAAGCAGGTCGCGAGCTGCGGCCAAGTGAACGCGTGCGTCCGGTAGCGCCAGAGGAAGAGCGCGCGGAACACCGCGCAGGCGAGCGGTGCGAGCAGCATCAGCAATAGATCCGCCTGCGCGCCAGAGAAAAAATAGGAAAAATCCATATAATCTCGTCTCCTTATCAATGATTTCCTATTATACCATACCGTACGCAGAAATGCAGAAAGGCCATGAGCAGAACGTCTCTTAGAAGGAACCATCCCCAGCGGCGCCGAATGATTGCTGACAAACTCATCCTTGCGAAGGCCTAGGGAATGGGGTAAAATAAAAATAATCTGAGAAGGAGCGGGATTTTTCATGCGGATTGCCATTTTTGAAAACATCATGACGCCGGGGGGGCATGAGGTCGATTTTGACCGCATCCTCGTCGAGGAACTGCGTGCCCTCGGGCATGAGGTCTCCTTTTACGTCCCGGAAGGATTCCGCTTTGCGCTCGACTATCGCGTGTCGGTGCGCACGCTGCGCGGCAGTGTCGTCTCTTATAGCGGCGTCGGCGGCATTCGTCGCTTGCTGCGGACGGCGAAGCGCGAGCTGCACCGCCTCGCGTGGTATCGCCAGCTCATGAGAGAGGCTGAGACGGGCGCGTTCGACGCGCTTATCCTGCCGACCTCGACCTATCGCTACCTGCGCGCGCTCGCGAAAAGCAGTCTGCGCCGTTCGCCAGTGCCGGTACTCTTCATCCTGCATGGCATCAATCCGCAGGAGGCGCCTGGATTCTTCCAGGCATCGGCGAGGCTTCGGGCATATCCTAAGATTCGCCCGACGGTGCTGACGCTGGGCAAGGATCTTTTCGGGCGGACGGCAGAGAATATCCGCTGTATCTATCCGCCGACTTTCGTGCCGCGCGACATTGACTGGCAGCAGGGCACGGCGCGCCCGCTTGACGAGGACAAGCCGCTGGTGATCGGTTTCTTTGGTCAGTATCGCAGGGAGAAGAGGCTGGAGGACTTCCTCGAGGCGTATAGTGCGGGACATTATACACGCTCTGTCCGGCTGCTCGTCCAAGGCTCGACCATGCACCCGGAGGACGCGGCGGACTTCGAGCGCATCATCCGTAAATACCGCGGAAGAGACGATATGACGTTCCTGCACCAAGGGCTCATCGGTGCGGACTGGCAGCGCGCGATCGCTGATGTTGACGCGCTCCTCATGCCCTACTCCGCGCCGCGCTATCGCTATCATTGGGGCGGGATGCTCTTTACCGCCATCGGCTTTCAGAAGCCTGTCGTCGCGAGCGATGATATGAATCCCGAGGTCTTTGCGTCCTTTTCCATCGGCAGGACGTTTCCCAGCGGCGATCTCGGCGCGCTTCGCGCGGTGCTCGAGGATTTCATCAATACCTTCGATACGCAGCAGCCTCGCTATGCGGCAGCGCTGGCGCAGGCCGCCGCACTTTACAGCCCGGAGAATTTCGCCCGGAGGATCGCCGCCATCCTCTCGGAGTGACAGGAGGAGCTATGGCAACCCTATCCGCCTTGATTTTGGCAAAAAATGAAGAAAAAAATATCGCGGACTGCATCAAAAGCGTCGCGTTTGCCGATGAGGTCGTGGTCGTAGATGATTTCAGCACGGACGAAACAGCAGCGATCGCGACACGCCTCGGCGCGCGCGTTGTTCGCCACGCCCTCGCCGGTAACTGGGGCGCGCAGCAGACCTTCGCCATTGAGCAGGCACACGGAGACTGGATTTTTTTCATTGATGCAGATGAACGAGCGACGAAACAACTGGCCGCGAAGGCAAGGGAGATCGTTGACATAGATGACCGCCGCTATGCGTATCTCAACGCGCGGCTGAATTACTTTTGGGAGCAGCCACTGAGGCATGGCGGCTGGTTTCCTGACTACGTGATCCGCCTGTTGCCGAAAAGAGGAACCTACGTCACAGGTTTCGTGCACCCAGCCTTCCATCATGGCTACGAAGAGGTTCGCCTGCCGGAAGATGCCTGCATGATTCACTACCCGTACCGTGACTGGAATCATTATTTCAGCAAACTGAATTTTTATACGACGCTGGCAGCGGAGAAAATGCAGCAGCAGGGCAAGCAGGCATGTCTGGCAGACTTTCTCCTGCATCCTGCATGGGCCTCCTTCCGCATGTATATCCTGCGCGGCGGCTGGCGCGACGGCCGCATCGGCTTCGTCCTGGCGGCCTTTCATTATTTCTATACCATGGCGAAATATGTCAAACTCTATTATCTGAACAAGACGAATCGGCATGTGGGAGACGAGACGTGATATCGATTTGCAGGTTGTGTCACGAATGAGGGAATCACTCAAATGAAATAATATCAAAATATTCCCGTGAATGCACTCGTCAATCTTGGCGATGTCGTGCTGACGACGAGCGCGGTGGCACTCCTCCGGCAGGCATACCCGAACGCGAAGATCACGATGCTTGTCAAGCCTGTATGCCGTGAGGCTGTGGAGAATAATCCCGTTGTGGATCATGTCCTCGCGTTCGGCTATCAGGCAAAGAAAAAATCGCTGAAGGATATGCTTCTGATGGCAGAGCGTATGCATAGAGAAGGGCGAAGCACCTCAGTGGTGCGGATGCAACTTCATGTGATGTATGCTTTTTTCAAATGTTTATCATAAAAAAGGTTTTTGAGATGGCTACTTGGGATTCCTTTTTTGTGTGTATCATTATTTTTATACGTTGACAAAGTATGTGAAACTTGCAAGGTTGAATGAAAAACGAAAAATGTGATTAACCATTTTAGCTTACTACGAAGAGTTACCTAATCGAAATGGTGTCGTAATATAAGCTGGCGTGATGATGTCAATGTGTAGATTGCGATGAGTATGGAGATCGTTTGATAATGAAGATAATGCTCGCAAATTTTGCCAAGATGGTAAATGATTCTGGCGGACTTGCAAAGGTGACAATAGATTTTGCAAATGAAATGATCCGACGAGGACATGAAGTTTCTTTACTTTATTGTGACGGGAGGCAAGGAGGTTTCTTTTACGATCTTGATGAACGGGTTCATGTACATGATTTGTGCCATCAAGATGGAGGATATATACGGATGCCGTTGTGGATGAAAGTAAAGCGCGAGGTATTGCGCCCCTTTTCCAAAAATCGTTCAAGAGATGTCAACGATCAATTTATGCAAAAATATTTGTTGCACGAAGTCCGCAGGTTGTTGATGGCAGAGGCACCAGAGGTTATTGTATCATCTCAACCGGCAGCTAGTAGGATTCTCCTTTGCGATATAGCTACGGACATTCCGGTTATTTCTATGTCGCATGGCGATCCTGAGGATTATTTCCATATTTATCCCAAACGGGAAATACCAGCAGTTGAGAAGAGCGCTGTTTGTCAAGTTTTGTTGCCATCATTTGTAACGCATATAAAAAATAGGTTTCCGGAAACGAAGGTTGTGGTAATTGGTAATGTGGTTTCACAATATGCAAAAAGTGTAGATTTACGCATAGAGAAAGATACATATAAAATTATATTTATTGGTCGTTTGGTAAAAAATCATAAACGACCGCATTTGCTCATCAGAGCATTTGCTAAATTGTCGAAGAATTTTCCTGATTGGGAGGTAGAAATTTGGGGGGCGGAAAGTAATAAGGCTTACACAAAAGCGCTACATACTGAGATTCAACGATATGGATTAAAAAGGTGTGTTCATATCATGGGGGTAACTCGCGATGTAGCAAGCGTATTGAGGCAGGGGGATATATTTGTCTTGCCAAGCGCCTATGAGGGATTTGGTTTGTCACTGGCAGAGGCTATGAGCATGGGGCTTCCCGCTATTGGTTATAAAAATTGCTCCGCTGTGAATGAATTGATAGAAAATGAAAAAAATGGGCTTCTCTGTGAAGATGGTGTCGATGCATTGGCAGAGGCATTACGGAGATTGATGACAGACAAAGCATTACGAGTAAAATATGGCGCTTATGCCCAAAAGTCAATGGAGAAATATTCACCGGCCAAGATTTGGCGTTCTTGGGAAGAGCTGTTAGAACAAACGGTACATAGAGCATGAACAATATAAATGAATCCCTGTAAATGCAGGGAACATGAATGTCCAAGTCAACCAAGGCCGGATTGCCTTTACTACATCACGCCGACGCAGGCATTTGATGTGTGTCGGGAATTGTTAGATGCTGAGCACCTGGTCTATGAGCAAGCAGAAGAGTGAGGCCTGATACCATGAGTATCTGGTCCATGGCAGATATTCATGGAAGAACCGGAAAAGAGGGATGTGATAATATGGATCATCGCCAATTAACCCGAATCAGAGTGGAAGGGTTTAAGTCCATTGAATCCGCAGATATTGAATTGAATATGGTCAATGTTTTGATCGGCAGCAATGGCTCAGGGAAAACGAATTTTATTTCCGTATTGTCACTTTTGCAGGCATTGATTGCCGGAGATTTGCAAAATTATGTGGCGCGAAAAGGTGGCCCGGATAGTTTCTTGTACTGGGGACGTAAGCGGACAGAGAAAATGAGCGTTGAATTTTATTTCGGGAACAATGGCTATCGGTTCTCGCTCATGCCAACTGCCAATAATCAATTCATGATTGCGGATGAAGCGTTTTATTGGAATATCAACGGTTGGAATAAATTACCGTCTACGGGTACCGTGGAATCATCTTGGAAGAGTGGTACCGGAACGCATATTGATGAGTATGTCCAACCGTTATTGGAAAATCAAAATTGGCGCGTATACCATTTTCACGACACCAGTGATAGTGCTTACGTCAAACAACTCCAAGGAATCAATGATAACATCGAGATGGCTGATGATGCGCGGAATTTGGCGGCGTTTTTATATCGATTACGGGAGACGGCGCCAGCCGCATATCAACGTATTGTCAAAACGGTACAAATGGCGGCTCCATATTTTAACGACTTTGTTTTACGCCCCAATCCGTTGAACCCTGAGAAAATTTCCTTGGAGTGGAAAGCGGATGGAAGTGATGTGCCGTTTATCGCTGCTCAATTATCGGACGGAACCTTACGCTTTATTTGCCTGGCAACATTATTGCTTCAGCCGGTGGAATTGCAGCCAGAGACGATTTTGATTGATGAGCCGGAACTGGGGCTGCATCCGTATGCGATTCAACTGTTGGCGTCGATGATCAAGAAAGCGGCAAAAGAGCGTCAGA
This sequence comes from uncultured Selenomonas sp., assembly GCA_934202005.1. GTDB lineage: Bacteria > Bacillota > Negativicutes > Selenomonadales > Selenomonadaceae > Selenomonas_C. The sequence continues at coordinate 5,954 of CAKPXP010000015.1, read as the reverse complement.
TCATTGTCTCCACGCAATCGGTAGAACTGCTCAATGAATTTCAGGCCGAGGATGTACTGGTCGTAGAACACAAGCACAAATCAACGACATTCAAACGTGTTGATGAGGAAAAGTTAGCTGTTTGGCTGGAGGATGATTATACTCTGGGAGATTTGTGGAAACACAATCTATTAGGAGGGCGTCCATAAATGAAGCGCGTGATTATTTATTGCGAAGGACCCTCTGAGGAGACGTTCATCAATCATATTCTGGGGCCGAAATTCATAGAGGATGATGTGTATATTACAGCGACATCTTTCGGCGGGGTTTCAAAATATAGTATCATCAGGAAAAAATTGCTGAACCTATGTCGTAGTGATAGTAGCGCTGTTATTACGACGATGCTGGATTACTATGGACTGCCTCAAGATACGCCAGGATACAGGGAAAGCCAGACTAGCAATGCCGACATCTATGAGCGTGTAGAATATGTTGAGACAAAAATGAAAGAAGATATTTGTGAAGCTAATTTTTTGCCTAACCTGATGATGCATGAATATGGGGCGCTGTTATTTTCTGATGTGCAGGCATTTTCCTTTTGTGGCTTATCAGAGAAGCAACTTGCGGAATTAAAGGCGATACAGCAATCATATCCAACCCCGGAGCATATCAATAATAGTCCCAATACTGCACCTTCAAAGCGTATCCTTCGGGTATGTACGGATTATGATAAAGTGTTGGATGGATATAATATCGCGAAAATGATAGGACTTGAGAAGATAAGGAAACAGTGCAGGCATTTTGATCGATGGGTTCATCAGATGGAATGCCTTCGTTAAATATTTATCGTTGGATAGGAAAGATTGCAGTATGATACAAGAAATTATTGAAATCGGCAGACGGATATATCAATTAGATCATTGGAGAGAGTGTCATCGATTCCTGGTCTTCGTTGCCAGGGCGCTGCTCCATGCGGGCGATATGAGAGCGTTTTTGGCATTCTTCCATGAGAATGAGGCACGGCAGACGATCCTGAAAGAAAATGGCTTTCAAGTGGAACAGCTGACGCGCGCCTTTTTTTACGCAGGGTCTACGTTTCGGGAACGTCTCGTCTTAATAGAAAATCACATTCTATTTGAGGAACGATTATTTACATCAGAGTGGTTTATTCGCCTGAATACGGATCAGGAATACCCGATATGGCAAGCGGAAGACGAGGGCCCCGGTTGGCGTGCGATATTAAAATTAGCACCAGGGCAAAGAAAAGAGGGCCTGCTCTCGATTATTATGCGACTGGAGAATGTTGAGCTTTATCAGATGATGTTCTGGTTCAACAAGAATCGCAGCGGCGAATATGCGCTCTACATCGGAGCCATGCAGGGGCCAAATGTGGATCATGCACGCGATCTGGTCAAGGATGTTACAAAACGCGCTCATCGCTATCGCACGAAAAATCTTATTCTCTATATGACGCAGGCCGTTGCGCGCGTTGTTGGTGTCACACGTATTTATGCGGTTAGCAATCAGGGCTACTACGCGATGAATCATCTGCGCAGTGACCGGAAGCTCAAGACCGATTTTGGCGCTTTTTGGGAAGAGGCTGGAGGGCACGTCACGGATGATCCGCGTTTTTATGAGCTCCCTCTTACAGAACGACGCAAAACAATGGAGGAAATCCCTACGCGTAAGCGAGCTGTCTATCGCAAACGCTTCGCGTTTCAAGATGATGTCGATGCGCAGGTTTTAGAAAGTATAAAGAAAATCTTGAGGTGATGAAGTTCAAGATATGAGCATCCACTTCTTAGGAATAATGTGGTCTTCCTTACGTTAAAGCAACGAATTTTGTTTCATTTCAGTCGTGTGCTTTTTACGAATTGTATGGAAACTTAAATGGGGAAAATAAGATGCAGAAAGTTGTTATTGTCGTACCGCTTTATAAAATAGAATGTTCGCCATTAGAGAATATTTCCTTGATTCAGTTATATCGTGTCCTGGGGAAGTACCCGATTTGCTATATTTCTCCGAGGCATTTACGAGAACAGCTGAAAGATACAGCACTTTGGGTGGAATATTTTGACGATGAGTTCTTTCGGAATGTGGCAGGATATAGCCGACTTTGCCTTGATGGTTCATTTTATGAGCGTTTTGAAGAATACGAATATATGCTTTTGTATCAAACCGATGCGTTTGCTTTTTCGGATCAGTTATTGGAGTTTTGTGCAGCAGGCTATGATTATATTGGTGCACCGTGGCCGCGTATTTGGACAAGGGAAAATGGAATTCCATCACATTTTTGTGTCGGTAATGGAGGCTTTTCCTTACGAAAGATTCAGTCATGTTTGCGTTTGTTAAAACACAAAGAACAGATATTGATGCGATATGGAAACCGAGATCATATGCTGGAATGTGAGGATCTTTTTTGGGCGTATGCATCTTCTTTACAGGATGAAGATTTTTCTACCCCCCCCCCCGTATATGCTTGCCGATTTTCTCTGGAAACATGGGGAAGAGGATCGATGCAGAATCTATCGGTGAATAATCTGCCATTCGGATGTCATGGCTGGACAAAGTACAAATGTTATCCATCATGGAAAAAGTGGATTGAATCAGCTGGATACCTTCGCTTGCCAGAAGGTGGTTATATAAAACCTTCTCACACTGTTCATTATGAACGAATCAAGCGATGCCGTGATTATCTATGGAAGGATTTGAAAAAACGGTGGTCTGCTGCGATCTGGAGAGGGTTACATTATCGGGAATGGCGGCAAATGTTGAGACGATTTTTCTTGGTGCTGAAATGTACGGTTTTGTTACGAGGTGCAAAGCTGCATGTCGTGAAATTTCCTCCGTGCTGGTGATGGAGTTTTGAAATGAAAATAGGCCTGTTTGTTAAAGATTTTGCCATTGGCAAAAAGTTTTCTAAGGATGGCATCCCCACGAAAAGTGGCGCTGAGTTCCATGCGGAGAATCATGCGAAGCAGTTGATGCGATTAGGGCATCATGTGACGATCATGGCAAAAAAGCGATATTTTTTCACAAAAGCGAGAGAAAATATCGACGGAATTGATCTTGTCCGCTTGCATGAGCCGTCTCGTGGGTTGGAGATTATTCTCCGTCTTTTGACGACGCATCGTGATATCGATACGTTTTATATCCTTGGAACGCCGAAGTTTGCAGTTTGGGCAATACTCGTTGCCCAGTTGCTCCACAAGCCGGTGACGCTTTCTCTCACAGGGAACTATGAAATTTTTCAAAGCAGAAAGAATTGGCGAATGCGTGTTTTCTCCATGTGTGATCATTACTTGGCATTGTCTGAGGAGATACGGCATGGCCTTTTGCAGCAGGGGGGAATCCCTGCGGATAAGATTACGGTTCTCGGGCAAGGAATTGCGACGGCGCGGTTCCCCGTCCCATCCGCAGCGCAGAAGCTTGCGTTGCGGAGAAAATATCGTCTTCCTGCCGAGGCCGTGATTGTTCTTTTTTGCGCTCGTGTGGTTTATGACAAGGGGATTGATACGGCAGAGAAGATTTGGCCGGTCATCCATGCGCGTTTTCCCAGGGCCCATTTCCTCGTCGTTGGCGGCGGGAAAAATGATATACTGGATGATTTGAGGAACCTGTCGGCGGAGCAGGATAATACGATTCATGTCATAGGCGAGGTAGACGATCCGAACGAATACTATCAGATGGCGGATCTTTATTTTTTCCCATCGCGGCATGAGGGGTTGCCTACAACGTTGATGGAGGCGATGTCATGCGGGCTGCCTTCTGTTGTATCTGATATTGGTGGTTGCAGCGATCTAGTTGAGGAAGGAAAGTCTGGATATCGTGTGGAAGCGGAGGACGTAGCGGGATTTGCAGAAAAGCTCATAGCCCTGCTTGGCGATGCGGAACGACGGAAGCTTATGGGGCAATATGCGGCGGCATTTGTGCGTAAAAAGCATGATTATCAGCAGGTCATTGGCAGATTAGAAGAGATGTTATCGCGCGGTGTTCAATCAAGGGAGAAAAAATGATTCCAAAAATCATCCATTGGTGCTGGTTTGGCGGCAATACAGTTCCGGAAGATGTGCAGAACTATGTCGCTACCTGGGAAAAGTGTTGTCCAGACTGGGACATCATCCGTTGGGATGAAAGCAATTTCGATGTTACGCAGAACGCATATTGCAGAGAGGCCTATGAACAGAAAAAGTGGGCATTTGTCGCGGACTATGCACGATTGAAAGTTTTATACGACTATGGTGGCTTTTACCTGGATTCTGATGTAGAAATGATAAAATCATTGGATGTTTTTCGTTCCTATGATGCCGTATCGGGATATGAGAGTGAGAGAAACATACCTACTGGGACTATGGGTGGGGTAAAACATAATGAGTGGATTGCTTTATTATTAAAAGAATATGATCGCCGCCATTTTCTGCAGCCGGATGGCAGCGTGGACATGACGACGAATACAGCGCTGATTACACGTTTGACAGTAGAGGTCTATGGGATTCGACTGACAAATCAGATCACGAAATTCGGACGCGATGAGCGGATGGTTCTTTTCCCAAGTGACTATTTTTGTGCTAAGGATCCGGATACGGAAATCATAATGAAGACGGCGAATACGTATACGATTCATCATTTCAAGGGGACTTGGCTGCCTGAGTATATGCAGAGAAACCGCAGATTTCGCGATTGGTGTAGGAAAGTTTTTGGCAGCAGGTATGGTGAACTCCTTTTTCGAGCGTATCATTATATTTTTGTGCATAAGGTGGGGCATGTCATTCATGCTTGGAACAAGCATGTGAGAGGTAGAAAGTTTGACAAATATTGAAAAGGTTCGTTGATAGCGGGGATTTGTTTAGAGGAGATATTTTTATGCTTGAAAGGAATTGAGAGATCTGGGAAGCACTTCCGTTTTTCTTTCTTACACTTGGATGTGCGATCGGCAGCGGCCCATTAGAAGTTTTAGCGATTATGAGTTATTTCTTTTTGGCGAAGGTTTATCGTGAGCTGGTCTGGGGCATGATCCCCCGGACGCGCCTTTTTGGGATGTTGCTTTTGGCAGCGTTTGCGTGGTTAGGAGCGCTTTTCTTTGCTTGGTGCTTTAATCACGGGGATCTTCAGGTATGGCGGGATTATGTGCAGAGACTCATTCCGTTTGGCCTGATTTGTGTTTTTTTGGCGTGGTCAGGCACGGGCATTGGAAGGGGTCTGGCTGGGTTCCGCTTGTGGAATTCTGTTTTTTGTAAGAGGTGAATGTCATGCTTGAAAAACTCTTTCATATAACATCTAAAAATGTTAAATGTGCAATCTGTGACGCTAAAGCTATTAGGGAGCATGAGTTTCAAATTCAAATTTTTAATGATAAATTAAATGAGGGATAATTGCAAGTGCAAATTGAACAGTTGTTTTAATCAAGAACATTTATCAATAGCATAGACTTCATCGAGAAAATGGTCAAAGATCTCTGCTGGAGTGTGATATCCCAGAATACGGCGTGGACGCTGGTTTAGCTCGTCCGCGATGCTCAGAACATCTTCATCACTGTAGCGTTCGATCGATGTCCCTTTGGGGATGTAATCCCGCAGGAGGCCATTGTGCCGCTCGTTCTGAGGACGTTCCCATGAGCTGTACGGGTGCGTGAAATAGATCTTCGTGCCAAGCTGCTCATACTGAGAGAATGTCTCAAATTCCGGGCCGTTATCAGCTGTCATCGTCTTGAAGACCTTACGGAAGCACTGATTAATTCAGCACTCCGTCTTCACGCGTCTGCGCTGTCCTCTCGTCGTCGACAAACCTCAGCGTAGCTTCGGCTACGCCTGCGGTTTGTCTCCTAGAGAGATACAGCGCATCCACGCAAATCCGGAGCACTTCATTTAATCAGCGCTTCCTTACTGAATTTCTCATCACCGAACTCCTCGCGCAGTTTCGTCATAGCGACTTCTACACCGGCGCTGGTTCGCCCTGGGATGCGGATGGCGATAAAC
>CAKPXP010000014.1 GCA_934202005.1 uncultured Selenomonas sp. | reverse complement strand
GGTAGATAGGGCAGGAGTGGAAGTGCCGCGAGGCATGAAGCGGACTGCTACTAATAGGTCGAGGGCTTATCTTTTTAAGCAGAGAGCCACGACTAAGATGTCAGGAAGTTTCTTCTGTATAGTTTTGAGAGAACATGTCTCTCAATAAGATATCCGGTGATGATGCCTGGATGGATCCACCTGTTCCCATACCGAACACAGTAGTTAAGCATCCAGAGGCCGAAAGTACTTGCCTGGTGACGGGCTGGGAGGATAGGAAGTTGCCGGTTGCATGGAGCTCGTCGTAAGACGGGCTCTTTTATTTTATGGTGAGGGCGCGCACAGTGCCTTCTCCGGAGCACCTCATTTAATCAGCGGTTCCTTAAATTTTATTTTGCTGATAGAAGGTTTTCCGCTGTGTGTGTTGAATAGTAAAGATTAGAGACGATAGCAGTGATCAAGGTTATCATATAGAGGAGGAGTTTTCATGGCAGAAGAACTTACGTCTGGACAGGATTCCAAGGAGAAAGAGGAAATCATCACGAAGCTGACTTCGTCCATCCAAGAGGTCGCTTCCTCGACGCAGACGGTCTACGAGGCAGTCGAGCAGGTCGCGAAGAGTGCGAGCGCGCTTGCGAAGGCTGGACAGGAGTCTGTGGAGCAGGCGCGTTTCCTGCAGGAGAAGAACGCCGATACGATCAAGGTCATCGATTTCATCACCAATATCGCCGGCCAGACGAATCTGCTCGGCCTCAATGCTGCCATCGAGGCTGCGCGTGCGGGCGAGCAGGGCCGCGGCTTCGCCGTGGTCGCGGAGGAGGTCCGCAAGCTCGCCGAGCAGTCTCGCGAGGCGACGGAGAAGATCCAGTCGACGCTCAACGAGATGAACAAGGCGGTCGAGGGCATCTCTAAGTCCATCGAGACGACGGGCGCGATCAGCGAGGAGCAGGCAGCTTCGACGGAGGAGATCACGGCAAATCTTTCGCGCGTGACGAAGGCCGCGGAGGATCTCAAGCAGTACGTCGAGCGTCTGCACTGATTCGGAATATTTGCGTATCCCTGCTGGCGATACGTCAGGTGCTTCCTTGTGTGATGCCCTAAAAAACTGCCGCATGCAGATTGCATGCGGCAGTTTTTTATGTAAATCCCCAAGAACGCAAGCCGCAGGCGTAGCGTGATTGGCAGGATTTACTGCAAGGACGGGCGCACAATGTCCACAAAGTGGACGTTTGTGCATGTAGCGTTGTATCTATGAAAGAGAGGCGTCTTTGGTGTCAGGCGGCTCTGGTGGCGGGAGAGGAGGGTTCCCGCTGCGACGCGCTGCTGCGGGCATGAGGCAGGCGCTCGCTGCTGCGGCGGAGCTGTTCGATGCGGATGGTTTCGTAGATGGCGGCGGCAAGCAGGAGGATGCCGAGCAGGAAGGTGATGGTTGTGAGCATGGGAATCGCTCCTTTCAGCTGCGGATTTTCTTGAAGAAGGCACTGTCTGCGGTGTCAGTGAGCCGGATGTCGTAGCCGAGGCGGTGCATTTCGTTGAGTTTGATGAGGACGAGGTTGATGTTGCAGTTCATGGACTGCGCGACGGAGGCGATGTCCATGCCCTCGCGCAGGGCGCTGTAGACCTCATCGCTGTCGAGCAGGAGATGGGCGGCGAAGGCGTTGGCCTCGTATTCCGTGCGGCTGTTCATGCGGAAGAGCTCGAACTCCTGCAGGCCGTAGCGCGCGAGGGAGCGGTGGAGCTGGTCGTGGCCGATCTCGTGAGCGAGGACCATGGGGAGCCATGTCTCGTCGAGCCGATCGTTGAGAAAGATGAAGCGACCCTTGAGCAGACTGCAGTACATGCCGAGCAGGTTTTTGTAGCCTGCGTCGAAGAGGACGTGGATGCCGATGTCCGCGGCGAGCTGCAGAAGGTCATGGGAAGGACCGGCGAGTTTGCGGAGCTGCGTGGCTCGCTGGTAACAGGCAAGAGAGTTCATGGCGATCACTTCCTGAAGCGCTTGGGGGCGTATTTCTTGTTCTCTTCCTTGGCCAGCCAGAAGGCCTGTTCGAGGGAGCGCATGACGGCGACTTTGTCCTCCTCGGTGAGCTCGCCGCCCGCGAACATGCCGGCGAGCTCGCCGACGAGGGCGCGCGCCTGCGCCATGCCGTGCGCGCCGTAGCGGTCGCTGGCATCGGTGACGAATTGCTCGTTTTCGCCGAAGAGGTAATTGACGTCGACATCGAAGAATCTGGCCATCCTCTCGTAGGTCGCCCGTCCGCGCGGGTAGCGCTGGCCGGTCTCGTAGCCGTTGTAGGTCTGACGGCTGATGCCGCAGCCTGCCGCGACGGTTTTCTGGGAGAGTTCTCTCTGTCTCCTGAGCTGGAGGAGTTTCTGTGCGAGTTTCATGATGCTTGCTCCTTTCACAGGCTGAGGCGGCCTGTCATATATGTCCGTGTTTGTTTGACACTAGGATAGCACAAGTCAAGAAATTAGACAACCCCCCTGTGAAATTTTCTGCGCCGTGCCGTGCGGCGGATTGGCAGGACTTTGCGGTGGGGATGGCGAATATAGATAGGGAAAGCGTGGTTTTGCCGTGTGCTGGCTGCGCGGTGTCGGCAAGGAGAGAGGAGGAGATGGATGTGGCTGTGGTTACGCTGCCGGCGGTCAAGATGCTCTTGGTCGCCATCATGCTGCTCGGCATTCTCGTGGAGATCAAGACGGGCGGCATGGGGGCCGGCGTGCTGCTCGGCCTGGTCGCGGCTGCCGTTTTCTGGGGCAGCCAGTATGTCGAGGGGCTCGTGAGCCTCTATATGGTCGCGGTGTTCTTTGCGGGGATTCTCTGCATCGGCGTGGAGATGCTGCTGCCGACGGCGGGATTGCTTGCGGGCGTTGGCGCCGCGCTGCTGCTCTACAGTCTCGTGCTGGCGCTCGGCGGCGATGTGTCCGCGATCGGCGTGTTGCTCGGCGCTGCTCTGCTGGCGGCGGCGGTGTTCGCGCTCATCGTGAAGCGGCTGCCGTCGAGCCGCCTCTGGCGGCGGCTCGTCCTCAAGGATGCCTCGACGTCGCGCCACGGGTTCGTGAGCGCGCCGCCGCGGGAGTCGCTCGTCGGCAAGCGGGGCGTCGTGCGCACGGAGCTGCGCCCGGCTGGAACGGCGCTGATCGACGGCAAGCCGGTCGATGTCGTGTCGGAGGGCGCATTCCTGCCCAAGGGGACGGCGGTGCGCGTTATCGCCGTGGAGGGCATGCGCGTCGTGGTGCGCCGCGAGGAGGAGACGGGGACGAGGTGACGTTCCCCACAGATGGAGGGTGATGGGCGCGCCGCTGGTCCGAGAAGGTCGGTAGATGGTGCGCCCCGCTGAGGAAAGATGGGGCATGGTGCGCTCCGCTGCTTGCGGAAGGTGGATGGAAAGCGCGCTGTTCGTGATGAGAAAGGCGGCGGGGAATCCTGCCGCTTCTGAAAGGAGTATATCATGGCTTCTCTGATTGGTTCCGGATTCTTGCTGCTGTTAGTCTTTTTCGCGGTGCTGCTGTTTTTGCATTTCGTGCCGCTCGGGCTCTGGATCTCCGCGCTGGCAGCGGATGTGAATGTGGGCATCCTGACGCTCGTCGGCATGCGGATGCGCCGCGTGCCGCCGGCGGCGATCATCCTGCCGCTCATCAAGGCGAACAAGGCGGGGCTCGACGTGCAGGTCAACCAGCTCGAGGCGCATTATCTCGCGGGCGGCAATGTCGACAAGGTGGTCGACGCGCTGATCGCGGCGCACCGCGCGCAGATCCCGCTGCCGTTCGAGCGCAGCGCGGCCATCGACCTCGCGGGGCGCGACGTCTTGGAGGCGGTGCAGATGAGCGTCAATCCGAAGGTCATCGAGACGCCGGTCGTCTCGGCGGTCGCGAAGAACGGCATCGAGCTCAAGATCAAGGCGCGCGTGACGGTGCGCGCGAACATCGACCGCCTCGTGGGCGGCGCGGGTGAGCCGACGATCATCGCGCGCGTCGGCGAGGGCATCGTGACGACGGTCGGCTCGTCGGAGAGCCACAACGATGTGCTCGCGAATCCGGACGACATCAGCAAGACGGTGCTTGGAAAGGGCCTCGATGCGGGCACGGCGTTCGAGATCCTCTCCATCGATATCGCGGATGTCGATGTTGGGCGCAACATCGGCGCGGAGCTGCAGACGGACCAGGCGGAGGCGGACAAGCGCATCGCACAGGCCAAGGCGGAGGAGCGCCGCGCGATGGCCGTCGCGAAGGAGCAGGAGATGAAGGCCTACACGCAGGAGATGGAGGCGCGCGTCGTCGAGGCGCAGGCGGAGGTGCCGCATGCGCTCGCCCAGGCGCTCAGAGAGGGCAAGCTCGGCGTCATGGACTACTACAACCTGAACAATGTGCAGGCGGATACGGAGATGCGCAACGCCATCAGCCAGACGGGCGCGGAGAAACTCGCGCCGCAGCCGCCGGCTGTGAAGTGAGGCGACCGTGATGGAAATCGGCAACATCGTCAAGCTCCTCCTGGTCGTGGCGGTCTTCCTCCTCTCCGTGCTGGCGAACGGGAAAAAGAACAGAGCTTTGCGGAGGAGCCGCAGGAAGGTGCGCCTCCTCTCCGCGCTGGCGAACGGGAAAAAGAAAAAGCCGCGGGGCACGGGGCTGCCTCTGCCGCAGGCGCCGCAAGAGGCATCGCACCCGCAGGCGGCGGAGAGGAAGCGCCCGCTTGGCTTTGCCATCCCGCATCTCAAGGGAGCGCCGCCGCAGCCGCCGGCGCCGGATGACGACGGCGTTTATCGCGAGCAGGCGCCGCGGGCGGCAGGGGAGCAGGCGCGTCCGTCTGCCGCACCGGCACAGACCGCACCGCTGGGGCGCGTGCTCGGGAGCGCGGATGTCTCAGTTGATGACGCGGGTGTCATGCGCGAGCCCGGCGTGCTCGCCTCGGAGGCCGCCGAGCGCCTGCGCGAGCAGGCGGCAGACGCCGCGCGCGCCGCGGCCTATGCGCGCGAGCGGCGCGCTGAGGAGGCGGCCGTGCGTGCGCGGGAGGCGGCGGCCTACGCACAGGAGGCCAAGCTGCCCGGCGCTCCGGGCGAGCGCGCGCCGCGCCGCCTCACGCCGCAGACAGCGCGCGAGGCCGTCGTGCTCGCGGCCATCATCGGCCCGCCCAAGGCGCTGCAGGGCCGCGGCTGGCGCGGCGGACGGAGGAATTGATGTGAGGCGCTGCGCCTGCGGCTTGCGTTCTTGGGGATTTACTAGTAGAATAATAAAGTATGTGCGGCAAATGATACGCACGAATGCGCCTTTGGGGGCGTCGGCCGCGGATTGTGTCAGGCGGGCGGCATTGCTGGGGCGGGAAGATAAGAAGGGGGAACAGGCGTGCCTGTTCCTACATGCGATAGCTGTAGGTGATGGATGTGTCGAACGCGATGTTTGATGTGATAAAGGGCGACCTGGAGCGCCTCGAAGAGCGGCTCATCGAGGCGGTCTCGTCGCCAGAGGATGAGCTCGTGACGGAAGTGGGGACGCACCTCGTGACCTCGGGCGGCAAACGGATCCGCCCGGCGCTCTGTCTGCTCGCCGCGCACGGCGGCCCGGCGTTTTCTCTTGCGCATACGCTGCCGCTCGCGACGGCGCTCGAGCTCATCCACACGGCATCGCTCGTGCATGATGATGTCATCGACAAGGCGGATACGCGGCGCGGCGCGCCGACGGCCAATGCGAAATGGGACAACAAAATCGCCATTCTCGTGGGCGACTATATCTTTGCGCGCGCGTTCCGCCTCGTGGCGGAGAACGAATACGGCGACCATGTGGCGAACCGCCTCGCCCAGCTCGTCGGCAATCTCAGCGTCGGGGAGATCATCCAGGACAAGCAGATGTACAAGGCCGCGCGCGACGAGGCGGATTACTATGCGCGCATCCAGAAGAAGACGGCGGACTTCCTCGAGATCTGCTGCGAGCTCGGCGCGCTCGTCGGCGGCATGGACGCGGCGGCGGTAGCAAAGCTCGCGGCGTACGGCCATGCCATCGGCATGGCGTTCCAGATCACGGATGACCTGCTCGACATCCTCGAGACGAGCGAGCAGATCGGCAAGCCGGCGGGCAACGATATCCGCCAGGGCATCGTGACGCTGCCGGTGCTGCGCGCGCTCGCGGTGAGTCCCGCGCGCGAGGAGCTGCTCGCCATCGTGACGGATCCCGCCATGACGGACGAGATGGTCGCGCGCGCGCTCGCCATCGTCCGCGCGACGGACGGCGCGGCGTTCGCGCAGGCAAAGGCGGAGGCCTATCTCTCGCGCGCGAAGGCTGTCCTGCCGGAGGAACTGCCGGAGGACATCCGCGATGCCTACGAGCAGGTGGCGGATTTCATCGGACAGCGGAATTTCTAATTCCTTAAGGAGCTACGATATGTTTGGCATCGGATTTCCAGAACTCATCCTCATCCTCATTGTCGGGCTCATCGTCTTCGGTCCCGGCAAGCTGCCGGAGGCCGGGCGTGCGCTCGGCAAGGGGCTGAGGGAATTCAAGAAGGCGCAAAGCGCGCTGACAGCGGCGATGAACGCGCCGGAGCCCGCGCCGCGGCAGCAGCCGCCTGCGCCGCAGGCGAACGCGGGCGCACAAGAGGGCGCCGCAGCGGCTGCGCCGCAGTCCGCACAAACCCAGGGCGTGACGCAGGGCGCGCAGGCTCCGGGGATGCCGTCGGCCGTGCAGACGGCGGTTGCCCCGCAGGTTGCCCCGCAGGTCGTGAACGCCGCGTCGCCCGCGGCACCTGCTGGCGCTGCCTCTTGCGCGCAGGACGAGCCGTCAGCGGACGAGGCGCCGCAGGCGCAGATCCCCGCGGTGCCGCCTGCCGTGGCGGCGGGCTACGCGCCGCCGACGCAGGAAAGCGTGCGCGCGCAGATCGCGGCGCAGCAGGAGGCGCAGACGAAATGAGCAGGGACATCGCACCCGTCCTCACGATTGCCGGCAGCGATACGAGCGGCGGCGCGGGCATCCAGGCGGATCTCAAGACGTTCCTCGCCTGCGGCGTCTACGGCATGAGCGCCATTACGGCGCTCACGGCGCAGAACACGCAGGGCGTGCGGGCGACGGCCGAGGTGGCGCCGGAGTTCCTCGCAGCGGAGCTCGACGCGGTATTTACGGACATCCCGCCGCGCGCGGTCAAGATCGGCATGACATCGTCGTGCGCGCTCATTGAGACAATCGCAGCAAAGCTCCAGGAATACCAGGCGGCGCACGTCGTCGTCGACCCCGTGATGGTCGCGACGAGCGGGGCGCCGCTTCTTGCCGCGGATGCCATGGAGACGCTTGCGGAGCGGCTGCTGCCGCTCGCGGAGGTCGTGACGCCGAATATCCCGGAGCTCACGCGGCTCACAGGCATCGGCATCTTAGACGAGGATTCCTTTTGCGCGGCGGCGGCGCAGGCGGCGCACGCCTACGGGACGGCCGTGCTCGCGAAGGGCGGTCATTTCGAGGGCCGCGAGGCGCATGATGTGCTCGCGCTGCCGGACGGCACGCTGCGGCATTTCCGGGCGCCGCGCAGCAGCAACAGGAATACGCACGGCACGGGCTGCACGCTCTCGAGCGCCATCGCGGCCCATCTCGCGCAGGGCGAGACGCTCACGGCAGCCGTCGCGGGCGCGAAAGCGTACCTGACGGGCGCCATCGGCTACGGCCTCGCGCTCGGCCGGGGCCGCGGCCCGCTCTGGCATGGCTGGTCATTGGAGGACGCGTTTGCGCGGCAGACGCGGGGATATGGAAGACAGGGAGATTGAGTTGAGAAAGACGGGGAAAACATGCATCCTCCTCGCGGGGCTCTTGTGCCTCGCGGAGGCTTTTTCACTGGTGTCCGCGGCGGCGCAGCCGCAGGCTGCTGCGGCGGCAGTCGCTGCGACCAGTCAGGCGATGGCTGGCCAGGCGACGAATGGCCAGGCAAGCGGCGGCCAGGCAAATGACGGCCAGGCAAACAACGATCAGGCGTCGCCTGACCAGGCGATGAATCGCCAGGCGGGGAACGGCCAGGCGGCGAACCGCCTGCTGGCGGATGACCAGGCGGCGGCCGGCAGCAGTGCGGTGCAGGTGCCACTGGGCGGCAGCGAGGCGGCAGCTGCGCCGCAGATCGCGTTCCACGCGCGGCGCGTGCGCATCGTCTGGCCCGTCGTGGCGCGCGCCGTGCGCTATGAGGTCGTGCTGCTGAGCGGCCCGGAGGATACGCCGGACAATGTCGTCGCGCGGCAGGACTATATCTATACGAACGGCGTCGAGCTCGACCTCACGCCCTACGGCGATGACGCGGCGGGACTCTACTGGAAGGTCTATCCGCTCGACCATGACGGCCATGCCATCGCGGACAGCACGACGCCGCTGCCCATTGCGTCCGGCACGCCGGATCCCACGGCGCCGCTGCCGACGACGGAGTTCGAGCAGATGGACTACGCGCCGCTCTATCCCGTCTTTTCCTGGATCCCGACGCTCGGCGCGAAGCACCACATCATCGAGGTCTACCGCGAGCGCGATGGGGAGAAAAAGCTCGTGCGCACACTCACGGGCGGTGAATACGACGTCTATGAGGAGGGCGGCTACACGGTGCCGGGCCGCTATGACTGGCGCGTCCGCGCTGTCGATGATGCGGGGACGTCCATCTCCGACTGGTCCGCCTTTGCCTCGTTCGATGTGACGGCGCCGACGCCCGTGGCGGCGCTCGGCGACAGCATCACGCACGGCGGCGGCGCGATGACGGTGCCGCCCGGCTACCTCATCTATGACTGGGAGACCTATTCGCACGTACCGGTCAAGAATCTCGGCTACAGCGGCAACACGACGGCGGCCATGCTCGAGCGTTTCGAGCGCGACGTGCTGCCCTTTTCGCCGCGCGTGCTCGTCATCATGGGCGGCGTCAACGACTACCGCGGCACGACCTACGGCTCTGAGACCGTCGCGAATCTCGCAGCCATCCGCGCGAAATGCGATGCCTACGGCATCATCCCGGTCTTTGCGACCGTGACGCCGATCAACCCCGGGCTGATCCTGCGCTACGGGCAGATCGAGGTGCCGCCTGCGGACTGGCAGGTCCACCGCGACTACATCAATCGTTGGATCATGGAACAGACGTACGCCGTCGACGTGGCGAGCGCGCTGCAGGACGCGAACGGCTGGCTCGACGCGCGCTACACGACGGACGGCCTGCATCCCGATGACTACGGCAAGCGTGAGATCGGCGAGTGCATCGGCGCGTATCTCGCGGCGCATTTCCCGTGGATTACCGACCACCTCGTGAAAAAGCCCGTGCCGCAGGCGCTTCAGGCGGCCCCGTGAAAAGAGCGGGAGACAGGAACCAACCGAAAGGTTCCGTCTCCCGCTCTTTTTGTCGCTTGTCCGTATGCCTGGCGCGTGCTGTCCGCTGACTTTTTGCAAGGGGGCTGGCAGTCCTGTTTCCCATGCAGCGCCGGGCAGCGCACACTTGTCCTTTACAACGTTACAACATCATGCTATACTGTAGGTGCCGCAAGGTGGTCAGATAAATAATACTTCGCATATGGAGGGGATTATTTATGGCAATCAAGACTGTGGAAATGGATCGGCGCGACAGCGCATGCTATCGCAAACTCTTGAAGCGGGGAGGTTTCCTATCCGCCAGTTATCTGTCCGTCTCGGGACTGGATGTGGCGCGGCTCAAGAAACTCGCGCAGCAGGGCAAGCTCGACGCTGTCCGCTGCGCCATCGGCAAATCCATCCGTTGGTACTACAGGGAGCAGCAGGCAGAGCTCGCACACCTGCGCGGCGAAGTATAGAGGAAAAGAGAAGGAATGCGCTCGAATCGGCAAGGGGATGCCGGTTCTTTTTTTTGCCGGAGCCCGGGCAATGTCCGCAGAGCCGACGAATTTACACGACGAATAAGATATAAACAAAATAAAACAAGACAGCGGCGGCAATATATGCTATAATGAAATAAGACCTATGGGAGGGGTGGTGTCAGTGCTAAAAGACGAAGGTCTTATTTACACCAACGAAAATTGTATCGGCTGCAATAAATGCGTCGGCGTATGTCTTGCGATGGGTGCCTGTATTTCTCAAGTGTACAAGGGCAAGACGCATATCGGTGTCGATCCGCTGCGCTGCACGGCCTGCGGCGCGTGCTTTTCCGTCTGCGCGCATGGCGCGCGCAGCTATATCGATGATACGGAGCAGTTCTTCCGGGCACTCGCGGACGGGGAACAGGTCTCTGTGCTCATCTCGCCCACGGTCTTTGCGCAGTATCCCGACATCTACGGGAACATCCTCGGCACGCTGCGCCAGATGGGCGTGCGCCACATCCTGCCCGTGGCGTTCGGCGCGGACATCTGCACCTGGGCGCAGCTGCAGTATCTGCGGCGCCATCGGCGCACGGGCATGATCTCCTCGCGCTGCCCGGTCATCGTCTCCTACATCGAGCATTTCCATCCGGAGCTCATCCCCTCCCTCATGCCGATCCAGAGTCCGATGATGTGCATGGCCGTCTACGCGCGCCGGCATCTGCGGATTGAGGACAAGTTCGCCTACATCGGCCCGTGCATCGGCAAGTCGTTCGAGAAATGGCGCAACCAGGAGCGCAAGTGTGTGACGTACAATATCACGATCCGCTCGCTGATGAAATACCTGCGCGCCCGCGGCCTCAGCGAGCAGACAGCGCAGGAGGAGATGAGCTACGGGCTCGGCCTCTACTATCCGGTGCCCGATGGGCTCGCGGCGAATCTCAACTGGTTCCTCGGCGATGAGGAGCTCGTGCGCTCCGTCTCGGGAAAGCGCACGGCGTATGAGTGGCTCGAGCGCAACGCGGAAAAGATCGCGGCGGGCGAGATGCCCTTCACGCTCATCGACGTGCTGAACTGCCGGGACGGCTGCCTCGAGGGCACGGCGACGGAGGAGGGCTGCAACCAGCACGATGAGGCGTACTATACGCTCATGCGCCGCCGCCGCAGCCGCGAATACCTGCACCATGAGGGGCCGTGGAGCCGGAAGCTCCCGACCTGGCAGCGGCGCGAGCTCTTCGAGGCGCGCCACGCGGGGCTCGAGCTCTCCGACTATCTGCGGACGTATCAGGATCGCTCGGCGCAGTGCCAGGACTGGGAGCCGTCGCCTGAGGAGGCGGACGCCATCTACGAGAGCATGCACAAATACGACGAGGCCTCGCGCCACATCGACTGCTCCTCGTGCGGCTACAGTACCTGCGCCGATATGATGAAGGCCATCTACAACGGCTTCAACGACTGCCACAACTGCATCCACTACGAGCAGGCGGAGGCCGACCGGCTCGAGAAGCTCAGCCTCTCCGATGCGCTCACGGGCGTCTGCAACCACAACGCCTACCTGCAGGAGACCTCCTACGGCGCGGCGACGCCGGAGTCGGGCACGGTATTCGTCATGGCGGATGTCAACGGACTCAAGCGAGCGAACGACACCCTCGGCCACGCCGCGGGCGACCGGCTGCTGCGCACGGCGGCGCAGTATCTCGCGGCGCTCTTCGGCAAGGCGCATGTCTACCGCGTGGGCGGCGATGAGTTCGTCGTGCTCGTGACGGACATGGCGGTATCGCAGGTCGCTGCGCGTCTGCGCGACATCCAGCAGCAGCTCGAGGAGATGGACGTCTCGATCGCCGTCGGCACCGTGGCATGCGACGCTGCGCATCGGACTTATAAAGAGCTCAAGGCAGAAGCGGACGCGGCGATGTACAAGGACAAGATGAAATGCTACGCGCGCCACGGCTGGGAGCCGCGCGCGTGAGATGCGTCTTGAGGAATCACGGATTCATCCGGCACCTTGGACGGCCGCGGTGGCCTGCTCCGGCAAATGGGAAATGGCGGCGGCTGAAAAGAGCAAGTGACTCCGAAAATGCAAACAGCCGTCCCGCCTGTCGATCTGACAGGCGGGACGGCTGTTTTTTGCGCGCGGCGCAGGCGGCACCGCGCCTTGCGTTCTCCGTCAGGCGCTGTGTCTTTCTCCTTTCCCTACGCGCGGCGCGCTGGCAGGGAGACTTTCTTTTCCGCAGCGTTGCCGAAAAGCGCTGCGGCGCGTCTCAGGCGTTTTCCCGCAGGCAGGCGAGGAAGCGCGCGCCGTATTTCGCGAGCTTTTTCTCGCCGACGCCGCTGACGTCTGCGAGTTCCTCCTCCGTCTTTGGCCGCAGCTCGCACATGCCGCGCAGCGTCTTGTCAGAGAAAATGAGGTAGGGCGGGATGTTCTCCTCTCGCGCGATGTCCTTGCGCAGCGCGCGGAGCTGGTCGAAGAGGCCGTCGCTTGCGGGCGCCGCTTCCTTTTCCGGCAGGATGTGCTGCGTGACGCGCACGCGGCCGCGCAGCACGTCGTAGGCGCGGGGACGCAGGCGTACGACGGGATACTCGCCGCCCTCGAGCGCGAGGTAGTCCGTCGCGATGAAGCGCTGGATCATGAGCTTGATCTCCTCGATGCTCTTTTTCGGATAGAGACCGTAGGTCGAGAGCTCGTCGAGGTGGAGGCTCTTCACGCGCTTGTCGGCGGAGCCCTTGAGCACCTGCGCGACGAGCGTGACGCCGTAGCGCTCGCGCATGCGGTAGACGCAGGAGAATACCTTCTGCGCGTCGACCGTGACATCGACCTCGCGCATGCCCGCCTGGCAGTTGCCGCAGCTGCCGCAGCGATCCTCCGCCTCGCCGCCGAAATAGCGGATGAGGAACGCGCGCAGGCATTCGGGCGTGTGGCAGTAGTCGACCATGCGCTGGAGCTTCGCAAGCTCGATGCGCTTCCTCGCCGCGTCCTCGGTCGAGACGTCGATGAGGTAGCGCTGCGTCATGACGTCCTGCGGCGAGTAGAGCAGCAGGCACTCGCCCGGCTCGCCGTCGCGGCCCGCGCGCCCCGCCTCCTGGTAGTAGGACTCGATGTTCTTCGGCATGTTGTAGTGGAGCACGTAGCGCACGTTGCTCTTGTCGATGCCCATGCCGAACGCGTTCGTCGCGACGATGACCGCGAGGTTGTCGTAGAGGAAATCGTCCTGCACGCGCGTGCGCTCCTCGTCGCTGAGTCCCGCGTGGTAGCGGCCGGCGGCGATGTGCTTTTTCGTGAGGTGCTCGTAGAGCTTGTCGACCTCCTTGCGCGTGGCGGCGTAGATGATGCCTGCCTCGCCCTTGTGCGCGAGGACGTAGCGCGCGGCGAAGTCGCGCTTCTTCACGCCGCGGCGCACCTCGAAATAGAGGTTCGGCCGGTCGAAGCCCGTGACGTGCACGTCGGGCTCCGCAAGCGCGAGCAGGCGCACGATGTCCTCGCGCACCTCGGGCGTCGCCGTCGCGGTGAAGGCGGCGACGAGCGGGCGGCGCGGCAGCGCGGCGATGAAGGGCGCGATCGCCTGGTAGCTCGGGCGGAAGTCATGGCCCCACTCGGAGAGGCAGTGCGCCTCGTCGACGGCGACCATCGAGATGGCGAGCCCTGAGACGAGCGAGCGGAAGCCGTCGGCGTCGAGGCGCTCGGGCGCGACGTAGATGAGGTCGTAGGCGCTGGCGGCGATGCCCGCGTAGCGCTCGCGCGCCTCTGCGGAGGAGAGGCTGCTGTTGATGTAGGTCGCGCGGACGCCCGCGTCCCTCAGTGCGTCGACCTGGTCCTTCATCAGCGAGATGAGCGGCGAGATGACGAGCGTGACGCCGGGAAAGAGCAGCGCTGGCACCTGGAAGCAGATAGATTTGCCGGCGCCCGTCGGCATGATGGCGACGGTGTCGCGGCCCGCGAGCAGCGAGCGCACGACGGGAAGCTGCGCCGGGCGGAACGCGTCGTAGCCGAAATATTTCTTCAAGAGCGCCGCCGCCTGGTCGAGGGAAAAGCTGTCTGGGTTCTGCATGAGGGGATGCCTCCGTTACGAAAGATTGCGAAAGGGGACGCGGCGCACCGGACGCCCGTCCCTTTGCTGCATCGGTCAAGCGCGCGGCATGCGCGCCTGCGGATTACCAAAAGATAAACGTTTTAACACGAATGTAAGTGCCATCTAAAGCGTGTTCAACGACACTATTTTACCATAAATTCGTTACGTATGATACACTGGGGAGAGATAGCCGCCCGCTGCGCACACATATCCGGGCGGCGCGCATCATGGTGACAGGGGACAGAGAGGGAGGATGTCATGAAACGATATTTCCGGAGGGGCGCGGCAGCCCTGGCGGCAGCGGCGCTGCTGCTCGCGCAGGCGCCGCAGGCACAGGCGCGCGACCTGAGCCTCGCGGACGCCATCGCGCAGGCGCTCGCGGCGAACACGGGCCTGCGCGTGACGGCGCAGGACGAGAGGACGGCGGCGGCCGCGCTGCGCGAGGCGAAGGGGCAGAATGGCTTCTCGCTCACGGGGAGCGGCGGCCTCGACGCGAGCCAGAGCAAGGGCGAGGACCGCACGGACGGCCTCTCGCTGAAACTAAACGGCACGCTGCCGCTCTACACGGGCGGCAAGAACGAGGCGCGCATCGACGCGGCCGCGCTCGGCACGGACATCGCCTCGCTTACGACGGAGCGCGCGAGAGAGGAGCTCAAGTACAGCGTCATCAAGGCGTATTTCGACGCGCTCGAGGCGCGCAAGACCATCGCGGTCGACCAGGAGAGCGCCGACAACTACCAGGCGCATCTCACGAACGTCCAGCAGCTCTACGAGGCGGGCTCCAAGGCGCGCATCGACGTGCTGCGCGCCTCTGTCGAGCTCTCCGACGCGCGCCAGACGCTCATCAAGGCGCAAAACAGCTACGAGGTGGATCTCGCGACGCTGCGCAACCTCCTGAACATCGACCGCAGCGAGCCGCTGACGCTCACGGACGATTTCGTCTACGACACCTTCGACATCAGCCTCTCCGACTGCATCGGCTACGCGCTGCGCAGCCGCAAGGACCTCCTCGCGGACCGCTATACGCTCCAGCAGAAGGAGCTCGCGGTCAAGGAGGCGAAGGCGGGGCTGCGCCCGTCGGTCAGTCTCTCCGCGGGCACGGGGCTCAGCCAGAACTTCGAGCCCTCAAGCCGCGACAGCCACAGCTGGAACGCCGGCGTCGCCGCGAGCTGGAACCTCTTCGACAGCGGTGTGACGCGGGCCGCCATCGACGAGGCGGAGGCCGCGCGCGACAAAGCGGCGCTCTCGCTCGAGAAGGTGCGGCAGGACGTCGACCTCGCCGTGCGCGAGGCCTACTACAACATGCGCGAGGCCGAGCACCGCATGAGCTCGACGGCGGACGCCGTGGGGCAGGCGCAGCAGGACTACTACATCGCGTGGGAGAAATACCGCGCGGGCGAGGGCATCATGCTCGACGTCATCGACGCGCAGACCGCGCTCTCGAAGGCGCGCCTCAACGAGATCAGCGCGCAGTACGACTATGTGCGCTGCAAGGCGCAGGTCGTCGACGCGATGGGCACGGGCCTCACGGACAGCGAGCGCGCCGCGGCGGCCAGGCTCGACGCAAGCGCGCTCCAGCAGGCCGTAGCGCCGGCGGGCGCGCGGCAGGACCGCGAGACGAAGGGCCTCGCCGCGCGGCAGGCGGAGAAGCAGCAGGCGGCGGAGCAGCCGGGACAGGCGGCCGCCAAGGCAGCGGAGGCGGCAGGCACGCAGCAGGCAGCGGACGCGGCCGCAGAGGCGGCAGCCGCGCTGCCTGAGGCGGGAGAAAGCGCACGGGCCGTCGCAGCGGACGCCCAGGAGACAGCAGACGACGTGGCGGGCGAGCTCGCCGGAAATGAGGGAGCGGAATGAAACTGAACTGGAAACTCAAGGCCGGCCTTGCCGCCGTCCTCCTCGCTGGCTGCGCCTTCGGCGGCTGGCACTACTACACGGCGCAGCAGGCCGCGAAGCAGGCGGCCGCCGTCGAGACGACGCCCGTCATCCGCATGGACATCAAGTCCACGGTCTCCGCGACGGGCACGATCCGCCCCGTCGACTCCGTCGAGGTCAGTTCGAAGATCACGGCGCGCCTCAAGACCGTCGAGGTCAAGGAGAACGACGAGGTCAAGGCCGGACAGGTCGTTGCGACGCTCGACGCGAAGGACTACGCGGCCAAGCGCGACCAGGCGCAGTACAAGGTCACGAACACGCAGGCGGAATACGAGCGCATCCGCTACCTCTACAGCATCGGCGCCGACACGGAAAAGCAGCTCGAGGACGCGCAGATGAACTACGACACGGCCGTCTCCGCACTGAGCCAGGCGGAGTCCGACGCGAGCGAGACGAATATCCTCGCGCCGATGGACGGCACCGTCGTCGGCGAGCCGAAGACCGTCGGCACGATGGCCGTCGCGACCTCGGACAACCCGACCGTCATCATGCGCATCGCCGACCTCTCCAAGAAGAAAATCATGGCGAAGGTCGATGAGACCGATATCGGCAGCGTGAAGGTCGGCCAGAGTGCGACGTTCACCGTCGACGCCTACACGGACAAGACCTTTACGGCGCGCGTGACGAAAATCTCGCAGACGGACACGGCGAACACCTGGGACACGAGCTCCTCGAGCTCTTCGTCGAGCGCCTCCTCGTCGGCCGCCGTCATCTACTACTACGTGACGCTCGAGGTCGACGATCCAGAGAACCTGCTGCTCCCCGCGATGACCGCGCGCGTCGAGATCAACACCGCCGACAAGCCGGGCGCGCTCGTCGTGCCCATCTCGACGCTCAAGACCGACGCGAACGGCTCCTATGTCATCGTGAGGAACCCGGACGGCTCGCAGGAAAACCGCTATGTGCAGGCGGGCATCTACAGCGACGACTACGTCGAGATCGTAGACGGCCTCAGCGAGGGCGAGGAGGTCGTCTCCACCTACACGGCGAAGAAGTCGAGCAGCTCGAGCAAGAGCAATAGCCACGGCGGCCCCGGCGGCCCGCCGATGTAAGCGCGGGAGGATGGCTATGGCAGAAGAAAAGAAAGTCAACACCATCGAGTTGCGCGGCATCAAGAAGATCTACCACATCGGCGGCGAGGAGCTCGCGGCCCTCGCGGGCATCGACCTCGACATCCATCGGGGCGAGTTCGCCGCGCTCATGGGGCCGTCGGGCTCCGGCAAATCGACGCTCATGAACATCCTCGGCTGCCTCGACCGGCCCACCTGCGGCTCCTACAAGCTCGACGGCGAGGAGGTCGCGGGCCTCAGCGACGACGCGCTCGCCGTCACGCGCAACAAGAAGATCGGCTTCGTGTTCCAGAACTTCAACCTGCTCTCGCGCATCACGGCCCTCGAGAACGTCGCGCTGCCGCTCGTCTACGCGGGCGTCGGGCGGCGCGAGCGGCTTGCGCGCGCGCAGCATTTCCTCGAGGCCGTCGGCCTCGGCGACCGCGGCGACCACCTGCCGAGCGAGCTCTCAGGCGGCCAGCGCCAGCGCGTCGCCATCGCGCGCGCGCTCGTCAACGACCCGCACATCATCATGGCGGACGAGCCGACGGGCAACCTCGACACGAAGTCCACGAAGGAAATCATGGAAATCTTCGAGCACATGCACGAGATGGGGCGCACCATCATCCTCGTCACGCACGAGCCGGAGATCGCCGCCTGCGCGAGCCGCCAGCTCCTCGTGCGCGACGGGCGCATCACGCGCGACGAAGGGAAGGGAGTGGTCATGGATGTTGTTTAGTGAGAGCTTCCAGATGGCGCTCACCTCCCTCTACGCGAACAAGATGCGCAGTCTGCTCACCATGCTCGGCATCATCATCGGCGTCGCGGCCGTCATCGCGCTCGTCTCCGTCGGCATGGGCGTGCGCTCGAACGTCACGAGCTCCATCGCGAGCCTCGGCTCGAACATGCTCATCATCTCGCCGGGCGCCTCGCAGAAAGGCGGCGTGCGCGGCGCGGCAGGCTCGAGGAAGACGCTCAAGTACGACGACGCGAAGGCCATCGAGCAGAAGATCAAGAACATCGACTACGTCTCACCGACCGTCTCCTCCTCCTACCAGGTCGTCTACGGAAACAACAACTGGAACACGAGCGTCCAGGGCGTGACGCCGGAGCTCCTCTCCATCCGCTCGCTCTCCATCTCGAACGGCTCGTTCATCACGGAGAACGACCTCAGCAAGCGCCAGCGCGTCGCTGTCATCGGCACGACCGTCGCGGAGAACCTCTTCGAGGACAAGAACCCCGTCGGACAGAACATCCGCATCAACAACCAGCCGTTCAAGGTCGTCGGTCTCCTCGAGAGCAAGGGCCAGTCCTCCATGGGACAGGATCAGGACGACATGATCTACATCCCGCTCACGACGGCGATGGAGCGCATGCTCGGCATCACCTACGTCCAGTCCATCAACGTCCAGGTCAGCGACGCGACGAAGATGGACCAGGTGCAGGACGAGATCGAGACGCTGCTGCGCCAGCGCCACCACCTCGCGGCGGCGCACAAGGAGGACGACTTCACCGTCAGGAACCTCACGAGCCTCATGGAGACCGTGAGCCAGTCCACCTCCATGCTCACGCTGCTGTTAGGCGCGATCGCGGGCATCTCGCTGCTCGTCGGCGGCATCGGCATCATGAACATCATGATGGTCTCCGTCACCGAGCGCACGCGCGAGATCGGCATCAGGAAGGCGCTCGGCGCGACGTTCCTCAACATCATGACGCAGTTCCTCATCGAGTCGATGGTCATCGGCATCATCGGCGGCATCATCGGCATCGGCGTCGGCTGCGCCGCCTCGGAGATCATCGCGAGGGTCGCGGGCTTCACGACCGTCATCACCTGGGCGCCGATCCTCGTCTCCTTCCTCTTCTCCGTCGGCATCGGCCTCTTCTTCGGCATCTACCCGGCGCGGAAGGCCGCGCGCCTCGATCCCATCGAGGCGCTGCGCTACGAGTGAGGCGCGCCGCGTAGCCGCTGCTGCTATCCTGAGATGATGCGGCAACGGCCGGCAGCGCCGCAGAAATTGACACGACGGTGATTCTCCGCTAGAATAATCACATAAGATATAACTTTCGTGAGGGATTATTGAGAAAGATTGTAGTTTCTTAGGGAGAGAAGCGCCGTGCTCAAATATCAGGCAATCGCCGCAGACCTCCGCGAGAAGATCACGCGGGGCATCTACCAGCCGGACGACCAGCTGCCGCCGTCCGGCGAACTCGAGAGGACGTATCAGGCCAGCAAGATGACCGTCAAGCACGCCCTCGACTACCTGGAGAACGCCGGGCTGATCGTCAAGCGCCGCGGGAGTGGCACCTTCGTCAAGGGACTGGATACGACGGACCTCGACCGCCTCGTCCAGCGCAGCCGCAGCCAGTTGCTCGGCATGTCGAGCGTCTACGCGGGCCGCGCGGTGAAGAGCAAGGTGCTGACCTTCGAGGTGATCGCGGCGCCGGAGGCGGCCAGGGCGCAGCTGCGCCTCGAGGTGGGGAGCTTCGTCTACCACATCGTCCGCGTGCGCTACCTCGACGGCAAGCCATTGATCCTCGAGAAAAGCTACATGCCGGTCACGTTGCTGCCCAACCTGCGGCAGCAGCACGCGGAGCAGTCCATCTTTTCCTTCGTCCGCGACGAGCTCCATCTCAGGATCCAGAGCGCGCACCGCATTGTCCGCGTGCGCGGCGCCGATGCGATCGAGGCCGCGGAACTGCGCCTCGCGTCCGGCGCTCCCGTCGCTGTCGTGCAGGAGACGTATTTCCTCGCGAGCGGCGTCCCCTTCAACTACAGCATCGCCACGCACGAGCCGGAGCATTTCGCGCTGGAGACCGTACTCGTCGATTGAACGCTGCCTCATGCGATATCATCCGATGTCGCGTGAGGCAGTTTTTTGTTGAACAGATCGGCGCGGCCCAGGGGAGCAGGGGACGGGCCGCCGCGCGCCCTGCCCGCGCTGAGAGCTGCGGCGTTGGTTGCTTCCAGAGAAAATGAGGAAGACATATGACGAAATATCAAGAGGTGGAGAACGCCAGCCGGCGGAGCATCTTCGCGGGCCGCGTGCTCTGCAGCGCGCACGCAGAACCGGGTGCGCGACGGCCATCGTCAGGAAAGTGCTGGATGAATCAGTGTCTCTTCCGCTGGACGTGCGATTGGCCGAGCGGCCACCAGCGCGAGGGGCTTCCCTATGCGTACCGCCGTAATGTATAATAATGCCGGAAGAACCCCCGAAGGCTCTTGGGCTTTCGGGGTGATTTTTTGGGAAGAGCGAATCAATCAGCGATTTCTTAGGAGGTACATCTATGGAACAGAAAGGAAACAGTGCCTGCGGCGCGGCCTGCGTCGCGCTCGCGGGCATCCTCTGGGGCATCCTCGGGCTTTTCGTGCGCGCGCTCGGCGACAGCGGCCTGACGCCCTTCGATGTCGTGGGCGTGCGCGCGCTCGTCGCGGCGGGGGCGCTGCTGCTCTTCCTGCTCGCGACCGACCGGCGCGCGCTCCTCGTGCGGCCGCGCGACCTCTGGTGCTTCCTCGGCACGGGGCTCTGCAGCATCGTCTTTTTCAACTACTGCTATTTCACCGCCGTGCGCATGATGTCGCTCGCGAGCGCCGCCGTGCTGCTCTACACCGCGCCCGCGTTCGTCATGCTGCTCTCAAGCGCTCTCTTCGGCGAGCGGCTCACGCGGCGCCGGTTCGCGGCGCTCCTCTGCACCTTCCTCGGCTGCGCGAGCGTGACGGGCGTATTCGGCGCACAGCAGAGCCTCACGCCTGCGGGCGTCCTCATCGGGCTCGGCGCGGGGCTGGGCTACGCGCTCTATACGATTTTCGGCCGCTATGCGCTCGCGCGCGGCTACCAGGCACCGACGATCACCTGCTACACCTTCCTCATCGCGGCGCTCTGCGTCTGCCTCGCGGATGGCACGGCGCGCCTGCGCGCGGCGGCCGCTGTGCCGGAGGCGCTCGCGCTCATGCTCGCGCTCGGCCTCGTCTCGACCGTCGCGCCGTTTCTGCTCTACACCATCGGTCTGCGGAGCCTCTCCGGCGCGCGCGCCTCGATCATCGCCTCCATCGAGCCCGTGACCGCGGCGCTCATCGGCATCGCACTTTACGGTGAGCAGCCGGGCTTCGGTACGCTGCTCGGCCTGCTGCTCGTGCTGCTCGGCATCTTCCTCGCGCGCAAGGCGTGAGGAACCGCTGATATATTCTTGAGTTTCTGCAGTTTTGCCCATCACTTCGCCCTTTTCTCTATGCCACGCGCAAATCGATGAGAATACAATGAAAGCAGAATCAACGGAACATAAAACATTGATTCACTGAGAAATAAGATGAAAATACTTCCAAAAGAAGAAAACGTTCCCTGGCCTGCGTTCCTTAAAATCATAGAAGAAGTTTGCGCAGATGGTTCTTTTGGGAACACTGGTGCATTTTGCGTTTTCTTGGGGGAAAGTGAGGCTGGAACAGGATGAAGAAGAGGAAGCTCATGCGGCTCTTGCTGGCCGCCGGCGTGACGTTCGCGGCACTGGGAACGGAGGCGGAGGCGGCGATCGAGAGTCCCGCGGAGAAGGCGCTCGCCAACGCCACCAGCGAGCGGTAGGCGGCTGCTGCCCGGCAGGCGCAGCAGCTCGCGCACAGCGCCGGCAAACGCCAGACGGGCAGTATCTACGCCTATGACGAGAGCGACATCACGCTCAAGGGTACGGAGAGCATCACCTTCGACGGGGCGTCGCAGGGCTTTAGCGACGGCTCCCACGTCCGCGCCGACGGCAAGATCACCTTTGCGGCGCCCATCATCAAGATCAAGCTGCCGACGGAGATCGCCGGCGGGGAGATCGCAGGCCTGGACGCCGATAAGACCAGCATCGCCGCAGGCAGCGAAATCGGCGACACCTACTACAAGGAGGCCGTGATCTCAGCGGCCGAGAAGGCAGCCGCGGAAAAGGCCGCCGCAGAACAGGCGGCGAAGGAAGCCCAGGCAAAGGCGTCCGCCGAGCAGCACGCGGTCTATCTCCGGCATCTGCCGCAGATCGCTGCGCAGAGCGAGGCGCCGCAGGCGCAGCCGGCGACTGCGGCGGCCGCCTATGGCGCGCAGGCAGCGGCCGCGGCGGACAGCAGCCAGAGCGCTGCGGCTGAGGGCGATGAGAGCGACGGCAGCGCCGTGACCTTCGCTGATTGAGTTGATGGCAGGCGCGCAGCCAGAGGATGGCAGGGCTTCTCGCGTGCCGCCGCGTGCCGCTTGGTTAGGACAGTCCCCTTGCCTGTGCGTTACCGAAGGAACCGTACAGGCAACGGGACTGTCTTTTTGCGTGCAGCGCCGCCGTTGTCATTGGGGAATTTTCATCTTTGACTCGCAAAAAAAACTGGCGACGTGTTATGATGAGTGCACAATGTTGGGGCAGCACGGCTCCGTTCAACGCTGCCCTGGACGTATCACATATTGGGGGAAAGAATATGAAACGTTACAAGAAACTGGCGCTCTCAGCGTTCATCGCAGGCGCCTTGTCGTTCGGCCAGGCATCTGCCGCCGTGCAGGTGAACCCGATCCCGGGCCTGCCCGCGGACTTCATCAAGGGGGCCGACATCTCGGTGCTGCCGGCGATGGAGAAGGCCGGGGCGAAGTACTACGACGTCGACGGAACGGCGATGGACGAGATCGCCATCATGCAGAAGCACGGCGTGAACTGGATCCGCGTCCGCATCTGGAACGATCCGAAAGCCGGTCCGGGCGGCGGCGGCAACGCGGATGAGGCCAAGGCGCTGCAACTCGCGCAGCGCGCGAAGAAGCTCGGGATGAAGGTGCTCATCGATTTCCACTACAGCGATTTCTGGACCGATCCGAACCAGCAGACCGTCCCGAAGGCCTGGAGCAAATACGACGAGCCGCAGCTCGTGCAGGCGGTCTATGACTATACGAAAAAGGTCATGACGGACTTCGAGCGCGCGGGCGTGCAGCCGGACATGGTGCAGATCGGCAACGAGATCAGCCACGGCTTCCTGTGGCCGCTCGGCAAATGGCCGAGCGTCGACGGCGGCAAGACGCTCTCCGCCCTGCTCGCGAGCGGCCTCAAGGCCGTCCACGATGTCGATCCCGCGCACAAGACAAAGACCATCATCCATCTGCCGGACGGTGGCGACAACGCGCTCTATCAGAGATTCTTCGACATGCTGACGAAGGACAACGGCGTCAATGATTTCGATATCATCGGCGTGTCGTACTACCCGTTCTGGCACGGCACGTTCGATCAGCTGCAGGCGAATATCAATGACATCAGCCAGCGCTACGACAAGGATGTCATCGTCGTGGAGACGGCCTACGGCTATACGACGAAGAACTTCGACCAGATGGCGAACGAGTACAGCGCCGGCGAGGCGCGCCGCACCGGCTTCGAGCCGACGGTTCAGGGCCAGGCGAGCGGCCTGCGCGCGCTCATGGCCAGAGTCGCCGCCGTGCCGAACGGCCGCGGCCTCGGCGTGTTCTACTGGGAGCCGGACTGGTACGCGGTCGACGGCGTGGGCTGGAAGACCGGCGCGGGCAACAACTGGGACAACCTGGCCATGTTCGACAAGCGCGGCAAGGCCCTCGAGTCCTGGGATGTGTTCCGGGATGTCTCGGATCCCTTGCTGCCGACTGTCGAGCCGGAGCCGGACTCGATGGATCCGCTCGAGGTGACGGGCGCGCCCGGCCAGCCGGTGAAGCTGCCGCAGACGGCGCACGTCATTTTCAGCGACGACCATGACGAGGATCTCCCCATCGTCTGGCACGAGGCGGCGCCCGTCTATGCGGAGGAGGGCACCTATACGGTGAACGGCCGCATCGAGGCGCTCTCTGAGCCTGTCAGCTGCGCGGTCACGATCAAGAAGGACGCCAATCTGCTCAAGAACGGCGACTTCGAGAGCCTGACGCTCGACGGCTGGACCGTAGAGGGCGAGAAATGGGCCGTGCAGACGAAGAGCGGCGAGGACAACGCCCTCGGCGAGGGCGCGCTCCACTACTGGGCCAAGACGCCTGTTACATTCAACATCTATCAGGAGCTCACGGATCTGCCGGACGGCGTCTACGCCGCCGAGGTCACGACGCAGGGCAAGGGCGATGCCAAGAGCTTCGATCTCTACGTCATCGGCGATAACGGCGAGAAAAAGACGGCGGCCATCCAGGACAGCGGCTGGAAGAACTGGCGGACGGTCCGCATCGACGGCATCACGATCAAGGGCGGCAAGGCGACCGTCGGCATCGAGCAGCAGGGCAACGGCGACAACTGGGGCTCGATCGACAACGTGAAGTTCTACCGCAAATCATGACGCGGCCGCGGCGCGCGGCAGTCTTTGCGGCGGGCGCAGCGTAGTATGGATAGCAGAAAAGGGGCTGCCGCACGGAGCGATTCCCCTGCGATACCGATCCGGGTATCGCAGGAGGATTCATACGTGCGGCAGCCCCTTGCTGTCATTGGCCGGACGTGCGCGGTGCCTTGTAAGCGCCGCGCGGCGTCAGAGCGTCCGGTGGTAGAGCATCGAGGCGCCCTGGTACCAGCTGATGGCGGCGGCGTCGGCGGCCGCGTCGCGTCCCCTTGGGAACGTGAAGGGGCGGTGGTTCGAGGTCGTCATGACCATCTCGAACGCCGGCTCGCCCGCGGCCGCGTGCTCGTCGAGCGAGCGCAGAACCTGCGTGTAGAGCACCTCGTCAGCGACGCCCCAGACCGTCTCGGGCGCGCTGCTTCTCTCAGCGGAGGGGATCGTGGCGCGATCCTTGATCGCATAGCCGTTGCGGCGGAAGAAGTCGTTCATATTGTCAAAAAAGCCGTCGCCGCCGTAGACGAAATCGCAGGCGTAGCCCTGTCCCGCGAGGATGGAGCCGAGCGTCTGCATGTGGTCGTTGTCGGGGCGGCGCAGGATGGACTGGCCGGGCGTCGGCGGCACGGAGAGGGAGATGGCCTCGAGACCGCGCACCGTGCGCGTGCCCGTCGCGTACATGCGGCGGAAGGCGAGCGCGAGGCGCAGCAGACTCTGGCTCGCGACGTAGACCAGCCAGAACGATAACATATTAAAACCGCATGAAGAACAACCCCTTACCCCCAAGGCAGCGCTGAATGCATCGGCACTTCCGAAATGCCGCAGCGCAGCTGCAAAGAAAGTATTTCTGTGGGAACCTGCTCTATAATAGCACAAATCGGACGGGAAAGGATAAACAATTCAGGGCAGTTTTCAGCAGAAATGTCCGCGCGGGACGTCAGCGCTGCGGACGCGGGGCGCTCCCACGCAAAAATGCCCGCACCCTGCGGGCGCAGGGAACGGGCACATGCGGCGGAACGGGCAGGCGGGCTGCCGCTCTATCTTACTTGTTGATGATCAGCGCCATGAAGACGAGATCTTCCGTCTTCGACGCGTTCTCGATGCCGTGCTTCTCGCCGTCGGCGCAGAACGTCGTCGCGCCGGCGTGGAGCGTGACCTCGCGGCCGTTGTCGTTGTAGAGCGCCGTGCCGGAGAGGATGTGGTAGGTCTCCGTGTTGCCGTGGTGCTCGTGGACGCCGAGCGAGCAGCACGGCGGGATGATGACCTTGGAGAACATGCCGCACTTGCCGTCGAGCTCCTTCTCCGTGAGGAGGTGGACGATGGTGACGGTGCCCTTGCCGCCTGCTTTTTCCGTGGCCTGGACGGGATTCGGTTCGATGAATGCCATGGTGAAGACTCCTTTGCTCTGATGGTTGTTTTCTGATGGTTTCCTGACTGCTATATCTATTAGACACGCAGAGGGTGTTTTCCTCTTTTACGCGCGGAGAAACGTGCGTTTTTGGATGACGTTTTCGAGGATCCATGCCATGAGGTGGTCGCTGGCGGCGCAGCCGACGAGGTCGGCTGCCGCTTTCGTCGCGGCGTGAGCGTTGCCGGAGGCGACGCCGACGTCCGCCGCGCGCAGCATCTCGTTGTCGTTGAGGAAGTCACCGGCGGCGATGATGATCTTGCCGCTTCCCGCCGGCAGACGGCGGAGCTCCTCGAGCATGGCGCCCTTGGAGGCGTCCTTGGCGACGAACTCGAAGTAGTTGACCTCCGAGTAGAAGGTCGTCGCGAGCGCGTCCATGTGCTGGGCGTGCACGGCCGCTTCCAGGCGTCGCAGCTGCGCGGGCGTATCGTTGACGAAGAATTTCAGCCAGGGCGTTTCCTGGGGATCGGAGAGCGGCGCGAGCGCCGTGTGCACGATGTGGAAGAATTCCTTGGCAAGCCTCGGATCGTCGTAGGCTGGATCCGTGATGATGTGACAGCCGTCCGCAGTGTAGATTTCGATGCAGGCGGTGGGGAGGAGCTGCTGGCAGGCGGCGGCGAAGCGCGGCCAGCAGGCGGGATCCTCAGGCGGCGAGGGGAGCGGGCGCACGCAGAGCGGCGTTTTTTGCTGCCAGTCGTAGAGCATGGCACCGTTGTAGAAGATGCTCGGTGCCTGGATGGGGAGGCCCTTTACGAAGCCGACGGAGTCCTCGGGCGTGCGTCCCGTCGCGATGCCGAAGCAGCCGCCGCCCGCGGTGAATGTCTCGATGGCGCGGCGGTTCTCGTCCGAGACGCGGCCGCCGTGCGGGACGAGCGTGCCGTCGAGATCGGTGATGAGCAGGATGTTTTCATAGGGTTTCATGGCGATCTCCTTCCAGCCGGATGCCGCCTGCTGCCTGGCGCAGGAAAGCCCGGGGCGATGTGTGCAGGTATTTCTTGAAGACCTGGCAGAAATTCTTGTAGTCGCCGAAGCCTGTCTGCTCGGCGATCTCGTAGACGCGCCAGGTGCCTGCGGCGAGCAGGTCGATGCTCTGCTGCAGGCGGTAGCGGGCGAGCAGGCTGCCGAAGGTCTGTCCCGTCGCGTCCTTGAGCTTTCGCGAGAGGTAGCTCTGCGAGACGCCCTGCTCGGCAGCAATCTGCTCGAGACTGAGCTTCTCGCGGTAGCGCGTCTGGATGGCTGCGAGCACGGCGCGGATGTAGGGGCTTTCCGCCTGCTGCAGGCGTTCGCGCAGCGCCGCCCAGTTCTTGAGGGCGTGCGTGCTTTCTCCGGTGTCGTCCTCGTCTGGCTGTCTTGGCGGGAGTACGGGAATCTTTTCGAGCACGCGCTGGAGCTCGGCTTCGTCGATGGGCTTCAGGAGGTAGTCGGCGGCCTGCAGGCGGAGGGCCGCCTGCGCGTAGGAAAAGTCCGCGTAGCTCGTGAGGAAGATGATAGCGGGGGCGTGCGCGCACTCTTTCAGGCGCTGCGCGAGCGCGAGCCCGTCAAGACGCGGCATGCGGATGTCTGTGAGGACGATGTCTGGCTGCAGGGCCTCGATGCGCGGCAGGGCGGCGAGGCCGTCGGGCGCGTCGCCGACGACGCTGCAGCCGAGGCGGAGCCAGTCGATGGTGCAGACGAGGCCGCGCCGGATGATGTCTTCGTCCTCGACGATGAAGATTTTCTTCATAGGGAGCAATCCTCCATTTCTTCTTTGCGAGCAGCGGGCAGGGTCAGTGTGACGCGCGTGCCGCCCGTTTCGGGGCAGGCGATCGCGAGGCCGTATGTCTCGCCGTACATGAGCTGGATGCGTCGGTGGACATTGTAGAGTCCTGTGTGGCGGCTCGAGGCGTTCCGGCGCTTGAGCAGGGCGCGCATTTCCGCGAGCTTCGCGGCGCCGAGCCCCTTGCCCTGGTCCTCGATCGTAACGCGGAGCAGCGCACCGTCGCGGCGTACGGTGAGCCGGACGCTGATGTTGCCGTCATCGTCGCTGCCGTAGCGGATGGCGTTCTCGAGCACGGGCTGGAAGAGGAGCTTCGGGATGGCGGCGCAGCGTGCAGCGCGCGCGATGTCCTCCTCGTAGCGTAGGCGGCTGCCGAAGCGGTATTGCTGGATCTTCAGGTAGTTGTGCGTGTAGGCGAGGTCCTCGTCGACGGTCACCTGGCGCACGTCGGTGCGGATGCTGTAGCGCAGCAGGGAGGAGAGCGCCTGGATCATCTGCATGGCCGCGTCCGGGTCGAGCTTTATCATGAATTTGATGTTCTCGAGCGTGTTGAAGAGGAAGTGCGGCTGGAACTGGGACTCGAGCTGGCGCACCTCGGAGATGACGGTCGCCCGCGTCTCAGCCTCGTGCTGCTGCATGAGCGCGCGGAGGCTGCGCGTCATGTGGTTGTATGCTTCGGTGACGACCTCGAGCTGGCTGCCGCTCCGCACGGTGAGCTGTGCGGAGAGGTCGCCGCGCTTGGTGCGCGCGAACGCCTCGACGAGCTCGTCGACGGCCTTGGCGCGGCGCGTGCTCTCCTGACTGACGCTGCAGAGGATGATCGGCACCATGATGAGCGCGATGGCGAGCAGCAGGCCAGCGCCGATGAGATAGCGCAGCAAGAGATCGGTGACGGGTGTGATGGCATAGAGCGTACAGCCCTGCGGGAGCGTTTGCTGCGTGATGTAGTATTCGTCCTTCTGGTAGGTGACGCGTTTGCTGGATGCGTCTGCCACGACGTCTGCGACTTTGCCGAGGCGCGTCGTGAAGGGGCCGCCGCCCGTCGCGAGCACGCCGTTCTGGAAGGCATCCGCGAGCAGGAAGTAGAGATGGGGGGGAGGCGATGCTGTGCGTGAGGTATTCACCCGGCACGACGAAGAGCATGTAGCCGGCGAGCGCGCCGTCTTGCACGATGGCGCGGCCGACAAGCAGGTCGCGGCTCGCTGCGCCGGGACGCGTCAGGAACTCCGCCTGCGCACGTGTCGGTTGCTCCTTGAGGCGACGCACGATGCCCCAGGTTTCTGAGAGCGGCGTGAGCGTGGCCGGGAGTGTGTGACGGCTGCCGAAGAGGACGCGGCAGCTGCGGTCGAGCAGGAAGAACTGCGTCGCGTCGTGCGTGATGTTCACTTCATGGTAGAGATAGGCGTAGAGCTCCGTGCGCAGCGGGCTGGGCGCGCCGAGCGACGCGAGGGGCTGCGGCCCGCCTGCAAGCCGCTCCGCCACGCGGTCCGCGCGCTGCTCGTAGTCCGTGAGGATGCCCGTGAGCACCTCGGCGGCTGTCTGCCGACTCGCCTCGTTGCGCATGACGATGTAGTGATGCCAGCTGAAGCAGATGAGCAGCGAGCCGAGGAAGGCGAGAAGCAGCACGGGGGCAAGCGCGTATTTCGTGAGTGCGCGCTTTACCTCCTCCTGGAACTGGTGATGCAAGTCATCGCTTCCTTTCCTTGGGAAATCACTGCGCCAGGCAGCGCTCTCCCTTTGCTGTTTCTTCCATTATAAAGGAACGCGGGCCGATGAGAAAGGGTGCCGCCTCAAGGAAGCACTGATTCATTCAGCGTTTCTTTGAAAAAGTGCGGCACCCGCAGGCAATATGCTCACTGCACGCTGGTGAAGATGTCTTTGAATTTATCCAGCCATGCTTTCTTGTCCTTGTTGACGACCTGCTCGTCGTCCGTGATGATGTGGATCTGGGATTTCTCGAGGAGACCGGCGGGCGCGGGAACGTCATCGCGCACGCTGCGGCGGTGGAGCTTCTGCGTGATCAGCGTCTGGGCTTCCTTGCTCGTGATGAAGTCGATGAATTTCTTGGCGTTTTCCATGTGTTTGGCATGCTTGATGATGTAGATGCCGTCCGGCTTGGAGATGACGCCTTCCTTCATGTAGACGAGCTTGACGGGTGCGCCGTCCGCGACGTATTTTGCGCCGCCTTCCTCGAAGGTGCAGCCGACGACGTACTCGCCGTCCGCGACGCCCTTGTAGACGGCGGAGGAGCCGGAGAGGAGCTTGCCGTCGAGGTTCCGGCAGAACTTCTCGACGTAGTCCCAGCCCTTGTTCGGGTCGCCGTTGCCCATGGCGTAGAGCATGTTGATGAGGTGCTCGTAGGAAGAGGAGGATTTCGAGGGATCGGCCATGGCAATCTTACCCTTGAGCGCTGGGTTCAGGAGGTCTTCGTAGCCTTCGACTTTGATGTCGCCGATGAGGTCTGTATTGACCATGATGACGCTCGGGATGTCGGTGAAGCGCGTGATGGAGCCCTCGGTGTTCTTGAAAGCATCCTGTACATGCTCTTCATTCGCCGATTTGTACGGTTCGAAGAGGTTGGCCTTCGGCTTCATCGTGGAGAGGGAGCCGCCCCAGAAAATATCAGCGAGCGGGTTCGCTTTTTCGGATTCGACGCGTTTGAGGAGTTCGCCGGTGCCGGCGGCGACGACTTCGACCTTGATGCCGCTCTCCTTCTCGAATTCCTCAACGAGCGGGTTGATGAACGAGAGCGGATGCGGGCAGTAGATGACGACCTTGTTTTCTTCGTCGCCTGCCGAGGCGTTGCCGGAAGAGGCATCCTTGCTGCCGCCGCAGCCGGAGAAGCAGGTGGTGAGCAGGGCCGCGCTCAGGAGCGTGGCGAGAACTTTCTTGAGTTTCATGGGGATTCCTCCTTTTTGAAAATGATGGGAACGTCATCGGAGTTTACAGCGTCACATCGCGGCGGCCGGAGACCTTGAAGAAGATCACCATCGCCGTGATGGTCGTGAGTGTGAGGATTGTTGAAAGCGCGGCGGCTGTGCCGTAGCTCGCGCGGATGACCTCGGTGTAGATGGCGACGGACATCGTCTTCGTCGCGCCGGTGAAGAGGATGACGGATGAGCTCAGTTCGTTGATCGCGGTGATCCAGGAGATGATCGCGCCGCTCATGACGCCTGGAAGCATCATGACCGCCGTGACCTTGAAGAACGTCTTGAGTGGTGACGCGCCAAGGCTGATGGAGGCCTCCTCCATGCTCGGACTCAGCTGATAGAGGATCGCGGAGCTCGAGCGCAGCGTGTACGGCAGGCGCCGGATGACGAGCGAGATGATGATAATGAACGCCGTGCCGGAGAGCAGCAGCGGCTCGTCGTTGAAGGCGAGGAGCAGCGTGATGCCGAGGACGGAGCCGGGGATGATGTACGGGAACATCGTCAGCGTGTCGATGATGTCCGTCAGCCAGCTCTTGCGGCGCGTCGTGAGGTAGGCGACCGTCATGCCGAGGAAGATGATGATGACGATCGCGCTCGTGCTGAAGAGGTAAGTGTTGCGGATGGCGGTGCCGAGGGACTCGAAGATCGTGCGGTAACTGTCGAGCGAGTAGCCGTCGACGAAGATGGAGCCGCTCGTCTTGAGGAACGATGTGTAGATGACGACGAGCTGCGGGATGAGCGAGAGCGCGACGAGCAGGTAGATGCAGGCGTGCATGAGTACGTTCTTCCAGCCGTGCAGTGCGCCCGTCTGCATGGGGCGCAGAGAGCTCATTGTGAATGATTTGCGGTTGACGATGTATTTCTGCACCATGAAGATCGTCGAGGTGATGAGCACCATGATGGCGGCCATGGCGGCGGCGAAGTTGGCCTGATCGCCGACCTCGTTGATGAACTCCGAGTAGATCATGACTGGCATGACGTTGAAGCCCTCGCCGATGAGCATTGGCGTGCCGAAGTCCGCCATGGCGTTCATGAAGACCATGAGCGCGCCTGCGAGGATGGTCGGTGTGATGAGCGGGATGATGATTGTCACGACTTTGCGGATGCCGTTGCAGCCGAGACTTTCCGCCGCCTCGATGAGGGCGGAGTCGATGTTCTTCATCGCGCCCGCGACGTAGAGGTAGATGAACGGATAGAGCTTGAGCGTCAGCACGAGCAGGATGCCGGCGAAGCCGTAGATCGATGGGAAGTCGATGCCGTAGTCTGCGAGCCAGCGCGTCAATATGCCGCTGCGCCCGCCGATGAGGATCCAGGAGTACGCGCCGATGAAGGGCGGGGAGAGCAGCGAGATGATGATGCAGATTTCGACGACGCTCTTCGCGCGGACGCGATAGAGCGTCATGAAATAGGCGAGCGCCGTGCCGATGAGGACGGCGAGCAGCGTCACGCAGGTCGTGACGGAGAAGCTGTTGATCATCGACTGGTAGTAGTATTTGCGCTCGAAGAAGTGCGCGAAGTTCGCCAGCGACCAGCTGCCGGTCGCCGCATCCTGGAAGGCGCTCACGAAGAGCGAAAAGAGCGGGTAGATGAGGAAGAGACCGAAGACGGCGATGGAGAGCAGCGTGATGCCCGCCCAGAAATCCCAGCGAAATCTCCTATTCATGACGCACCACACCTTCCATCAGGCTGTGGCTGCCGTCGGCGGTGAAGACGTTGATCTTCCGCGCGTTTGGCCGCAGCGTCACCGTGTCGCCCGTCTCGAGAATCTTTTCCGCGTGGCCGAGGTCCTGGCTGAATTCGATGGAAGGCTGCTTCGGCAGCACCATCTCCTCGGGGAATGTGAGGCCGTAGGTGATGTATTTGCCGAGGAAGACCTTGCTGTGCACCTGGCAGGTGAGGCCGTCGCCCGGCGCGCGGATGGAGAATTCCTCCGGGCGCACGGCGACAATGACGGGCATGCCGTCCGTCGCCTCTGACGAGAGATTCGCCATGGGCACCGTGTAGCCGTCAGCAAAGACGATCGCCTTTGTGCCGCTGGCGTCTCGTACTGTCGCGCGGAAGAGGTTCGAGTGGCCGATGAAGGTCGAGACGAAGACGTTGTAGGGGCGCGTGTAGATCGTGTGCGGCGACGCCGTCTGCTGGATCTCACCCTTCTTCATGACGGCGATGCGGTCGGAGATGGAGAGCGCCTCCTCCTGGTCGTGCGTGACGTAGACCGTCGTGATGCCGACCTGCTTCTGCACCTCGCGGATGGCCGAGCGCATCTCCACGCGCAGCTTGGCATCGAGGTTCGAGAGCGGCTCGTCCATCAGGAGGACGCTCGGATGGATGACGATGGCGCGCGCGAGTGCGACGCGCTGCTGCTGGCCGCCCGACAGGCGTTCCGGCAGGCGGTCCTGATACTCTGTGATCTGCACGACGTCGAGGATTTTGTCGACCTTGCGCTTCATCTCGTCCTTCGGCACTTTGCGGAGCTTCAGTCCGTACTCGACGTTCTCGCGCACAGTGAGATGCGGGAAGATCGCGTAGCTCTGGAAGACCATGCCGATATTGCGCTTGTGCGCGGGGATGTCGTTGATGACCGTGTCGTTGAACTTGATTTCGCCGCCCTCGATCGTATTGAAGCCTGCGATCATGCGCAGCAACGTTGTCTTGCCGCAGCCGGACGGACCGAGCAGGGTGAAGAACTCGCCGTTCTCGATGCTCTCGGAAAGCCCGGGGATGATCGTGAGATCCCCGTAGCGCTTGATGACGTGGTCTGCTTGGATTGCGACACTCATGTAGTTCGCCTCCCTTTTTTCTTTTTGGAAGCAGGATTCTTTCGCGCTTCCTGGTATGTGTCTTTCTTGATTCTTAGTATAGAAAATGAAAAGCGTGAAAACAATCCAAAAATAAGGATAATTATCGCTAAAAATGAACAAAACGATTGCAAATGCCGCGCGAGAATGTGCTGAGGCGCTGAGGCGGCGTGCGGCTTTCCTTTCGGAACCACTGATTCATTCGGCACTCCGTCTTCACGCGTCTGCACTGTCCTCTCGTCGTCAACAAATCCTCAGCGTAGCTTCGGCTACGCCTGCGGTTTGTCTCCGAAGAGTACAGCGCATCCACGTAAATCCGGAGCACCTCATTTCATCAGCGGTTCCTTTCTTTTTTTAGGAAAATTTGTTATAGTAGACTGCACGAGCGTCCGCATTGCGGGCGCTGGGGCCCTTCCCTTGGCTGCCGCCCGGCGGTCTGTGGGGACGTCGCGCGTTGTGCGGGAAGGGGCGGGGATATCTTGCCGTGGAGGGAGATTCATGGTTTATTTTCTGAAGTTCGGCGCGAGCTGGGTGCTGCCGCCGGGCATTTTCATCGTGATATTCTTCGCGCTCGCGTGGTATGCGTGGCGGCGGCGGGAGCGCCGGCTCGCCGCGTGCCTCGCGGGTGTGACGTTTGTATTCTATCTGCTCTGCACGGGGCTGGTGGCGGAGCGGACGCTCGGCAGTCTCGAGCAGGCGTATCTGCCGCCGGCGGAGCCCGCGGGCGACGTCATCATCATGCTCGGCGGCGGCGCGATGCCGGACTCGCCCGATGTCGACGGCGTGGGCGCGCTCTGCTCGAGCCCCGCGAACCGGCTCCTCACGGCGGTGCGCCTGCAGCGGAAGCTCGGCGTGCCCATCCTGCTCTCGGGCGGGCAGGTCTACGAGGACACGGGCGCGGAGGCGAAGATCGCGCGGCGCATGCTCATCGACCTCGGCGTGCCGGAGGAGCAGATCCTCGTCGAGACGCGGAGCGTCAACACGACGCAGAACGCACGCTACTCGGCGGAGATCCTGCGCGCGCAGGATCTCACGCAGCCGATCCTCGTGACGAGCGCGTTCCACATGAAGCGCGCCGTGCTCAATTTCAAGAAGCAGGGCATCGATGTCGTGCCGTATCCGGCGGACTATCAGGTCACGCATCATCCCGTGTTCCACTATACGAAGCTGCGCCCGCAGACGGAGGCGCTGCTCGACAATGTAACGGTGCTGCAGGAGACGCTGCGGACACTGGTGACGAGGTATCTTGAATGACGAAAAATCTCACGGAGGGCGAGCCCGCGCGACTCATCCTCTTTTTTACCCTGCCGCTCATCGCGGGCAATATCTTCCAGCAGCTCTACGCGTTCGTCGATACGCTCATCGTCGGGCGGTTCCTCGGCGTCGCGGCGCTCGCGGCCGTCGGCTCGACGGGGCCCCTGATGTTCCTCATGCTCGGGTTCGTCATCGGCTTTTCGACGGGGCTCTCCATCTATACGGGGCAGCGCTTCGGCGCGCGCGACGAGGCGGGCGTGCGGCGGAGCGTCGCGGCGTGCGCCGTGCTCTCGCTTTTAGCGAGCATCGTGCTCACGGTGGTCGGCGTCTTTTTCTGCCGCCAGTTCCTGCTCTGGATGCAGACGCCGGAGGAGATCATGGAGGGCGCGTATTCCTTCATCAGCCTCGTCTACGCGGGCATCTGCCTCTTCGTCTTCTACCAGACGCAGACGAACCTCGTGCGCGCGCTCGGCGACAGCAAGACGCCGACCATCCTGCTCGCCGCGGGGCTCTCGCTCAACATCGTATTCGAGCCGATCGCGATCCTCGTGCTTGGCTGGGGCATCCCGGGCGCGGCGCTCGCGACGCTCGCCTCGCAGGTCTGCGGCAATCTGCTCTGCCTCGCGTTCATCCTGCGCCGCGTGCCCGCGCTGCACACGCATCTCGCGGACTGGCGGCCGGATCTCTCGCTCTACTGGGCGCATCTGCGCATCGCGCTGCCGATGGGCTTCCAGTCGAGCATCATCGCGATCGGCGCCGTCATCTTGCAGGTCGCGCTCAACCACCTCGGCCCGACGGCCGTCGCCGCCTACGCCGCCGCGCAGAAAATCGAGTCCATCGCGATGATGCCGATGATGTCGTTCGGTATCGCGATGGCGGCCTATACGGCGCAGAACTACGGCGCGCGGAAATTCCACCGCATCGGCGAGGGCGTGAGGAAATGCAGCTACATGTCGCTCGCGTTCGCCGTGGCGGCGGGCGCGGGGCTCATCGCGTTCGGCCCGTTGCTGCTCGCGCTCTTCGTCGGCGTAGGCGAGCGGGAGGTCATCTCGCTCGGCCAGGAGTACCTCATCGTCAACGGCATCTGCTACTGGATCCTCTCGCTGCTCTTCATCTTCCGCTACACGCTGCAGGGGCTCGGACAGAGCGTCGTACCGACGATCGCCGGCATCATGGAGCTCCTCATGCGCGCGGGCGCGGCCATCTTCCTCGTGAGCTCGCTCGGCTATCTCGGCGCCTGCCTCGCGAATCCCATGGCGTGGATCGGCAGCTGCGTGCCGCTCGCCATCGCCTTTTTCTGGACGTGGCGCAGCTTCCGGCGGCGCTACGGGAGGGCGGAGGACGCGCAGACGTGAGGCGGCCGCCGCGTGCTGGCCGCGCCCCGCGGCAAGGGCTGTCGAAGGTTTTTCCAAGAAATTCCGCAGTAAAACAGGAAAATAGGCGATGAACCGCGAATAGGATAGCATGGAGTAAGTGAAATCCGTCTGTTTGTATTGAGGAGCGCGGCGGCCGCCGTGTTTCCCTGGCTATGGGGGGTTACAGTATGAAAATCAGCAACAAAGGTTTCGGCGCTTACGACATCCGCGGCATTTATCCTGAGGATGTCAACGAGGAGCTCGCGTACCGCATCGGCCGCGCGTTCCCCGGCCTCTTCGACGCGAAGAAGGTCGCCGTCGGCCACGACATCCGCCTCTCGGGCCCGTCGCTGCGCGACGCGCTCGTCAAGGGTCTCACGGAGGCGGGCTGCGACGTCATGGACATCGGCCAGTGCGGCACGGAGATGATCTACTTCACGACGGCGCACTTCGGCCTCGACGGCGGCATCATGATCACGGCGAGCCACAACCCGAAGGAATACAACGGCATGAAGTTCGTGCGCAAGGAGTCGCGCCCCATCTCGAGCGACACGGGCCTCAAGGAGCTCGAAAAGGCCGTCATGGAGGGCGCGTTCGCGCCGCAGGCCGCGACGGGCAAGGTCGAGCAGAAGGATGTGCTCGACGTCTATGTGGATCACATCCTCTCCTACATCGACCTCTCGCAGCTCAAGCCGTTCAAGGTCGTCGCGAACACGGGCAACGGCGCGGCCGGCCCCATCATCAACGCGCTTGAGAAAAAGCTGCCCTTCGACATCGTCAAGGTCTGCAACGAGCCGGACGGCAACTTCCCCAACGGCGTGCCGAACCCGATCCTGCCGGAGAACCGCGAGGCGACCGCGAAGGTCGTGCGCGAGAGCGGCGCGGACGTCGGCGTCGCCTGGGACGGCGACTTCGACCGCTGCTTCCTCTTCGATGAGAAGGGCGGCTTCATCGAGGGCTACTACATGGTCGGCTTCCTCGCCAAGGCGTTCCTCCAGAAGAACCCGGGCGCGAAGATCATCTACGATCCGCGCCTCATCTGGAACACCATCGAGATCTGCGAGGAAAACGGCGGCGAGGCCGTCATGTGTAAGAGCGGCCATGCCTTCATCAAGGACAAGATGCGCAAGGTCAACGCCGTCTACGGCGGCGAGATGAGCGCGCACCACTATTTCCGTGAGTTCTCCTACTGCGATAGCGGCATGATCCCCTGGCTGCTCGTGCTCGAGCTCCTGAGCCAGGCCGGCGGCAAGACGCTCTCCGACCTCATGAAGGAGCGCATGGAGAAATATCCGATCTCTGGCGAGATCAACAGCAAGGTGGCCGACGCGCAGGCCGTGCTCGACCGCATCGAAAAGGACTACGGGCCCAAGGGCAAGGTCACGAAGGTCGACGGCCTCTCCGTCGAGTTCGACAACTGGCGCTTCAACCTCCGTAAGTCCAACACGGAGCCGGTCATCCGCCTCAACGTCGAGACGCGCGGCGACAAGAAGCTCTGCGAGGAAAAGACGGCGGAGCTCCTCAAAGAGATCCGCGCGTAAGTGTCTCATAAAATTACAGATTGTGGAA
Source organism: uncultured Selenomonas sp. (assembly GCA_934202005.1). Taxonomy (GTDB): domain Bacteria; phylum Bacillota; class Negativicutes; order Selenomonadales; family Selenomonadaceae; genus Selenomonas_C. Next base: position 13,164 of record CAKPXP010000014.1, on the reverse strand, counting down.
CAATTTGCGTCCAATGATACAAAATCGCTGTGCCTGGTTCACAGCGATTTTGTTCAATGCTATAATGATGGCGGGATAGGAATATCCGACTGAAGGCGAGGCAATCGCTGCTGCAGTCCCCGCGACGGCTGTCCGCGCGCGACGGCAAACGTTTGTTGCGCGCGGCGCGCCGCTCGCTGCCAGCGGTTCCGACAAGAAAAGGAGTGTCATTTCTACATGAGTCTGAAACTGAAATCCGGTTTTGAATTTGACTATGACAACCTCTACGGCGAGGGCAAGGTCACAGACGCCGACCTCAAGTCGTACGAGGCTGACCTCAAGCGCGCCCACGAGGCGATGAAGGTCATGCGCGAGAAGGGCTTCATCCGCGCGCACCTCAGCAAGGACGGCGAGCCGGAGAAGGTTCTCTTCTCCCAGCTCCCCTACGTCGAGGAGGGCCATCTGAACTCCCCGAGCTCGATGAAGCACCTGCAGAAGCTCACCGACCATGTCAAGGACAACGTCGACGTCGTCGTCTCGCTCGGCATCGGCGGCTCCTACCTCGGCGACAAGGTCATCTTCGACGTGCAGTGCGGCGAGTTCTGGAACAGCATGACGAAGGAAGAGCGCGGCGGCTTCCCGAAGGTCTATTTCAGCGGCAACAACATCGACCCGCAGCGCACCTACGATCTCATCCACTACCTCGAGAAGGCGGCCGAGGTCAAGAAGTGCCATGAGGGCGGCAAGCTCAAGGTGCTCCTGCTCGTCATCTCGAAGTCCGGCGGCACGCTCGACACGATGTCGAACTTCATGGTCATCTACGACGAGCTCGGCAAATGCGCCGACATCGACCAGGAGGTCGTCGCCGTTACGGATCCGAACATGGAGAACCAGACGCTCCTCAAGAAGCTCGCCATCGAAAAGGGCTGGCCGCAGTACGCGGTGCCGGACGGCGTCGGCGGCCGCTTCTCCATCTTCTCGGAGGTCGGCCTCACGCTCGCGGCCTGCGTCGGCTTCGACATCCAGGCGTTCCTCGACGGCGCGAAGGACATGGACAAGGCCTGCCAGACGGAAGACCTCTGGCAGAACCCCGCGATGCTCAACGCCGCGCTCAAGTTCGCCGCGAGCGAGAAGCACGGCCGTGACATCGAGGTCATGATGCCCTACGGCGACTACATGGAGTCCATCTCCATGTGGTACATCCAGCTCCTCGCCGAGTCCCTCGGCAAGCAGTACAACCGCGAGGGCAAGGAAGTCTGCTACGGCCGCACGCCGATCGTCGCCGTCGGCACGCGCGACATGCACTCCATGACGCAGCAGCACCAGGAGGGCCGCCTCAACAAGGTCATCCAGTTCCTCAAGGTCAAGAACTGGAAGCATGACTACAAGATCCCGAACGTCTTCCCCGAGGCGAAGAAGCTCGCCGACATCGCCGGCGTCACGATGAGCGACGCCCTCGAGACGGCGCGCCAGTCGAACGCCGACGCGCTCACGGGCAACCACCGCTACAACGCGACGTTCACGCTGCCGGAGCTCAACGCCTACCACCTCGGCGAGCTCCTCTACATGCTCGCGATGTCCATCGCCTACGAGGGCGAGCTCGCGGACGTCGACGCGTTCAACCAGCCGGGCGTCGAGGCCTACAAGAAGATCATGTGGCCGCGCCTCAACGAGCTGAAGAAGGAAATGGATAAGTAAGACCGGCGAGAGCGCGGGAACAGCATCCCGTACACCACGCCAGACAAAAGCCGCCTGCGGGCGGCTTTTATTATGTAAATCCCCAAGAGCGCAAGCCGTCAGGCGCAGCGCGATTGGCTGGATTTACTGTAAGGGCGATGCACAATGTCCACGAAGTGGACGTTGGTGCATGTAGCTTTGTGCTGAGGATATTGCGAACGGTGGGGAACTGCATTTCTGCCAGGCGATTTTCTCTTGCCAGCCGTGTGTCCGCGTTGTATACTGAAAGGAGAAAGAAGTGGGATTTCCCACAAGGAGAAAGGGAGGATTTTCATGGATGCTATGGTTCAGACAGACTATACGGCGCATCTCGATGCGAAGAATCGCCTCACCATCCGTGGGGCTAAGTATGTCTACTATCAGGTCAAGGAGTATGCCAATGGCTGCATTTTGCTTGAGCCGCGCGAACTGGTGCGGCCGAAGGAGATTTCGAAGCGTACGCTCAAGATGATGGATGAGGCGGTAGCGAATCTCAAGCAGGGCAAAGCATCTGCGCCGCTTGACCTTTCGGAGTTTTGATGATGAGGTTTTTTATTCGGCTGGGCGTTTTGCGAGCGCGCGTTATTTCCCCGCGGTGAGCTGCTCGTACCTCTGCATGAGGGCGGCGACGCAGTCGGCTTCGGTCATCTTGATGGGGAAGCCGTAGGCGCGCATGACGGCGCGGTCGTTGGCGCGGTGGGCCTCGCGGAGTTCCTTGGGCATGAGGACTTCGTCGTAGAGGTCAGCGAGGCTGCTGTCCGGGTAGAGCTCCCGCGCGTCCAGGATGGCCTGCGCGGTCTTTTTGATGGCGGCCGTCTGCTCCGGCGTGGGTGTGGGCCAGGGGAAGTTGTTGTAGACAATAGAGGTAGAATAACGATAATCACTTTTCATGCGCCCCGCTACGGCTCGCATCCATGCCATGTGAACGTTGGACATCAAGATGCCGAAATGGTAGAGTGTTGCGTCCTGAAGCATGAAAAGATTATCACCGGGGATGATTTCTTTGGGCAGATAATCCATCGGGATATAACGGCGATTTTCTGATGAGACTTTGGGGATGGCGACATAGTTGCTCGTGCACTCGCGAACTTCATCGAACAGCATCGGTGTCTCGGCTTTGCGGCGGGGTGCGGGCTTCTTGCTATCGAGGCGGAAGGCGCGAACAGCCTCCACGCGTTCCAGCACACGCGGGCAGCGTTTCAGCAAGGCGGGTTCGGCGTGAACGAGCCATAAGCAATAGCGCGGCGCGCGATGCAGGAAGTCTTTCCCCATCATGAAAGGGCGAAGGAAAGGAGCGGCTTGCGGCTCTGCGCGGAGCAGGTCATCGCGTTCTTCTTGCGTGAGAATCAAATGACCGCCCTCTGTTGGTTTGCCGCCGTTCTGCAAGACGGGCGCGTTGCTGGATGCCGGATGGGAATGTGCTTCCACGAAAACGGTAGGCGCAGCCACTAGGTAAGGGCTGATATTCGATACGATATCGAATTGGTTGTCACTGGAAAATAGGCGAACCTTTGCAAGAGCTGCTGTTTCACTAAAGCCGATGATGACACAATGCACAGCTGCTTGCAATTTGCTTTCGCTGTTCCATTTGAAGGTCTGATAAGCAAAATCGATATGGATGCCGAACCGGTCGTAGAGCGGTTTCCAGACAGCAGCGACCTGTTCTCCCTGCGTGATGGAGTTTGTAGAGACAAAGGCAGTGCGGATGTTTGCGTTTTACATGTATTCCGCTGCTTTGAAATACCATCCGGCGACGTAGTCGATTTTACCAGCGGCTTTGTAGGACTTACCTTTTTCATCTGTATAGATGGACAGAATATCTTCTTTCTGTTCTTTGCTTTGCAGGCTATATCCCACGAACGGCGGATTCCCCATGATCCTGACTTCATCGCCCGGCGGCAGGATTTTTTTCCAGTCCATCCTGAGCGCGTTGCCCTCGTGGATGTTGGCGTTGGTCGTGAGCGGCAGGAAGTTCATCTCGCGGTGGACGATGCCCTCGGTCTCCTGCATCATCTGGCTTTCGGCGATCCATATCGCTGTCTTGGCGACGGAGACGGCGAAGTCGTTGATCTCGATGCCGTAGAACTGCTGGATGCTGACCTTGATGGGGGAGTAGGCCGCTTCGTCGAAGCCGAGGACGCCGCTGCCGGCCTTGTCGAGGACGGTCTCGCGCAGGATGTCGTTTTCGAGGCGGCGCAGGGAGAGGTAGCTTTCCGTGAGGAAATTCCCGCTGCCGCACGCAGGATCGAAGCAGCGGATGGCAGCGAGTTTCTGCTGCAGGGCCTGGAGCTTTTCCGTGCGCGCCTTGATGGTCTTTTCCTGCATGGCGGCGTGGAATTCTTCTTTGTAGGCGTCGAGGAACAGCGGGTCGATGACTTTGTGGATGTTCTCGATGCTCGTGTAGTGCATGCCGCCCGCGCGGCGCGTGGCCGGGTTCAGCGTGCTCTCGAAGATGGCGCCGAAGATGGTCGGGGAGATCTGGCTCCAGTCGAAGTTGCAGGCGTCCTCGAGGATGAGGCGGCGCACCGCATCGTTCATCGGCGGCACGGGGACGCTTTCCGCGAAGAGGCCGCCGTTGACGTAGGGGAAGGCGGCGAGGCCGGCCTCGAGGAAGGGATCGCGCGCCGCAGGTTCCTGGTCGAGCACCTGGAAGAGGTCGCTGAGGGCCTTGGCGAAGTGCTGCGGGCGGTAGTCGTCGAGGTAGTCGTGGAACATGTTGCGCCTGCCAAAGATGCCGGCGTCCTCGGCGTAGAGGCAGAAGACGAGGCGCACGCAGAGCTTGTTGAGGTACTCGGTCGCCTGGGCTTCGCTGAGCTGCGGCGCGCCGAGGTAGAGGGGATGGAGCGCGGTGTAGAGGCGGCCGACGAGCTCGCCCGCGCTCTTGCTGATCTCCATTTCCTTCGTGATGTGGCTGTCCTTCATGTCGACCATGAACTGGAGGCGGTAGGCCTCGTCCGCGAGGTCTTTTAGCTCGATGAGCTGCGGCGCGTCGTTGGAATGCTCCATGTCGAACACCTGGAACTGTAGATCCATCGCTTTCCGTTCCTTTTCTTTGTAGGTTCTGTGCCCATTGTAGCGCAGGGGGCAGGGACGGCGCAAGGCGGGGCTTGCGTTTTCTACGGCCGTGTATTACAATGTATTACAGAAGGGAGGCGGGCGAAATGACGGTATCGGTACGTTTGAATGATGACGATGCGGCACTGTTCCGCGACTATGCGGCGCTCCACGGGCTCACGATGTCCGAGCTCATCCGCCGTGCGGTGCTGGAGCGGATCAACGATGCGTATGATATGAGATGCTACGATCGCGCGATGGCGGAGTACCGCGCACACCCGGAGACGTTCACGCTCGACGAGGTGGAGAAGGAGCTGGGGCTTTCTTGACGTATCATGTGCTTTTTACAGCGGCGGCGAAAAAGTCCCTGAAGAAGCTCGATAAGCATACGGCGGCGCTGATCCTCGGGTGGATCCGCAAGAACCTCGAGGGCTGCGAGAATCCGAGGCTGCACGGCAAGGGGCTGACGGCGAACCGCAGCGGGGAGTGGCGCTACCGCGTCGGCGACTATCGCCTCATCGCCTCTATACAGGATCGCGACGTCGTGATCCTGACGCTCCACATCGGCCATCGCCGCGAAATCTATTCCTGATGCGCCTGCGCGCGGCCCGTTCCGACGCGGCAGAAAAACTTGCGATAGATCGTGCCTTCCATGTTATAATGGTGTCATATACCATCGTGACAAGGAGGCAATTTTTTATGCCAATCAAGATACCGAATGCTCTGCCGGCCGCGCATATTCTCGAGGGGGAGAATATCTTCGTCATGGACGCGGACAGGGCGTATGCACAGGACATCCGTCCGCTCAAAATCCTCATCCTGAATCTCATGCCGATCAAGTACATCACGGAGACGCAGCTCCTGCGGCTGCTCGGCAACAGCGCGCTGCAGGTCGAGGTGGATTTCATCTATACGGAGAGCTATACGCCGAGCCACACGCCGATGGACTATCTCGCGCAGTTCTACGGGACGTTCGACGAGGTGCGCCACAAGAAATACGACGGTATGATCATCACGGGCGCGCCGGTCGAGAACATGGCGTTCGAGGAGGTCGCGTACTGGGACGAGGTCGCGGAGATCATGGAGTGGAGCAAGTCGCATGTGTATTCGACGTTCCATATCTGCTGGGGCGCGCAGGCGGGGCTCTACTATCACTACGGCATCCCGAAGTACGAGGTGCCGGAGAAGATCTTCGGCGTGTTCAAGCATCATCTCTGCGTCGAGCATGAGAAGCTCCTGCGCGGTTTCGACGATGAGTTCTATGTGCCGCATTCGCGCCATACGGAGGAGCATAAGGAGGATATCCTGAAGGTGCCGGAGCTCACAATCCTCGCGGAGGCGGAGCAGCCGGCGGGCGTCTACGCCATCGCGAATCTCGAGAAACGCCAGTTCTTCATCACGGGCCACGCGGAGTACGATCCGAATACTCTCAAGCAGGAGTACGACCGCGATGAAAAGGCGGGCCTGCATCCGCAGATTCCTGTGAACTACTATCCGAACGACGATCCGACGCAGAAGCCGATCGTGCGCTGGCGCAGCGTCGCGCATCTCCTCTTCGCGAACTGGCTCAACTACTATGTCTATCAGGAGACGCCGTACGAGCTCGACACCATCTGCAACGACAGGGAGGATTGAGCGCGCTTCGCCGCCCCGAATGGCGACAGCGCTGCTTTTTGAATGTTTTGAGACTTTTTCCGTGCGACATGGGACACATGTCGCACTTTTTTCAGATTCGTATGATATAATAAGAATGTTTGATTCCATGTGCTATGTAAATCCCCAAGAGCGCAAGCCGCAGGCGCAGCGCGATTGGCTGGATTTACTGTAAGGGCGATGCACAATGTCCACGAAGTGGACGTTTGTGCATGTAGTTTGCGATGAAACCCGCGGTGCTTGGGAAGGGCAGGGGAGGCTGTCGGTTTCCGGGGCCGCGAACATGATTTGGGGAGGAAGTTTCATGAGTCAATGGAAAGGAAAGCTGGCCGGGCTCGTCGCGGCTGGCCTGCTGGCCGTCCTGCCGCTCGCGGCGACGCCCGCGCTCGCTGAGCCGCCCGCGGTGCCGGAGGATATCTATCAGTGGGTGCAGTCGACGGCGCGGCAGAATTATTATTTCAACAAGCAGCAGATGTGCTATGAGATCCGCGCGGACGGGACGGTGGATGAGCATGTGCTCATCGTGCCGACGCTGCGCACATATGACGATGTGCAGCTCCAGGATGTCATCTCGAAGCGCCGCTGGAAGCTCGAGGATCTCACGGGCTACGACGCGCTCGTGGGCGCGGCGGAGTATCTGAAGATCGATCTCGCGGCGCAGACGGTCACGATCACGGAGCATGACGACCTCGACGGCGACTGGGGCATCATCCGCGAGGAGAAGGAGCCGGAGATCGTGCAGCTCGCGGAGCTCTCGGAGAAGGATGTGGACGCGTGCTTCTACCGCGCGATCATCGAGTATGCGCAGAAGCATGCGGCGGAGCTGCGCGCGCGGACGGAGCAGAAGGCGGCCGAGGCGGCGGGCAGAGAGAAAGGCGAAGGCTGAGGCCTGCCGTGCGGAAAGCAGCTGTCGGCAGCGCGTGCCTGGCAACTGAGGATATGGCCGCTTTTGCGCTGGAGCGGCGGCAGAGGAGGAGGGAGCGCATGGAGCAGCTCATCGAGCGAGCGGCGCGGACGCACCGCCTGACGGAGGAGGAGATTACAAGGCTCCTTGCAGCACCAGAGGCGGAGGAGGCGCTCGCGCGCGCTGCGGACGCGGTGCGGCGGCGCTATGTCGGCGACGGCGTGCATCTGCGCGGGCTCATCGAGTTCTCGAATATCTGCCGGCAGGATTGCTGTTACTGTGGCCTGCGGCGCGAGAACGCGCGCGTCGAGCGCTACCGCCTCGACGCGGACGCCATCGTCGCGCTCGCGCGCAAGGCGAAGGGCTACGGCTATCAGACCGTCGTGCTGCAATCGGGCGAGGATGCCCATTTCACGGCGGAGCGGCTCGCGGCCATCGTGCGCCGCATCAAGGAGCTCGACCTCGCGGTGACGCTCTCGGTCGGCGAGCGCAGCCGCGAGACGTACGCGCTCTGGCGCGCGGCGGGGGCCGACCGCTATCTGCTGCGCATCGAGACGACGGACGCGGCGCTCTATGAGCGGTACGATCCCGGCATGTCGCATGCAAGTCGCCTGCGCTGCCTGCACGACCTGCGCGCGCTCGGCTATGAGGTCGGCACGGGCAGCCTCATCGGCCTGCCGGGGCAGGACGCGCGGTCGCTCGCGCGCGACATCCTGTTCTACCAGGAGATCGATGCGGACATGGTCGGCATCGGGCCGCTGATCCCGAACGGCGATACGCCGCTCGGCGGGGCCGCACCCGGCGACTTCCACCTCACGCGGCGCATGGTGTCGCTGCTGCGGCTGCTGCTGCCGGAGGCGAACATCCCCGCGACGACGGCGATGGAGACGCTCGTACCGCATGGCCGCGAGCTCATATTGACCTCGGGCGCGAACGTCGTGATGCCGAACGTCACGGAGGGCGACTACCGCAGGAAGTACGCGCTCTACCCCGGGAAGATCTGCGTCGCGGACACGCCCGCGGACTGTCGCGCCTGCATGGGCGGGCGCATCCGCGCGCTCGGCCGCTACGTCGCGGCGGACAAGGGATATCGCCGTCATGGCGCGGCGCGCTGAGCTTTGCGCGGCGCCTGGCCGTCAGCCGCGGCGCGAGACGGGCACAGCCGGCTTGGCCGCACCGCGCATCTGCAGTATTTCGCCGCGCGCGATGGTGCGCCGCACCTTTCGAGGCTGCGGCAGATGTCTCTGGACGGGCGGATGTCCGGCAGGACAACAGGAAGCAGGACAGGAGGATCAGATATGAGGAGAAACGACAGGGAGATCAAGGACCGTGCGGAGATCCTCGCGGTCATGCGGCGCTGCGCCGTCTGCCATCTCGCGCTCAATGACGCGGACGGCTATCCGTATGTGCTGCCGCTCAACTTCGGCGTGGAGGAGCGGGACGGGCGCGTCGTGCTCTATTTCCACAGCGCGCTCGCGGGGAAGAAACTCGACCTCCTCGCGCGGGACAGTCGCGCGGCGTTCGCGATGGATACGAAGCACGAGCTGCAGTATTTCGCGGAGAAGGGCTACTGCACCTACGCCTACGAGAGCGTGCTCGGGCGCGGGCGGCTGCGCCTGCTCGCGGAGGAGGAGAAGGCGGCGGCGCTCGATGCGCTCATGGAGCACTACCATCCGGGCGAGCATGCCTACTACAATCCCGCAGCCATTCCGCGCACAGCCGTCTACGCGCTCGAGGTCGAGCAGCTCACGGGCAAGCGGAAACTGCCGAAGTGAGGAGGCGCGGCTGGCGCTCTTGCAATTTCATAGCAATGCATAGCAATGCATAGCAAAAGCCCGCCGGGTGGGAAGATCCGGCGGGCTTTTGCCTAGGAAATATGTTGTTAAAAATTGAGTAAAGAATGTGTTTGACACGCGGTTGGGATGAACCGCTGCCGCCTAGGACGGATGGGATATCCGCTCTAGTGTAAGTAGAAGTGGGATGGCTTGTCCTTACGTTTCATAGTATATGTTTTCTTGATTGCTAGGACCTGAGTTGTTTGTGAAATGGAGATTAAATAATTTGTATTGATTGAAAATTACTTGAAAAAGCGCTGACACGCTTGTTCTCTCCGGCGAGGAACGCGACGCCTGCGGCGGGCTGGCAGCGGCTTCTTGCGCGCGCAGTCTTTCCACGGTGGGCAAAGGATGATATAATTCTAGGGATGTATACACGATGAAGGAGGAGATTTCTTGCTTTGCTCAGAGGAGTATCGGGACATCGAGGAGAAGGTCCTGCGCGGTGAGCGCCTGTCGCGCGCGGACGGCATCCGTTTGTTCCACTGTCACGACATCGCCTGGCTCGGCGCTTTGGCGGATACGGTGCGCCGGCGCAAGTGCGGCGATGTCGTCTATTATAATGTGAATTGTCATGTGAATCTCACGAATATCTGCACGAGCCGCTGCAAGTTCTGCGCGTTCGGGCGGGATGCGGAGGACGCGGGCGCCTATGCGATGACGAAGGCGCAGGCGATCGCCGTCGTGCGCGACGCGATGCGCGATCCGGATCTCGCGGGGCTGCATATCGTCTCGGGGCTGCATCCGACCTGGACGTTCGAGGAGTATCTCGATATCGTGCGCGCGCTGCACGAGACGTTCCCAAAGCTCTATATCAAGGGGTTCACGGGCGTCGAGATCACGCATTTCGCGAAGACGAGCGGGCTCTCCGTGCGAGAGGTGCTCACGCGCCTGCGCGATGAGGCGGGGCTCCAGGCCATTGCGGGCGGCGGCGCGGAGATCCTCTCCGACCGCGTGCGGGGCCGTCTCTGTCCGAACAAGGCGACGGCGGCGGAGTGGCTCGCCGTGCAGCGGACGGCGCACGAGCTCGGCATCCGCTCGAACGCGTCGATGCTCTACGGCCATATCGAGACGCTCGAGGAGCGCGTGGATCATCTGCTCGCGCTGCGCGATCTGCAGGATGAGACGGGCGGGTTTCTCACGTTCATCTGTTTCCCGTTCCTGCCGGCGCATACGGAGCTGGGGCAGACGGTGAAGCAGACGAGCATGTGGGACGATCTGCGGACGCTCGCGATCTCGCGGCTCATGCTGGACAATTTCCCGCATATCAAGGCGTACTGGGTGATGCTCACGGTGCCGGTCGCGCAGGTGGCGCTCGGGTTCGGCGCGGACGATATCGATGGCACGGTGCACAAGGAGACGATCCTCCACGACGCGGGCGCGACGAGCCCGGAGGCGCTCTCGGAGGACCGTATCATCCGCATCATCCGCGAGGCGGGACGCGTGCCGGCGCCCTGCGACTGCAACTATCATATCCTGCGCCGCCTGGAGGGAAAGGCAGATTTCGCGCCTGCCGCGGCTGCGCGGGCAACGTACTGAGGTGAAAGCTATGACGACGATTGCAAGGGCCCGCGCGCGGGCCGAGGCGGGGGAGCGGCTCACGCTCGAGGACGCGCTCGCGCTCTATGAGGAGAACGACCTCTTGTTCCTCGCTGCCTGCGCGCGCGCGGCGAAGGAGCGCGCGAGCGGGCGCAGCGTGTTCTATACGGTGAATCGCCATATCAATCTCACGAATATCTGCTCGTCGAACTGCCCGCTCTGCGCGTTTCAGGTGGAAAAGGGGGATGCGCGCGGCTATGTGCTTTCCCTGGAGGATTTGGATCAGCGGCTCGCGGCGGCGGCAAAGGTGCCGGAGCTCTCGGAGATCCATATCGTCTCGGCGCTGCATCCGGAGGAGCCTTTTTCCTATTATGTCGATGTCGTGCGCGCGGTGCGCGCGGCGCTGCCAGGCGTCGAGATCCAGGCGTTCACGCCGGTGGAGATCGTGAATTTCGCGAAGATGACGGGGCGGCCGGTGAAAAGCATCCTCGAGGAGCTGCAGGCGACGGGGCTCGACGGGCTGCCGGGCGGCGGCGCGGAGATCTTCGCGGAGCGCGTGCGCCGCATCATCTGCCCGAAGAAGGCGACGGCGGCGGAGTGGCTCGAGACGATGCGGACGGCGCAGGCGCTCGGCATCCGCACGAATGCCTCGATGATGTACGGCCATGTGGAGACGGTGCGCGAGCGCATCGAGCATCTGCTCGCCATCCGCGATTTGCAGGATGAGACGGGCGGGTTCCAGGCGTTCCTGCTGTTCCCGTTCCATCCGGCGCATACGAAGCTCGGCGAGGAGCGGCAGCTCACGCGCGTGGGCGCGTGGGAGGATCTCAAGATGATGGCGCTCTCGCGGCTCGTGCTCGACAATGTGCCGCACATGAAGGCGTTCTGGGTGATGCTGACGCTGCCGATCGCGCAGCTCGCGCTCGGGTTCGGCGCCGATGATCTCGACGGGACGATCGGCGAGGAGAAGATCATCCACGCGGCGGGCGCGCAGACGGGGACGGGCATCACGAAGGCGCGTCTCGCGGCGATGATCCGCGAGGCGGGCTATGAGCCTGTGGAGCGCGACGCGCGGTATGAGCGGATGGGAAAGGCAGGCGAGACGGCATGAGGCTATCTGCGGCAGAGGGGGCGCGGCTCCTGCGGGAGGGCGATCTCCTGGCGCTCGGACGGGCGGCGGACGCGGTGCGTCGGCAGCGGTTCGGCAATACGGTGACGTTCCTCGTCGACAGGAATATCAATTATACGAATGTCTGCGTGAATGAGTGCCGGTTCTGCGCGTTTTTCCGGCGGCAGGGGGCGAAGGATGCGTATCTCCTGACGACGGAGGAGATCCTCGCGAAGGTGCGCGAGACGGTCGAGGCGGGCGGCACGCAGGTGATGATCCAGGGCGGCCTGTACCCGGATCTCGGGTTGTCGTACTACGAGGAGATGCTGCGCGCGATCAAGCGGGAGTTCCCGTCGATCGTGATCCATTCGTTCACGGCGACGGAGATCCAGCATTTCGCACGGCAGGCGGGGCTCTCGGTGCGCGAGACGCTGCTGCGCCTGCAGGCGGCGGGGCTTGACAGCCTGCCGGGCGGCGGCGCGGAGATCCTCGTGGATCGCGTGCGGCAGCGGGTGAGTCCGAAGAAGATCATGACGGAGGACTGGCTCGCGCTCATGCGGACGGCGCACAGCATCGGCATGGAGAGTACGGCGACGATGGTCATCGGGCTCGGCGAGACGATGGAAGAGCGCATGGAGCATATGGAGCGCATCCGCGATCTGCAGGATGAGACGGGCGGGTTCCGCGCGTTCATCATGTGGACGTTCCAGCCGGGACATACGGAGCTTGCGGCGCACGGCGCGGCGGCGGAGAAGGTGTCGAGCTGGGATTATATGCGGACGCTCGCGGTGGCGCGGCTCTTTTTCGACAATATCGCGCATATCCAGGGGTCCTGGGTGACGCAGGGCGAGCGCGTGGGCCAGCTCACGCTCGGGTTCGGCGCGGATGATGCGGGGAGCATCATGCTCGAGGAAAATGTCGTGCGCGCCGCGGGGACGCGGTACGAGATGAGCACGCGGAAAATGGCGGCGCTCATCCGCGGCGCGGGGAGAGAGCCGGCGCAGCGGGATACGGAGTACCGGGTGTTGAAACGGTTCTGAAAATGAGGGCGGAGACTTCGAGGGCGTTTGGAGTTCGAGGCGGAACGTTCGAGGCAGGATGGTTCGAGACTGTTGATTGTTCGAGACGGAGCGGGCGGCGTTCATCGGCCGACTCACTCCGCGCGGAAACTCTCGTCAGCACTTTAGGTAGGAGGAAGCGAGTAGGCTCGTCGTGCTTCCGAATAGGTTCCGCGCTGCGTTCGCTGTCCGATGATCGCCGCCCTTGCTGGGGGGCGAGGCGGAGGAGTTCGAGGCGGAACGTTCGAGGCAGGATGGTTCGAGACTGTTGATTGTTCGAGACGGAGCGGGCGGCGTTCATCGGCCGACTCACTCCGC
>CAKPXP010000013.1 GCA_934202005.1 uncultured Selenomonas sp. | reverse complement strand
GTCGGAGACCTTCGCGCCGCCGATGATGGCGACGAACGGACGCTGCGGATTCTCGAGCGTCTTGCCGATGTAGTTGATTTCCTTCTCCATGAGGAAGCCGGCGACCGTCTCGAGGTACTTCGGCACGCCTGCGTTCGAGGCATGCGCGCGGTGGGAGACGCCGAACGCGTCATCGACCGCGAGGTCGCAGCCGGAAGCGAGCTGCTTCGCGAACTCGGGGTCGTTCTTCTTCTCTTCCTTGTGGTAGCGGAGGTTCTCGAGGAGCAGGACATCGCCCGGCTTCAGCGCGGCCTTCGCTGCGTCTGCCTCAGCGCCGATGCAGTCGGACGCCCACTTGACGTCGCGGCCGAGCAGCTCGGAGAGGTGCTTGACGAGGTGCTTCGTCGAGAACTGCGGCTCGCGCGCCTCCGTCGGACGGCCGATGTGGCAGGCGAGCACGAGCGCCGCACCGTGGTCGAGCAGGTAGTTGAGCGTCGGCAGCGTGCGCACCATGCGCGTGTCATTCGTGATGTTCTGTTCTGCATCGAACGGGACGTTGTAGTCTACGCGAACGAAGACCTTCTTGCCGTTGACGTCTACATCTTTGATGGTTTTCTTGTCCATTCTGTATTACGCCTCCATAGGAAACTTTATGCCCGGAGCAGTGCCGCCACAGATGCCAGATGCACTGCCCCGCAGGGGATGATCCGGCGTGCTCCATATCAGCGCAGACGGACTCCCCATAAAAGATTAGAGGCCCGGCCCAAACTTCGGCCGGACCTCTAGAGATCTTAGTCTTGATTCAGCTGTCGATCAGAGATTACTTGACTTCCTCAGCGAAGTACTTGATCGTGCGAACCATCTGGCTCGTGTAGCTGTTCTCGTTGTCGTACCAGGAAACAACCTGAACGAGCGTATTGCCATCCGCCATCGGGCTGACCATCGTCTGCGTAGCATCGAAGAGGGAGCCGTAGCGCATGCCGACGACATCCTTGGAGACGATGTCGTCCGTGTTGTAACCGAAGGACTCCGTGGACTCCTTCTTCATCTGAGCGTTGACCTGGTCAACCGTGACGTTGCCCTTGACGACAGCGTAGAGGAGCGTCGTGGAGCCCGTCGGGGTCGGAACGCGCTGTGCAGCACCGATGAGCTTGCCATCGAGTTCCGGAAGGACGAGGCCGATGGCCTTTGCAGCACCGGAGGACGTCGGAACGATGTTCTCGGAAGCTGCGCGGCTGCGGCGGAGGTTGCCCTTGCGCTGCGGGCCATCGAGCGTCATCTGGTCGCCCGTGAACGCATGAATCGTCTGCATGATGCCGCTCTGGATCGGAGCGAGGTCATTCAGAGCCTTTGCCATCGGAGCGAGGCAGTTCGTCGTGCAGGAAGCAGCGGAGATGATCTTCGTGCCCGCCGGGATGGACTTGTGGTTCGTGTTGAACACGATCGTCGGGAGGTCTTTGCCTGCCGGAGCGGAGATGACGACTTTCTTAGCGCCAGCTTCGAGATGTGCGGAAGCCTTCTCCTTGGACGTGTAGAAGCCCGTGCACTCGAGAACGACGTCTACATCATGCTTCGCCCAGGGGATGTTCTTTGCATCTTTCTCGGCATAGATCTTGATCGTCTTGCCCTTGACCGTGATGCTGTCCTCGCCAGCCTCAACCGTGTCCGCATACTCATACTTGCCCTGGGAAGAATCGTACTTCAGCAGGTAAGCGAGCATCTTCGGGCTCGTGAGGTCGTTGATCGCGACAACTTCATAACCCTCAGCGTCGAACATCTGGCGGAACGCGAGACGGCCGATACGACCAAAACCATTGATAGCAACTTTTACTGCCATTTGAAAAATACCCCCTAAAAAATATAGAAGTTCCCGGCTCTCAGACCGGATATTTCGGGCAGCGCGAAACCGCTCTGCCGAAACTACACAGCAGTGCTTTGCCGCTTTTCTCCGGCAAAGCTCTTACATGTCTAATCATACAATATTCTGACGCGGATTGTCAACGTATTTATCATAAACATCAGCAATTACATCAGCCAGCTTCCAGACGAAAAAGAGCCGCGCATACCGGTGATTTTCGGCCTTGCGCGGTTCCTATTATAAATGCTATTTATGCATCTTATTCTTTCTTATTGTTCTCGAGTGCGAGCAGCGACTGCACGAGGATCGCGCACTCAAGACGTTTCTTCTGGATGGCGCAGCCGATCTCGTACGGCTCGCGGATATCGCCGTGGAAGAGATCGGCGTTCGCGTGGCAGCCGCCCGAGCAGAAGAACCGTGCCCAGCAGTCGCGGCATTTCTCCTTGTTGAGCACGTGGCTCTCGCGGAAGTACTGCGAGAGCTCCGGACGCGTGACGCCCTCGCGGAGCGAGCCGAGGCGGTAGCCCTCGCGGCCGACGAACTGATGGCAGGGATAGAGATCGCCGTTTTCCGCGACGGCGAAATACTCATGGCCCGCGCCGCAGCCCGAAAGGCGCTTCGCGACGCAGGGGCCGTTTGAAAGATCCATGTTGAAGTGGAAGAACCAGAACCCGCGGCCCGCGCGTCGGCGCTCCATGTAAGCGTCGACGAGGCGGTCGTACTCCGCGTAAATGCGCGGCAGATCCTCCTCAGTGATGGCATAGGGGCTGTCTTTCAGAACGACCGGCTCGAGCGAGAGGATGTCGAAACCGGCGTCATGCATGGAGAGCACGTCATTCGTAAAATCGAGGTTGTTATGCGTATAGGTGCCGCGCAGATAGGTGTAGACGCCGCGGTAGTCGTAGTTCCCGCCCTTGCGGCTCAAGGCGCAGCGGCGGAAATGCTCCACGATGCGGTCGTACGTGCCGTGTCCGCCGACGTCGGGGCGCATGGCATCATTGACCTCCTTGCGTCCGTCGAGCGAGAGCACGAGGGAGAAATCGTTCTCATTGAGCCACGCGATGTTTTCGTCGTTGAGCAACATGCCGTTCGTCGTGAGCGTGAGCTTGAACCGCTTCCCCGTCTCCTGCTCCTTCTGCCGCGCGTAGGCCGTGACCGCCTTGACCGTCTTCATGTTCATGAGCGGCTCGCCGCCGAAGAAGTCGACCTCGCAGTGCTTGCGCGGGCCACTTTTCTCGATGAGGAAGTCGATGGCCTCACGCCCGACCTCGGGCGTCATGACCGCGCGCTCCTGACCGTAGCTGCCGCCGTCGCCGAAGCAATACTTGCAGCGCAGGTTGCAGTCCTGTGCGACCATGAGGCAGAGGGACTTGACGAGGCCGTGCTGGCGGAACGTCGGCGGGACGTCGATGTCCGGCGCGAAGAGCTCCTCGCGCGCCATGAGCTCGTGGAGCTCGCCGAGCGCCTCGCGGATGTCCGCCTCGGGGTACGCGTGCGCCCAGGCGCGGATGGTCTCCTCGTCGTTTTCTCCCGTGAACGTGTCCATGAGATCGTAGATCATCTTGTCGATGACGTGGACGGCACCGCTGTTGACATCGAGCAGGATGTAGGTGCCGTTCTGCTCGAATTTATGGATTTTCGCTTTCATTCGTTCTCCTCTATGGGACCGCTGCCGCGGCGAGGCCACCTGACACATAGGTCCCATGCTATATAAAATCATCAAAAGGCTGCCGCGCCCGCACGGACGCGGCAGCCTCCACCGCAAGATCTCTTACTTCTCGCAAACCTGATTGCCAACCGTGCAGCTCGTCTTGCACGCGGACTGGCAGGATGCCTGGCACTCGCCGCAGCCGCCCGTCTTGAGCGATTTCTGCATCGTCGGCTTGTTGACCGTCTGAATGTGCTTCACTTGTAATCCCCCTTTGCCTTTCCAGATGGAAAATACTGTCTTTATTGTAGCGTGTTTCCCCGCCCATTGCAAGCGCCGCCCTGTTTTACGGAGTTACCGATACGTCCGGCGCTTCCTTAGAGCAGTTCCATATGTCGCTCCTTGAAGGTCACGATGCGGAGACGCGTGGCCGCGGCGAGCTCCTCGGCCGCGGCGAAATGCGCGCCGATGGCCTCTGCAACATGCGCGTCCGAACCGAGCGTCACATAGCGGCCGCCGAGCTCGCGGTAGCGCGTGTAGATGGGCACGAGCTCCTTGACGGCGCGGCGCTCGCCGAGGCGCCGCGTGTTGAGCTCGAGCACGGTGTCCGTCTCGACCGCCGCCCGCAGCACCGCGTCGACGGCCTCCTGGAACGCGCCATAGGATAGCTCCGGATTCGCGTAGGTCGCGTAGCGCGCGATGTAGTCGATATGGCCGAGTACGTCGATGAAGTCATGCGTCTTCAGACACGCGGCCATCTGCGCGAAATAGGCGGCATAGGCCTCCTCCTTCGCATGCGCCCCATAGTAGGCTGGATAGTAGAGATCCTGCCCGTCCAGTACATGAATCGAGCCGATGACGAGATCGAAGGGCGCACGCGCGACGAACGCGCGGCTCGCCGCGCATGTCTCCGGCGTCATGCCGACCTCGACGCCGAGGCGCAGGCGCGCGCCGCGCAGCGGCGCATACGTCTCCCAGTAGGCGGCGGGATCGAACGTAAAGTCATCCTCGCCCGGAAAATCCACGTCGAGATGCTCCGTGAATACGAGTCCTATGCCAAGCGCCTCCGCGGCGCGCAGCGCGGCGCGCGCCTCCATCTCAGAGTCCGCGGAGAACCGCGTATGACTGTGGCTGTCGAATATCATAGCGCTGCCTCCCCGCGGCTCATTTTCCCGCCTGCTCGGCGGCATACGCCTCCTCGAGCGCATGCGCGAGCTGGTCGGGGCAGGACGTCGAGCGCGGGCCGCAGGTATTGCCCTTGCAGCGTCCAATGACGAAATCGATGTCCATGCCCGCGACGAGCTGCGCGATGCCTTTGAGGTTGCCGTTGCAGCCGCCTTCGAACGCAACGTGCCGGATTGTCTTGCCGTCTAGCTCCACGGTGATTTTTTTCGAGCAGGTGCCCTTGGTCTGATATTCATAGATACTCACGGATGCTTCTCTCCTTTTCGCTTTTCATACTATCTCACACGAGCAGCCGCCCGCCTTTTCTTCTATCTTATCTTGAATCCCCTTTCCATGCAAGAGCGATGATTGCCAGACATACAGATCCCACCAACCTGAACATTCTGGCACTCACGCTCTTTTCGGACTCTGAAAACATTTTCCGTATGAATCTGCTACGATAGACGGGAACTATATATACGGAGGCAAGACACATGCTCTACACTTTGGAAAACGAAACGCTCTGCGTGCTCGTGCGCAGCCACGGGGCGGAGCTGCGCTCCATCAAGGAGCGCGCGGACGAGACGGAATACCTTTGGGGCGGCGATCCCGCCTGGTGGAAATACTCCTCCCCCATCCTCTTTCCGATCGTCGGCAAACTGCACGGCGGGCAGTACCGCGTGGACGGCAAGACGTATGAACTGCCCGGACACGGGCTCGGTCGCATCTCGGAGTTCGCCCTGGAGGAGCGCCATCCGGACAGCATCCGCTTCGTGCTCCGCTGGAGCGAGGAGAGCCTCGCGCGCTACCCTTGAAAGTTCGTCCTGCACATCGGCTACGCGCTCCATGGCAGCGCCGTGCGCGTCACCTGGGAGGTCGAGAACGAGGGCGAGACGGAGATGCCGTTCTCGATCGGCGCGCACGGCGCCTACCGCTGCCCCATCGTGCGCGGCGAGGAGTTCTCGGATGCTTACCTCGCGTTCGACACCGCGGAGGACGCCGTCTCCCTGCTGACGAACGCGCAGGGCACTTTCACGCATCGCGCGGGATTCCACCTCGAGGGCGACCGCCTGCCGCTCTCCTACGAACTCTTCCGCGACGATGTCCTCGCCTTCCACGGTCTCCGCTCCCGACGTGTGACGCTGTGCTCGCGCCGCTCAGAAAAATCGCTCACGGTGACGACGGAGGGCTTCCCCTGGCTCGGCATCTGGTCGCCGAACCAGGGCGGCGCGCCATTCGTCTGCATCGAGCCCTGGTTCGGCCACGGCGACTACGAGGACTACGACGGGGAATTCGCCGCGCGCGAGGGCACGCAGCACCTCGCTCCCGGCGAGACCTTCCACGCCGCTTACGACATCATCATCGGCGAATAAGCAGCAAACGCAAGACACAGGGACGCTTCCTTTTTTCAAGTGACAATCCCGCTCGTGCTCTATTTCGTCTCCTGGATCATGCGATAATCCAGCGATTTACGCTCTGGCGCACAGCACGTACGAACAACCATCCCCTGTTCAGGGCAAAGAGACATGCCATGAACAGGGGATATTTCTTTCCCCCTCCAGGCGAGCAGACGCCTTCCTGACCGAAAATGAGCCAGTAAAAAACGGCATTCCTCGGGGCAATCCATCTTTTTTTTCACAAATGCAGCAAAGGTTCTCTCTTTTACCTATAGATAATTCGTCCCAAGCCTTGTATAATAAGGTTTGTTTACAGACATTTGGTCCTCTGGACAAACATGACGGATGACAGAAATCGCTGGTTGCAACGAACATCGCGTGCTTTAAGAAAGCACTGATCAAATGAGGTGCTCCGGATTTACGCGGATGCGCTGTATCTCTCTAGGAGACAAACCGGAAGCGTAGCGGCAAAACGCTCCATCGCGTTTTGCGCTGAGGATTTGTCGACGACGAGAGGACAGTGTAGATACGCAAAGGCAGGGTACCGAATGAATCAGTGATTCCTTAAATAGCGAGGCGCGCATAGATCAGCGTTTCCCTGTACTTGACTTCCTAGGCTCGGAAAGGATCTCCCCATGAATGACGCACGCACTATGATTCCCTCTGCATTTACGGAAAACATATTTCACAAACTCAATAGCCTCGATCAGCATCTCTATTTCCGCTGGGATCTCACCCGCGACATCGTTACGTTCCACCAGCCCGTACCGCGGAAATTCCACGATCTCCCGCCGGAGGTCTGTCAGGCCTCCACGATGCTCTGGACGCAGGAATTCCTGCATCCAGATGACCGTCCCCTGCTGCACACCTATCTGCACACCCTATTCCAGGAGCAGGCACCGACGGACGATTCCATCCGCAAGGCGAGCTGCAAATTGCGCATCCGTCACCACAAGAATAAATACCTCTGGGCAGAGGTGCATCTGCTGACGTATTTCGAGGGGGCGCGCCCCATGATAGCCTTTGGGAAACTGCGCAGCATACAGGCGCAGAAGCTCTGGCAGCACCGTCTGCAGCAAAGGGCCGATTACGATAGCCTCACCGGGCTCCTCACGAAGGATGCCGCCATCCGCCATATGGAGGCCAGCCTCTCGATGCTCTCTCCCGAGCACGACGCCGCCATGATGCTGCTGCTCGATGCCGATGGATTCAAGGCCATCAATGATAATTTCGGACACTTGTTCGGCGATGGTGTCCTCGCGAAAATGGGCCATACCATCAAGCATCATTTCCGCCACTCAGACATCAAGGGGCGCATCGGCGGCGATGAGTTCGTCGTCCTCCTGCCGCATACCGCAAATCTCGACGGCGTCCGCCGTCATTGCGCCGAGCTCATCGAGGCCATGCATCACGACTACTGCGCGGAGGGGCGACGCCTCCCGTTCTCCATCAGCATGGGCATCGCCCTCTACCCCGACCACGGACTCACCTACCGCGAGCTTTTCAAGCATGCCGATCGCGCGCTCTACGAGGCGAAGAGCCGCGGGAAAAATCAGTTCCGCATCTACGAAAACAAGATCTACCAGGCGCCGCAGATCAAAAGCCAGCGCGATCCCGAAAGCACCCTCGACCTGCAGATGAAGGCCTTCCAGGACAATATGGCGGAGTTCATCCTGCAGATCTTCTATGAAACCAACAGCGCCGAGGCGACCATCGACTACGCACTCGGCCTGCTCGGACGCCTCTACAACTTCGACCGCATCGTCATCGCGCGCTGCGACCTCGAGACAGGCGCCTACCAGGATGCCTATGAATGGCTCGGCCCCAATGGCGCTCTGCTCAAGAATGTCACGCCGGATTGCCTCACCAGGCGTCGTACGCTGATTCTCCGGCATGCAAAGCCGACGGCCTACGGCGTCATGGCCATCTGCGAAGACACGGCCAAACAGGCGCAGGAAGACACGCCGCTCCCCAACTGCCACCTCGGTGCCTATGCCTATTCCCTCATCACACAGGGAGAGGCTACCACAGGCTGCATCGGCGTCGAGAGCACGCACTCCATGCGCATCACGCCCGAGCTCATCCGCAGTCTCAACGTCTTCTCTGTACTGCTCGGCAATATCCTGCTCCCATCCGACACCTCCAAGCACTTGCGCAAGAATCTGCGCATCCTGCACGACATCCTCGATCACCTGCCAGGGCTCGTCTATGTCGTCGACAAGGAAACGATGATCCCCGTCTATGTCGGGCGCACCATGCGCCCGGCTGACACAGGAATCGCCCTGGATACGCCCTGCTACAAACTCCTGCATGGCCGGAGCCTGCCCTGCCGCAGCTGCCCCCTGCCCTCCCTATCGCCCGCAGGGCAGGAATATCTCGCCTGTGAACTTGTCAGAGAGGACGGCAATATGGTCGCTGCGCACGCCTGCAACCTCGTGGAGACAGGCAAGGAAGCGCATCGCCTCGCACTGATCGTACAAGACTACACGGAAGCGGCGCACGAGGAGACTCCATGATGCGTGTCACTGTGGAGGAAGCGCGCTGCGTCGGTTGCGGCATGTGTGTCGATGTCTGTCCGCAGATCTTTTCCCTCACGGCGCAGCACCGCGCGCAGGGCGGCTACGTCTTCCCCCAGGATCTCGACGATGTCATGGACGCCGCCCTCGATTGTCCTGTTGGCGCCATCTCAGTACAGCCGCAATAGGCGGCGCTATCTTGCTGTGTGCGGAGCTGATGCCACAGCCTGCGCGCCAGCCAATATCCATCTGCATCTATCTTCGCGCAACAAAAACAGGGTGGGCGCAAAGTGTTTTTCACTTTGCGCCCGCCCTGTTTTTCTATAGGATTTCTTATGAAAGGACTTCGCTCAGCCGATCAGCGTCTTCAGATCCTCCTCGACCGTCGTGATGCCGCCGATGCCGAAGTTCTCGACAAGCACCTTCGCGACGTTCGGCGAGAGGAACGCCGGCAGCGTCGGGCCGAGGTGGATGTTCTTCACGCCGAGGTGGAGCAGCGCGAGCAGGACGATGACGGCCTTCTGCTCATACCAGGCGATGTTGTAGGCAATCGGCAGCTCGTTGACGTCCGCGAGGCCGAAGACTTCCTTGAGCTTGAGCGCGATGAGCGCGAGGCTGTACGAGTCGTTGCACTGTCCGGCGTCGAGCACGCGCGGAATGCCGCCGATGTCGCCGAGACCGAGCTTGATGTACTTGTACTTCGCGCAGCCCGCTGTGAGGATGACCGTATCCTTCGGCAGCGCCTTCGCGAACTCCGCGTAGTACTCGCGGCTCTTCTGGCGGCCGTCACAGCCCGCCATGACGACGAACTTCTTGATGGCGCCGCTCTTCACGGCATCGACGACCTTATCCGCGAGCGCGAAGACCTGTTCGTGCGCGAAGCCGCCGACGATCTCGCCCTGCTCGAGCTCCTGCGGCGCGGGGCACTTCTTCGCGAGCTCGATGAGCGGCGTGAAGTCCTTCGTACCGTCTGCGCGTGTCTCGATGTGCGGGCAGCCGGGATAGCCGACAGCCCCCGTCGTGAAGATGCGTTCACGATAGCTCTCCTTCGGCGGCACGAGGCAGTTCGTCGTGAGCAGCACGGGGCCGCCGAACGCCTCGAACTCCTCTTTCTGCTTCCACCAGGCGTTGCCGTAATTGCCGACGAAGTTCTCGTACTTCTTGAACGCCGGATAGTAGTGCGCAGGCAGCATCTCGCCGTGCGTGTAGACATCGACGCCCGTGCCCTGCGTCTGCTCGAGCAGCATCTCGAGGTCGTGCAGATCGTGGCCGGAGATGAGGATGGCCGGATTCTTGCGCACGCCGAGCGTCACCTTCGTGATCTCAGGATTGCCGTAGTGCTCCGTGTTCGCCTTGTCGAGCGCCGCCATGCCCTCGACGCCCCATTCGCCCGTCTCGAGCGTGAGCGCCGTGAGGTCGTCCGCCGTCGCCGTATCGTCGAGGAGGCACGCGAGCGCCTTCTGCAGGAACGCGTCGATGTCCTCACGCTCCTCGCCGAGCATGTTCGCGTGATGCAGATACGCCGCGAGGCCCTTGAGCCCGTAGGTGATGAGCTCGCGCAGGCTGCGGATGTCCTCATTCTGCGTCGCGAGCACGCCGACCGCGGATGACTGCGCCTTCGCATCGAACGCGTCTTCCTTGTCCCGCCAGAGGGCCGCCTCCGGCAGATCCGAACGGTCGAGGAGCTCGCCGAGCAGCTGTTCCTTCACCTCGAGCGTCTCCGCGACGCGCGCCGCGATGGCCTCGCGATCGAAGTTCGCGTTCGTGATGGTGACGAAGAGATTCTGCGTGATGAGATGGTTGACCTCCTGCGGGATCTCCTTTCCCTCGGCGCGCAGGCGCGTCGTCACGGCGGCGAGCCCCTTCGTCACATAGATGAGCAGATCCTGCATGCGGGCGACCTCCGGCTTCTTCCCGCAGACACCGACGCGCGTGCAGCCCTTGCAGCCCGCCGTCTCCTGACACTGAAAACAAAACATAGCGTTTTCCATCGTAACCGCTCCTTCCAAGCTCTCCAAAAACTCGCTTCGTTATCTATGGCCTCATCTTACCATGTAGGAGCCGCCAGTGCCGTAACAGATGTTACACCGCCCAAACTATTCGCGCGCCATCTCCCGTCCGCAACGGTACACCGTCGGCGACATGCCGACCCGCTTGTGGAACAGGCGTGTGAAATAAAGGGGATCCGCATAGCCAACGGAACAGGCCACGGCACCGATGGAATACGACGTCGTCCGCAGCAGTTCACAGGCTTTCCTCAGACGGAACTCAATGAGATACTCCTGGAGAGATTTTCCTGTCTCCTCCTTGAATAGGCGGTAGAGATAACTGCGGTCTACTTGCAAATACGCCGCTACATCGCTGATTTGTATCCCCTCTGCATAGCTGGAGGCGATATAGTCCTTGATTTTCTTCACATAGTGGTTGCCGTAGCGGATCACATTCTCGCGCCGCGTCGAACGCCCGTAGTGACGCAGCAGGAGATACAGGTACTCGTACAGCACGCTCGCCATCATCAGCTCGCGTCCCGTATCCGCTTGGAGCGCCTCGAGCATGCGCTGCTGACAATGGCAAAGCTCCTCGTCACTATATCGGAAGACGCGCCGTTCCGGCAGGATGGTCTCGCCGATGCATTCCGCCGCCTTGAAACCAGAAAAGCCGATCCACATATACGACCACGGCGTCTTGGCATCCGCCTCGTAATAGACGAGTTCTCGCGGACAGATGAGGAATGCCTCCCCTGTCCCCACATGATACTTCCTGCCGTCCACGCAGAAAATACCGCAACCGCGCAGTACATAGTGAATCAAATAGGTATTCCGCTCTCCAGGGCCGAAGGAATGCCCCGGCCTGCAATCCTCCTGACCGATGCTCGTCGGCATGAGTTCCAGACTGCTCTCTCCTCCCTCATAGCTATATTCCTGCATCTGCGTCGCTCCTCTCATCGCGTTATATCATCATATCTATCTAATCTAAAATAGACTTATTGCCCATTGAATTAAATCTCACTTGTAAAATAAGCGTATAATCGCTAATTATCTTAGGTCTTTTAACTTATAATAATTTCCCATTCTGTTGCACATCACATTTTCACATAGTCGATACAACAATTGTCCATATTATCTACCTTTTTGTTATGCTATAATAAAGAAAATAGTTAAGAAATGATTGCATTCAAATAAAGGGGATCCGATCTCAAATGGCAGAGAACAGTGTCGCAGAAGCAATTTCCATATATCAGCGAACAGGTGACAGCACGCTCGGCTCTCAGTTGATCCTCCACTTCGAGGGGTTGGTCTTCGCTACCTGCCGCACATTCTATATCGACGGGCAGGAGCGCGACGACCTGCTCCAGGAAGGACGCATCGGTCTCTTCAAGGCCCTGCGGGATTTCCAACCGTCCTGCGGCGCGAGCTTTACTTCCTTTGCCGTGCGCTGCATCCGCTGCCAGTGCATCTCGGCCATCAAGGCCGCGCACCGCTGCAAGCACAGGATCCTAAGCCAAGCGCTCTCTCTCGACGTCGCGATTTACGAGGACAACGAGCGCGCGAGCTGGCTCGACACGCTCATCGATGATAAGCTCCGCACGCCCATACAAGCACTCATCACCTACGAGGATTACGAGCGCTGCCGCCTGCTCTTCGAGCACATCTTCACGCCGTACGACTACGATGTCTTCCTCTCCCGTCTCTACGGTGAGAGCTACGAGCTCATCGCCCAGCGCATGGGACGCAACGTGAAATCTGTCGACAACGCCCTGCAGCGCTGCCGCAGGGCCATCCTCCGCTATGTCCAGGGCAACGACGATCTGGACATAGCGACGATGAGCCATTTCTTCGAAATCGCGCTCAAGCTGCACAGCACTGAGGAAAGTGCCATTGCCCGCGCCTCATGAGCTTCTAACGCACACTCCCCCATAGACGCAGGAATGCCGCCGGTGTACCGGCGGCATTCCTGCGTCTATCCTGCTTACTCGTACCGCGGATGTGTCTTCACATATTCGACGGGACGGCTCCAGTCAACATGCACCTGCGTCGCCTCCCAAAGGCGCGTGAGCGCGAGTTCGAAGCTCGCCCGGTCTCCCTGCGGGTCGATGGTCTCCTGCGTGAAATCCATGAGCGTCTCATGAGGCACCTCGAGAGTCAGCGGCTGCCGGAGGAAGTCCTCCGCTTTTTTCCGCCCCTCCTCGTTTGCGAGATGAACCTCTGCCTTTTTCGCGTCCTCGTCATAGCAGATCCAGCCGACGTCCTTGCCATAGCTGACGGCTACGCTGTATGTATGTTCCATGAAATTTTACTCCTTTTCATTTGCGGTTTTTTCCATTATAATATTTTTTGCTTGAAATGTACACCTCAGCGCAAGTTTCGGGAACTGCTGAATGAAGCAGCGATTCTTTAGAACTTGCACCGGCAAAGAAAGGAAAGGCGATTCTTTGGCTACGGAATACATCACACTCGGCGCCGTGCTGCTGCTCTCGCTCATCGGCCACAACATGACGGTGGTCTACGCGACGGGCATCGTGCTCGCGCTTAAGGTGCTCGGGCTCGGCACGGCGCTCACGGCGCTCGGCAGTCACGGGCTCCACTGGGGCATCATCCTGCTCACGGCGGCAATCCTCGTGCCGATTGCCACGGGAGAGATCACGCTCCAGACGATGATCGACTCCTTCAAGACGCCGATCGGCGTCGTAGCGGTGCTCGCGGGGCTGCTCGCGGCCGTCGCCGGCGGCGGCGGGCTGAAGCTGCTCACGACGACCACCGAGCTCATCCCCGCGCTCATCATCGGCACGATGGCCGGCGTCATCGCGTTCAAGGGCGTCGCGGTCGGCCCGCTCATCGCAGGCGGCTTCACCTACTTCGTCATGAATCTCATGACGCATTTTCGCTAAAGGAATCACTGATTAATTCGGCACCCTGCCTTTACGCATCTGCACTGTCTCCTAGAGAGATACAGCGCATCTACGCAAATTCAGGGCACCTCATTTAATCAGCGCTTCCTAAAGGATTTCCTTATTATTCCCCCTCATCCGTTCCTGTCAAGTCTTGCATTCAGAATTTTTTTATGCTATAGTACCTACTAAAGAAGGGACCGCCTGGGGTGTGCGTGAGCTTCTGATTATGTCGAACCTACACTTTTTCTAGGGAACCCGATTTGACTCCTGTGGACGTTGTATCGCAAGTTACGAGTAACGAAAGCCGGACTTAGGGTACCCACCTGCGATTTCGCGGGTTTTCGACATAGTGAGCAAACGGCATTTTGGACCCCTTTTTTAATAGGGCTTGCTGATGTAGATCGGCAAGCCCTATTCGCGTATTTGTATACAGTATGATGTACCCTGTGCCTCAGATGTGCCCGTGCCCAATGATATTCTCTCCGAACCTCTGCTTGAGCCCGTCGATGGCCCGGTAGAGGTTTTCCTTTTTCTGCGGCCGCTCAGCGTCGAAGAGCGAGAGCTCCTCCGCCGCGCCGAAGTTCTGCGCGCTGATGCCGAGCAGGCGGATGCCGCCCGCAGGCGCGAGCGCACGGTAGAGCGTAACGGCTGCTTCATAGATATCCTCGTCGTAGCAGGTCGGCGCGGCGAGCGTGCGGCTGCGCGTCCAGGTCGCAAAGTCGCCGCGCCGGACCTTGATCTGGATCGTGCGCGCCTTCTTCCCCGCGCGGCGCAGGCGCCAGCCCACCTGCTCGGCGAGGCGCAGCAGCACGCCATCGATGTCCTCCTGACGCCGGAGGTCGCGGGCAAAGGTTTCCTCCTTGCCAATGGACTTCGCCTCGCCGCGCGGCGCGACGGGACGGTCATCGAGGCCGAGGGAGAGCGCGTGCAGCTGCGCCGCCGTCTTCGCGCCGAACTGCGCCCGCAGCCGCGCGGGATCCATGCACGCGAGGTCGCCGACCGTGCGCACATGGAGCGCCGCAAGGTGCCGGGCCGTCTTCTCGCCAACGCCCCAGATGCGGCGTACGGGGAGCGGCCAGAGGAACGCGCGCACGCCCGCCTCGTCCGTTGGCACGACGACGAGGCCGTCCGGCTTCTCAAGATCCGAGGCGATCTTCGCGAGGAACTTGTTCGGCGCGATGCCGATGGAGGCGACGAGGCCGACCTCGCGGCAGATCGTCTCCTTGAGCTGCACGGCGTAGGCGCGCGGGCTCTCGATGAGCCGCTCCATGCCCGTCACGTCGAGGAATGCTTCGTCGATGGAGAGCGACTCGACAACGGGTGCGAACGCGGTAAAAACCTGGAAGACCTCCGCCGACACCGCGCGGTAGCGCACGTAGTCTCCCGGGAGGAAGACCGCCTGCGGACAGCGCCGCTGCGCCTCTCCCATCGGCATCGCCGAATGCACGCCGTAACGGCGCGCCTCATAGGAGCACGTCGAGACGACGCCGCGCCCCGAGAGTCCGCCGATGACGAGCGGCTTGCCCCGGTACTCCGGATGGTCGCGCTGCTCGACGGAGGCAAAAAAGGCATCCATATCAACGTGGAAGATGACGCGGGCTTTCTGCTCCTTCCCCATCGCCTGTCCCTCCTTTCACTTCTCGAACAGCGCCGCGATCTCCTCATCGGTGAGCTTCGCGAGGAACGTCTCGCCCGGCTGGATCATCTGGTCGATGAGGGATTTCTTCCGCTGCTGCAGCTTGTAGATCTTCTCCTCGATCGTGTCCTTCGTGATGAGCTTCACGACCTGGACGTTCTTCTGCTGGCCGAGGCGGTAGGCGCGGTCGGTGGCCTGGTCCTCGACGGCGGGATTCCACCACGGGTCGCAGTGGATGACCATATCGGCGCCCGTGAGGTTGAGCCCCGTGCCGCCCGCCTTGAGCGAGATGAGGAAGACCGGTGCGCGGCCACTGCCGTTGAACTCCTTGACGAGCCGCAGGCGCTCGAGGGACGGCGTGCTGCCGTCGAGGTAGAGATACAAGACGCCGATGCGTGTGAGACGCTCGCCGACGTGCGCGAGCATCGTCGTGAACTGGGAGAAGATGAGCAGCCTGTGCCCGCCCGCCACGGCCTCCCCGACGATCTCCTCGAGCAGGTCGAGCTTGCCCGAGCCGCCCGCATAGTCCTCGAGGAAGAGCGCGGGATCGCAGGCGATCTGGCGCAGGCGCGTGAGCAGCGCGAGGATCTTCATGCGGTTGCCGTCGAGGCCGCGCTCCTTGAGCAGCGCACGGAATTCCTTCTGCCCCTGCAGCAGCCAGGCGCGGTAGAGCTTCTCCTGCTGCGGTGTCATCTCGCACATCATGCGGCGCTCGATCTTGTCGGGGAGCTCCTTGAGCACATCCTTTTTCAGGCGGCGCAGGATGAAGGGCTCGACGTGGCGCCTGAGGTTCTTCAGCGCGCGTGCGTTCTCCTCGCGCACGATGGGCACCTCGTAGCGCGCCTTGAAGCTCTGGTGCGTGAGCAAGTAGCCCGGCATGAGGAAATCGAAGATCGACCAAAGCTCTGTGAGCGTGTTCTCGATCGGCGTGCCCGTGAGCGCGAAGCGGCCGCCCGCGCGGAGCTTCTTGACGGCCTTGGCGTTCTGCGTCGCTGGGTTCTTGATGTGCTGCGCCTCGTCGAGGAACGCGTAGCGGAACGTGCGGCCCGCGTACTCCTTGATGTCGCGCTTGAGCATGTTATACGTCGTGATGAGCACATCGCAGTCCTCGCCCGTAGAGGCGAGCGCCTCCTCCCGCTCCTTCTTCGTGCCGGCGATGACGCGGGCGCGCAGCTCCGGCGCGAAGCGTTCAATCTCGTCGAGCCAGTTGTAGACGAGCGAGGTCGGCGCGACGACGAGCGAGGGCGGCGCGGCCTCGTCCCGATGCGCGAGCAGGAACGCGATGACCTGCAGCGTCTTGCCGAGCCCCATGTCGTCGGCGAGGATGCCGCCGAGCCCGTAGGCCGCGAGCGAAGAGAGCCAGGAGAGGCCCGTGACCTGGTAGTCGCGCAGCACGGGCGCGAGCGCTTCCGGCACCTCGACGTCTGTGTCCGCGTCCTGCGGATCCCGGATGTCGCGCACGATGCGGCGGAACTTCTTGCTGCGCTCGAGGCGCAGGCCGTCCTCGTCGCGCGCGAGCGCGTCGAGGTACATCGCGTTCGAGAGCGGCAACAGGGCGCGCTCGCCGTCCCGCGCGCCCTTTTTCGCGAGGCCCGTATTCTCGACGAAATCCGCGAGCGCGGAGAGCTGCTGCTCGCCGAGCGTCACGAACGTGCCGTCCTTCAGCCGGTGGTAGCGGCGCTTCTGCCGGTAATCCTGCAGGATGCCGACGAGCTCGTCGATGGACATATCCGAGCCCTGGAACGTGACCTCGAGCAGGTTGTCGTCGCTCACAGACACGCCCGCCGTGAGCTGCGGCAGGCGCTGCACGGGCTTCTTCTGGAACGCATCCGCGTAGAAGATGTCCGCCTTTTCCGCGAGCGCGGGCAGCGCCTCCGTGAGGAAGTCGTAGCTTTTCTCCTCGTCCGGCTGGACGTAGACATTCCCCTCCTGCGTAAAGCCGTAGGCCGCGAAATAATTCAGGATATCCCGCTCCTCGCGGTCGTTGCGCACGAGGATGCGCGCGCCCTGCGCCTGCGCGGGCCCCTCGTCGACGAGCGGGTTGAAGGACGCTGCCTCATAGGAAAAGACGGGCCGCGCCTCGATGCCCTCGCCGTGGTAGTCGAAATAAAGCTGCGCGCGCAGCGGCGCGAGCTCGAACCGCTCGAGGAAGCGCTGATCCACCTGGACATCGGCGACCGCCTCGACGGCCGGCAGCACCCGGCGGAGGAACGGCTCGACCTCCTGGCGCGCGAGCGCGAGGCGGTCCGAGTAGCGGAAGGCCTCGAGGAGCGGGCGCACAGCCTGCGCGTAAGGCGCATCGACGGCGTAGATGGTGCCCGGCGTATAGAGGTAGCGGGCCTCACTGTCAAGCATGGCCAGGCCTTCCGTCTGGAGCGTCAGCGCCGCCCCCTTCTGCCCGAGGTCCGAGAGTGTCACGGAGAGCTCCGGCCGCTCGTGGCGCACGCGCATCTCTTCGCTCTCCTCCTCGTTGAACCGCACCTCACAGGGCGCATCACCGAGGATGGTGAGAAATTTCTCGAAAAGCCCCGGCGTCAACTTGCATTTCTTCTGGTCGAAGAGATAGCTCGTCCCCTGCGTGCGATAGGAGGCAAAGGGAGAGCTATAGGCGAGCATATCCATCTCCTCATGGCGCGCGTCAACGAGCATCTGCCAGAGCTGCTCGGAAAGCGCATCGGCAAAATGCATGGAGGCGGCGGAAAACGAGAGATTCTTGCCCATATCGATCTGCGCGCCCGCCTCCACCTCCTCGAGGAAGAGGCGGAGATTGCGCACGACGTAGAGCTTGTCGACACCGACGCGGAACTCGAGCCATTTCACCACGCGGCCGAACTCCTCCGAGAGGAAGAGGCGCGGCACGAGGTGCAGGTAGGTCGCTTCCCGTGCCGTCGGCGCGCTGCTGCCCTCCCGGCGGAAAAGATGGAAGAGCCGCGTACCGTCCGACCGGCCCATCTGCGCCTGGCTTCTCTGCGCATCCTGGATCTCCTTGAGCACCGCCACCGTGTGCTTGCAGGCGCCGAGATAGAGCTCCGCCGCGGGGCAGTTGCAGGAATAGTCCTCGACGCCGTCGCCCTTTTTTGAGAGACGAACCTCGACCTTGTACGCCTTCTTCCCCTCCACGCGGGCGCGGTAGACGCCGTTCTCCTTCTGCGTGAAATCGAGGACACGCCCCTGCTGATAATAGCGCACGCCCCGCTCATATGCAGAGTCATTCGCGAGCGATCTGATGGTGATGTCCTTGAGCACGATGCTGCCTCCTCCGTTTTTTGCATAAACACCGACGTTATGCTAAAGTAATAGAAACTATCTTTATATTCTATCATAAAAAGAAGGTTCCCTGCATGAGAAATTCATCCGCGCTCCCACCCCGGGCCCGCATCCTCATCGTCCGCCTGAGCTCCATCGGCGACGTCCTGCATACGACGACCGTCGTGCACAACCTCAGGCGGCTCGCGCCGGACGCCGAGATCACCTGGCTCGCGAGCCCGCCCGCGAGCACATTGCTCGAAACGAATCCCGACATCGACCGCCTGCTCGTCTTCGACCGGCGGCCCATCGATGAAGCGGGCGCGCACCTCAGGCTGCGCACCTGCTGGCGGGAGCTCAAGAAAGCTCGGGCGCTGCTCGCACCCTACACCTTCGACATCGCGCTCGACCTGCAGGGCCTCTTCCTCACGGGGCTCCTCACGCGCCTCTCCAAGGCACCGCGGCGCATCGGCATCCACGAGCGCCACGAGGGCAACCCCCTCTTCATGACGGAGATAGCCCCCGATATCCCCGACCCGCACAAGATCCGCCGCTACTACACGGCGCTCGCGCCGCTCGGCTTCCCGCAGGAAACGCTGCGCCCCGGCCCCGTGCTCTGTCTGCCGCCCGCGCTCGCGGGCTTTGCGGCGGACTTCTGGGCCGCGCACGGCATCGACACCGCGCGCCCCATCCTCATCGTCTGCGTGCGCACGACCTGGCCGGACAAGAACTGGCCGCCAGCCCGCTTCGGCGAGGCGCTGCGCGCCGTGCCGGAGCAGGTGCAGATCGTCTTTACGGGCGCCAAGGGCGACCGCCCCTTCATCGAGGAAGCGCAGCGCGCCATCGGAGGCGCGCGTCCCTCGCTCTCCATCGCGGGCGAGACCGGCCTCCTCGAGCTCGCGGCCCTCATGAAGAGCGCCGCGCTGCTGCTCACGGGCGACACCGGCCCCCTCTACATCGCCGAGGCCGTCGGCACGCCGACGCTCTCCCTCTGGGGCCCGACGAGCCCCGCCATCTACGGCCCGCTCACGAGCGGCCACACTTTCATCGAGAGCCCCTATCCCTGCAACGCCTGCTGCCGCACGCGCTGCAAAAAGAAAAACAACGCCTGCATGGCGGCCATCGCGCCGGCAGACGTTGCGGAAAAACTCTCTGAAATGCTGGGGAGATGCTGAGGCGGGAGCAGCGCCGTCATGGGGACATTCTGCACACTTCTTCATAGCTTCGTGTTCCACATGATGATGGCGTCCTCGCCGTTGTCGCTGTAATACCCCTTGCGGCGGCCGGCCTCGCGGAAGCCGTAGTGATGATAAAGCGCGAGCGCGGGTGCGTTTGACGGACGCACCTCGAGCGTCATCGCCGTCGCCCCGCGCTCTTTTGCCGCCGCGATGACGGCGGCCATGAGCTGCGTGCCGATGCCCTGGCCGCGATACGCGGGCAGGATCGCAACGTTCGTGATCTGCGCCTCGCCCGCGAGAATCCAGCAGCCGGCATAGCCGATGACCGGCTCCGCGGCCGTCTCGTCACAGGCGAGCACATAGCAGGTATGCTCGTTCGACGCCTCCCGCCAGAACGACTCCCGCGACCACGGCACGGGGAAGCTCGCCGCCTCCACGCGCGCGACGGCATCCGCATCCTCCGGCACCATCTGCCGGAACGCGAGCCTCATCGCGACACCTCGCGCGTGCCGTGGCGCTCGCGCGCCTCGAGCGCGCGCGCCGCCTGCTCGTCCACCTCGAGCGCCGCGCGCTCCGGATGATGCTGCTCGAAGAGCACCTCCGCCTCGCTGCGGCGGAGATAGATGGGCTCGAGATCCATGACGTTGTCTGCCTCGCCCGCCGCGAGGCGCTGGCTGCCGAGCCACGCAACATGCGCGGCCCGCGGCAGCAGGAGCTGCGGCGGCGGCACGAGGATGCCTGCGGGCAGCGCGACCTTCCCCGCGACGCGCTTCTGCACGATATCGCCAAGCAGCACGACCGTGCGGCCCGCTGACGCGAGCGCCTCCGCCCGCGCCACAGCCTCCGCGAGCGGCCGCACAGAGACGGGGGCATCCACCAGGAGACGCAGCCCCGCCCCCGCGGTCTCCCAATGCAGCTCCTCGACATAGGCGTTCTTCTTCTGCGCATCCATGAGCGCGAGGATCGAGACGCCCGGCACGGCGTAGTGGAGCGCCAGCGCCTCGAGGCTCGAGATGCCGACGAGCGGGACTGAAAGCGCGTAGCTCATCGCCTTCGCCGCCGCGAGGCCGATGCGCAGCCCCGTGAACGAGCCAGGGCCAATGCTCACGGCGATGCCCGTGAGCGCCTCCTTTTTGACGCCCGCCATCGCGAGCGCCTGCGCGACATGCGGCATCAGCGTCTCAGAATGCGTGAGCCGCGCCTGCATCGTGATCTCCGCGGCCAGCTGTCCGCGCGCCAGCACGGCGACGCTCGACACCTGGGTTGATGTATCCATGCTCAGAATCGGCAAAACTCATCCAGCTCCTTCAAATCGTCCTGATACTCCTCACCGACCGCGCGGAACGTGATGCACCGCGCCGCCGCATCCTCCGCCAGCCGGTCGATGCGGATGGAAAGATAATCATCGGGCAGTTCCTCGGGGAACTTATCCGACCACTCGATAAAGACAATGCCATCGGGATCCTCCGTATACTCATAGAACCCGATGTCCTCCAGCTCAGCGGCGCAATCCAGCCGATAGAGGTCGAAATGATAGACGCGGCAGATGCCTTCATAGACATTCATGAGGTTGAACGTCGGACTCGTGACCTCTCCCTCGACGCCGAGCATCTTCGCCACATTCTGCACGAACAGCGTCTTGCCCGCGCCGAGGTCTCCATCGAGGCAGACAACCGTCCCCTCATGCAGTTTTTTGCCCACCATCTGCGCAAGCTGTGCCGTTTCTGCCGCCGACCGCGTGATTCTCGTAAACATTTCGGTTCTATCCACTCCTGATAATCATCGATGAACATTCTTCTGATTTCCCATTATATCATCTATAAGCAGGGAAGCAAACCTTCTTTCCTTTTGTTTGAATAATAATTATCTGTTGATAATAAATTTTGAAATTCTGTGCCTGCAATGGAAAATGAAAGAAAACAGCGGCATACAGGAGATATCTTCCCTCAATCGAGAAATCCGGTCGTTTCCCTGCTGCCGCCCTTGCCCTATAATAAAGCCATCGAAACAAGTTCACACAGCGCCATCCAGTGAGCAAAGCGGCGCGATGCATATTTTTTAGGAGGGCTTTACCATGAAAAAATTCGTTTGCACTGTCTGTGGTTATGTCTACGAGGGCGAGCAGGCTCCGGCGGAATGCCCCATCTGCCATGCTCCGGCAGCGAAGTTCGTCGAGCAGTCCGGCGAGATGACGTTCGCGGATGAACATCATGTCGGCACGGCCAAGGACGTCGATCCGCGCATCCTCGAGGGCCTGCGCCAGAACTTCACGGGCGAGTGCTCTGAGGTCGGCATGTATCTCGCGATGAGCCGCCAGGCGGATCGCGAGGGCTATCCGGAAATCGCCGAGGCCTACAAGCGCTATGCGTTCGAAGAGGCTGAGCACGCCGCGAAGTTCGCGGAGCTCCTCGGCGAAGTCCTCACGAACTCCACGAAGAAGAACCTCACGATGCGCATCGACGCTGAGCACGGCGCCTGCGCCGGCAAGAAAGAGCTCGCAACGCTCGCAAAGCAGCTCGGCCTCGACGCTGTGCATGACACGGTGCACGAGATGGCCAAGGACGAGGCACGCCACGGCCGCGGCTTCAAGGGGCTCTTCGACCGCTATTTCGGCGAGTGATCTCGCCGCGTGACATCTGCGCCTAACATTCCCGATACATCAAGATTTACACCATCCTATCATTGATAGTCCCCATCAAAAATGGCAGCCAGTCATCTGGCTGCCGTTTTTATATGCGATGGATTTCCCGCCCGCCGTTCAGCGTGCCTCCCGGTAGGCGCGCAGCTGCGCGTCCGCGTCCCGTCTCACCTCGGCCCAATGCTCGTTGACGCACGCGCCGATGATGCGCTTGCCGTCGACATCGGGATGCAGGCCATCGAGCGCAAGCTCCGTCGGCAGGACGCCGTCAGGGCAGACAAAGGCCTCTGCCACATCGATATGCGCCTGACCGCGGATATACTCATTGACCGCCTCGAAGCGCCACTGCCAGTCCTCCGCCGTCGGCTCGCCGAACACATGCTGGATGTTCGCGGGATTGATGGGCGGCAATGTGAGGAAGATCGGCGCGATCCCGTGCGAGAGGGCGAGCACCTTCATCTGCTCGAGGTCATGGATGACGCGCGCGGGATCCTCGCCCGCCCGCAGGCTGTTCGTCCCCGTGAAGATCATGAGATACCGCGGGTGGAACGGCAGCACATCGCGCGAGAAGCGCGCGAGCGTCATCGAGCTCAGATCGCCGCTCGCCGAGAGATTGACGGCCGGAAAATCGAGATACGAGAGCCAGCTGAACTCGAAATCCGACGGGCTGAACGAATAATGGCCGCCGCCGTGGCTGATGCTGTCGCCGAGCACCGCCGTCTCCCAATGGTCTTCGGGCTCCGTGCGGAACGTCTGCAGCGGCGACCAGGAGCCGAGCGGCGCCCCCGCCTCATCGAGCGCGCGCACGCGCCAGGAATACGTGCCGATGCGCGGCTCCGGGTCATAGAGCTCCGTGATGTCCGCATGGAACACCGCCACGGGCGGCAGAGAGAGCGCCTGCGCGCCCGTCCCCGCATAGAGCTCGATCTCATACCCCGCCGCGCCGGCGAGCCCCACCCAGTCATAGACGGGATAGAGCAGCGTCGTGCCGTTGCCCGTATCGCTTTGCGCGAGAATCAGCGGATGATCGAGCTCGGGCACCGTCTCTGCCGTATAGAGCGTCGCGAGCTTGCTGTAAGCGCTCACAGGCTCCCCGTCGAAGCCGAGGGAACGCACGCGCCAATAGAGCGGCTTGCCGAGCCACTTGCCCGCAAACGTGCGCAGCGGCAGCTGATAGTGGTTCGTATACACCTGCCGCGTACGGAAAATGCGATGCTTCGCCGCTGCGTCGGCATAGACCTCGAGCTCGTAGACGACCGCCTGCGTATCCTTGTCCCAGGAGAGCATCGGCGCATAGGAGAGCGGCGCCTCCTCGCTCGACTCCTCCAGGCCCGTGAGCGGCGCCAGCGTCGAGGGCCGCGCCTGCTCCGCCAGCGGCCCCAGCTGCCACGACACCGCTCCGAAAAATGCGGCCACGAGCAGCCCGCCCGCCGCAGCCGCCTTCCAATATCTCAAGCGCCTCATACGCTCACCTGCTTTCTCTGGTCAAATCTTTCCTATTCTGATTATATCATATTCCAGATTTCCTTGTCGAAATATGCCAGATACGGTGCGTGTCTCCGCACCTGGCATTTTATTTTAATCGTAAATTGGCTATTTCAATATCGCCAGCATCCTGCTACGATAAGAGCACATCAAGCAAAGCACAAAGGAGACGCGGCAAACGCGCCTCCCCGGAGAAAGGCGTCCGCCTTTCCTTTCATACAAAGGAGTTGTCTCAGATGGCAGAAAACAAGCAGCAGGATCAGTATGAACTCAACAAGCAGCTCGCCCAGATGCTCAAGGGCGGCGTCATCATGGACGTCACGACGCCGGAGCAGGCGAAGATCGCCGAGGCCGCCGGCGCCTGCGCCGTCATGGCGCTCGAGCGCATCCCCGCCGACATCCGCGCGGCTGGCGGCGTCTCGCGCATGAGCGATCCCGCGATGATCGAGGGCATCCAACAGGCCGTCTCCATCCCTGTCATGGCGAAATGCCGCA
Source organism: uncultured Selenomonas sp. (assembly GCA_934202005.1). Classification (GTDB taxonomy): domain Bacteria; phylum Bacillota; class Negativicutes; order Selenomonadales; family Selenomonadaceae; genus Selenomonas_C. Next base: position 27,956 of record CAKPXP010000013.1, on the reverse strand, counting down.
TCGGCCATTTCGTCGAGGCGCAGATCCTGCAGGCCATCGAGATCGACTACATCGACGAGAGCGAAGTCCTCACGCCCGCCGATGACATCTACCACATCGACAAGACGAAGTTCCGCGTGCCGTTCGTCTGCGGCGCGCGCGACCTCGGCGAAGCCCTGCGCCGCATCGCCGAAGGCGCGTCCATGATCCGCACGAAAGGCGAGCCGGGCACGGGCGACGTCGTGCAGGCCGTACACCACATGCGGAAGATCAACCAGGAACTCGCGCGCGTCGCCTCCCTGCGCGAGGACGAGCTCTTCGAGGCCGCCAAGGAATTCCAGGTCCCCTACGCGCTCGTGAAAACCGTCCATGACAGTGGCCGCCTGCCCGTCGTGAACTTCGCTGCCGGCGGCATCGCGACGCCCGCGGACGCCGCGCTCATGATGCAGCTCGGCGCGGAAGGCGTCTTCGTCGGCTCCGGCATCTTCAAATCCGGCGACCCCGCGAAGCGCGCGGCGGCCATCGTCAAGGCCGTCACGAACTACACGGACGCCGCTCTCATCGCGAAGCTCTCGGAAAACCTCGGCGAGGCCATGGTGGGCATCAACGCGGACGAGATTGCCACCCTCATGGCGGAGCGCGGTAAATGAGCGCGCAGGCGGCCAAGAAGCCGCAGATCGGCGTGCTCGCGCTGCAAGGCGCCTTCATCGAGCACGAAAAGATGCTCCAGTCGCTCGGCGCAGCGTGCCATGAACTGCGCGAGAAAAGCGACCTCGCCGCGCCGCTCGACGGCCTCGTCCTCCCCGGCGGCGAAAGCACCACGCAGAAAAAGCTCCTGAGCGACCTCGGCATGTACGAGCCGCTGCGGGAAAAGATTGCAGGCGGTCTCCCCGTCCTCGCGACCTGCGCGGGCCTCATCCTGCTCGCCAGGAGCGCGACGCGCGACAAATGCCCCTACCCCAGCTTTGGCACGCTGCCCGTGCGCGTGCGCCGCAACGCCTACGGCCGCCAGCTCGGCAGCTTCTCCACCAAGGGCGAGATCAAGGGCCTCGGCGACTTCCCCATGCGCTTCATCCGGGCGCCCTTCATCGAGGAAGCCGCGCCGGAGGTCGACGTCCTCGCACGCGTCGACGGCAACATCGTCGCCGTGCGCTACGGCCAGCAGATCGGCCTCGCCTTCCATCCGGAACTCGGCACCGACACGCGTCTCCACGCGGCCTTCCTCTCGATGATCGCTTCCTGAACTTCAAAACATGCCCCACAAATACAGCGCCTCCCAGCAACGCGCTGCAAAGGGCCGGACGCAAATGCCTCTTTCGCATTTGCATCCGGCCCTTCTGTCATGCGCTTTTTTGCGGGAGCGCCCTTTTGCCGCGCCCGCTGTCAGACGCGACCGCCCCGCGGACACGCCGTCATCCCTCGATCTTTTCGAGCAGCTCCGCCGCCTTCGCGTCGGCCTTCGCCCGCGTCTCGGCGTCCATCGCGCGCACCGCGGCACCGATGCGCGCATCCGCGCCGCGGATATGGCCCGTGAGCCACTTCGCGAGGAAATCGAGCACATCGAGGATATAGGCCTCCTGATGGTCATCGAGCTTCTCCCTATCGATGCCGTCGAGCTTCTCGATAAAGGTCAGATGCTGATGCTTCTCGCTCCAGATATACTGGAACGAAATGCTCTGCATGAACTCCTCTTCATGCGCGAAATGCGTCTTCGTATAATCACGCAGTTCCTCGATGAGATTCACGATGCGGTCATACTTATCCGTGACCAGCTCATCGTGCAGCAAATCATACGTCTCATTCGCGAGCTCGAACAGCCTTGCATGTTCCTTATCGATGAATTCTATCCCCGTCAGGAAGTCCTTCGTGAATTCATACTTCATAACCCCACAACCTTTCTTCCCTACTCAAACTCACCTTGATAATAATTCAAAATAACGGATTTGTCCAGCGTCCCAGTCACAGAAATCAACAGAAAAAGCAGGCAGCTCCTCGCTGCCTGCCGCTTGCTCCTATGCCTCTTTACTTCTTCGTGATATCCTTGCCGAACCACTTCTCGGAAATCTTGGCCATTGTGCCGTCGGCCTTCATCTCGTCGAGCACCTTCTGCACCTCGTCGCGCAGCTGCTGGTTGTCCTTCGCGAACGCGATGCCGAACGTACTCACAGGGCCGATCGCGACATCGACGGCCTCGATGCTGTCCGGATGCTTGCTCATGTAGTAACGGCCGACGATCTCATCGCCGATGACGGCGTCGATGCGGCCGTTCTCGAGATCCATGAACGCCGAGACGAAGTCTGCGTACTTCTTGACCTCCTTGACATCCTTCTTATAGAAATCCGTCTTGTCGAGGTACTCCTCCGCCGTGCTCGCGCTCTGCGTGCCGATGGCCTTGCCCGCGAGGCTCTGCTCATCCTTGATGTCCGTGCGGCCCTTCTTCACGAAGATGATCTGGCGGTTATCCATATACGGCTCGGAAAAGAGCATGTTCTCCTTGCGCTTCTCCGTGATGTCGAGGCCGTTCCAGAGCACGTTCACGCGGCCGCTCTTGAGCTCGGCCTCCTTGCTCGACCAGTCGATGGCCTTGAACTCCACCTCGCGGCCCAGGCGCTTCGACGCCTCCTTCGCGAGATCGACATCGAAGCCGACGATCTCGTTGTTCTCGTCCTTGAAGCCCATCGGCGGGAAATTATCATCGAGACCGACGACGATCTTCCCCTTGTCGCCGGAGCCTGCGCCATCCTTCGCCGCCTGCTGCCCGCCGCAGCCCGTGACCAGCGCCGCCGTCATCACAGCCGCCAGACCGAACGCGGCGATTTTCTTCCAATTCATCATAGAACTTCCTCCCCATTGAATCGAATGCAATCTCATGCATTCTATTATACTTTTACACAGTAAAATATGAAACGGGAAAAGAACTTGGATTTTACAAATTTACATCCTTTTACTTGCAAATCCTGCAGAATCCTTGCTTTTTCATACATCTGAGGCAAATAACCGCCTTCGGAACCATGACGAGCCACAGATAGATGTTTTTGGTTCATTCGTCTCATTTTTGAAAATCAGCAGGGAATGCGTCAAAAAAGGCGAATTAATATAGAAGAAACGAATCTTCAAGGAGGGATTCATCATGCGTGCTGTTTCCGTAGAAGACCTCAAGCCCGGCATGATTCTTGCCCGGACTCTGGTCAACGACGACATGGTCGTCATTCTTTCCGAAAACACCCTGCTGACCAAAGCGCATATCACGCGTCTGACGTTTCTAAATATCCCCGTCGTCTATGTCAAGGATGAATACGAGCTCAGCAAGAACTATCAGGCCGTCGCCGCCATCTTCAACCGCGGCAACGCGTTCCTCAAGGACTACAAGAGCGTCGTGAGCGCGGCGCGGCGCATCATCGACGAGGTGCGCGAGACGGGAAATGTCCCTGTCTCCGAGACAAACGCCGTCGTGACGAAGCAGATCACACCGCTCGCGAAGAGCAGCGGCGCCATCGACTATCTCTACGAGCTCAACCATCTCGCAGCCGACGTCTACAACCACTCGCTGCGCGTCTCCATCCTCGCGGGTGTCATCGCGAAGTGGCTGCACTTCGATGCGGAAAAGGCGAAAGATATCATGCTCGCCGGTTTCCTGCATGACATCGGCAAGACGAAGTTCGATCAGCGGTTGCTCGACAAGAACATTGAGAACCTCAAAGGCGAGGACTACGAGCGCTACATCCAGCATACCGTCGACGGCCATCATATCCTCGCGAGCGTCGGCGGCCTCTCCGACGGCGTCAAGCTCACCGCCATGCAGCACCATGAGCGCATGGACGGCTCCGGCTTCCCCTTCAACTGCAAGGGCACAGACATCCACGAATACGCGCGCATCATCGCCGTCGCCGACATCTATGACAACATCACGACGGAGCGCGAGGGCTATGTCAAGCGCACGCCGTTCGCCGCCATCGAGTACTTCACGCAGCAGATGTACACGACGCTCGACCCCGCTGTCTGCGTCCCCGTGCTCACGCGCATCAAGGACGCGTTCCTCGGCTCGCGCGTCGTGCTCTCCGACGGCTCGAAAGGCAAGATTGCCGCGTTCCCCAACGACTTCGCCGCCCTGCCGGTCATCGAGATCACGAAGGACCGGCTCATCAATCTCAACGATCATCCCGATATCAAGATCACGGAGTACAATCCGAAATAACTTCCCATATCCGCGGACAATCACGGAAAGGGTTCCGTGTAAAAATCGCCGCAGGCTTGCAATACTCAGCCTGCGGCGATTTTTCGCACAATCATTCCCTCGGAGCGTCAGATTTCTTCCTATCCCTCACCTCATCCTTTATCTGCACCCTTCCTCAGGGCAAACGCCGACAGATGGGAAAGTCCGTAGCGCGCGAGGAAATCGCAGATGAGCAACGTGACGAGGCAGACGAGCGCGTATTTGAAGTAGACGCCTAGGTTTATGCTCCTCGCTGCCCAGACGACGGGGAACAGCACCGCCATGTGCAGGTAATAGACGCCGTAAGAAGTCTCTGAAAGACGGGCGCGCAGCGGCGTCGTCCGCCCTAGATATCTTTGGAAGAAGCCGAGGAGGCCGAGCGTCGCCGTCCAAATGAACGCGGCCTGACAAAAGGCGTTGGTCCAAGCGATGACCTGTGCGGAAGCCCCGAGCGCGGGCAACGTGAAACGCTGCCAGAGGTAGAGCGCGCTGAAGAGGAAACATCCAACAAGCCAGAGAGGATTTGTCGGCGTGTAGCCAGCGGCGGCGAACCAGCGCTGCCGGAAGGCATGCGCGCCGAGGAAGAAGAAAATGAGATACGTCGGGATGCGCACGGGTTGCAATACGAGCACGTAGAAAAATGGCTGCCAGAGGTCCGGCGACAGATAGGAGCCCAGCACGCCGATGCTCAGGAACGTCAGGAGAAACAGCGCGAGGAACAGGCGTCCCTGCCGCCGCACAGGCGCTGCGCTGCGCACGCGCAGTGCGGGGAAGAGGCGCACGGCGAGCGTCAGCAACACGTAGAGCGCCAGCAGGGCGCCGAGGTACCAGTACTGCGCCTGCTCGTAAAGCGGGCCCCAGAAAAGCGTCGTGTAAAACGTCCAGAAATCCATCGGCGCGGAACGGCTCGCGAGAATGAGATAGGTCACGGGCGGCGCGATGAAAAGCACGCCGAAGAGCCACGGCAGCACGATGCGCCAGAGCTTGCGCCGCCAGAACTCCTTCTCTTCGTGGCGCACGAGCGACTGCAGGCCGAAGTACCCCGAGATGAAGAACATGACTGGCATGATGAAGATGTCCGCCCAGCAGATGAACACCGTCGCTGAAAAGACCGGCTCCCGGCTGTCGACGACGTACCACCACTGCGGCGCGAACGCCATGTAGCACATCGCGGCATGAAAGACGACCATGAGCCAGATGATGAACCATTTGAGATGATCCAGGAAGTAGAGTCGTTGCTGCGCATACATACTGTTTTCCTTCTTTACTCTCTCAAAAATCAAAAAAGACAAACGATAAAAATATCGTTTGTCTTTATTTTATCAGGTTTCTTAGAGTTTTTCAAGCAGCTCCCGCACCTTCGCCAGGTAGCCCTCGCGCGTGAAGTGGTAGACCTCGCCGGTCTTCCTGACCTTGACCTCGATGTCGCCCGCCTCGACGGCCTTCGGGCCGATGGTGATGCGGACGGGGTAGCCGATGAGGTCGCAGTCCTTGAACTTGACGCCCGCGCGCTCCTTGCGATCGTCGAGCAGTGTGTCGATGTGCGCGGCCTGGCATTCCTCGTAGATGGCCTCGGCGTAGGCGAGCTGGTCGTCTTTTTTCGCATTGACGGCGACGACGACGACTTCATAGGGCGCGATGGCGCGCGGCCAGATGATGCCCTGCTCGTCGTTGTTCTGCTCGATGGCGGCGGCCATCGTGCGGCCGATGCCGATGCCGTAGCAGCCCATGTAGAGCGGCTGCTCCTTGCCCTGCTCGTCGAGGAACGTCGCGCCCATCGCCGCGCTGTATTTCGTGCCGAGCGTGAAGACCTGTCCGGCCTCGATGCCGCGCGTCATCTTGAGCTGCGTGCCGCAGCGCGGGCAGGGATCGCCCTCCCGCACCATGCGCAGATCCGTGACGGTGATGGCCGCGGCGTCGAAGTCGCGCGCGGGGTTGACGTTCTTATAGTGGACATCCTGCTCGTTCGCGCCCGTGACGGCGTTATGGAGGCCCATGACGCTCGCGTCGACGAGGATGCGCGTGCCTTTCTTGATGCCGATGGGGCCCATGAAGCCGGGGCAGCCGCCCGCCGCACGGATGATCTCCTCGTCCGCCATGCGCAGCTCGAGCGCGCCCTCGATCTGGTTGATGACCTTGACCTCGTTGACCTCGTGGTCGCCGCGCAGGAAGACGAGCACGAGCTCGTCCGCGTCCGTCTGGTAGGCCACGGCCTTGATGGTCTTTTCCGCGGGGATCTGGAGGAAGCTGCAGAGGCTCTCGATGGTGTTCGTGCCGGGCGTCGCGACCTTCTCGAGCGGCAGCGCGTCCTCAGCGGGCGCGCTGATCGGCGCGAGCTCCGCCTTTTCGTCGCTCGCGGCGTAGTCGCAGTGCGGGCAGTAGGCGATGTTCGACTCGCCGGCGTCGGCGAGCACGGTGAACTCGTGGGAGTGCCCGCCGCCGATGGCGCCGTTGTCGGCCTCGACGGGGCGGAACGCAAGGCCCATACGGTTGTAGATGTTCGTGTAGGCGTCGTACATCTTCTGATAGGAGACGTTCATGCCCTCGACGTCTTTATCGAAGGAGTAGAGATCCTTCATGATGAATTCGCGGCTGCGCATGAGGCCGAAGCGCGGGCGGCGCTCGTCGCGGAACTTGTCCTGGATCTGGTAGAGCATAAGCGGCAGCTGCTTGTAGCTCCTGACCTCGTCGCGCACGAGGTCGGTGATCATCTCCTCGTGCGTCGGGCCGAGGCAGAAGTCCCTGCCGTGGCGGTCCTTCATGCGCATCATCTCATCGCCGTAGGCGGCCCAGCGGCCGCTCTCTTCCCAGAGCTCGGCGGGCTGCAGGATGGGCATCATGACCTCCTGGCCGCCCGCGGCGTCCATCTCCTCGCGGACGATCTGCTCGATCTTGCGGATGACGCGCCAGCCGAGCGGCAGGAACGTGTACATGCCGCCCGCGACCTTGCGGATGAGCCCCGCGCGGTACATGAGCTGATGGCTGACGATCTCCGCCTCTGCGGGCGTATTCCGAAGGGTTGGTGCATATAGACTGGATGCTCTCATTACTTCTTTCGCTCCTCTATGATTCTGTCGATTTCCTTGAAAAGCTCGGGCACGAGCTCGCACTCGGGGACCTTGCGGAGGATCTCCCCCTTGCGGAACACGAGGCCCTCGCCCTTGCCGCCCGCGATGCCGACATCGGCGCCGCGCGCCTCGCCGGGGCCGTTGACGACACAGCCCATGACGGCGACCTCGATGGGCTCTGCGACTCCTGCGAGCTTCTTTTCGACCTCGGCCGCGATTGCGGGCAGGTCGATGCTCGTGCGGCCGCAGGTTGGGCAGGCGACGAGCGTCGGCCCGTAGGCGCGCAGGCCGAGGGACTTTAAGATCTCACGGCCGACGCGCACCTCCGGCACGGGGTCGCCCGTGAGCGAGATGCGCAGCGTGTCGCCGATGCCCTCGGCGAGCAGTGCGCCGATGCCGACGGCGGACTTGATGACGCCCGTGCGCACCGTGCCCGCCTCAGTGATGCCGAGGTGCAGCGGATAGTCGACCGTCTCGCTCATGAGGCGGTAGGCCGCAAGCGTCAGCGGCACGTCATGCGCCTTGAGCGAGATCTTCATGTCGTAGAAGCCCTCCTGCTCGAGCAGGCGCACATGCTCGAGCGCGGACGCGACGAGCGCCTCCGCCGTGACGCCGCCGTACTCTTTGAGCAGACGCTTATCGAGCGAGCCCGCGTTGACGCCGATGCGGATGGGGATGTGCGCCTTTTTCGCGGCCGCCGCAACGGCCGCGACCTTCTCCGGCCCGCCGATGTTGCCGGGATTCAATCGCAGCGCGTGGATGCCCTGCGCGATGGCCTCGAGCGCGAGCTTGTAGTCGAAATGGATGTCCGCGACGAGCGGCACGGGCGATGCCGCGAGGATGCTGCCGAGATTCTTCGCCGCCGCCATATCCGGCACGGCGAGGCGCACGATATCGCAGCCCGCCTGCGCGAGCGCGCGGATCTGCGCAAGCGTCGCCTCCGTGTCCGCCGTCTTCGTATTCGTCATGGACTGGACAGAGATGGGCGCGCCGCCGCCGATGGCGACGGGGCCGATGTGGATCTGCCGCGTCTTCTTCCTCTGATACTCCGTCATACGTCAGCCTCCTAAAAATACGCGCACGATGTCGTTCTTCGTCGCGAACACCATGAGCAACACGAGCAACGCGATGCCGACGCGCTGCGCGTAGTACGTGAAGCGTGGCCCCATCGGACGGCCGATGACCGCCTCGACGCAGAGCCCGACGAAATGGCCGCCGTCGAGCGCCGGAATTGGCAACAGGTTGATGATGGCCAGGTTGAGGCTCAGAAACGCCGTGAAATTGAGCAGCGGCACAAACCCCATCTGCGCGACCTGGCCTGCCATCTGCGCGACGCCGATGGGCCCCGCGAGCTCCGCTCCGGAGAGCTTCAAGATGATCTTGTAGAGCTCGTAGACCATCATGTAGATGACGGATCCCGTCTTCTGCACGGCGAGCTGCGCGGATCGCACGGCGCCCGGATGCTCCATCGTCGCGGAGCTCATGACGCCGATCATCGCGCGCTCAGATGTCTTGTCATAGGCAGGCGATACGGAAAGCTCCTGTTCCTCGCCATCGCGAGAGATCACGAGCGCATGGCTCGTGCCCTCCCCGCCCTGCTGGACGGCCGACGCGAACTCCTGCCAGCTCCCGACGGGCGCACCGTCGACGGAGAGCACGCGGTCGCCCGCGAGGAGCCCCGCCTGCGCCGCGGGCCTGTCAGGGAGCACCATGCCGAGCACAGGCTCCGTACTCGGCGTCGCGACACCCGAGAAGAAAAATACCCCCCAGTAGAGGAACACAGGCAGAAGGAAATTCATCGCACTGCCCGCGAGGATCACGAGCATGCGCGCCCAGACGGACTTGCGCGCGTAGCCGCGCTCCCCTGCGTCGTCCTCCGCCTCCGGATCCATGCCCGCGATGTTGTTGAAGCCGCCGAGCGGCACAGCGCGCAGGGAGTAGACCGTCTCCCCGCGCTTTACCGCGAGGAGCTGCGGGCCGAAGCCGATGGCGAACTCGTCGACGCGCATGCCCGTGAGCTTCGCCGTGACGAAATGGCCGAGCTCATGCACGAGCACGAGCAGGCCGAAGACGAATACCGCCGCCGCGATGGTGAGTACCATAGCTTCACCGTCCTTTCTTCAGCAGGGACGCGGCATAGCGCCGCGCCGCCTCATCCTCGGCAAAGAGATCGTCGAGCGCTGTTACCTGACGCGCCGGACGCGCGCTCATCGTCTGCTCGATGATGTCGTAGATATCGAGGAAATGGATCTCGCCGCGCAGGAACGCGGCGACCGCGACCTCGTTCGCCGCGTTGAACGTGCAGGGCAGCGTGCCGCCCGCGCGCCCCGCCTCGTAGGCGAACGCGAGCCCGCGGAACGTCTCCGTGTCCGGCCGCTCGAACGTGAGCGCCTGCATCTTCCAGAAATCGAGCCGCTCGAACGTGGACGGCTGCCTGGAAGGATACGTCAGCGCATACTGGATGGGGAGCTTCATATCAGGCGCGCCGAGCTGCGCGATGACGGCACCGTCTCGGAACGCCACCATCGAGTGCACGATGCTCTGCGGATGCACGACCACCTGGATCTGATCGTAGTCCACACCGTAGAGCCACTTTGCCTCGATGACCTCGAGCCCCTTGTTGACGAGCGAGGCCGAGTCGACGGTGATCTTCTTCCCCATGTTCCAGGTCGGATGCGCGAGCACCTCGGCGACCGTCGCGTGCGCGAGCTCCGCGCGCTTCTTGCCGCGGAACGGGCCGCCCGAGCAAGTGAGCAGGAGCTTTTCGATGCTCTCTCGCCGCTCCCCCTGGAGGCACTGGAAAAAGGCGCAGTGCTCACTGTCTACGGGCAGCACACGCACGCCGCACTCCTGCGCGCGCCGCATGATGAGCTCGCCCGCGACGACAAGCGTCTCCTTATTCGCGAGCGCGATATCCTTGCCCGTCTCGATGGCGCGCAGCGTCGGCGCGAGCCCGGAGAAGCCCATCATCGACGTCACGACCACATCGACGCCCGGATACCCCGCCGCGTCGATGAACGCCTGGCGGCCGCCCGCGAGCTGCGTGCGCGCCGCCTTGCCCGCGAGCCGCTCCCTGAGCCGCCCGTAGGCCGCCTCATCGGCGAGCACCGCGAGCTCCGGCTCGAACTCCTCAACCTGCGCGGCGAAGAGCTCATCGCTCGTATTCGCCGCGAGCACCGCGATGTGGAAGAGCTCCGGGTGACGGCGCACGACCTCGAGCGTCTGCGTGCCGATGGAACCCGTCGATCCCAAGACTGCCAGTTGCTTCAACCCCATCACCTCCTCAATCATTCATGAGCACGAGCACAGCGAAATAGTACACCGCAGGTGCCGTAAAAAGCACGCTGTCAAAACGGTCCCAGACGCCGCCGTGCCCCGGGATGATATTCCCCGAGTCCTTGATGCCCGTATAGCGCTTCGCCACAGACTCCACGAGATCGCCGAGCGTCGCGAGCACCGAGAGCGCGAGGCCGAGCCCCGCCATCTCGAGCACGGGCAGGCCGAAAAAGACGCCGAGCCCCGCGACGGACGCCGTCGTGCCGACGACCGAGCCGAGGAAGCCCTCGACCGTCTTGTTCGGACTGATGGTCGGACAGAGCTTGTGCGCACCGATGGCCGAGCCGACGAAGTACGCGAACGTATCGCTCGCCCAGGTGCCGATGAACATGACCCAGATCATCGCACAGCCAAAATCAAACGCGCCGAGCGGCGTCATGAGCGTCTGGCCCTCGCCCGCGAAGCGTAGCAGCACCATGTGCGAGAACGGATAGCCGAAATAGAGCACGCCCGCGACCGAGACCGCCGCGTCCTCGAAGGAAAACCTGCCGTGCAGCAGCACGCTCTCAAGCAGGATCAAAAGCACGATGCCCGTCGTGACCGCCATCGTCTCCTCGGCGTTGCCGAGCCACGCGCAGCCCCAGAGCAGCACGAGACCGAGCACGCCGAGCGCGAACGCGCCGCGGATGCCCTTGTGCGCGAACGCGCGCACATACTCGAACCAGGCGACGAGGGATAGCACGAGCGCGAACGCGCTGAAGAGCGCGCCGCCCGTCTGGATGATGAATGCCGCCAGCGCGATACCGACGACACCAGTGATGATTCTTGTCAGCAAAAAACCGCTCCTTTTCTCATTGCGATACCGGCAGGACCGGATCCGTATCCATATATCCGCGTGGAACGCTCATTTCCCCTCAGACGGGTTCAGACCGCCGAAGCGCCGTCTGCGGTGCGCGAAGTCGATGAGCGCGCCGACGAACTCCTCGGGCGTGAAATCCGGCCAGTTCGTCTCCGTGAACCAGAACTCCGCGTACGCCGACTGCCAGAGCAAGAAATTGCTCAGCCGCAGGTCGCCGCTCGTGCGGATCACGAGGTCGACGGGCGGCTGGCCCGCCGTATCAAGCGCGCCCGCAAACATCGCCTCGTCGATATCCTCCGGCGCGATCTCTCCCGCGCGCGCGCGCACCGCGAGCGTTCGTGCCGCGCGCAGAATCTCATCCTGTCCGCCGTAGTTCGCCGCGATGTTGAACTGCAGGCCGTCGTTTCCCGCGAGGCGCGCCTCCGCCGCGCGCATCTCGCCGAGCAACTTCTCTGACATGCCATCCTCGCGGCCGAGGAACCGCAGGCGCACATGATCTCTCTCCATCCTTTGGATTTCCTTCTCGAGCACCTCGGAGAAAAGGCTCATGAGGAAATCCACCTCGGGGCGCGGCCGCTTCCAGTTCTCCGTCGAGAACGCGTAGACCGTCAGCACCTCGATGCCGAGATCGACGCATACCTGCACGATGTCAAGCAGGGTTCCGACGCCCGCACGATGGCCTGCCGTGCGGATGAGGCCCTTTCCCTCCGCCCAGCGTCCGTTGCCGTCCATGATGACGGCGATATGGCGCGGCCGCTTCTCCTGCGGCACGCGATCGTAGAGCGCCACCAGATCCTTTTCTTGTTTCGGTGTCCCGAGGCCCAAAATCTTCTTCCACATATTTATCCCTCCAGCTACCGCGCGGCGCTCTTCCTAGAGACCAGCCCCCGAAGCCCGCGCGCCGCAGTGTATCATCCATACATAAGACAAGGGAACCACCGCCTGCGCCCGCCGCTCTGCGCAGATGCAGGCAGTGAACGCACACAGTGCTTCCCCAGTGCGTACCGAAGGGAATTCCCCATACGCACAAACCCCTCCTGACGCTCCGGTCAGGAGGGGCCGTCCATCACGGAGCCGAAATCGCGGACACCGGGCAGCCGGCAGCGCAAGCGCCGCACTCGACGCACTTCTCCTCGTCGATCTCGTAGTGCTCCGCACCCTCGCTGATCGCCTCCACCGGGCAGGTAGCCGCGCAGGAGCCGCAGGAAATGCAGTCATCACCAATCTTGTAAGCCATATCAGGACACCTCCTTTCAAAGGTCGATCTCAGACGATGTCTGGAGGCTGGCCGCAAGGACCAGCGCGAGCGTGCCGTCCGGGAGCTCACGCTCGCGGACGACGTAGAGACAGCACTCATCTGTCTTGAAAAAATCACGCACAGGGCGTGTTCTCTCCAGCTGGTAAGGCGTGCCGGCAGCGCGCAGCTCCGGCTCTACCGAGGAGAAGGGACGGCCGACATAGGATAGCGCCGCCATCAGACCTCGAGAACCTCTTTCTCCTTCGCCTCGCGCGCCGCGTCGACCTGCTTGATATACTTGTCGACGAGCTTCTGCATGCTTTCCTGGCCGCGCTTCGACTCATCCTCGGTGATCTCCTTGCCCTTCTCGAGCTTCTTCATCTCCTCGTTGCCGTCGCGGCGGATGTTCCTCAGGGCGACTTTCGCCTCCTCCGCCTTCTTGTTCACGGCTTTCACGAGCTCCTGGCGGCGCTCCTGCGTGAGCTGCGGGATCGTCAGACGGATGGCCGTGCCGTCCGAGTTCGGATTGAGCCCGAGATCCGACTTCATGATCGCAACCTCGATGTCGTGGAGGATGGACTTCTCCCACGGCTGGATCATGATCATGCGCGGTTCCGGCACCGTGACCTTCGCGACCTGGTTCACAGGCGTCGGCGCGCCGTAGTAGTCGACGAGCACCTTGTCGAGCAGCGACGGCGTCGCGCGGCCCGCGCGCAGGCTGGCGAATTCATGCTTCGCCGCCTCGATTGTCTTCTTCATTCGTTCCTCGTGCGAGGAAAGGATGTCCTTCACCATTTATACGTTTCCTCCTACTGTCGTTCCGATATTCTCGCCGAGCGCGGCGCGAACGATGTTCTTGTGGTCGTCGATGTTGAACACGACGAGAGGAATCTTGTTGTCCATGCAGAGCGAGGTCGCCGTCGAGTCCATGACCGCGAGGCCCTTGTTGAGGATCTCGATGTAGGCGAGCGCCTCGAACTTCTTCGCGTCCTTGTACTTGTTCGGATCGCGGTCGTAGATGCCGTCCGTGCCCTTTTTCGCCATGAGGATGACATCGGCCTCGATCTCCGCCGCGCGCAGCGCCGCCGTCGTGTCCGTGGAGAAATACGGATTGCCCGTGCCCGCGCCGAAGATGACGACGCGGCCCTTCTCCATGTGGCGGATGGCCTTGCGGCGGATGTAGAGCTCAGCGACCTGACGCATCTCGATGGCCGTCTGCACGCGCGTGTCGACCTCGATCTTTTCAAGCGCGTCCTGGAGTGCCAGCGCGTTCATGACCGTCGCCATCATGCCCATGTAGTCCGCCGTCGCGCGATCCATGCCCTTTGCGGAGCCCGCGAGGCCGCGCCAGATATTGCCGCCGCCCACGACGATGGCGACATCGATGCCGTGCTCGCGTACCTGCTTCACCTGGGCCGCGATATCCTCGACGACCACCGGATTGATGCCGAAGCCCTGGTCGCCCGCGAGCGACTCACCGCTGAGCTTCAGGACGACGCGTTTATATTTCGCTGTTTCCAAAACAAAAACCTCCATCCAGTCCAAGCAACGACTGAAACCTATCTAGTATGTTCATTCGACGGAAAGCGGGAAACTCCTGCCGCCTCCATCAAATTCTCCGCACCGCGCTGCCGCCGCACGCGGCTTCCGTGCGTCATTCCTCAAAAAGAGGCTGCCGCACCTCCTGCTCCCGCCGGGAGCGCCGTCTTCTGTGCAACAGCCTCTCTTTTCATCATGTATCAGCCCGCCGCAGCGGGCAGGGCGCTTACTGCATCTGCGCCTTGACCTCTGCCGCGAAGTCCTCCTGCTTCTTCTCAATGCCCTCACCGAGCTGGAAGCGCGTGAACTCCACGACTTTCTCGCCGCCGAGGATGTCCGAGATCGTCTTATCCGGATCCTTGACGAAGATCTGCTGATCGAGGCAGACTTCCTTGTAATACTTCTTGATGCGACCCTCGACGATGCGGTCGATGATCTTCGCGGGCTTGCCCTCTTCCTCGGCCTGCTTGCGCGCGACTTCCTTCTCGTGCTCGACAACCTCTGCCGGCACACCCGTCTCATCGATGGCGATCGGGTTCGCCGCCGCGATCTGCATCGCGACATCCTTGCCGAGCTCGTCGCTGCCGCCCGTGAGGTTCACGAGCACGCCGATCTTGCCGCCCATGTGGATGTAGCTCGCGAGCTTGCCCGCGCTCTCGTAGCGCACGAAGCGGCGCAGGGAGATCTTCTCGCCGATCGTCGCCGTCGCGTCCGTGATGAGCGCAGAGACCTGCTTGCCGTCGATCTCGCTCGCGTTGAGCGCGTCGAGATCCTGCGGCGCCGTCTCAGCGATGTGCTTCGCGATCTTCGCCTCGAGCGCCTTGAACTTCTCGTTGCCCGCGGCGAAGTCCGTCTCGCAGTTGATCTCTACGAGCACGCCGACCTTCGCGTCCTCCGTGATGTACGCTGCGACTGCACCCTCTGCAGCGATGCGGCTGGCCTTCTTCTCCGCCTTGGAGATGCCCTTCTCGCGCAGCCAGTCGATGGCCGCCTTCGCATCGCCGTTCGTCGCCGTCAGCGCCTTCTTGCAGTCCATCATGCCCGCGCCCGTCTTCTCGCGCAGATCCTTTACCATTGCAGCCGTAATTGCCATTGTATTTCCTCCTTGTCGTACCTTGCTTTCGTCTTACCTCAAAAAAACGAGGCAAGGGATAACATCCCTTACCCCGTCCTAGGTTCTATTCTTGATGACTTGATTACTCAGCGTCCTTTGCCGCCTCAGCAGCCGGAGCCTCCTCGCTGCCATCGGCGCCCTGACGGCCCTCGAGTACAGCGTCTGCCATCTTGCCCGTGAGGAGCTTGACGGCGCGGATCGCGTCATCGTTGCCCGGGATGACATAGTCGATCTCATCCGGGTCGCAGTTCGTATCGACGATGGCGACGATGGGGATATGGAGCTTGCGCGCCTCAGCGACGGCGATGCGCTCCTTGCGCGGATCGACGACGAAGAGCGCGCCCGGCAGCTTCTTCATCTCTTTGATGCCGCCGAGATACTTCTCGAGCTTCTCCATCTCGTGACGGAGCACCTGAACCTCTTTCTTCGTGAGGACATCGAACGTGCCGTCCTCTTCCATCGCCTCGAGCTCCTTGAGACGCTTCACGCGCTTCTCGATCGTCTGGAAGTTCGTCATCATGCCGCCGAGCCAGCGCTCGTTGACATAGAACTGACCGGCGCGCTCCGCCTCGGTCTTGATGGACTCCTGCGCCTGCTTCTTCGTGCCGACGAAGAGGACGCTCTTGCCCTCCTCAGCGACGCTGCGCAGGAACGCGTAAGCCTCGTCCACCTTCTTGACCGTCTTCTGCAGGTCGATGATATAGATGCCGTTGCGCTCCGTGAAGATGTACTTCGCCATCTTCGGGTTCCAGCGGCGCGTCTGATGTCCGAAATGGACGCCTGCTTCGAGTAACTGTTTCATGGAAATCACTGCCATGATTGGTGCACCTCCTGTTGTTTTCTTCTGCGTGCTTCATCGGCTGCGCCACCGCTTCGCGGCACAGGGCAGCCATCCGCCCGCATGCTTTTTCTAACACCGTTGGTCATTATATCATAGGAACCTCCGGAAAACAATCACCGCGGAAAATATTTTTCAGGCTTCCGACGCCGCGCCAGCGCTCCCTCCTCCCACTGCTGACAATTGACGAAATATTCCATAGACAGTCTTTCATTTCCAACGTATAATAAAGATAGTCACAACAATACAAAACATGCAAAGGAGTGGTCTCTATGAATTTATCCGTCAAGATCTTCCTCGCCCTCGTGCTGTCCGTCGTCGTCGGGCTCATCGCGGGGCCGGACGCGCTGCCCTTCATCAAGTGGTGGATCGCGCCCATCGGCACGATGTTCATCAACCTCATCAAGATGATGATCGTGCCCGTCGTCTTCACCTCGCTCATCGTCGGCATGACGAGCATCGGCGACACGAAGAAACTCGGCCGCATCGGCATCAAGACCATCGTCATCTACCTCTGCACGACGGCCATCGCCATCCTCATCGGCTTCGCCGTCGCGGGGCTCTTCCATCCGGGCATCGGCATGAGCATGACGAGCGACGCCGCCGTCGAGGTCAAGAAGGCGCCGTCTCTCATGCAGGTGCTCGTCGCGATGATCCCGGCGAACCCCGTCGCCTCCATGGCCAAGGCTGACATCCTGCCCATCATCATCTTCGCGCTCTTCGTCGGCGTCGGCATCCTGCAGGTCGGCGGCGAGCGCGCGAAGACGCTCATCAGCTTCTTCGACGCCTGCGCCGAGGTCTGCTACAAGATCATCGCGATGGTCATGGCCATCTCGCCCATCGGCGTCTTCTGCCTGCTGCTGCCCGTCGTCGCGGCGAACGGCCCCTCCGTGCTGCTGCCGCTCCTCTCCGTCATCGGCTGCATGGCCATCGGCTCCGCCATCCACGCCGTCGGCGTCTACTCGACGCTCGCGCGCGTCTGGGGCGGCCACACGCCGCTCGCGTTCTTCAAGGGCATGAGCGAGGCGATGATGATCGCGTTCACGACCTGCAGCTCGGCGGGCACACTGCCCGTCAACATGAAGAACACGCAGGAGAAGCTCGGCGTCTCGCGCGAGGTCACTTCGTTCGTCCTGCCGCTCGGCGCGACGATCAACATGGACGGCACCGCCGTCTACATGGGCATCTGCTCCCTCTTCGTCGCGAACGTCTTCGGCGTCGACCTCTCCTTCGGCCAGATGGCGATGATCGTCCTCACGGGCACGCTCGCCTCCATCGGCACGGCGGGCGTGCCGGGCGCAGGCCTCATCATGCTCGCGATGGTGCTCCAGTCCGTCGGCCTGCCGCTCGAGGGCCTCGCGCTCGTCGCCGGCATCGACCGCATCCTCGACATGTTCCGCACCTGCCTCAACATCACGGGCGACGCCGCCGTCGCCTGCGTCATCAACGAGACGGAGAAAAAATACCAGCGCGCCTGACACGGCGCGCAGATATGCAAAGCGCTGCATGACGCCAGTGTTCCATGAAACAAAATGGCTGCCCCCACACCGATGCCACATCGGGTGGGGACAGCCATTTTATTTTCTGCCTGACACAGGCGCAGCTGCGACCGCGCAGCCGCATCAAGCGCCGCTCATGCCTTTTTCCAGACCTCCGCCATGAGGTCGTCGTAACTCGCCTCGAGGTGCTGCACGAGGATGCTGAGCATGAGCTGGATCATCTTGCTGTCGAACGTCTCATCGACATACGGCAGACAGATGTCGAGGTAGATGACGCCATCGTCGCGCAGATAGTATTTGAAAATCTTGTACTGCGTATTGAGCTCATTGAGGTAGTGCTCAAGGCGCGGCCGCTTGTCCGCCGTAATGCCCGTGACGATCTGCGTGCGGATGATGGTGAAGAGACTCGTGTCGATAAGGATGGCCATCGGCAGGATCTGCCCCTTGGCCTCGATGCGCGAGCGGAACATGACGGTCTGGTACTCGTCCTCGAGCGACTCCGTGCTGAACACGTTGATGTTGTTGTCCACGAGGAACTCCTGGAAGTCGAGGGCCTTCGTGTTGCTCTCGACGCCCGTCTTCCCGCCGCGGGTAGCGCGGCGCGCCGTCTCTGTCTTTTTCTCCTCTCGTTTCTCGTCCTTCTTCCCATCGGGTGTCTTCTTCGTCTCCGTGGCCTGGGCTTCTTTTTCTTCAGCGGCGGCCAGTTCTTCCTTCGTCTTTGCCATGTCAAAACTCCTTATTCATTGATTCTTATCGATTCCGATAAATCTCGCGGCGTTGCCGTAGCAGATGTCCTCGACGAGCCGCGCGAGCTGCTTCTCGTCGTCCGGGTACTCGCCGCGCTCGACGAGACCGCCGATGAAGTTGCAGAGGATGCGGCGGTAGTACTCATGACGCGGGAATGAGAACAGCGAGCGCGAGTCCGTGACCGTACCAACGGTCGTGCCGAGCAGGCCGAGGCCCGCGAGGCTCGTGAGCTGCGCCTCGATGCCGGATCGCGTGTTGTTGAACCACCAGGCCGCCCCCTGCTGCACCTTGCCGCGGATGCCCTCGCCGGGGAACGCGCCGAGGATGGAGCCGATGACGGCGTTGTCCGCGGGGTTCGCCGGGTAGAGGATGGTGCGCGGCAGGCACTCGAGGCGGTCGAGCGCGTCGAACAGGCGCGTGATGCCCTCGGCGGAGTCGCGCGAGGAGATGCAGTCGAAGCCCGCCGCCGTGCCGAACTGCGCGAAGCGCTTCGTATTGACGTTGCGCAGCGCGCCGTAGTGGAGCTCGAGCACCCAGCCGCGGCGGCTGCACTCCTTGCCGAGCAGCAGGAGGACAGCCGAGCGGTATTTCTCCTGTTCGAGCGGCGTTGGCGTACCCTTGCCATTGAGGTATTTGCCGACGATATCGTCGAGCTCGTACTCCTCCGCCTCGTAGTAGCGCACGCAGGCGACGCCGGCGTCGACGAGGCGGCATCCCTGCGCAGCGAACGCGTCAAGGCGGCGCACGATGGCCGTCCGCACATCCTCCATCGTCGTGATGTCCGTATCGGCGGCCGCGCCGAGGCTGTAGAGCATGTAGTTCTGCCAGTCGTCCGCCGCGATGTCGAGGATGGCGTCCACGCGGAACGTCGGCAGCACCGCCGTCTCGCAGCCATCCGCGCGGATGGTCGTGTGCCACTTGAGATCGTCCGCGGGGTCGTCGACGGTCGCGAGCAGGCGCACGTGCGACTTTTTGAGCACGCCGCACGCCGTCATATCAGGCTCGGCGAGCGCGATGCCCGCCTGCTGCCAGACCTCTTCCGCCGTCTCGCCCGAGAGCGGCACGCGCGAGTGGAAATAGCGCAGGAGCTCGAGATGCACCCAGGCGTACATCGGATTGCCGATGGCGCGCGGCATCATCTCAGCGAATTTCTGGAAGCGGTCGCGGCCTGCCGCCCTGCCGCCCGTGATGTATTTCTCCTCCACGCCGTCCGTGCGCATGAGGCGCCATTTGTAGTGATCCGCCGTGAGCCAGGCCTCCGCGAGATTCCGGTAGCGCGTGTCCTCGGCGATCTCGCGCGGATTCACATGCGAGTGGAAGTCGAGGATCGGCATCTTTGCCGCATGCTCGTGGTAAAGCCGCTGCGCCGTCTCGCTCTCGAGCAGGAAATCCTCGTCCATGAAGCGTTTCATTGGGAAAGCCCCCCTTTGCTTTGTTTCCTGTTTCTCTTCTTACTTTATTCTCCGCACGGCGGGAAAATCCTGCTTGCGCGCCAAACATGCGCGGTGCCTGCAGGCAGAGCATCGCAGCCTCTCTCCGCGGAATAAAGGAACCACTGATTAATTCGGCACTCCGTCTTCACGTGTCTGCACTGTCCTCTCGTCGTCAACAAATCCTCAGCGTAGCTTCAGCTACGCCTGCGGTTTGTCTCCTAGAGAGATACAGCGCATCCACGTAAATCCGGAGCACCTCATTTAATCAGCGGTTCCTAAAAGAAAAGCAGGCACCCGGAAAAGATGCCTGCCGATGGGCCGTCCGCGCCATCAGTACCGTTTGTTGAAGAGGTTGCCGATGGGGTTGATGGCCGCTGTGAGGTCGTATGCGTGCACGGTGGCGTTCTGGCGCCGGCTCTTGTTGAGCCAGCTTTTCGCCTTGTAGATGAGCTGCATGTCGAGCGGCTTGATCTTCTCGATGAGCGCCTGGCATTCCGCGGTCTTGCGATACGCCTCCGTCTGCGGGTTCTTCTTCATGCGCTCGACGAGCGCCGTGCGCTGCTGGGTGAGCGAGAGGAACTCGTCGATGTCTCCCCGCGAGATGAATTTCAGCAGCTCCCCGGAGAGCGTATGGTAGAGCTGCCAGTCGCGGCGTGCCGCCGCCAGCTGCGCTGCCTGTTCGTTCATGTGGATGCTCCTTCCGCCTGCCGTCTCAGCCGACGTAGCTGCCGTTCTGCACGCCCTGCGTGCCCTTTTCCTTGCGCGCCTTTTTCATCGCCTGTGCCCAGGCATCCCGCAGCTCCTTGATGATACCCTTCGCCTCTTCGAGCATGGCGACGTCGCTCTTGATGTTGCCCTCGACGAGGCGGTCGTAGGTGTAGTTGTAGAGCGGCATGAGCTGATGGGAGATCTCATAGTCCATGTCGAGCGTGATGCGGAACTCGGAGATGATATTCTGCGCCTTCTGCAGGGAGTTGTTCGCCGCCTCCCATTGTTTCTCCTTGACGCCCTGGATGCCCTCGTCGATGAATTTCAGGCAGCCGTTGTAGAGCATGAGCGTCAGTGCCTCCGGCGTCGCTGTCATAATCTGCTGGCGCTTGTAGGCCTCAGCCGCATTGTTTACCATTCGTGATTCCTCCTGTGTTCGCCATGTCCGAAAGAGCCGCAGCACCACCGCCGCGCGCTATGCTATGCTCAGTTGCCGCCCGTGATGTAGCCGAGCTGCGTGCTGAGCTGCTGGATGGCGGTCTCCATCGCGTCGTATTTGTCATAGAGCGCATTCTCAAATGCGTCCATCTGCGTCTTGAAGTCCGACATCTTCGTCTTGAGGTTCTCGATGAGCGTGCCGAGCGTGCTACCGTCGGATGTCTCCGTGGAGCTGCCCGCGTAGCTCTTCATCGTCTTGAGGTTCGTGTGGAGTGCGTCGGAGATGCGGTTGAGGACGCCCTCCTTGTCGTAGTCGGTCGTGGTCTTCGTCGTGCCGTCCGCATCCGTCGTCGTGACGTCGCCGCTGCTCGCGAAGAGCTGGCGCACGCAGTCAGGATCGGCGGCGAGCGCCTTCTTGAGCTTGTCGGTATCGAGCCTGATATGGCCCTGATCCGTCGAGGAGGTGATGCCGATGGACATCATCGTGTTGTAGTTGCTGGTGACGGAGTCGACGGGCGTGTAGAGCGCCTGGCGCATAGAGCTGATGACCTTGCCGAGCGTCTGGTCGTGGTAGAGCAGGCCGGATTTCGCCTTTTCGTTCCACTTCGTGATCTGGTCGGCCGTCATCGCGCTTTCCTGCGATTTCGTGAGGACGCCGTAGTCGCTGTACTGCTTCTCGTAATACTTCGTGTTGAGCGCGTCGATCATCTTGTTGTAGTCGTCGACGAACGACTGGACGTTCTTGACGAGCGTGTCAGTGTCCTGCGATACGGAGACGGTCGTCGCTCCCATGGCGTTCAGCGTGTAGGTGACGCCGCCGACCGTGACCTTGCCGGTGTCTGACGTGTATTTCTTGCCGTCGATGGTCGCGGTCGCGCTCGTGCCTGCAGTCGAAGCACCGTGAGTATCTGCCGTGAGCTCTTTGCCCGAGACGAAGTTCAGCCCGTTGAGCAGGGAGCGCCCGTTCGCGGACGCGGCGTCCGTCGCACTGCTCGAGACACCGAAGGTCACTTTTGCGGTATTGTCATCCGAGGCCACGGTGAGCTGCCCGTCCGGCGCGAGCGACGCTGTGACGCCGGCGCTGCTGCCATTGATGGCATCGATGAGATCGCTGACCTTCTTCGTCGTGATATCGTCGATGGTAACGGTCTTCCCATTGACGGTGAACGTTGCGGACTTGCTGCCGTCCTGCGCCTTGAAGAGCGTCGAGAGCAACGCGTCGCTCGTCGTCTTCGTCGCGCTCGTATAGGACGCCTGCGTGCCGCCGACCTCGCTCGTGCCCGTCGTCACGGCATCGAGATCGATCTCGCTTGCCGAGAGCGTGCTCGTGCGGTTGCCGTTTGCATCCGTCGTGTTCGTCACGCTGTGGAGGTTGAGATTGCCGAGCAGCGTCTTGCCGTTGGCCGAGGCATCCGAGCCGTCATTGGCGACGGAGAGGATGATCTTGTTGGCCTCGCCGCCTGTCTTCTGATAGAGGGAGAAGGCATCGTTCGTGTTGTCGAACGACGCTTTGATGTTGACGCCCGAGGCGTTGATCTTCGAGACGAGGTCGTTGAGCGTCTGCCCGCTCGAGAAGATGTCGTTATAGGTGAACGAGATGGTCTTCGACGTGGCGTTCGCGCCCGTTCCGTCCGCGATGTCGAAGCTCACGAGCGTCTGCGTGCCGAGCGTGCTGTCCGCGTTGAGCTTATTTTTCAGATCCGTCTGCTGCGCTTCGGTAAAGAGCATGTCCTTGAGGTAGATGCTCGTCTTGGCGCTGTCGCTCGTGTTCGCGCGCGTGAGATTCTCCTCGCCCGTCAAAAGGTAGGCATTCGAGGCGAGCGCCGAGACGTTGACCGTATGCGACATCGAGGCGGCATCAGCGTTCGCCGTCGCCGTCGCGACCGTCGAGGCGGAGCTCGAGGCGAGCATCGGGCTCGTCTTCGAGCTCATCTTGTAGCTCGAGAGCGTCGTCGTGTTGAACGTGTTGAGATCGCTGTACAGGTCGCTGTACGCTTCCTTGAGCCACTCGTTCTTGACTTCCTGCTTGTACATCTTGTCGTACTGGCTCTGCTTCGTCATCATGCCGACCTTGACCATCGAGTCGACGTCGATGCCGGAGCCGGAGAGTCCGTAGATTCCTCTCGTTGACATAGTGCTTCCTCCTTTTCGTGCTTATACTGTCTTGTCAAGGAAGGCACCGAGCCAATCCTTCGCTTTGATCATATGTTTGATGAGCGCCTCCGGCGGGACTTCCTTGAGGACGTCGCCCGTCTTCTTGTCGAGCATCTTCACCGACATCATGTCGACTTCCTTGTGATACTGGAATTCCAGGTTGCAGTTGATGCGGCTCATGAGCTTGTTGAGCTCCTCCGTGATGTAGTTCACGGATTTCTCGTCGAGCTTTCTGTCGGGATCACCGTCCTGCTTTTCCTTGTCTGTTTTGCCGTCCTGCACGCCGTCTGTGGCGCTTGCAGCATTCTTGACCTCACTGAGGATATCAAGCGAGGCCGCCGGCGTCTCCGCCATATCCTGCTGCGTCTGCTGATCCTGGCTCGCCGTCGACGAAGCAGCCTCAGACGCTGCCGTTTCATTGATGCCTGGCGTTGACTCCGTCGCGCCGATGACGACGGCGGCCGAGACAAGATCCTGTACTTTTCCAATCATTTGATATCCCTCCGTAGATATGATGATGTCAGTCCATGAACTTGATATATTGTAAAATCCAAAGGCGCGGCCTAAAATGTGCTGCGCGGCTGGCGCTTTCACGTAGTACGGGTCACTTTGGCAACGCGCCCTTGAGGTCGAGGTTCATCGGCACCGGGGCGGCTGCCTGCTTGTTCTCCTCCTGGATGGCGTGGTAGATCTCGCCGCGGTAGATCTTGACCGAGCGCGGCGCGTCGATGGCGATGCGGACGTTATCGCCCTGTACCTCGACGATGTTGAGGACGATGTCATCGCCCACCATGATCTGCTGCTTGGGTTTGCGGGTGAGTACGAGCATCAGCGCGCCTCCTTCCCGGCGGCATCCTGCTGGAACAGACGATGCTTCGTCTGGTAGGTGCTCTTCTCGAGCACGAGCTGCACGGCATCGAGCGTGTTCTGGTTGATGATGACGGGCGCCATGAGGTTGGCCGTCATGTCCTTGATGCTGCCGCCCGGGATCGTGAGCAACACGTAGACGGCGACGTCCTCAGGGCTTTGAAGCCCGAGCTTTTTTTCCGTCGCGTCATCGATCTCGAACTCGTAGTCCTTGAAGAAGAGGTACGGGTCCGTCATGAGAAATGCGAGATCCGGCGTCCGGCAGGATTGCAGGAACAGGTAAGGGCTCTCCTCGTCATAGGGAATGAGGATGAAGTCGTGCTCCTCCTCGAAGGCTGGGATGCCCTGCGCGAAATGGACGATGCTTTTTTCGTCGACATCGAGGTCACCGAAACGCACGGTTTGGACTTTTTTCATGAATCTGCCTCCCAATCACGCCCGGCAGCGCCTAGGCGTATATGTCGTAGCGGTCTTCCGTGACCCATTGATGTACTGATCCCTTCTGCTTGAGATAGGTCTCCACCTGCCCCGGCGTGAAATGCGTCTTGGCGAAGGCGTCCGCATCTACATGCTCTGTGACATCGCCGGTGTCGATCGTGCCTGTGAGCTCGCTCTGATGCACGGTAATCTTCGGATCGGGGATGAGCTCCGCGACGATGTGGCGGTTCTTCCCCTTGTTGATGAAGTCGGTGATGCGGCCCTCGTAGATCTGGTGGATCATGTCGGTGCCCGGCTTCGCCGCGTTCTCGATGAGCGACCACGCCTGCTGCGTGTGCCCCGACGTCGACTGCGCGAGGTCCGAGAAACCCTGCTGCCCGTGCTCCGCGGCGAAGTCCGCGTGGCTGTCATAGCCGTAGCTGTGGCGGCTCGGGTAGGAGTCGATGTCCACGCGGCACTGCGTCCATCCCTTGTTCGAGCGCGCCTGGCGGTTCTCCGTCGAGAGGCGCGCGGGCGTCGAGTGCGCCTCGAGCTTGCCGAGCTGCGTGTGGATGCCGATCATCGGCTGCGTCATGCGGATGTTCAATCTCAACATGGTATGTTTCCCCTTCTCCCTGGCGGATCCCTGCTGTTCCTGCAAATTTAATGAAAAGGAAATCTATCGCTCCTGCGTGCTTTCCCATCCCCGAGCAGCGTCATACGCCGCGCGTCAGCTCAGATAGTCCGCGAGCGACTGCGGCAGGATGCGCGCGCCGAGCGCGAGGCTCATGTTGTAGACAGTCTGCTCCTCCATGAGCTTCGTCGCGAGCGCCGCGACATCGACAGAGCTCACGTCCGTGATATCCTGCTTGATGAGGACTTTCTGGTTGTCGAGCATCGTTGCGACGGAGTTGTAGAGCTGCTGGCGCGCGCCGAGCCTTGTCTCCGTCGTGACGGTCGTCGCATGCGCCTGGTCGGAGATGGTCTGCCCATCGTCCGTGAGCCAGTTGAAATTCGCGCTCGTGACCTGCTTCTGCACCGTGAGCATCTCGTTGAGCATCGCCGTGCCGGACGGTGCGTTGCCGGAGCTTGCGTTATCGAAGATGTCCGTGCCCCAGATCTCCTGTCCCGTGACATTGACCGTGTCAGCAACCGGCTCCGTCGTGCCGTTCTTCTTCGTCATCGAGATGTATTTGTCGTCGCCCTGGTAAGTGGCGATTTTCTGCTCGATGGTGGTGAACTTGAACTTCATACCGTTTCCAGATAAGGGATACTTTTCATTCGCGGCCGCATCAATGATCTCGCCTGTATTCTTGAAGTATGTCGATACGTCCTTACCGCCAGACCACTTGTCGAGCTTGCCTACCGCGTCGGTATCACGGTCAACGACGGCATCGGCGTTCTCCGCGATCTTCTGCTGATAGCCGCTGTCGACGAAATCCTTCGTGTAGATGTAGCCGTCCTCCGTGTTGAGGTAGTAGGTGTTGCCATCGTCGCCCTCAAGCGTGAGCATCTGCTGGAGGCTGCCCGTAGTGCCGACGCCTTCGTCCCCGCTGAAGTAGTTCGCCGCTTTTTCCGAGAGCGTCTTGGCGAGGCCGCGGCTGACCGTTTTCTCCGAGAGGGAGAACGGCTGCGTCGTGTCCTTCTGCCCCGCGAAGAGGTAACGGTCGCCCTGCTGCGTGTTGCCGAGGGAGACGAGTTCCTGAATCTCCGCCTCCATCTCCTTGCCGATGGCGGCCATGTCTTCGTTCGTCTTGTCGCCGTTCGCGGCGGCGACGGTCTTTTCCTTGAACGTCGTCTGGATGTCCGTCATGGAGACGAGCGCGGCGTCGGATGCCTTCATCCACGAGACGCCCGTGCTCACGTTCTCCTGGTACTGCTCGTTCTCCTGCTGCGAGGTGTCGTAGCGCAGGTATTTCGTGTAGGCGACGGAGTCGTCGGACGGGCGGTGCAACTTGCTGCCGTCGCCCTGCTCGAGGAGCTTGTCCTTGCGGGAGTTCGCGTCGTTGAGCTGCTTTTTATAGTTGTAAACCATCTGGTTGCTGCTGACTCTGATTGACATGGATGCCACCTCTCTAGTTTCTCAAAACCGGATTACCTGCCGACTGTGCCGGTGGAGTTGATGAGCTTGTCGAGCATCTCGTCCATCGTCGTGAGGCAGCGGGAGCAGGCGCTGTATCCCTGCTGGAACATGATCATATTGGAAAGTTCCTCGTTCCAGTCGACGCCGGAGGTCGAGGAGCGCCAGTTCGTGATCTGCGTGATGAGATTGTCCTGCGCGTCCGCCTTGTCGTCGAGGGACTCCGAGTCGCTGCCGAGCTTCGAGACCATCGCGGAGTAGTAGGCGTTGACGGAGTCCTTGTCGAGGGATCGGCTCACCATGTTGTTCTTGAGCGTCGCCGTGATCTTATCCGCCGCGGTCGTCGTGTCCATGAAGGACGCCGTTCCGTTGCTGTAGACGACGTTCGCCGTCGAGTGGACGTTATCCTGGTCCATGTTGATGAGTGTCGAGAGGTTCGTCGCGTTCGTGCCGTCACCCGAGCCGTTCAGCGCGACCTCGTAGGCGCCGAGCTTGCCGTTGTCATCCGTCGTCTGCTCGACCGTGAGCTTGCGCGCGGCGATGATGTTCTGTCCGCCCGTCGACGAGATGGCGGTGTTCACCGTGAGCGCGTTGATGATGTTGATGCCGTCGAGCGCAGACGACGTCCCCGTGCCGCTCAGCGTGACTTTCGGTGTCCGCGTCACGGTGCCGTCAGCATTCTTCGTTTCCGTGAAGTTCGTCTCATGCTTGAGCTTCTCGACCTTCGTCGCCTTGATGCAGCTGTTTTCTGCGTCCCAGGTGTAGAGCGTGTTGTTGTCGCCCCAGAAGTTCTCACCGTAGCTCGGGCCCGTGTACTCCGTCGTCATCGCGGCGTCCGTGTACTTCTTGCCGTTGCCGTCCGTGTAGTACTCCGCGAGGCTGCTGTCCGTGCCGTCGATGCCCGCGCCCTGCTGGTGCATGGTATTGAACGTCGTGAGCATGAAGCCCGCGATGTTCGCCATCTGGTCGAGATAGCCCTTGTCCTCGGCGATCGTGTCCATCTGCGCCTTCATGCTGCCGTTCGTCGGGAGAAAAGCGATGCCGGACTCCTTGATGTTGACGGTGTAGTCGCTGATGCCGTACTGATCGTTCTCTATGGCAGAGGACATCTCGAGCGTGAGCTTGTTGATGCCGTTCACCATCGTGATGCCGTTCGAGACGACGGAGTACATGCCGTTGTCGTCCTCGTAGACGTTGAGGTTCATGTATTTCGAGAGGTTGTCGACGATGAGATCGCGCTGGTCGCGGAGGTCGTTCGCGCTCGCGCCCGTCGCCTCGGTCGTCATGATATTCTGGTTGAGCTTGACGAGCTGATCCGTGTAGTCGTTGATCTGCGTGACGCTGAGGCTCATGTCCTCATACTGGGCGTTGATCTGCTCCTGCAGCTGCTGCGACGCTGTCTTGATGCGGTCGGCGAGCACGTTGCCCTTCTCGATGACGGCCGTGCGGTTGCTCGCGGTCGAGGCGCTCGTCGAGAGATCGTTCCACGC
>CAKPXP010000012.1 GCA_934202005.1 uncultured Selenomonas sp. | reverse complement strand
GTCCGATGATCGCCGCCCTTGCTGGGGGGCGAGGCGGAGGAGTTCGAGGCGGAACGTTCGAGGCAGGATGGTTCGAGGTTGTTTGGCGTTCGAGGCAGGATGGTTCGAGACTGTTGATTGTTCGAGACGGAGCGGGCGGCGTTCATCGGCCGACTCACTCCGCGCGGAAACTCTCGTCAGCACTTTAGGTAGGAGGAAGGGAGTAGGTTCGTCGTGCTTCCGAATAGGTTCCGCGCTGCATTCGCTGTCCGATGATCGCCGCCCTTGCTGGGGGGATGAGGCGGGGGAGTTCGCGGCGGAACGTTCGGGGCAGAATGGTTCGAGGTTTTTTGGCGTTCGAGGCGGAGCGGGCGACATTAGATAGCAGGATGGAGGATGAGATCGATGATGAGGAAAGATGAGATTCCCGCGGCGGAGTTTGCGGTGATCGGCGGTTCGGGGACGCTTTCGAGCGATTTTCCGAAGAATCTGCCGGATGAGGATGTGAAGATCCTCGCGGAGGAGATGCGGTTCGAGACGCCTTATGGGGAGAGTCCGGCGATGCGGCTTTTCTCTGTGGGGGAAAAACGCGTGCTGACGTGCCGGATGCATGGCTGGCGGTCAGGGGTGACGCGGGCGGATGCTTCGCGGCAGGTGTTCTGGGTGCTGCGGGAGGCGGGCGTGCGGCGCGTGCTTTCTGAGGGCGGCGTGGGCACGGTGAACAAGCTGCTCGATCTGCGGGATTTTTTGATTCCCGATGATTATCTCGATCTCTCCTGCCGCAAGGATGTGATGCTCGACGGGCGGTATCTGCTCATCATGCGCGACGCGCTCTGCCCGGAGCTGCGGCGCGCGCTGATCGCGGCGACGCGGCGTCATTTTCAGGGGCGCATCTTCACGCGCGGGACGTACGCGGTGACGGACGGACGCCATTTCGAGAGTCCGGCGGAGGTGGCGATGATGGCGGGCCATGCGGATATCGTCGGCCAGAGCATCGCGCCGGAGGTGTATCTCGCGCGGGAGATCGGCGCCTGCTACGCGGGGCTGTATTTCACGGTGAATTACGGCGAGGGCATCCGCCGCGCCTGGTCGCATGAGAAGATGGCGGATATTTTCTACGACGATGCGCCGATGATCGGGGAGATCCTGCTCGATACGATCCGCGCGGTCGCGGCGGACGAGCGCAGCTGCGAGTGCCTGTCCCTGCGCAAGGAGACGCTGCTCAAGGATGTCTATGACGAGGCGTCGAGCAAGGGGTAAAGGCACGGATTCATGCAAGGGCGCTGCTGATGTCCGCAAAGCGGACGTGCGTATAGGTAGCTTGCTGGGATGCACTGGGGTATGATTTTTATGGGGAGGATTTGACAAGGTGACGGGAACAACATATACTCAGACAGACAGACAGACAGACAGACAGACAGACAGACAGACAGACAGACAGACAGGGGAAGCGGCCGCGTAATTCTTCGTTAGAGCTGCTGCGGATCGTGGCCATGCTGGTGATCATCATGTGCCATTTTGGCGTGCATGGTATTTTTCATGTTCTCGATCCCGCCGCGCATGTGCTTACGGCGGCGACGTTTTCCTGGCAGATGGTGTTCACGCAGTTCGTTTGCTGGGGCGGCGGCATGGGCAATGCCGTTTTCGTCTTGATTACAGGCTATTTTATGATCGGCCATGCCGTGCATTGGCGGAAACTTGTCTTGCTGCTGCTGGCCCAGCTTTTCTATTCCTGGCTCATTGCGGGCGTTGTATACGGCGGCCATTTCCTGCCGTATACGATGAAAGATCTGGTGAAAGAATCATTTCCCATCTTCTTTGGCGGGAACTGGTTTATCTCTTGCTATATCGTTTTCTCCCTGTTCATCCCGTTCATCAATATTTTCCTGACGCGTCTGACGAAGCAGCAGTATCAAGGCTTCCTGCTGCTGTTTTTCGCGATGTTCTCGGTGCTGCCGACGTTCAAGATCGTTACTTTTTTCTCGGCGGCTCCCATCGTGTTCTTTTTCCTCGTCTACGCATGCGGCGGCTATCTCAAGCTGTATGGCAAGGAGCGCCTCATCACGGGGGAGGGCTGCCATAGGCGTTATTTGAAAGTTTTTTTCGCTCTGCTCGCCTTCTTGCTGTTTTCGATTGCCGTGAGCGATGCGGCGGGGCTCTTGCTCCACAAGGACGGCTTATTGACAGGGGCCGCGCGCTTCACGCAGGTTTTGCAGATTCCGATGGCGATTTCGCTGTTCCTGTATTTCCTGACGCGGCCGTATTTTTATCATGCGCAGGTCAACCGTCTGGCGGGAACGGTCTTGGGCATCTATCTGATTCACGACAATGATCTGATGCGCAAGCTGCTCTGGGACTATATTTTCCCCAATCTTGATTTCATCCAGTCGCCTTGGTATGTGCTCTTTTACCTTGGAAAGGTGCTCGTGGTCTTTGCCGTTTGCAGCCTGGTGGAGCTCCTGCGCAAGCGCTGTGTGGAACGTCCGCTGAGCGCGGCTTTGGAGTGGCGCTGGGCGGATGCCGCGGGCATGGCGCAGCGCGCGAGGGGGCGTTTGCTGCGCTGGGCGGAGCGCGTGTAGGCGCGGCGAGGGCGTCTGTGTGCGGGCTGCAGAAAGATTGAAGTAAGAAAGAAAGTATAGCGCAGAAAAGGCTGCCGCGGTTTGCGGCAGCCTTTTACCATAGGGCGATGCACAATGTCCACAAAGCGGACGTTTGTGCAGGTAGCTTTGTGCTGTGTTGAATTGATTTATTTGTCTGTCTTGAAGCGGCTGGCGGCTTTCATGAGTTCGTCGGCCGCTGTTTTGTTTTTTTGCGCGGCATCGGCGATCTGGGTGTTCTTGTCGGTGATGCCCGTCATGTTTTCCGCGATCTGCGTCGTGGTCTGCGCGACCTGGTTGACGGATTCCGTGATGCTCGCGATGTTTTCTGTGACGTTCCGCATGGAGGCGGCCATGCCGTCGGTGAGCTTGCCGAAGTTCTCCGAGATGCCCTGGACGTCGCTGCCCGCGGCCTGGTAGGAGCCGGCGACGGTGAGCATGCCCTGGTAGTCCGTGAGGATGTCGTTTTCCATGACGGAGAGGAGGGATTTCGCGGCGCTCGAGAGGTCTTCGACGGCGGCGAGGGTCTCCTTGATCTCCGCCTGGATCTGCGTGACGGTGCGCGCGGAGGCCTCCGCGAGCTTGCGCACCTCGTCGGCGACGACGGAGAAGCCGCGGCCCTGCTCACCGGCGCGTGCGGCCTCGATGGCGGCGTTGAGCGCGAGCAGGTTCGTCTGCTCGGAGATGTCGAGGATGCTTTCCGCCATCGTGGAGATTTCCTCGACGACCTTGACGCGCTCGAGGGCACTGCGGACGCGCGTGCTGCACTCGGCGGAGACGCTCTTGACATGCTGGAAGGAGGCGTCGGCTTTCTGCTGCATGGAGGAGGCGTCGTCGTGGATTTTCGCTGCGAGGCTACGCGCTTTCTGCGTGTGTGCGGCCGCTTGCTGGGTGTCGGCGTCGACGGTTTTCACCATGTGGGAGATGGTGTCGAGCGTCGTGGAGCATTGGCTCATCGTCGCAGAGATTTCCTCTGTGGCAGCGGCTGTCTGCTGGACGTCGTCGGATGCCTGCTGGAATTTCTCCTCCATCTCCTCGCAGGAGCCCATGATGCTCTTGCTCTGGGACTGTACGCTCTGGATGGCGCCCTTCATGGCCTGGGTGCTCGCGTTGAGGGCGAGGATGGTCTCGCCGAATTCGTCCATCTTGTGCGGCGTGCCCTGGTAGTCGAGGTCATAGTCGGAGAGCGCGGCGGCGAAGCGGCCGACGTCTCCGAGTTCCTTGGCGATGGTGCTGCTGATCAGGCGGGCGACGAAGATGCTCAGGAGCACGGCGATGAGGAAGAGGAAGGCCTGGATGCGTGCGCTGTGGTAGACGCCCGCGAGCGTCTCGTCTTTGTCGGCGACGAGGACGATGTTCCAGGTCGTGCCGTCGATGGGGGCGTAGGCCGCGTAGACGTCCTGACCCGCGAGCTGCATGTCAGCGATGCCCTGCGCGTGCTGCGCGATGGCGGCTGTGAGGGCGTCGGCCTCCTTGGAGCCCTCGTCGTGCAGGGTTTCCTTGCGCAGGACTTTTTGCATGTCCTTGTGCGCGACGTACTGGCCGTCGCCGTTGGCGATGAGGGCGTAGCCCTTCTGGCCGATCTCGATGCTCTGGATGGTGTCGTTGATGCTCGCGAGGTTGACGGTGCCGCCGAGGTAGCCGATGATGCTCCCAGCAGGCGATTTCACGGGGATGATGAGCGTCGTGATGGAGTCGCCTTCGTTCTCGCGGATGAAGGGCTCAGTGACGAACTCCTGCTTTTCTTTGATCATATCGAAGAAAGGCTCTTTCGATTGATCCTTGATCTCGTTCGTGTCAGGGTAGCAGCCGTGGCCGTCCGTCGTGAAGAAAAAGATGCTCTCAAAGCCCCAGTCCTTCGCCTGCTGGAGCAGGACGGGACGCTGCTGCGCCCAGTCGAGCGACTGGACGGCGGGGAGGTTGGCGACGTTTTTCAAGATGAGCTTCTTGTTCTCGATGGCGGCGGCGATGGTCTTGGCGCTTTCGCCTGCGCGCGCCGTGAGCATGTCCTGTGTGCTCGAGAGCATGGCGCTGCGGTTCTGCAGAAAGGACGCGACGGAGAGAAGCGCCGAGACGACGGCGACGAGCAGGAGGATCTGCAGGAGGATCCGTCTGCCGACGCGCATGGCTCTCATATTCGATGCGAGTTTCATATATAAAAATCTGCTCCTTTCAAATTCCTACGAAAGATGTAGAAATTATAACAGGAGCAGATTGGATAGACAATAAAAACATAGTATAAAAAATGAAATTTGGTTCAGATCGAGCGCATGCCGCCTGGCGGTCAGCGCGGCGCTTTTTTCTCGACGCGCTGGTAGAGGTCGATGAATTCGCGTGCGAGGATCTTGAAGGCCTCGGCGCTCATGAGCTGGTCCTCGGCGTGGGCGAGCAGCAGTGTGACGGGGGCGGCGGTGCCGGCGGCCTCATCGGTGAGGAGCTGCTGATGCGCCTTGTGGCCTGTGAGGAAGTCGGCTTCGCCCTCCTCGATGAGCTTTTCCGCGCGCGCGAAGTCGCCGGCCTTGGCCGCGCGGATGGCGTTGACGAATGCGCTGCGCGCGGAGCCGACGTTGGAGATGATCTGGAACGCGATGAGTTCTAAGTCTTGCATGGTGGTCTCCTTTCTTTGTCGCAAGGGGGACGGAAGGTGGCTGCGCGGCAGACGCTATTGGTGCAGAGCGCTTGCTGCGGCCTGCAGGCGGACGACGTTGTATGCGGCGTCGATGCTGCGGCAGGCGATGGTTTCGCCCTGCGGCGATGTTGCGGCTGTCACGTTGTCATGTGATGATGATATGGAGTATCGTTGCTGGGATATTTTGTTTCATTATATCATATACAGCCGCTCCCTGCATGGCGAAAAGAAATTGCAAATGAATATGTAGGAGGAAAGTACTATCCATTTTAATTGACGTCGTCAACGGTGTGATGTACAATAGAGTCAAGGAAATGAGCGCAAGGGTGTGGAGCCCTATGGCGCATGAGCGCATGCATCCCTGGCGGATGTTGCCAGCGGGCGTGCGCCGCACGGCATCTGTGGGAAGGATGCTCGCGCGGAGATTGCTTCGTGTCCTGCGGTCGCGCAGGTGTGTGGGCTGCTGTTATCGGCGGCCACGGGTTTTAGGAAATTTGATATAGGAGAGCGCGCTCGGTCGTTGCTCTCGCTGCGAGCGGCACTTGTTTTACGGCGTGCGCAGACAAAGAAATCCCCCGGCCAATGCCCTGGCCGGGGGATTTCTTTGTCTGCGCCACGCCGGAATCCCGCCGCGGGCTCTTTGGCGCGGCTCCGTCAGACGGCGTATTCGAGCACAGTGTCCTCGCCGGCGGCGACGCGCTCTCCAGGGCGCTCCGGGGTCGCGAGGTGGCGCACCTTGTCGTAGTTGACGATGAGGACGGGAGAGATGAGGTTGATGTGACGTTTCTCGAGGAGCGGCAGGTCGAGGCGGAGGATCGGCGTGCCGGCCTTGACTTTCTCGCCTGTATGGTGGAGCGCCGTGATGCCCTCGCCCTCCATGATGACGGTGTCGAGTCCGATGTGGACGAGTACCTGGACGCCGGCGGACGTCGTGATGGCGAAGGCGTGCTTGGTGTCGAAGAAGAGTGTGATCTCGCCGTCGCAGGGGGCGAGGACCTCGTCGCTGGCCGCGAGGATGGCAAGCCCGTCGCCTGTGAGCTTTTCGGAGAATACGGGATCCGGCACGGTGGAGAGCTCGATGATTTCGCCGGAGATCGGCGCGATGATCTGGCAGGATGCTGGTTCGTTTTTCATGGCGGCTTCCTTCTTTCTCTATGGCTGTCTCGTGCGTTAGGGGGATTTCTGCAAGGGCGTTGTCCCATGTCTGCGTTAGATATTAGTAGCGTTCACATATATAGTTTATCATGGATATGATGGGACTGCAAGCCTATTTTTAAGAACGGGTTAATATCAAGGCAGGTTCGGAATGTTTTTGCTGACCGCTGTGTGCTTGATGATGTCGTCGACGCGCAGGTCGATGGCGAGCTCCTGCTTGAGGAGCGTCTCGGCGGCGTCGAACTCGCGCGGCTGATCCCCGCGCAGTCCCTTGATGTAGTGCTGCCAGGCGCGGATGGTCGTCTCGGTCGAGAGCTGGCGCTGGCGCGCGAGGTAGCCCGCGCCGGCCGGCACGTCGATCTCGTCGAGCTTTTTCTGGCGGTCCTTGAGCGCTGGGATGACGTCGTCCTCGAGGAAGTCGGCGATTTCCTTGCGCTGCCGCGCGCTGGGCCTGCCGTCGCTCGTGCGGCTGAGTGCGGCGAATCTCGCCTTCTGCGCGGCGAAGATCTCATTCGCGTCGTCGACGATGGGCTTCGTCGCCTCGATGTAGTCGGCGATGTCGCCGTTGATGAGCGGCGCGACGGTGTCGAGGTAGTCGCGGTAGTTCTTGATGTAGGCGATCTGCCAGTGGCCGTCCGCGGCCTCCTCGAGCGCGAGTACGAGGGTGAACGAGGTGTCGGTGCAGTCCTCGCGGATGTTGAGCTCCGCTGTGGCGGTGCTGCCGTCGTGGGTGACGTGCCCGACGCTGACGAGCGTGGTGTTGTGGAGCTGCGTGCGCTCGAGGAAGCGCTCGAAGTCGATGCCGAGCTGGCGTCCCTTGAGGATGTCGAGCCCGTCGGGGAGCGTCCAGAGGCCGCTGTCGATGCGCCGCGCGATGGCCTCGGCTGCGCCGCGCGAGAGCTCCGGCTTGACGAGGACGTAGAATTTTTCGAAGAGCACGCGCGTCTTCGGCGTGAGTGTGGCGTCATAGGCGAAGAGGTCGACGGTGAGGTCGTCATAGGCCTGGCTCGTGAGCAGATCGAGGTTGACGTAGCGGGCGAATTTCTCGCTGTCGCGCTGCTCGATGGCGGCCTGGGCTTCCTTGAGCGCGTATTCCGGTGTCTTCGTGTAGAAGCAGCCGTACCAGATGGCGATGGCGCCGAGTATGGCCGCGATGGCAGCGAGCAGCAGACCGTATTTCTGCCGCCGTATGCGCTGGTCGCGCAGGGCGAGGCTGCGCTGCCAGGTGAGATCGTCCAATAGAGAGGCCTCCTTGTCTCCCCACGCTGCGGGCGGGGGTTTGTATTTCTAGTTTACCCTATCTTTTCGCGCGTTTGCAACAGGGATTTGCGCATGGTACAATGCAGGAAAGATTTTCGGGAAGGGGGTGCGCGGATGAAGTGGGTGAATCATCAGGTCGTCACGGGCGTCATCGTCTATACGGCGACGGAGGATCTCTTGCTCACGGCTTACAGCATGGCGGGCGCCATCCTGCCGGACAAGGTAGAGGGCAATCCGCGCGCCGGCAGCTATTGGTCGTGGCGCAGCCGCCACCGCGGCTGGTCGCACTGGCCGCTGCTCTACTGCGCGCTGCTCGGCCTCTCCCTGCGTCTCGGGCGCGGCGACTACGGCGTGACGGGCGGCGAGATCGCCGTCATCGGCACGTATTTCGCCGTCGGCGCGCTGCTCCACATCGCCGAGGACGCCGTCTGCGGCAAGGTGCCGCTGCTCACGCCGGGCGACAAGCACGGCGTAAAGCTCTTTGCGGTCGGCAGCTTCGCGGAGTATTTTTTCAGCGCGGGCGTCGTGCTCGTCTGTTACCTCGCGCACCGGCTCGTCCTCAGCGGCTGAGACGGCTGCGCCGCCACGCAGGAAGCGCTGGCCTCCTTTCCTTTTGAGGAGAGGGGGCCGGCGCTTTTACTAGTAAATCCCCAAGAGCGCAAGCCGCAGGCGCAGCGCGATTGGCTGGATTTACTGCAAGGGCGGGCGCACAATGTCCACAAAGTGGACGTTTGTGCGTTGAGTTTGCTGTGCTTCGCTGCCTGCGGGGGCATTCCGCGCAGGACGCTGAGGGGGATTCCTTCGAAGATGTCGATATTCTGGCAGGAATCGGGCGGGAAATGTCGAATGTTCCACAAGAGGAATCATCATACCACAAAAATGTCTGCGGCAGCGTGCCGGAGACTCATGTTGGAGGGAGAGTTATGCGTCCGAGTCTGCGTCCGGCGGCGCCGAGCAAGGTGCTGCGTCTCTTGGCGGAGAAGTATCCGACGAGGGCGGCAGTGGAGAGCCGCCTCATCTATCTGCAGGGGCAGCTCGTGCTGCCGAAGGGCGTCGAGCATTTCATGAGTGATCTGCACGGCGAGTATGCGGCGTTTTTCCATATCCTGAATAATTGCTCCGGTGTCATCCGCGAGAAGGTGGACTATGTGTTCGGCGCGCGGCTGAGCGGCGAGGAGAAGGCGGAGTTCTGCACGCTCGTCTATTATCCGAAGGAGAAGATCGAGCAGGTGACGGCGGCGCGGCGCGCGACGCCTGCCTGGTACCGGGAGAACATCGCGCGCCTGCTCGCGCTCGCGAAGCTCATGAGCTACAAGTATCCGGCGTCGCGCCTGCCGTCGATGATTCCGGAGCGCCTGCGCTCGGTCATCGTCGAGCTCCTCGGCACGCGCCCCGAGGCGGACGCGGCGCAGCTCGCGTATCAGCAGCGCCTGCTCGCGAGCATCGTGCAGGCGGATGCGGGCGCTGCGTTCATCGAGGATTTCGCGGCGCTCGTGAAGCGGCTCGCCGTCTCCCATCTGCATATCGTCGGCGATCTCTTCGACCGTGGCGACCGGCCGGACGCCATACTGGATATGCTCATGGAGTATCCGTCCGTCGATATCGAGTGGGGCAACCACGATGTGCTCTGGATGGGCGCGGCGCTCGGCAGCGAGGCGTGCGTCGCGAGCGTCGTGCGCAACTGCCTGCGCTACGGCAATACGGCGGTGCTCGAGCGCGGCTACGGCATCAGCCTCTGGCCGCTCACGACGCTCGCGCAGCGGCTCTATCCCGATGAGGCGCCGCTCAAAGCGGCGGAGCGCGCCGTGACGGTCATGCTCTTCAAGGTCGAGGGGGCGCTCATCGCGCGCAATCCCGATTTCTGCATGGCGGGGCGGCGCCTGCTCGGGAGGATCGATTTCCGCAGCGTCTGGGCCGAGCTCGCCGATGGGAAACGCTACGAGCTGCGCAAGGCGTATTTCCCCACCATCGACGAGGACGCGGCGGATCCCTACGCACTCACGGCCGAGGAGCGGGAGGTGCTCGCGGGCCTGCGTGACTCCTTCGTCGAGAGTTCGGCGCTAAGGCGCCATATCGCGTTCCTCTACCGCAAGGGGAGTCTCTACCGCCGCTGCAACGGCAATCTGCTCTTCCACGGCTGTGTGCCGCTCACGGAGCGGGGGGAGCTCCGGGAGATCACGTTCGGCGGCAGGACGTATGCCGGACGGGCGTGGTTCGACTTCTGTGAGCAGATGGCGCGGCAGGCGTATCTCTACCGCGAGCAGGAGGCGCTCGACTTCCTCTACTTCCTCTGGTGCGGACGCCTTTCGCCGCTCTCGGGACGCGAGGTGCGGACGTTCGAGCGGACGCTGCTCGCGGACAAGCGCACCTGGGAGGAGCCGGCCGATCCTTACTACCGTCTCATCGACGACGAGGAGACTTGCGCGCGCGTGCTCGAGGAGTTCTCCCTCTCGCCCGTGACGGGCCACATCATCAACGGCCACGTGCCCGTCAAGGTGAAGAGGGGAGAGACGCCCGTGAAGGCGGGCGGGCGCGCCATCATCATCGACGGCGGCTTCTGCCGCGCCTATCATGAGAAGACCGGCATCTCGGGCTTCACGCTCATCTCGAACTCGCGCGGCCTGCGCCTGCTCGCGCATCAGAAGATCGCCGACGTGCGCACGGCGCTGCGCGACAACGGCGATATCGAGTCGGTCTCCGAGACGGTCGAGCTCGTGAGCCGCCACGCGACGGTAGCCGATACGGACGAGGGGCAGGCCATCCAGGAGGAAATCACGGATCTCTACCATCTATTGCTCGCGTATCAGAACGGTCTGATCCAGCCGCGCGCGTGAGGGGGGCGGCTGGCGGGCGGCTGCTCCGCCGGGAAAGCCGCGCGCTGCGAGGCCTTGCGCCTGCCGCCGACGCGTCTGCGTCGGGCCGGAGCCCTCGCCTGCGGAGCGATGTCGCGTCAGCCGTTGGACTTGCCATGGGAAATGATGGCAAGTCCATTTTTTTGATCGCGTTCCCTTGTCAAGGCAGGAATTTTCTGTTATAAAAAGAATAGATAAAGTGGTGAATTGTGGGGGAAAGTGTCCCTGCGTGGGGAAAAGGTGGTGGGACAGGATGTTCATGGGAGAGTATTCCCATACGATCGACGCGAAGGGCCGCGTGATCCTGCCCGCTGATTTCCGCGCGGAGCTTGGCGTCTCCTTCATCATTACGAAGGGGCTCGACCACTGCCTGTTCCTCTACGCGCAGGCGGAGTGGGAGGCGCTCGCGGCCAAGCTGCGGCAGCTGCCGCTCGTGCGGCCGGAGGCGCGGGCGCTCGCGCGGTTCTTTTTCTCGAGCGCGCGCAGCCTCGAGTGCGACAAGCAGGGGCGGTTCCTCGTGCCGGCGAACCTGCGCAGCTATGCGGGCATTGCGCTCAAGCAGACGGTTGTGCTCACGGGCACGGACAGCCGCATCGAGGTCTGGAGCAAGGAGCAGTGGCGTTCCTACAGCGACGAGGTAGAGCCGGACGTCGCGGCGATCGCGGCGACGCTCGCGGACGTCGGGATCTGACGCGGCCCGTGCGCTGTGGCGTGCGCCCCTCGGGCCGCATGGGCAGAGCGCGTCGGCGCAGCAGGCGTCTTTGTTGTTTTGTATCCGTGAGAGGAGGTGTGCAGGTGGCGTTTCATCATATCAGCGTGATGCCGGAGGAGGTCATCGATGGCCTGGCCATCCGGCCGGACGGCATCTATGTGGACTGCACGCTCGGCGGCGCGGGCCATGCGCACCGCATCGCGGAGCGGCTGTCCGCCGCGGGCAGGCTCATCGGCATCGATCAGGACGAGGCGGCCATCGAGGCGGCGCGGGCGCGTCTCGCGGACGTGTCCTGCCGTGTCGACATCTTGCATGACAATTTTCAGAATCTCGATGCGATTCTCGAAAGGACGGACGCGCCGCGCGTCGACGGCGTGCTCTTCGACCTCGGCGTCTCCTCGCACCAGATCGATACGGCGGCGCGGGGGTTCTCCTATATGCAGGACGCGCCGCTCGACATGCGCATGAATCCTGAGGCGAAGCTCTCGGCCTACGAGGTCGTGAACACGTACAGCGAGGATGATCTCGACCGCATCTTCCACGACTACGGCGAGGAGCGCTGGGCGCGGCGCATCGCGAAGTTCCTCGTGGCGGCGCGGCGGGAAAAGCCCATCGAGACGACGGGCGAGCTCGTCGACATCCTCTGCCGGGCGGTGCCGAAGGCCGTGCGCCGCGCGGAAAACGGCCATCCTGCGAAGCGCGTGTTCCAGGCCATCCGCATCGAGGTCAACGACGAGCTCGGCATCCTCGCGCAGTCGCTGCGCGCGGCCGTGCACCATCTGCTGCCCGGCGGCAGGCTCGCGGTCATCACGTTCCACTCGCTCGAGGACCGCATCGCGAAGCAGACGATGAGGGAGCTCGCGCGCGGCTGCATCTGCCCGCCGGAACTCCCCGTCTGCGTCTGCCATCATAAGCCTGAGATCCGCCTCATCGGCAAGCCGCGGCAGGCGCGGCAGGCGGAGCTCGCGGCGAATACGCGCGCGAAGAGCGCGAAGCTGCGCATCGCGGAGAAGCTCGCGACGGCAGCTGCTGGGAAGGGAGGGGATGCCGATGCCCGCGAGAGTTGAAAAGGAAGCATACGAGGAGTATGAGCTCGCAGCGAAGCCGGCCCCTCCGCCGCGGCTGCGGCAGCGGGAGCGGATCCATATCTGCCTCGATGAGCAGATGCGGCGGCGCTGCAAGACGCTGCTCGCCCTGCTCGCCGTCATGGCGATGACGATCACCGTCAGGAGCGGCATCAGCGCGAGCCGCGGCTACGACCTCGTGCATACGGAGCAGCAGGCGGAGGCGCTTGAGCAGGAGAACGAGCGCCTGAAGATCGACATCGCGCGGCTCAAGTCGCCGCAGCGCATCAAGGACATTGCGACGAAGGATCTCGGCATGGAGGTGCCGCAGCAAGTGTATTTCGTGCGTGCAAAAAAGGGCCAGTGAACATTTCAGGGCTGCTGCATCGGAGGATGCGGGAGCCCTGATTTACTGTAAGGACGGGCGCACAATGTCCACAAAGTGGACGTTTGTGCGTTGAGTTTGCTATGTAAATCCCAAGAGCGCAAGCCGTCAGGCGCCGCGCGATTGGCTAGATTTACTGTAAGGACGGGCGCACAATGTCCACAAAGTGGACGTTTGTGCGTTGAGTTTACTGTGACAATGTCTGCAGGGCGGGCGGCTGTGCGCTGCGCTTTGCGCGAGAGCACTTTTTCCTGCAGGAGGTCATTTTTTCCCTACAAAAATCAGAAGTTCCGTTATATAATAGGGGGCGGTTCCTTGGGGAACCACTGATGAATCAAGGATTTTACCACTTACTTTGAGTGGATGAGAACATACCTTCTCCTCAGGAGAAGGGGGACCGCGAAGCGGTGGAAGAGGTGTTGCACGGCGGGGGGAGGAAGCCCGGCCGCGCAGGCGGCAGACAGTCCGTGAGGAGGAGCAAAATATGAAGACACTTGGCCAGCTCGCAGCGCTCGTGGAGGGCGCGCACATCGACGGCGGCAGTGAGCAGATAGAGATCACAGGCATCGAGCACGACTCGCGCAAGGTGCGCCCGGGCACGCTGTTCGTGGCGATTCCCGGCGTGCATGTGGACGGCGCGAAGTTCATCCCGCAGGCGGTGCAGCAGGGCGCCCTCGCCGTGCTCGCGGCGGAGGGGCATGCGTTCGCGGCGCCCGCGGGCGTCGCGGTGCTGCGCGTGCCGGAGCTCAATGCGGCGCTCGACGCGATCGTGCCGTATTTCCATGACTATCCCGCGCGCGCGCTGCGCGTCATCGGCATCACGGGCACGAACGGCAAGACGACGACGAGCTACCTCACGCGCGCCATCCTGCGCCACGCGGGCTACAAGGTCGGCCTCATCGGCACGATTCAGATCATGATCGAGGACGAGGTGCTGCCCATC
Organism: uncultured Selenomonas sp.; assembly: GCA_934202005.1. Lineage (GTDB taxonomy): Bacteria > Bacillota > Negativicutes > Selenomonadales > Selenomonadaceae > Selenomonas_C. Next base: position 50,023 of record CAKPXP010000012.1, on the reverse strand, counting down.
CACAACACGACGCCGGATGTCGTCGAGCTGCAGAACACGCTCGCGCGCATGCGCGACACGGGCATGGACTACGTCGTCATGGAGGTCTCCTCCCACGCGCTCGACCAGAACCGCGTCGCGGGCATCGAGTTCGATACGGCGGTCTTCACGAACCTCACGCAGGATCATCTCGACTACCACAAGACGCTCGAGAACTACATGCGTGCGAAGGCGCGCCTCTTCGACCATGTGAGCGAGGCGGGCGTGAAGCAGGGCAAGACGGCCGTCGTGAACATCGACGATGCGGCGGGCGCGTGCATGCTGGAGCATGCGAAGTGCGACCACCTCACCTACGCCATCGACGCGCCGCAGGCGACGCTGCGCGCCGAGGACATCGACGTGCGCGCGGACGGCGCGCGCTTCACGCTCGTCCATCCGGCGCTCGGCCGCATGGAGCTCTCGCTGCACATCACGGGCATCTTCAATGTCTACAACGTCATGAGTGCCGTGGGCGCGGCGCTCGCGGAGCACATCGCGCCCGCGGACATCCGCGCGGCGCTCAGCGCGTTCACGGCGGTGCCCGGGCGCTTCGAGCTCGTGAAGGCGGGACAGGACTTCACCGTCATCGTTGACTACGCGCATACGCCGGACGGCGTCGAGAACGTGCTCAGGACGGCGCGCAAGATCGCGAAGCGCCACATCATCGCGGTGTTCGGCTGCGGCGGCGACCGCGACCGCACGAAGCGCCCCATCATGGGGCGGCTCGCGGGCGAGCTCGCGGACGTCGTGATCGCGACGAGCGACAACCCGCGCTCGGAGGACCCGGAGGCCATCCTGCGCGAGGTCGAGGCGGGCGTCGAGGAGACCATCGGCGCGAAGCACCATGAGAAGATCACGGACCGCCGCGAGGCGATCTTCCGCGCCGTCGAGCTCGCACAGCCGGACGACATCGTCGTGATCCTCGGCAAGGGACACGAGGACTACCAGATCCTCAAGGACAAGACCATCCATTTCGACGACAAGGAGCAGGCGCGCGCGGCCATCGCGGCGAAGCTCCGGAAGGAGGAAGCGTGATGTTTTCAGTCAGGGAGGTCATCGAGGCGACGCAGGCCGTCGCCGCCGTGCGCGACGAGCGCGTGACCGCGTTCTCGGCGGTCGTGACGGACACGCGCAAGATCGAGCCGGGCGCGCTCTTCATCGCGCTCAAGGGCGAGCGGTTCAACGGCGAGGATTTCGCGGCGGACGCCGTGGCGGCGGGCGCGGCGGGCGTCCTGCTCAGCGACGCCTGCCCGAGCGGGAAATACGAGGCGGTCGAGGGCGCGGACGTGCTGCTCGTGCCGGACACGCTCGCGGCCTATCAGCAGCTCGCGCACGCGTGGCGCGAGCGCTTCACGCTGCCCGTCGTCGCCATCACGGGCTCGAACGGCAAGACGACGACGAAGGACCTCACGGCCGCGGTGCTCTCTGCGCGCGGCCCCGTGCTCAAGACGCAGGCGAATTTCAACAACGAGATTGGCCTGCCGCTCACGCTCCTCGGCCTCAGGAAAAAGCATACGGCGGCCGTCGTGGAGATCGGCATGCGCGGCTTCCACCAGATCGAGGCGCTCGCGCCCGTCGCCAATCCCTCGATCGGCATCGTGACGAATGTCGGCGAGACGCACATGGAGCTCCTTGGCTCGCTCGAGAATATCGCGAAGGCGAAAGCGGAGCTCGTCGAGGCCATCGGCCCGGGCGGCACGGTCATCCTCAACGCGGACAATGTCTACGTCGCCGCCATGCGCGACAAGGTGCAAGAGGGCGTGCGCGTGCTGACGTTCGGCCTCGAAAAGAGCGCGGACGTCAAGGGCGCCGATATCCGCACAGCGGCGGGCAAGACGACGTTCGCCGTGACGTACGCGGGCGAGACGCACGACTATACGATCGCGATGGTCGGCCGCCACAACGTCGAGAACGCGCTCGCGGCGATCGCCTGCGGTTTCGCGCTCTCCCTGACGCCCGCGGAGATCGCGGCGGGGCTCACGCACCTCGAGGCGACGAAGATGCGCTTCGAGGTCGAGCACGTCGCGGGCTACGAGGTCATAAACGACGCCTACAACGCGAGCCCCATGTCCATGCAGGCGGCCATCGAGACGCTCGCGGAGCTCAGGAAGGGGCGCAAGATCGCCGTGCTCGGCGACATGCTCGAGCTCGGCCCCATCGCGAAGAAGGCGCATGAGGAGGTCGGCCGCGAGGTTGCGGCGCACGGCTTTGCGGCGCTCGTCACGCGCGGCGAGATGGGCGAGGCCATCGCGGACGGAGCGCGCGGCGCCGGCATGGAGGCCGTCTACACGGCCGCGAGCCACGAGGAGGCCGCGCGCATCCTCAAGGAGATCCTGCAGCCGGGCGACGCCGTGCTCTTCAAGGGCTCGCGCGGCATGAAGATGGAAAAGATTATCGAGCTGCTTTAAGGAAGCACTGATTAATTCAGCACTCCGTCTTCACGCGTCTGCGCTGTCCTCTCGTCGTCGACAAACCTCAGCGTAGCTTCGGCTACGCCTGCGGTTTGTCTCCTAGAGAGATACAGCGCATCCACGTAAATCCGGAGCACTTCATTTAATTAGCGCTTCCTTAAGGAACCACTGATTAATTCGGCACCCTGCCTTTGCGTATCTACACTGTCCTCTCGTCGTCGACAAATCCTCAGCGTAGCTCTGCTACGCCTCCGGTTTGTCTCCTAGAGAGATACAGCGTATCTACGCAAATTCAGGGCACCTCATTTAATCAGCGCTTCCTTAAGGAACCACTGATTAATGCAAGATTTTTCCACTTACTGTTGAAGTGGATGAGAACATACCTTCTCCTCAGGAGAAGGGGGACCGCGAAGCGGTGGAAGAGGTGTGGAAGGGCGGGGGATTGCGCCGGAAATCATTATTCGAGGCGAAACACATCTTCCGCCATCGCTACGCTCGGGGATGCCACTGGCATCCCGCGCTAATGCGTCCCTAAGGGGAAGGTTAGTAAAAAGCAAGGCACTTCAGAATTAATCAGTGGTTCCTTAAGCGGGCGTCCGCGGCCGGATTGGGTGGCGGGCGCATGACGGATAGATATAAGGGTGGAATGGAATGTTACAGCAGGTTTTACTCGCGGCCATCGTCGCCGCAGGGTTCGTGCTCGTCACGGGCCCGTTCTTCATCCCCGAGCTGCACAAGCTGAAGTTCGGGCAGAGCATCCGCGAGGAGGGGCCGAAGAGCCATCAGGCGAAAAGCGGCACGCCGACGATGGGCGGCATCATGATCATTCTCGGCATCACGCTCGGCACGCTCGCGGCAGCGCCGTGGACGTCCGAGGTGCTGCTCGCGGTCTTCATCATGCTCGGCCATTTCGTGCTCGGCTTCCTCGACGACTACATCAAGGTCGTGAAGAAGCGGAACCTCGGGCTCAAGGCGCGGCAGAAGCTCGCGGGGCAGATCCTCATCGCGGTCGTCACAATGTACGTCGCGACGCAGGTGCTCGGCATCGGCACGGACATCTGGATCCCGGGACTCGATGAGAATGTCAGCATCGGCATGCTCTACTATCCGCTCGTGCTCTTCGTGCTCGTCGGCACGTCGAACGCCGTGAACCTCACGGACGGCCTCGACGGCCTCGCCGCCGGCACGGTCGCGATCGCCGCGAGCGCGTTCGCCGTCGTCTCGGTGCTCACGGGACACGGGGATCTTGCCTATCTCTGCGTGGCGATGGCGGCCGCGTGCCTCGCTTTCCTGCGCTTCAACGCGCATCCGGCGAAGGTATTCATGGGCGATACGGGCTCGCTCGCGCTCGGCGGCGCGCTCGCGGCGGTCGGCATCCTCACGCATACGGAGATCCTGCTCGCCGTCATCGGCTTCGTCTTCGTCTGCGAGGCGCTCTCCGTCATCATCCAGGTGATCTCGTTCCAGACGACGGGGAAACGCGTCTTCCGCATGAGCCCCATCCATCATCATTTCGAGCTCGGCGGCTGGTCCGAGTGGAAGGTCGTCACGGTGTTCTGGTGCGTCGGCCTCATAGCGAGCGTCGCCGGGCTCTCGCTCGCGGCGCATTGACAGGGAGGAAAAAGTACGATGTTTGAAGCGAAACATATGCTCGTCGTCGGCGCGGGCGTCAGCGGCTCTGCCGCGGCGCGCATCGGCCGGCAGTTCGGCGCCGCGGTCACGCTCTCCGACGCCAAGGCGGAAAAGGATCTCAAGGAGGACTTCGCGCCGCTGCGCGCGGCGGGCGTCCGCCTCGTGTTCGGCCCGCAGGAGGAGCGGCTCTTAGATGGCGTCGACCTCGTCGTCGTCGCGCCCGCGGTGCCCGTGCGCATCCCCCTCATAGAGGCGGCGTACCGGCGCGGCATCCGCGTCATCAGCGAGGTCGAGCTCGCGGCGGAGCTCGCGCAGTCCCCGTTCTACGCCGTGACGGGCACGAACGGCAAGACGACGACGGTCACGCTGCTCGGCCTGCTGCTCCAGACGAAATACGGCGCGGAAAAGACAGGCGTCGGCGGCAATATCGGCGTCGCGCTCTCGGAGGAGGCGCTGCGCGTCGGCGCGGGCGGCGCGATCGCGGCGGAGATCTCGAGCTACCAGATGGAGGCTACGCAGCATTTCCACCCGCACGCGGCCGCCGTGCTCAACGTGACGCCCGACCACATCCTGCGCCACGGCTCGATGGAGGTCTACCAGGCGATGAAGGAGCGGCTCTTCCGCGAGGAGCGGGCGGGCGACCTCGTCGTGCTGAACTATGACGACGAGAAGACGCGCGGCATGAAGGCGCGCGTGCCCGAGGGCGTGCGCGTCTGCTATTTCAGCCGCAAAGAGGCGCTCGCGGAGGGCGCCGTGCTCGTGGGCGATAAGCTCGTGCTGCGCTCCGGTGGCGAGGAAGTGCCGCTCGTGACGGTCGACGAGCTCGGCATCAAGGGGCCGCACAACGTCGAGAACGCGCTCGCGGCGTGCGCGCTCGCGTATTTCGCGGGCTGCGACCCGGAGAAGATGCGCGGCGTGCTGCGCTCGTTCCACGGCGTCGAGCACCGCATCGAGTATTTCGCGACGGTCGACGGCGTGCCCTACTACAACGATTCGAAGGCGACGAACACGGACTCCGCGATCAAGGCGCTCCAGACGTTCGAGCACATCGTCCTGCTCGCGGGCGGCGACGACAAGATGACGGATCTCACGGACTTCATGGCGCTCGTCAAGGAGCGCGTCGACGCGCTCATCCTCATCGGCGACGCGGCGCTGCGGTTCCGCGACGCCGCCTGCGCGGCGGGGTTCCCGGAGGAGAATATCTATGCGGCCGGTTACTCGATGCCGCGCGCCGTCGAGCTCGCGCACGCCTGTGCGCACGCGGGCGAGGTCGTGTTGCTCTCGCCGGCCTGCGCGAGTTTCGATATGTATGACGGCATGGCGCAGCGCGGCCGCGATTTCAAGCGACTCGTGCGCGCGCTGCCGCATGCCGTGAGCGAGGAGACGGCGGAGAGCGGGGGAGAAGCGTGAGAATCATCGTATCGGGCGGCGGCACGGGCGGCCACATCTACCCGGCCATCACCATCATCCGCGCGCTCAAGGCGCGCGTGCCGGAGGCGGAGTTCCTCTACGTCGGTACGCGGCGCGGCCTCGAGGCCGACATCGTGCCGAAGGAAGGACTGCCGTTCGCGACCATCGACCTGCAGGGCTTCGAGCGTCACATCACGCTCGACAATCTGCGCCGCGCGGGCAAGGCGCTCGTCGGCGTCGGCAAGGCCGCGCGCCTCGTGCGCAAGTTCCGCCCCGACGCGGCCATCGGCACGGGCGGCTACGTCTGCGGGCCCATCCTGCTCGCGGCGAGCCTCGCGGGCGTGCCGACGCTCATCCAGGAGCAGAACGTCGTGCCGGGCATCACGAACAAGCTGCTCTCCCGTTTCGTCACGAAGATCGCGACGGGCACGGAGGAGGCCATGCGCCACTTCCCCGCGGCGAAGACCGTCTGCACGGGCAATCCCATCCGCAGCGAGGTTCTGACCGCGCGCCGCGAGGACGGCCTCAAGGCCTACGGCTTCTCGGGCGACCGCCGCGTCGTGCTCGTCTCGGGCGGCAGCCGCGGCGCGCGCGCCATCAACCGCGCGATGGTCGGCGTGCTCAAGGAGGCGCAACACCACGCAGAGGTGCAGTTCCTGCTCGCGACGGGCAAGGGCGAGTATGAGGCCGAGCTCTCGCGGCTCAAGGACGCGGGCGTCGATCTCGCGGCGGCGCCGCACATCAAGGTCGTGCCCTATCTCTACGATATGCCGCAGGCGCAGGCGATGGCGGATCTCGCCGTCTTCCGCGCGGGCGCGACGGGGCTCGCCGAGCTCACGGCGCGCGGCATCCCCGCGATCCTCGTGCCCTATCCCTACGCGGCGGAGAACCATCAGGAGCACAACGCGCGCGCACTCGAGGAGGCAGGCGCGGCGCGCATGATCCTCGACCGAGATCTTTCGAGCGAGCGGCTCGCGAGCGTGCTCACGGAGCTCCTCTCAGAGCCAGCAAAGCTCGCGCAGATGGCGGCGGCGAGCCGCCATCTGGGCCGTCCCGAGGCCGCGGCGGACATCGCGGAGCTCGTGCTCTCCATCGCGGCGCGCTGAGAGGCGCGGCGTCCGTATATCCCAAGAAATGAGGAAGAAAAAGTGCAGAAAGACCTGAAAGAACTCAAAGGCATCCATACCATCCATTTCGTCGGCATCGGCGGCGCCGGCATGAGCCCGCTCGCGAAGATCCTCTGCGAGCTCGGCTACGAGGTCACGGGCTCCGACCGGGCGGACTCCGGCATCATCGAAAATCTCAGGAAGCTCGGCGCGCGCGTGACGCTCGGCGGCCAGCGCGCGGAGAACGTGCGCGGCGCCGACGCCATCGTCGTCTCGACCGCCATCCCCTACGACAACCCCGAGGTGCTCGCGGCGCGCGACCTCGGCATCCCGAAGCTCCACCGCTCGGACATCAACGCGGCGCTCGTCAATGAGTACAAGGGCATCGCCGTCGCCGGCTCGCACGGCAAGACGACGACGACCTCCATGCTCGGCGTCACGCTCAAGGCCGCGGGCATCTCGCCGACCATCGTCGTCGGCGGCGAGGTGCCGGATCTCGGCACGAACGCCGAGGCCGGCACGGGCGACTACCTCGTCTCCGAGGCCGACGAGAGCGACGGCACCTTCCTCAAGCTCCATCCCTATATCGCCGTCGTCACGAACGTCGAGGACGACCACATGGATCACTACGGCACGATGGAGAACATCATCAAGGCGTTCCGCCAGTTCATCGAGAACACGGCGGAGCAGGACGGCTACGCCGTGCTCTGCTTCGAGAACGAGAACCTGCGCGCCATCGCAAAGACCATCGACCGCAAATATTACTCCTACGCCATCGACTGCCCCGCGGACTATCGGGCGAAGAACATCCGCACCGAGGGCAAGGGCATCGCGTTCGACGTCGTGCACGGCGCGGAGACGCTCGGTCATGTCACGCTCAACATCCCCGGCCGCCACAACGTCCTCGACGCGCTCGCCTGCATCGTCACGGGCCTCTCAATCGGCGTGCCGTTCCCCAAAATGGCGGCGGGCCTCGCCGCGTTCCACGGCGCGAAGCGCCGCTTCCAGACGAAGGGCCACGTCCGCGGCGTCTGGATCGTCGATGACTACGCGCACCATCCGACCGAGATCGCGGCGACGCTCAAGGCCGCGCGAGAGACGGCACCCAAGCGCCTCATCTGCGCGTTTCAGCCGCACCGCTACTCGCGCACGCAGCTCCTCGCGAAGGAGTTCGGCCGGGCGTTCGTGAGCGCCGACATCCTCGTGCTCACCGACGTCTACAGCGCGGGCGAGGCGCCCATCCCCGGCATCAGCGGCGAGACCATCCGCGCGGAGGTCGAGCGTCAGACGGGCGCGCACGTCATCTACGTGCCGCGCCGCGAGGACGTCGCGGCGAAGCTCGCCGCGCTCGCCGAGGACGGCGACCTCATCATCACCATGGGCGCGGGCGACATCTACCGCTCCGGCGAGGAGCTCGTTGCGCTGCTCGAGAAAAAGAATGCCTGAGGCGGGCGCTGCGCCTGATCGGTTCGTCTCCCTGTCCGCGTCATCGCAAGCCGCGCGGCCGGGACACCTTTTGGAAAGGAATACTGCACAAAATGAAAAAAGATAAGATCGTCGTCATCATGGGCGGCACCTCTACGGAAGCGGCCATCTCCCGCCAGACGGGCACGGCCATCCTGAGCGCCCTCCAGTCGAAGGGCTATCCCGCCGTCGGCATGGAGCTCCACCCGCAGACCTTCGCCGAGGAGATCAAGGCGGCGGATCCCGCCATCGTCTTCAACGCGCTCCACGGCAAATTCGGCGAGGACGGCGTGCTGCAGGGCACGCTCGACATGCTCGGCATCCCCTACACGGGCTCGGGCGTCCTCGCCGCCGCCGTCACGATGGACAAGGCGGCCTCCAAGCGCGTCTTCGTCGCCGAGGGCATCTCGACGCCGCGCTCCCATACCTACCACGCCTACGAGCTCGCCGCGCGCGACCTCGCGGCGGAGATCACACGGGACTTCGGCCTGCCCGTCGTCGTCAAGGCGGCCTCGCAGGGCTCCTCCATCGGCGTCTACATCGTCGAGCAGGCGGCGGACCTCAAAAAGGCCCTCGCCGACGCGTTCCGCTACAACGACGAGGTGCTCGTCGAGCAGTTCATCAAGGGACGCGAGCTCACCGTCGCCGTCTGGGGCGATGAGGAGAAAAAGGAAGCCTTCCCCATCATCGAGATCACGACCGAGTCGGGCCGCTACGACTACGAGAGCAAATACACGAAGGGCGCCTCGCACCACATCATCCCCGCGCCCGTCTCAGAGGAAAAGACGCGGGAGATCCAGGCCCTCGCCGTCAAGACCTTCACAGCCTGCGGCTGCCGCGGCGTCGCGCGCGTCGACATGATGCTCGGCGAGGACGGCACCCCCTACGTCATCGAGGTCAACTCCGTCCCCGGCATGACGGAGCTCTCCCTCGTGCCGGATGCGGGCCGCGCCATGGGCATCGAGTTCCCGGAGCTGTGCGAGCGCATCCTCGCGATGGCGGGCTACCGGAGATAACACCTCCGCCGCGAGGCCGGAGGGGAGCAGGAAAGGCAGGGAAGCGCCATGGAAAAAGACCATACGGAGGGCATGCCGCCGCGCCGGCGCAGCCCGCGCCGCCTCATCAAGGGCGTGACGCTGCTCGCCGCGGCGGCCGTGCTCCTGACGGTCGTCGTCTACTCGCCGCTCTTCGTGCTCCAGCGCATCTCCGTCGACGGCATGCAGACGCTCACAGAGGCGGATATCTGGAGCATCGCGGGCGTTCACAAGGGCGAGCCGCTCTTCCGCCTCCAGACGGATGAGATCAAGCACCGCCTCGAGAGCGACCTGCGCATCGAGGAGGCGACCGTGCGCCGCAGCCTGCCCGACGGCCTCGACATCCACATCGAGGAGCGCAGCCTCGTCGCGGCCATCGCGACGGACTACGGCTATGCGGATCTCGACCGCACGGGCCGCATCGTCGCCGTGCACAAATCCCTCGGCCACATGCAGATCCCGCTCATCACGGGAGTCAAGGCCCACGGGAAATACGTCGGCGACAGCGTGAGCGACGAGACCGTGCAGCAGATGCTCGCGTTCCTCAGCCAGCTCGACGCCGGCGCGCTCAACCAGATCTCGGAGATCGCGCTCCTGCGCCCCGGCTGCATTGTCGCCTACACGACGGGCGCGGTGCAGATCCGCCTCGGCGCGCTCGAGCGGCTCGAGGAGAAGGCCAGGCTCACGCAGACGTTCCTCGACGACCTGCGCGAGAACCCGCATCCCATCGAATACGTCGATTTCAGCTACGAAAGCCCGTTCATCAAGCTGCGGCAGTAGTCAGGAAGGAGCTATATGATCAAGATTCGCAAGGGCAGCTGGTCGCTCGCCTGCGCCACGCTCGTGCTCGGCTTCATGCTCGCCGTGCAGCTCCGCACGACGGCCGACACACGCGCCGACCTCTCCGCGCAGCGCGCGGAGGACGTCGCGGCGCGCCTCATAGAGACGGAGAAGGAGCGCGACCAGCTCAAGCAGGAAGTAAGAGAGCTCAAGAGCGCGTCAGGGGGCGCGGAGGCAGGCGACGAGGTGCGCATGCGCGCGGGCCTCACGCCGCTCGTCGGCCCCGGCGTCATCGTGCGCCTCGACGACAGCAGCAGGAAGGCCAGGACGGGGGAGAACCCCAACCTCTACCTCATCCACGACGACGACCTCCTGAAGGTCATCAACGAGCTGCGCGCGGCGGGCGCGGAGGCCCTCTCCGTCAACGGCCAGCGCCTCACGGGCACATCCGAGATCCGCTGCGCGGGGCCGACGCTCTCCGTCAACAACGTGCGCTCGGCGCCGCCGTTCGAGGTGCGCGCCATCGGCGACACGCACGCCCTCGAGCAGTCGCTCAAGATGCGCGGCGGCGTCGCCGACACGCTCAAGGTCTGGGGCATCGAGCTCGTCATCGAGACGGCGGACGACGTCCACATCCCCGCCTACAAGGGTGCGCTCACCTACACCTACGCGCATGAGACAGAAGAGGAGGCGGCGCCATGATCCTACCCATCCTCGGGTTGCTCGCCGGCCTCGCCATCGGCTTCCTCGCGCCCGTCACCATCCCGCTCGCCTACGCGAAGCTCTTTTCCGTCGCGCTGCTCGCCGCGCTCGACGCCGTCTTCGGCGGCCTGCGTGCGGCCGCCGACGAGAAATTCGACAACGAGGTCTTCGTCAGCGGCTTCTTCTCGAACGCGCTCATGGCGGCGCTGCTCGTCTTCGTCGGCGACCGCCTCGGCATCGACCTCTACTATGTCGCCCTCCTCACCTTCGGCTTCCGCATCTTCCAGAACCTCGCGATCCTGCGCCGCCATCTCCTGCGCAAGCGGTGAGAAAAATTTCGCGCGGATTTTCAAAAAAGTTGTTGACAAAATCGCATCGTGCCGCTATAATAAATCTTGTCGTTAAGGCATCGGGGTTATAGCTCAGTTGGTTAGAGTGTCTCGTTGACATCGAGGAGGTCACAAGTTCGAATCTTGTTAACCCCACCATTTGAATGGATGAGCCGTTGCTCGCATCAGAGGATGCTGGTAGCGGCTTTTTTGTTTGCCGCATGGCGGAGGGCGCGCCGGAGCTGAGAGGTGTATAGATGTTTTTGTGAAATTACTCCTATTTCGTATTACCGCGCTGCGTCTGTTATGATATAATACAAGCAAAGGGATAGGACGATGGGGGAATCGTCACGAAATCCCAAGGAGAAAATCCTTATGTTTGGGGGAGTCAACATGCAACTTGATGAAATCATCAACAAACACAAACAGGACCTCAACGCCACGGACATGGTGATCTGGAAGTACATCGTGATGCACCGGCAGACCGTGCACCACATCTCCATCCACGAGCTCGCGCGCGCCTGCTCGGTGTCGTCGACGACCATCGTGCGCTTCGCGCAGAAGCTCGGACTCGACGGCTTCGGCGAGCTCAAGGCCGTGCTCAAGATGGAGGAAGCGACGGGAGAGGTCTACCACGAGGACGTGCTCAAGGATCTCGGGAATTTCTACATCCAGACGGGGCAGAAGCTCATGGCGCGCAACTTCGACGCGGCGAGCAAGCTCGTCCATGAGGCGAACCGCATCTTCACCTATGCCTCGGGCTACGTGCAGAGCAACGTCGTGCAGGAGCTCAAGCGTCTCTTCTTCTACGACAACGTGCTCATCTACGAGATCCGCGGGCGCGAGGAGTTCAACGCCATCGTGCAGAGCGTCACGAAGGACGATTGCTTCATCTTCATCTCGTTCTCCGGGGAGTCGCCGAACGTCACGGACTTCGCCCAGCAGCTCCAGCTGCGCGACATCCCGCTCGTCTCGATCACGAAACTGCACGACAACACGCTCGCGAGCCTCTCGACGGTCAATCTCTACGTCTCTCCGGCGCGCTTCCAGCTATACAAGGAGGACGACGGACGGCCGCCGTTCCAGTCGATGATGCCGTATTTCCTGCTGCTCGAGATCTGGTATGTCAAGTATCGCATGTACCTCCACCAGAAAGAGCTGGAGGAGCCGCAGGCGGAACGCGCAGCCGCTAAGGCGCGATGACAGAGCGTTTGTATCGAGTTTTATAAAATGTAACAAATTGCGTCCTCTGCGCGGACGTGCCCAAAAGCCGCGAAACTATTGATTTCGCGGCTTCTTTTTTGTATTCTTTAGTCATAAGATATCTTGTCTGGGGAGCCGGGAGGCAGGATGCCGAAGGCTGCCAAGCAAAGCAATGATTTAGATTCTCAAACATCAAGAAGCGCTGAATGAATCGGTGCTTCCGCAGGGAACTGCTGAATGGATCGGCGGTTCCGCAGGGGATTTGGGGCAAGCGGTGTCGGTCGCCGCGCCTGGGAAGCGTTCCGCGCGTCGAAGCGGGAACGGGCGCGGGCGGCGGACGCGCGGGCGTCAGGCCTTTATGAGAAACGGAGGTAAGGGAAATGTCAAAGGACCGCGTTATGCAGGAATTGCAGCGGTTTGGCGGCGCGATGTACACGCCGGTCATCCTGTTTGCATTCTTTGGTCTTACGGTTGCAATTTCCATCATCTGCAAGAATACGATGCTCCTGGGCTCGATTGCGGATAAGGGAACTGTCTGGTATGATTTCTGGTATGTCGTAGAGCAGGGCGGCTGGGCCGTCTTCGCGCAGATGCCGATCCTCTTCGCCATCGCCGTGCCGATCGGCTTCGCGAAGAAGGAGCCGGGCCGCGCCGCCATGGAATCGTTCATGATCTACATGGTGTTCAACTACTTCATCTCGGGCTTCCTCGCACTGCACGGCGATTTCTTCGGCGTGGACTACAGCGCCAAGGCCGGTGCCGGCACGGGCCTCGCAATGATCGCGAACATCAAGACGCTCGACATGGGCATGCTCGGCGCGATCTTCATCGCCTGCGTCTCGAGCTACCTGCACAACCACTTCTACGATACGGAGATCCCTGAGTGGCTCGGCATCTTCAAAGGCCCGGCGTTCGTCGTGGCTGTCGGCTTCGCGCTCATGATCCCGATGGCGCTCGTGTTCTGCTTCGTATGGCCTGCCATCCAGCATGCCATCGAGAACTTCCAGTTCTTCCTCAAGACGAGCGGCATCGTCGGCGTCTGGTGCTACACGTTCTCGGAACGCATCCTCCTGCCGGCTGGTCTGCATCACTTCATCTATCTGCCATTCATGTTCGGCCCGGCCGTCTGCGATGGCGGTATCCAGGCTTACTGGCTGCAGCATCTCAATGATTTCGCAACGAGCGCGCACTCCCTGAAGGAGATGTTCCCGCAGGGTGGCTTCGCACTCCACGGTTCTTCCAAGGTCTTCGGTCTTCCGGGCGCGGCGCTCGCGATGTACATGTGCGCACGTCCTGAGAAGAAGCGCAAGGTCGCAACGCTCCTCATCCCGGCAACGCTCACGGCTGTCCTCTGCGGCATCACAGAGCCGCTCGAGTTCACGTTCCTCTTCGTCGCGCCGCTCCTCTACGCGGTGCACGCACTGCTCGCGGCGACGCTCTCCGCGACGCTCTACTTCTTCGGCCTCTCCGGCAACTTCGGCGGCGGTCTCATCGACTGCTTCGTGCAGAACTGGATTCCGCTCTTCAAGTATCACGCTGGCACGTACATCATGCAGATCGTGATCGGCGCTGCGTTCTTCTGCATCTACTTCATCGTGTTCCGTTATCTCATCCTCAAGAATGACTATCCGACGCCGGGCCGCACGTCCGACGACACGGAGGACAAGCTCTTCTCCAAGGCCGAGTATCAGGCGAAGAAAGAGATGGAGCAGATGGGCCTCGCGGGCAACAAGCTCGCGATCCAGGCGCGTGTCTATCTCGACAGCCTCGGCGGCCCGTCCAACATCAAGGAAGTCACGAACTGCGCGACGCGCCTGCGCGTCACGGTCGCGGATCCCGACAAAGTCTCGTCCTCGAGCAAGTTCACGAAGGCCGGCGCCTACGGCCTCGTGAAGAACGGCCACTCGATCCAGGTCATCGTCGGCATGAACGTCCCGCAGGTGCGCAGCTACTTCGACGCGCTCCTCAAGGGCGGCGACGTCTCCGAGCTCTCCGCGCCGTCCGCGCCGACGGCGGCAGCGCCGGATCACGCCGACAAGGGCCTCGCGATGGGCATCAAGGCCTGCGTCAGCGGCCAGCTCATCGATATGACTGAGGTCAAGGACGAGATGTTCTCCAAGAAGATGATGGGCGACGGCGTCGCCATCGAGCCGACGGGCGACACGGTCGTCGCACCGGCGGACGCCGAGGTCACGATGGTCATGGTGGACAGCAACCATGCCGTCGGCCTGCGCTTCGAGAACGGCGCGGAGCTCCTCATCCACATCGGCATCGATACGGTGAACCTCAAAGGCCAGGGCTTCGAATGCTACGTCAAGCAGGGCGACAAGGTCAAGGCCGGCCAGAAGCTCATCAAGTTCGACAAGCAGGTCATCACGGACGCTGGCTACGCGAACACCGTCATGATGGCCATTACGAACTCTGCGGAATATCCGCAGCTCAAGAAGGTTGAGGATCAGAAAGTCGTGGCGAACGAGACGAACGTCATCTCTTTCTAATACGCAAAGGAACCGCTGATGAAATGAAGTGCTCCGGATTTACGTGGATGCGCTGTACTCTTCGGAGACAGACCGCAGGCGTAGCCAAAGCTACGCTGAGGATGGTAGGGCGACGAGAGGACAGTGCAGACGCCTGAAGACGGAGTGCTGAATAAATCAGTGGTTCCTAAACTCTCTGAAACCACTGACAAGCTGACATCGCCTGCCCGTGCCCGCAAACTGGGCGCGGGCGACGGGAAGCTGGTCAGTGGTTTCCTGAGTCTTACGCTAAGTTATACAGAAACAGAAAAAGAAATACAAAGACAGCTGACGTTACAAGATACAGAAAGTAACGATTGCGGGGAGCGCCGTACAGACGACCCGGCATCCCCGCGCGTCCTTGTATGTGGAAGGAATGTATCTATGAAAAGCAAGCTCAAATGGTGGCAGACACATCAGGTCTATCAGGTCTATCCGAAAAGCTTCCTCGACACGACGGGGAGCGGCACGGGCGACCTCCGGGGCATCACGGCGCGGCTCGACTACCTGCGGACGCTCGGCGTCGGGGCCGTCTGGCTCACGCCGATGTATCCGTCGCCGATGGTGGACAACGGCTACGACATCGCCGACTACGAGGCGGTTGATCCCTCCTACGGTACGATGGCCGACATGGAGCACCTGATCCGCGAGGCGAAGCGCCGCGACATCCGCATCGTCATGGATCTCGTGTTCAACCACTCCTCGGATCAGCACGCCTGGTTCCGGGAGTCGCGGCAGAGCCGCACGAACCCGAAGGCCGACTGGTACATCTGGCGCGACGCGAAGCCGGACGGCTCGGCGCCGACGAACTGGCGCGCGATTTTCGGCGGCTCCGCGTGGACGTGGTGCGAGGAGCGCCAGCAGTACTACCTCCACACCTTCGCCGAGCAGCAGCCGGATCTCAACTGGGCGAACCCCGAGGTGCGCCAGGCGCTCTACCGCGCGGCGAACTTCTGGCTGGAAAAGGGCGTGGGCGGATTCCGCATCGACGCGATCGTCTACATCAAGAAGCCGGACTTCGTCGACGGCGAGCCGGACGGCGCGGACGGCCTCGTGAGCATCCACACGATGACGGCCGACACGCCGGGCATCCTCGACTACCTGCACGAGATGCGCCGCGAGGTCTTCGCGGGACACGACATCTTCACCGTCGCCGAGGCGAACGGCGTGAGCCCGGAGGAGCTCGTCGACTGGGTCGGCGAGAAAGGCGTATTCTCCATGCTCTTCGAGTTCAGCCACATGGGGCTGCAGTTCCCCGAGGGCGAGGAGATCTGGTGCCGCGCCCAGCCCTGGAAGCTCACGGCGCTCAAGCAGGCGCTCACGGCGAGCCAGCAGGCGACGGCGAAGAACGGCTGGTACCCGATCTTCTTCGAGAACCACGACCAGCCGCGCTCCATCTGCCACTACTTCCCGCAGGGCGCGGATCGCGCGCTCGCGGCGAAGGCCATCGCGACCGTGCTGCTCACGCTGCGCGGCACGCCCTTCATCTACGAGGGCGAGGAGATCGGCATGACGAACGTCGCCTGGCCGAGCATTGACTGCTACGACGACATCTCCTCGCACGGTCAGTACCAGATGGCGCTCGACGAGGACCATACGGAGGCGGAGGCGCTCGCGGCCGTCCACGCCTTCAGCCGCGACAACGCGCGCACGCCGATGCAGTGGACGCGCGGCGTGCAGGCGGGCTTCACGACGGGGAAGCCCTGGCTGCCCGTCGAGGGGGACTACCGCCACTGGTGCGTCGAGGCCGAGGCCGAGAACGAGGACTCCGTCCTCTCCTACTACCGCCGCCTCACAGCCCTGCGCTCGCAGCTCGACGTCCTCACGGCGGGCGACTACGAGGAGCTCCTGCCGGACGATGAACGCATCTACGCGTTCACGCGGACGCTCGGACGGGAAAAGACAGTGACGCTCGTCAACTTCACGCTGCATCCCGTGACCTACGACATCGCACTCGTCGACGGCCTCACGCGCGCGGACGGCAGCTATCCGGAGGACACGGAAGAGCCGGGGACGCTGCAGCCGCTCGAAGCCGTGATCTATACGAATTGCCAGACAAAGGAGTGAACGCGCAATGAAAATCGCAGCCAGTGACTATGACGGCACCCTCTTCCGCAACAACGAAATCGCCGCGGAGGACGCGCGAGGCGTCCACGCCTGGCGCGCCGCGGGACACAAATTCGGCGTCGTGACGGGGCGTGACTACGGCATGCTCGTGCCGCAGCTCCATCACTACGGCGTGGAATTCGACTACGCGGTCTGCAACAACGGCGGCATCATCCACGACGCGACGGGCCGGGTGCTCCACCAGGAGAAGATCGCCGCGCGCGTCCTGCACGCCATCGCGGCGGAGTCGGGCGTGCGCCGCTCGCTGCACTTCGCCTTTTCCGCGCCGGGGCGCACCTTCCTCTGCCATGACCGCGAGGGCTCGTGGATCATGCGCGAGGCGGAGCAGTGGGACTTCCCCGTCGTGAAGATCACCGAGGAAGAGATCACGAAGCTCCCCGACATCCATCAGTTCTCCCTCGGCTACGACGACCCGCGGGAGGCGGCGGAGGTCGCCGCCATCCTCAACGCGAAATACGGTGCGGACGTCCACGCCTACCCGAACCGCGGCAGCGTCGACATCACGCCGCCGGACGTCAGCAAGAGGAACGGCATCGAGAAGCTCAAGCAAGTCATGGGCTGGCAGGGCGCCGAGGTCTACGCCATCGGCGACGAGGTGAACGACCTGCCGATGATCGAGGCCTACAGTGGCTTCACCGTCGACACCGCGCGCGACGTCATCAAGGCAAAGGCGCGCGCCTCCTACGCGAGCGTCGGCGCCATGCTCGAAGCCAATCTCTGACGGGCGCGAGCCGTGTGAAAACTCTCTGAGGATGTGTCAGGCAGAGATGCCGGGCACATCCTTTTTACTATGTAAATCCCCAAGAGCGCAAGCCGCAGGCGCAGCGTGATTGGCTGGATTTACTGTAAGGACGGGCGCACAATGTCCACGAAGTGGACGTTTGTGCGTTGAGTTTGCGTGCCTGGCGCGCGGGCGCGGCGCGAAAAACCTTTTCAGCCGGGCCGAACAATGCTAGAATAAGAGCAGACAGGTGCGAAGAAAAGGAAATCGGAGGGATCACACCATGCAGAGCTTTCAATTCAAATGCCCGACGGAAATCATCTTCGGACGCGGCGCGGAGGAAAAGGTCGGAGAGAAGATCAAGGCCTACGGCGGCACGCACGTCTACATCGTCTACGGCGGCGGCAGCGTCATCCGCTCGGGACTTCTCGCGCGCGTCGAGCGCACGCTGACGGAGAGCGGCCTCGCGTTCGACGTGCGCGGCGGCGTCCAGCCGAACCCGCTCGTCTCCCACGCGCGCGAAGGCGTGCGCGAGGCGCTGCGCTTCGGCGCGGACTTCATCCTCGCCATCGGCGGCGGCTCCGTCATCGACACGGCGAAGGCCATCGCGCACGGCGTCGCAAACCCTGAGACCGACATCTGGGATTTCTGGTGCGGCCGCGAGAAGCTCACGCGCTCCACGCCCGTCGCCGCTGTCCTCACGCTCGCGGCAGCGGGCAGCGAGACGAGCGACTCCGCCGTCCTCACGAACGAGGAAATAGGCGTCAAAGGCGGCATCAACACGCCCTTTAACCGGCCCGCGCTCGCGTTCATGAACCCTGAGCTCACCTACACCGTGCCGAAGAAACAGCTCACGGCCGGCATCAGCGACATCCTCATGCACACGCTCGAGCGCTACTTCACGAAGGTCAAGGGCAACGAGCTCACCGACCTCATCGCGGAGTCCCTGCTGCGCGACGTCATCGCGAGCGCGCGCGTCGCCGTCCGCGACCAGCACGACTACGACGCCATGAGCGAGATCATGTGGTGCGGCAGCGTCTCCCACTCGAACGTCACGGAATGGGGCCGCTGCAAGGACTTCTCCTGCCACAAGCTCGGCCACGCCATCAGCGCGAAATACGACGCGACGCACGGCGAGACGCTCACCTCCGTCTGGGGCTGGTGGGCGCAGTACGTCTATCAGGACGACATCCCCCGCTTCGCGCGCTTCGCGGAAAGAGTCTGGGACGTCTCTGAGGGCACGGAGGAGGAGCGCGCCTGCGAAGGCATCCGCCGCCAGGTCGCGTTTTTTAAGGAGATCGGCATGCCGTGCTGCTTCACGGAGCTCGGCATCGGCGTCCTGAACGAAGCCACCATCCACGAGCTCGCGGACGCCGTCACCGCAGGCGGCACGAAAACTGTCGGCAACTTCCACCCCATCGGCCGCAAGGAAGCCATCGACATCTACACGCTCGCGAACCACTGAAATACGCGCGCAGGAAATATTGACCTATTGACATTTTGATTATTTGATGTATAATGAGAACTGCAGATGGGAAAGGCCCCAGCTGCACCTCCTATTCTCTATTCCTCATAATAGATCCTGCCAGCGGTACGCCGCGCGGCAGACAGGAAGAGGCCACGGCGAATGCGTGAACATTCGAGCCGCGGCCTCTTTTGTTTCCCTTGTCCTTTTGTCGCGGAAACGATAATATAAAAACAGGAGGTGTGCGATGGCAACAAGCGGAGGTGTACGACATGAAGCGCATGAAATGGGATCTCGATACGGCGCTGGAAGTCACAAGGCGCGAAGGCATTGAGCAGGGCATTGAGCAGGGCATTGAGCAGGGCCGTGAACAAGGGAAAAAGCGCGGCCGGTGGGAGACGTTGACCGAGCTGGTCAAGGATGGCATGATCTCTTTGCGGGACGCGGCGAAGAAGGCTGGCATGACGGAGGCTGAGTTCCGTAAGGCGGCGATGCTCTGAAATGATGGCGGCGCAGTTTCGTTTGCTGGACAAAACCGCGCAAAATGTGCTATGCTGAAAAAAACCGACTGGGAGAATCGGTAAAAATGGGGGAAAAAGAGGACCATTGTAGGAGGTAGGCTTTATGGCAGAACAGGAAATTCGCCTGCAGGATATTTTTGACATGGACTTCATCCAGCAGTTCCAGGATGATTTCGCGCGGGCGGTCGGCATGACGGCCGTGACCGTCGACCTCGACGGCACGCCGGTCACGCACCCGACGGACTGGACGGACTTCTGCATGAAGTACACGCGCGGCTGCCCCAAGGGCAAGGCGCGCTGCGAGAAATGCGACGCCGAGAACGGCGCGAAAGCCGCGCGCGAGGGACGCCCGCAGGTCTACGAGTGCCACGCGGGCCTCATGGACTTCGCCGCGCCCATCATGCTCAATGGCAAACAGGTCGGCTCCATCCTCGGCGGCCAGGTGCTCACGCAGCCGCTCGACGAGGAAAAATACCGCAGGGTCGCGCAGGAGATCGGCGTAGACCCTGACGAGTACATCGCCGCCGCGCGCAAGATCCAGGTCGTCGACCGCGCGCGCCTCGACCATGCGGCGCAGACGCTCTATCTCTTCGCGGGCGCGTTCTCGAAGATGGGCTACTACCAGCACCGGCTCCGGCAGATGTCGGAGAGCATCAACGACACGACGATGCACGTCTCCGCGGCGATGCAGGAGCTCGCGGCCTCGGCGCATGACGTCGACGCGAACCAGAAGGCGCTCAACACGGAGATCAAGACCGTCAGCGAAGTCGCGGGCAAGATCACCGAGTTCACGCGCCTCATCGAGGACATCGCGAAACAGACGCAGCTCCTCGGCCTCAACGCCTCCATCGAGGCCGCGCGCGCCGGCGCGGCAGGCGCCGGCTTCAGCGTCGTCGCCGAGGAGATCCGCAAGCTCGCGGAGAACTCCAAGAGCGCCGTCGCAGAGATCCAGAACTTCACGGGTCAGATCGGCCAGTCCGTAGACAAGACCGTCGAGAAGGGCGCGAACACCTCGGAGATCGTGAGCCAGCAGGCCAAGGCCATCGAAGAATGCGCCAACGATCTCATGGGCCTCTCCGAGACCTCGACGGAGCTCTTCAACCTCTCGCACGACAAGTAAATACCATCTGTGCAGCTGGCGATAGCACGGAACCAGCAAGGCGAGACAGGCGCGCGGCAAAAGGTCGGCGTCCCGTCTCGCTTTACTATGTAAATCCCCAAGAACGCAAGCCGTCAGGCGCAGCGTGATTGGCTGGATTTACTGTAAGGACGGGCGCACAATGTCCACGAAGTGGACGTTTGTGCGTTGAGTTTACTCATATCACATCAGCTGCGAAGCGGCAGTGTACGACATGAAGCGCATGAAATGGGATCTCGAAACGGCGCAGTCTTGCCCTGCGGATAGCGAAAGGCGCTGCCGTCTCTGATTGAGACGGCAGCGCCTTTTTGATGGATCTTTCTTTGCGGGCGACCTCACAGCCTGGCCGCTTTCCGGAATGCATCCTCCGTCATACCGGCCTCGCGCGCGGCGGTGGAGAGGGTGAGCAGACCCTTTTTCACGAGGTCGCGGAGCTGGGCGAGGCGGCCTGTTGCCTGGCCTTTCGACTCGGCTTCTTCGACGATTTTTTCTAGTTCTTTGCACATGGAGCTCACTCCTTTTTCCGTTTCCTTGTAGTGTCGGACGGTGTCGCGCAGGGGGCTGTCGGCCATGGCGGCGGGGCGCTGGCGCTTCTTTCCTTCATTTTATCAGCCGCAACCGGCGCGCGCAAGCGGTTTCGGCGTGGGCGGCGGGTTGGGGATGTAACGATGTACGCGATATGTACCACGGTTCACTACTTCGCACCATATCCGCGGTTTAGAATGCTATAATGCAATAAGAAACGAGAAAGAGATGCCGGGACTGCCGGAACATGGAGAGACAGTGCGGCGGCTTGCTCGTTTCAGTAGAAGGCTTTTCTATATCAGGGGCGAGGGGCCGCGTCGCGGCTCCTCGGGGAAAGGAAGTAGTTCTATGAAACTCAACAAGAAAGCAACTGCACTCCTGCTCGGCCTGACGCTCGGCATCTCCGGCACGGCATTCGCTGCTGACGGCGCTGACAGCTTCAGTGATGTGCCGCAGGGGCACTGGGCGTATGACGCGCTCGACTATCTCGCCAAAGACGGCGTGATCGACGGCATGGGCGACGGCACGTTCCAGGGCAACCGCACGATGACGCGCTATGAGATGGCTTCCATCGTCGCAAAGGCGATGCAGAAGGGCAACCTCGGCGTCGGCGACCAGGCAGTCCTCGAGAAACTCGAGAAGGAGTACGGCAGCGAGCTCGCAACGCTTTCCAAGCAGGTCAACGCAAACACGAAGGCCATCAAAGACCTCAACGCCAAGACGGATAAGTTCAAGATTTGGGGTATGGCACGCGTCCAGATGGGCGATGACAGCGGACTGCAGAAGGAAAGTTCGCTGAAAGCCGCGGGTGATGATAGCGCATGGAAGAATCACTTCTATAACGGCGATTACAACAACCGCTTCTATATGGACCTTGAAGGTCAGATGAGAATCAACGATCATGCAGTGGCCCGCTTCACGATTGAGAAGAACGCTCGCTATAATGATAAAGAATATCAGGTCAAGCAGAGAGTCATGCTGGGCGACAAAGTTGTTTGGATGTCTCCCCTTGGTAATGGGCCTGCTTCCTGGAATAAGGGCGGGTGGGCGCTGCCTCTGCCTGTTTCTGGCGAGCTGCGCGATATGCCGGATATGGATACGAACCACAGCGGTGCGGTTTCCAACATCTGGGTGGAGCTGCAGCTTGGCCCGAAGCATGACTGGTACACGAACATCGGTCGTAAGTGGAACGGCATCGGCATGCAGAACCTGCTGCTTGGCGGCCAGGTCGATGGTATCGCAACGTACCATCCGATTGAGCACGGCCATGGCTGGTGGCTGAGCGCTCAGTACTGGAAATCTTCGTCGGATGCAACGCAGTATATTTTGGATTATGAGAAGCGACCGAATGGTGACTATATGTATAAAGGGTATACGGTACATGCGCGCCGCAACCCGATCAATGCAACCCTTGATTTCTGGGGCCCGCTTGGTAAGTATATGGATGCCAATGTCGGCTATACTCATATTGTTGGTCATAAATATCAGAAGGATGATGGCTCGGGTCTTGGCGGTGATGGATACTGGTTCGATACGACGGGCTTCTTCAATGCTGATCTCGCCGTGAAGCTCTTCAAGGACTTCAAGGTTACGGGTTCGTATGTCAAGGCATTCACGAACCAACAGGGCAAATTGGGTCATGGCGATCGTGACCTCGCTGTTCGCTTCGATTATCGTGGCACTGATCTCAATAAGGTCGGTTCGTGGGGGGCTTATGCAAAGTGGATGAACCTCGGTGCATTCGCTGACCTCGGCCATGATGACGAGTGGTCCACGCGTGAGCCGACCTTCACGAACGGCGTGCGTGGCTGGTACTTTGGCTTCAAATGCGTGCCGGCGCACAATGTCGAGTGGGAGACGATGTGGGCTCCGAACCTGACAGAGAACTTCGCGTATGGCAGCGATCAGCAGGTTAAGCGCCACATTCTCCGCAGCTGGCTCGACTTCCACTTCTAATCTCGCTCTCGCAGCGTAAACAGAAGTTGGTCACAATTTCATAGAAGACAAGAAGACGGGAGTTGGTTCTGGGGGCTTTGCTCCCAGCGGCTCCCGTCTTTCTTTCTTTGATATTACAATTTTATTCCTTTTCCATAGAAAGGGGTACACACTATGAATCGTAAAGAATTTTTGCGTCGTGCCATCGGTATGTCGCTGGCGCTCGGTCTCTTTGTCGCGCCGTATGCGGTGCCGCAGTCAATCGCACCGCAGGTATTCTCCGCGTCGGTCGCGGAGGCCGGTGAGTCGGTCGGCCCTGAGGATGTCGTGCTCGTCGGCACGGTGCAGACGAAGTTCGGCGCCGGGACGGACTGGGCGCCCGCGGACGGCAAGACGAAGATGAAGCCGATCGGCGAGGGCAAGTACCAGTTCAAGGGCAAGCTCAAGAAGGGCAACTACGAGTACAAGATCGCCATCGGTGGCTCGTGGAACGAGAACTACGGTGCTGACGGCGCCGCGGACGGTGCGAATATGAAGCTCTCGCTGCCGCAGGATGCCGAGGTGACGTTCACGTATGACAGCGTGACGCATGAGACGACGGCAACGTTTACTATGTAAATCCCCAAGAGCGCAAGCCGCAGGCGCCGCGCGATTGGCTGGATTTACTGTAAGGGCGATGCACAATGTCCACGAAGTGGACGTTTGTGCATGTAGCTTGATATGTTCTAATCTTTCTAAAATTTTATTCCTTTTCCATAGAAAGGGGTACACACTATGAACCGTAAAGAATCTTTGCGTCGTGCCATCGGTATGTCGCTGGCACTCGGTCTCTTTGTCGCGCCGTACGCGGTGCCGCAGTCGATCGTACCGCAGGTATTCTCCGCGTCGGTCGCGGAGGCCGGTGAGTCGGTCGGCCCTGAGGATGTCGTGCTCGTCGGCACGGTGCAGACGAAGTTCGGCGCCGGGACGGACTGGGCGCCCGCGGACGGCAAGACGAAGATGAAGCCGATCGGCGAGGGCAAGTACCAGTTCAAGGGCAAGCTCAAGAAGGGCAACTACGAGTACAAGATCGCCATCGGTGGCTCGTGGAACGAGAACTACGGTGCTGACGGCGCCGCGGACGGTGCGAATATGAAGCTCTCGCTGCCGCAGGATGCCGAGGTGACGTTCACGTATGACAGCGTGACGCATGAGACGACGGCAACGTTCGAGGGCCAGGCGGCGGCCTCTGCCGCCGCCGCGAAGGAGGCAGAGGCGCCGCGTCCGGCGGGTGCGGTGCAGAAGGATGACGTCGTGCTCGTCGGCACGGTGCAGACGCCGCTCGGCGCCGCGAAGGACTGGGATCCCTCCGATCCGAAGACGATTATGAAGTCCGACGGCAACGGCCATCGCGTGATCACGGGCCTCATCAAGAAGGGTAATTATGATTTCAAGGTGGCTGTCGGCGGCTCGTGGGATCTGAACTACGGCAAGGACGGCCAGGCGAACGGCGGCAATATCCCGCTGCGCCTCGCGGCGGATCATGAGGTGACGTTCACCTACGATGAGAAGACGCATGTGGTCTCGTACGACTACGATGGTAAGGACGCGGAGCAGGCGAAGTTCGCGAACCAGCGCGATATCGTGCTCTGCGGCGATCTGCAGACGCTCGGCGGCGCGGGCGCGAAGTGGGCGCCTTCTGATATGGCGACGAAGATGACGGCAGGCGATCATGGTTTCTATACGTTCACGATCAAGAACATGCCCGCCGGCACGTACAACTACAAGATCGCGATCAACGGCTCGTGGGCGGAGAACTACGGCCTCGGCGGCATCGCTGACGGCGCGAATGTCGCGATGACGCTCGACCAGCCGGAGACGGTCACGTTCTACTACAACGACAAGACGCACCGCATCGCGGACAGCCACAGCTACAAGATGCTCACGAAAGAGGAGCTGCCGGTGATCTCCGGTATCCCGGGCATCGAGGACGGCACGATGTACGATCTCATGCTGTCGAATCTCTATGAGACGGACGCGAAGGTGGCGGTCGGCGACTATACGGCGACGATCACGCAGGCAGGCCAGGCGCCTGTCTCGCAGCCCATCCACATCGCGAAGGCGGGTACGGTGGCGTTCTACTATGACGCGCCGCACAAGCGCATCATCGCGGACGATGGCAGCATCCGCGCGGACAAGGTCGTCCATGACAGCTGGAGCACGCAGATGCGCAGCCCGTGGGGCGCTGTCTCCGAGGGTACGCCGGTCACGCTGAAGATCAAGACGGCGGCTGGCAATGTCTCGACGGCGAAGCTCATGGTGACGAAGGCTGCCATGACGGCGAAGGGCGGCGACGAGTACAACCCGGACTATGAGTCTGGCACGACGACGTACTACCCGATGACGAAGGTCGGCACGGCGGATGGCTCGGATGTCTGGCAGGTGACGTTCACGCCGCAGAGCTATGGCATCTATGGCTATAAGTTCGTGCTCAACGATACGAAGGAGTACGGCGACGATACGAAGACGGGCGGCACGGGCGAGCTCAAGCTCACGGGCACGAAGTACTTCCAGCTGACGTGCTTCAAGAAGGGCTATGAGACGCCGGATTGGGCGAAGGAAGCTGTCTGCTATCAGATCTTCCCGGATCGTTTCTTCAACGGCGACAAGTCGAACGACAACGCACGCACGACGGCACGCGGCCCGCAGCCGGTGCAGCACCGCGCCTGGAATGCGCTGCCGGCGAACTCGAACGCCGGTGCGGCGGACGGCGACAAGTGGGATTGCAACGATTTCTTCGGCGGCGATCTCGCCGGCATCACGCAGAAGCTCGACTATCTGCAGAAGCTCGGCATCACGGCAATCTATGTGAACCCGATCTACGCGGCGTCGTCGAACCATCGCTACGATGCGCGTGACTACGGCTCGGTCGATCCGTTCCTCGGCAATTTCGACGATCTCTCGAAGCTCGCCGCGGAGATGAAGAAGCGCGGCATGCATCTCATCATGGATGGCGTATATAACCATATCGGCGACGACTCCATCTATTTCGACCGCTATGGCAAGTATAAGACGGTCGGTGCGTATGAGTACTGGAGCCGGATCTACGATCTCATGAACACGAAGAAGCTCACGGAGGCGCAGGCGAAGGTCGAGGCGAAGAAGGAGCTCGAGGCTGAGGGTCAGGTGTTCAGCCCGTGGCATTGGGAGAACTGGTTCGATACCAAGAACGTCAAGGCGACGGACGAGATGGGGCCGAAGTACGACTACCATAGCTGGCAGGGCTTCTCGAGCCTCGCGCCGTTCCGCGACAAGGATTTCCCGGGCTACTCGGCAACGACGCCGAAGCATACGGATCTCGGCGACTATCTGCTCTATGGCAAGGACGGCGAAAAGGGCGTCATCATGAAGTGGTTTGACTACGGCCTCTCCGGCTGGCGTCTCGATGTCGCGAAGGAGGTTCCGCCGGGATTCTGGGCGAATGTCCGCGACGAGGTGAAGTCCATCAAGACGCAGAATGGCGACGATCCGCTGCTGCTCGGTGAGATCTGGCAGGATGGCTCGCAGTTCTTCATGGGCGACACGATGGACTCCGTGATGAACTACAAGCTCTCCGATGCGATCATGCGTTTCGTCATGGGCGGCAAGGCGCAGGACAGTGATGATGTGCTCACGCAGCTGCGTCAGAACTATCCGAAGCAGGCGCTCTACGATCTCATGAATATCGTCGATAGCCATGATACGGCACGCGCGATCTATCTCTATGGCGGCGGCAAGGACAGTGTCCTGCAGCCGACGAGGAGCGATTTCGACTACAATCTCGGCAAGGCGCGCCTGAAGATGGCGGCCGCGTTCGAGATGGGTTATCCTGGCATGCCGACGATCTACTACGGCGATGAGGCCGGTCAGTTCGGCTCGAAGGATCCTGATTGCCGCCGCACGTATCCGTGGGGCAAGGAGGACAAGGAGCTCATCAAGTTCTATCAGAAGATCATCTCCGTGCGCAACAACAACAAAGCGGTGTTCGCGCTCGGCGATGTCGATACGCTCCTCGCGCAGGATAACATCTATGTCTATCAGCGTACGGCTGTCGACGGCTCCGGCAAGGTCGGCGTTGTCGCGCTCAACAACGGCAAGGCCGAGGAGGTCTCGCTCACTGTGAAGATCGCGAACGGCACGGTTCTCAAGGATCAGATCTCCGGCAAGAGCTTCACGGTCACGGACGGCACGCTGACGCTGCCGATGGGTGAGAATCAGGCCATGATGCTCGTCGGCTGATGCAGGTCTGGTAAGATTTTTTGAGCGTTTCATAGCACATAGCATATAGGAAAGCACGGCGGCTGTCGCTATCGGCAGCGGCCGTGCTTTTTTGGTGCGCGGTTTCCGGGGCGCGGGAGGGATATTTCCCGTGCGGGCTTGCCAGTGGGGGATATCATGATATAATGAAGAAAATATTGAGGAGGCGTTGTCATGAAATCTGATGTGCGGCGATGGCGGCCCGGCCGCCTGGTGCTCGGCATGGTGCTGGGGCTGCTCGTGCTGCTTTTCGGCGGGCTCAGTTATGCGCAGTCGGCGCGGGAGACGCCTGAGTATGCGCTCGGCAGGATCGCGCAGGCGATCGAGGGGCGCGATGGGGCGGAGCTTGCGCGCTATGCGGCGGTCGATGAGCTGCTGCCCGCGAGCTACGACGAGGGGACGGCGATCCTCGCACGCGATATCGAGAAGCTCGCGGCGCTCTATCCGAATGACTGGTTTTTCCGTCACGATACGGCGTTCATGCAGTCGTATATCGCCGCGCGGCGCGCGGAGGATCTCGCGCTCCTGCGGCGTGTGCTGGACTTCTATCTGCAGCCGGATCTGACGCCGGTGAGCCGCACGGACGGCGAGGCGCATTGGCTCGCGACGGAGTGCGGGAAGTTCGCCGATCACTATACGGCGCGTGTCGACAGCGTGCGGCGCGCGGAGGGCGCGGCCGTCGCGCAGGTGACGGTCAGGGGCGATGAGAGCGACTACGGCAGGCTCGTGCCGCAGCTCACGCTGCGCCTGCGTCTCGAGCCCGCGGAGGATGGTCGCTATCGGCTCACGCGGATCGAGAACGCGGAGGAGATTTTCTATCCGGTCGTCAAGGGCGTCGAGGACTACTGGACGCTCCAGGGGTGGCAGTGATGGTGCATCCGCTCGAGATCCGGGAGCAGGAGGCCTGGGCACGGAATCAGAGCATGTCGTTTTTCGCGCGTCTCTGCGGCCATACCTGGATGATTTTGCGCCATAAATACTGGGTGTTCCGTTTCGCCTGCATCGCGGGGATCCCGTGGCAGGGCTTCATGCACGACTGGTCGAAGTTCTCGCGCATGGAGTTCGTCGAGAGCGTGCGGTACTACAACGGCATCTGCTCGCCCATCTGGCTCTGCAAGAAGCGCAACGATGGTTTTTCCTACGCGTGGATCCACCATCACGGGCGCAATCTGCATCATTACGAGGCGTGGCAGGACGATTTCGATCACGGGGCGCATCCCGTGAATATGCCGTACCGCTACGCGGTGGAGATGATCTGCGACTTCCTCGCGGCGGGACGCGCCTACGGCCGCTCCACGTTCACATTCGCGAGCGAGTACGCCTGGTGGCAGCGGAAAAAGAAAAACGGCATCGCGATGACGCCGCAGATGAAGGATTTCGTCGAGGCGCTGCTCGGCGCGCTCGCACGGACAGAGGACATCAGCCTCCTGCGCCCCGCCGCAACGCGGCGCATCTACGAAACATGCGTAGGGCCAGTGCATGGGCATTGACGTTTTGAGGCAATCGTGGTAGTCTAGAGATACAAAAGAGCGAACCACCAAGAGGTGACCGCTCCGATGTATTGCGAAAATTGTTATTTTCGGCCATACAAACAGTGCTGGTACACTGATGGCCACCGACATCCCTATGAAAGAGAAGCTATTTTGCAGGATAGCTTCTTTTTTCATGCTTGCTACGTAAATCCCCAAGAACGCAAGCCGTAGGCGTAGCGTGATTGGCTGGATTTACTGTAAGGGCGGGCGCACAATGTCCACAAAGTGGACGTTTGTGCGTTGAGCTTGCTGCGGGGATGCCGCCGAAAGGGATTACCTACGGCAGAAGACTGCCTGCATCATGGCGAGGACGAAGTCCTCGTCGATGATGCCATAGTGCGCGGCGATGGCGATGATGAGGATCAAGGCCAAGGCGAACACGTTGGTTTTCATGTATCTTCGTGATGCCGAAAGCATCACGCCCTTCTAGGGAACCACTGATTCATTCGGCACCCCGTCTTCACGCGTCTGCATTGTCCTCTCGTCGTCGACAAATCCTCAGCGTAGCCCGCTACGCCTCCGGTTTGTCTCCTAGAGAGATACAACGCATCCGCGCAAATCCGGGGCACCTCATTGAATCAGCGGTTCCCTTAGGATTTACATCGGAGCATCGGCTCGACTACCTATGGCCACCTTTGTTGGTGATTCGCTTTTTTCAGTCTATCATAGTCGGCCAGGCTTTTCTAGTGCCTGGCCGACTTTTCTATTGGCGGCGGGGGTATGCGGTGATGAGCCTTCCCTGGTGACTGTTTTTCCTAGCGCTCAACTTGTTTTCATGCTATACTTAGGAAGTTGAGTATAAAATTTTGGAGGAGTGTCGAAATGAGACGAACGCGCCGGCAGAAGCGCAGTTTTCGCAGAGTCAAGTGGCTGGCGTTTTTTCTGCTTTTATTCGTGGGCATCGGTCTTGTCTGGGGCTTCGGCGGTCTGCACGAGCGGGGCGCGCGCGGCGGTGCGCCGGGGCTGATGGCGGGGGAGCATACGGTCCATGTCATGATCCTCGGCGTCGACGAGCGCGCGGACGACGTGGGCCGCAGCGATACGCTCATGGTGGCGACGCTCGATACGGAGAGCGGCAAGGGCGCATTGCTCTCCGTGCCGCGCGATACGCGGCTCGCCATCGACGGACACGGCTATGACAAGGCGAATCACGCGTATGCGTTCGGCGGGCACGCGCTGAGTATGTCGACGGTGGAGAACCTCCTCGGCGTGCCGATGGATCATTATCTCATCATCAATACGAGTGCGTTCGAGCGCATCATCGACGCCATCGGCGGCGTTGATATCAACGTGGAGAAGCGCATGCACTACGAGGATCCCTGGGACGACAACGGCGGCCTCGTCATCGATCTCTATCCGGGCGAGCAGCATATGGACGGCAAGAAGGCCATCCAGTATGTGCGCTACCGCGACGGCGAGGGCGATATCGGCCGCATCGGCCGTCAGCAGAAGTTCATGAAGGCCGTGCTCGCGAAGGTCATCTCGCCGGAGATCCTGCCGCGCCTGCCGAAGCTCATCGAGGAGGTGAGCTCCGCTGTCAAGACGGATATGAGCCTCACGGAGATGCTCGATTTCGCGCAGCGGCTCAAGGACATCCATGACGCGGGGCTCAGTGCCGACATGGTGCCGGGCGAGCCTGCGTACTATCAGGACATCAGCTACTGGATCCCCGATATCGTCGCGACGCGGCAGATGCTTGCCGATGAGATCGGCATCGAGTTCACGCCGGAGCTGCGCGCGGCGGCGGAGGCGGCGGCCGCGGCGTACAAGGCGGCGCTGCCGAAGGGGCTCACCATCTCGGGCAGCGAGCAAAGGAAAGCGGATGAGGCGGACTCGGATGATGAGAACAAGGACGAGCCGATGAAGCCGTCGGAGATCACCGTCATGGTCATCAACTCGAGCGGCATCAACGGCGCGGGCGCGCAGGTCGCGGACATCCTCAAGCGCAAGGGCTTCCGCATCTCGAGTGTCGAGACGGGACGCACGGACGCGAGGGAGAAGACGAGCATCACGACGTCGTCGCGCAATACGGATGTGTTCTACGGCATGCCGTTCCCCTGCATCATCATGGACGGCGGCAGCTCGAACCAGGCCGTTGTGAATATAGGGCGCGATTACAAGAAGAGATAAATCATATGTGGGGCGGGCAGCGGACGCAGAGTCCTGCCTGCCCCTTTTTCGAGGCATGGCCGCGAGATGCGGCCAACCTTTAGAGGAGAGCATGCTTTGGGAACATTGAAAGTAACAGGACTGGCAAAATCATTCGGCATCGACGAGCTCTTTCGCGATGTGAGCTTCGAGGTCACGCGCGGTGACAAGGTCGGCTTCGTCGGCGCGAACGGCGCGGGCAAGTCGACGCTCATGCGCTGCCTCATGGGGCAGGAGGAGTACGACGCGGGCGAGATCCGCTGGGAGACGAACGACACGATCGGCTACGTCGAGCAGACGGCGGCGTTCCACGGCGGCACGCTCTACGAGGAGTTCCGCTCGGCCTTTGACGATATCATCGCGCTCGGCGCGAAAAAGGCGGCGCTCGAGCAGGAGCTGAAGCGCGCGCAGGACGAGGAGACGCTCGCGGCGTACAGCCGCACGCTCAACCGCTTCGAGAGCCTCGGCGGCTACGACTACGAGAGCCGCCTGCGCCGCGTCGCGTTCGGCCTCGGCTTTACCGAGGCGGATTTCGCGAAGAACGTCGAGCATTTCTCCGGCGGACAGAAGACGCGCATCTGTCTCGCGAAGGCGCTCATGCGCGAGCCGGATTTCCTCTTTCTCGACGAGCCGACGAACCATCTCGACATCGGCATGACGGAGTGGCTTGAGTCGTTCCTGCGCGAGTACCGGGGCGGCGTGTTGCTCATCAGCCATGACCGCTATTTCCTCGACCGCGTCGCGACGCGCATCCTCGAGCTCGACCACAAGACGGTCACGGACTACGAGGGGAACTATACATACTTCCAGCGCGTGAAGAATGACCGTCGCGCGGCGCTCGCGTCCGCCTATGAGAAGCAGCAGGCGCATATCAAGAAGACGGAGGAGTATATCCGCCGCTACAAGGCGGGCATCAAGAGCAAGCAGGCACGCGGCCGCCAGAGCCAGCTCGACCGGCTCGAGCGCATCGTACTGCCGCCGGAGGACGCGAGCTTCAGCTATTTCGCGTTCCACAAGCCGCCGGAGTGCGCGGAGCGCGTGGCGGAGCTCGAGGATGTCTCGTGGAAATATGGCGAGCACGAGATCTTCTCCCACGTCGACCTGCTCATTCGCCGCGGCGACGGCGTGGCGCTCGTCGGGCCGAACGGCGCGGGCAAGACGACGTTGCTGCGCGTGCTCGTCGGCGAGCTCACGTCGCCGACGGGCCGCGTGAAGCTCGGCAGCCGCGTGAAGCTCGGTTATTTCTCGCAGCAGCATGAGGGACTGCACATGGAACGCACAATCCTCGACGAGCTGCTCTACGAGTTCGGCATCGAGGAGGAGCAGGCGCGCAAGTATCTCGGCGCGTTCCTCTTCCACGGCGACGACGTGCTGCGCCGCATCGGCGATCTTTCCGGCGGCGAGCAGTCGCGCGTCGCGTTCCTCAAGCTCATGCTCACGGGCGCGAATTTCCTCGTGCTCGACGAGCCGACGAACCATCTCGACATCCCCGCGAAGGAGGCCATCGAGGAGGCGCTCATGGCGTTCCCCGGCACGTTCCTCGCCGTCTCGCATGACCGCTACTTCCTCGACAAGGTCGCGAACTGCACGCTCGTGCTCGAGGACGGGCATATCAAGGAGTATCTCGGCAATTACAGCTACTACCGCAGCAAGGCGGAGGCCGAGGAAAAGGAGGCCGCCGAGGAGCGCGAGGCGGCGGAACAGGCGGCGCGTGCCCGCGAGAAGGCGCGGGAGAAAAAGGAAAAGGCGCGCGCGAAAAAGGCGCACGCGGCGGACGGCGCAGCAGCCAGCGATCAGGCCGAGAACGCCGCGCGCCGCCGCGATGAGGCGCTGCGCGGCAGCATCCAGAGCATGAGCGCGGCGAAGCGCCAGGAGCTCATCGACCGCGCCGAGGCGGAGATCGCGATGGCGGAGGCCGAGCTCAAGGGGCTCGAGATCGAGATGAACGACCCCGCGCTGCAGGCCGACCCGGAGAAGAGCCGCGAGGTCGCCGAGGCCTATGCCGCGAAGGAAAAGGAGATCGAGCAGCGCTATGAGAAATGGGAGCGGCTCACGGAGGCGTGAGGTGCGAGATGTGATGGAGAAAATAGCTTCTCCTGACGCGCGCTGAGGGGCAGAGCAGCCATAGGGCCGGGCGTGAGGCGCGGGGATTCCGGCGCTTTGCCGAGGCGGGCGCTCTCCAGCAAGGAAACGGCCGGGGAGTAGATCAGGAGGAAAAGGAGGAGAGCAGTTGGAGCAGCAGACACTCGCGGGATTCGATACGGAGGAGACGCTCGCAGGCGTCGTCGACAGCGTGATTTTCGCGGCGCCATCGGGCGGCTTCGCCGTCTTCCGCCTGCGGCCCGACCATGAGAGCGGGCGCGTGAACGTGACGGTGCAGAGCGAGGCGCCGCTCGTGGGGCAGCAGGTCTCGCTCAAGGGGCGCTGGGTCGTGCATCCGAAGTTCGGGCGGCAGTTCCGCGCGGAGCATCTCGTCGTCAGCGCGCCGACGAGCGTCGACGGCATCGAGCGGTTCCTCGCCTCCGGCGTCATCGACGGTCTCGGCCCCGCGCTCGCGCGGCGCATCGTGCAGCGGTTCGGCGAGGAGACGATCGATATCATCGAGCAGCAGCCGGCGCGCCTCGCGGAGGTCCCCGGCGTCGGCAAGGCGACGGCGGAGAAGGTCGCGGCCTCCTATCAGGCGCAGTCGGAGCTCCGGGATCTCATGATCTGGCTCGAGGGGCATGGGCTCTCGGGCACGTTTGCCGCGCGCATCTTCAAGCGCTACGGCTCCTTTGCCCTCGACGTGCTCGAGCAGCATCCCTACCGCCTCGCCGCCGAGGTCGAGGGCATCGGCTTCCAGACGGCGGACGCCATCGCGCGCAGCATCGGCATCGAGCGTGATGACGCCGCGCGCGTTGCGGCGGGCATCGACTACGCGCTCACGCAGATCGCGCTCTCCGGGCACTGTTGCATCCCCGAGGGGCCGCTCGTCGAGCGCGCGGCCGCGCTGCTCGGCGTCGGGCGCGACGCCGTGCGCGACGCGCTGCGTCGCGGTATCGCGGCGGATAAGCTTGCCGTCGAGCATGTCGGCGGCGAGACGCTCGTCTATCCGCCCGCGCTCTACGACGCGGAGCGCCGCACGGCGGAGCGTCTCCAGTACCTCGCGGGCCGCGCGGAGCAGCTGACCGTCAAAGCGCCCGCCACGCTCGTCGCGGACTGGGAGGCGCGCGCGGGACTGCGCCTCGCCGCGGGTCAGCGCGCCGCCATCGAGGGCGCGCTCACGAGCGGCATCTTCGTCCTCACGGGCGGCCCCGGCACGGGCAAGACGACCGTCGTGCGCGGCATGATCGAGCTCCTCGAGCGGCAGGGGCTCACCATCCTGCTCGGCGCGCCGACCGGGCGCGCGGCGAAGCGGCTCGCCGAGGCGACGGGGCGCAAGGCCGTCACCGTCCACCGCATGCTCGAAGCGCAGGGCGGCGCGCAGGCGATGTTCGCGAAGGACGAGGACGAGCAGCTCGAGGCGGACGTCATCATCCTCGACGAAGTCTCGATGATGGACATCGTGCTCATGCGCCATTTCCTCGACGCCGTCCCCGCGGGCTGCCACATCATCCTCGTCGGCGACGTCGACCAGCTCCCCGCCGTCGGCCCGGGGGCCGTGCTCAAGGACATCCTGCGCTCAGGCGTCATCCCGAGCGTCCGCCTCACCGAGGTGTTCCGCCAGGACGAGGCGAGCCGCATCGTCCTCAACGCGCACGCCATCAACCAGGGACGGCTGCCGGAGTGCTCCGCTGCCGGTGATTTCCGGTTCTACGAGCTGCCTGACGCCGCGGCGACCGCCGACCGCATCGTCGACCTCTGCGCGCGTGAGCTCCCCGCCGAGGGCTACTCGCCGCTCTCTGACATCCAGGTGCTCTCGCCCATGCACCGCCAGGACTGCGGTGTCGACAGCCTCAACCGCCGCCTCCAGGCCGCCCTCAACCCGCCGAGCCCCGCGAAGTCCGAGTACACGAACAGCGTCGTGACCTTCCGTCTCGGCGACAAAGTCATGCAGACGAAGAACAACTACCAGAAGCATGTTTTCAACGGCGACATCGGTTACATCCGCGAGCTCGAGTCCGACCACCTCACCGTCCGTTTCGCTGAGACGACCGTCGACTACGAGCGCGCGGAGATCGGCGAGCTCACCCTCGCCTACGCCATGAGCGTCCACAAGAGCCAGGGCAGCGAATACCCCGTCATCCTCCTGCCCCTCGTGCCCGGCCATCACGTCATGCTCCAAAGGAACCTCCTCTACACCGCCGTCACCCGCGCGAAGACCCTCGTCATCCTCCTCGGCTCCAAAGCCGCCCTCCAGACCGCCGTCGAAAACGACCGCACCAAGCGCCGCTACACCCTCCTCGCCGAGCGGCTCACGCATACGCTGGGGTAGTTTGTCAGCAGTATAGAGATAAGAGCGGTCTGTTTGGTTGTGTCCGCGCTTCGTTCCTGCATGTCTCATACCGAGGAGGTGAGAGACATGCAGGAATTTTTTGCTGCCGTCGGCAATGTCGGGTTCCCCATGGCGGTGACGGCGTTCTTGCTCGTGCGCATCGAGTCGCGGCTCGGCGCGCT
Organism: uncultured Selenomonas sp.; assembly: GCA_934202005.1. Taxonomy (GTDB): domain Bacteria; phylum Bacillota; class Negativicutes; order Selenomonadales; family Selenomonadaceae; genus Selenomonas_C. The sequence goes on along the minus strand of CAKPXP010000012.1, from coordinate 14,435 downwards.
CAATGACAGCATCCAGCTGCTGATCCAGACGATCGCGCGGAAGTGATGCCGGGGCTGCCGGGAGAGGGTGCTGTGTATTCATTATAAATGAACGATTTCCCTTCGACGCATTGACAGGGAGGAAAATCTATGTTATATTATGTTCAACATAGATGAACAAACGCGAAAGAAAAGACAACGACGTCTTCTGCAAGATGTCGTTGTCTTTTTCTATTGTACGGAGGTTCCTCTATGGGCGATGGATAGGCACGAAGGTGATGAAGCATTTCAGCAGGCTGCGGCCGCGGCGAGCCGCGAGGCTGCGTTGCGCGGCTGCGGCGATTGGTTTCGCAAGGAGGTATCTGCTATGAGCAAGACAATGGAACCGTATCTGATGTCGGTGCTCTCGAGCCGTCTGTACAGCATCGGCCTCGAGATGACGAATACGCTGATGCGCACGGCGCGTTCCCAGCTGATGAGCGTCTGTCACGATCTGTCGACGGCGATCTGCGACCGCAACGGCAAGGTCATCGCGCTCGCGGAGAGCATCCCGGTGCACTGCGCGAACATGGGTCTCACGGTGAGCCCGTGCTTCTCGCATCCGGACGGCATCCAGCAGGGCGATCTCTTCCTCAACAATTCGCCGTATCATGGCAATACGCACCATGCGGACTACACGTACATCGCGCCGGTGTTCAACGAGGGGGAGCTGATGTTCTTCGCAGTCACGAAGGGGCATCAGGCGGATATCGGCAACGCCATTCCGAGCACATACGCGCCGACGGCGCGCGACATGTTCGAGGAGGGCGCGATCGACTGGCCGTGCATCAAGATCCAGCGCGATTACAAGGATGTCGCGGACATCATCAAGATCGCGCAGATGCACAACCGCGTGCCGGAGATGTGGTACGGCGACTATCTCGCCTGCGTCGGCTCGTCGCGCGTCGGCGAGAAGCGTCTCGCGGCGCTCTGCGCGGAGTACGGCAACGAGAAGATCAAGGAGTTCTGCGAGGCGTATCAGGCGTACGGCGCGAAGCGCATGCGCGAGGAGCTCAAGCAGCTGCCGAAGGGCCATTACGAGTACGACATCAAGGCGGATGCCATCGAGGGCGTCGTACCGGAGATCACGATCCACATCGAGTGCGATACGCATCCCGAGGATGGGACGATCGCGTTTGATTTCACGAAAAACGCGGACTCGCTGCCCTGCGGCCTCAACATGTGCGAGGCGACGACGCTCGCGAGCGCGGTGACGGGCGTGCTGAACCGCATGCCCTGCGACATCCCCTGCAACGACGGGGCGATGAGCCAGATCAAGGTGAAGATGCGCGAGGGCTGCGTCATCGGCAAGGCGAAGGCGCCGTACTCGTCCTCGATGGCGACGACGAATCTCGCCGACCGCGTGATCTCCGGCGTGCAGGCGCTCATGAACGAGATCACGGACAAGAAAGGCATGGCGGAGGGCGGCGCGACGCAGTGTCCGGCGGTCGCGGTCGTCTCCGGCAAGGATTGGCGCAAGGGGAACGCGCCGTACGTCAACCAGATCTTCTGCGGCATGACGGGCGGCCCCGCGGTCAACGGCTACGACGGCTGGGTGACGTACCAGTACCCCGTGACGGGCGGCGCGATGAACTGGAACTCGACGGAGGTGCTCGAGCAGCAGTATCCGTTCAAGGTGATCTCGGAGGAGGTGCTGCCGGACTCCGTCGGCGCGGGCAAATACGACTCGGCGCCGTCGTGCAAGTTCGTGATGACGGCGCGCAAGAACCCTGTGACCTGCGCGTACAGCTGCGACGGCATCGACAATCCGCCGAAAGGCGCGGCGGGCGGCCGCGACGGCCACAAGTCCGCGGCTTGGAGGTATAAGCTCGCCGAGGGCGAGGGCTCGCGTGAGGAGCTGCCGCCCTTTGCGGAGCCGGCCATCTCGAAGGATGAGGCCATCGTCTCGGAGAGCTCGTCGGGCGGCGGCTACGGCGATCCGCTCGAGCGCGATATGGAGCTCGTGTGCCACCGCGTGCGCGAGGGCTGGATCACGAAGGAATTCGCGAAGGAGGTCTACGGCGTCATCGTCGATGATTCCAAGGAGAAGTTCGTGCCGGATGTCGAGGCGAGCGAGAAGCTGCGCGCCGCGATGAAGGCTGCGCGTTGATGGGAGGGTATGACCATGTCGAAATATGCATGTGTTGATGTCGGCGGCACGTTCACGGATGCCGCTGTGGTAGATGAAAATGGCAGCGTCAATGTGTTCAAGTCCCCGACGACGCCGCACGACTGGACGGAGGGCATCCTCGGCGCACTCAAGGTAGCGGCCGAGCACTATGAGGAGCCGTTCGACGATTTCCTCAAGGACATCAGCGTCGTGAACGCGGGCATCTTCACGCACGGTTCGACAATCGCGACGAACGCCGTCGTCGAGAAGAAGTGCGGCAAGGTCGGCATCCTCTGCACGGAGGGCTTCCGCGATGTGTTCCTGTTCCGCGAGGGGCCGAACAAGAATCCGTTCGATATGTTCCTCGACTATCCGGAGCCTTTTGTGCCGCGCTATCTGACGCTGCCGGTCAAGGAGCGCATCAACTCCGAGGGCGGCGTCGATACGCCGCTCGACGAGGAGGCGGTGCGCGAGCAGACGCGCGTGCTCAAAGGGTACAATGTCGAGGCCATCGCGGTCTGCTTCCTCTGGTCGACGGTGAATCCCGCGCATGAGCGGCGGGCGCGAGAGATCATCCACGAGGTCTGGCCGGAGGTCACGGTCGTACTGAGCTCGGAGGTCAATCCGAGCAACCGCGAGTACCGCCGCTGGGTGTCGGCGGCGATGGACGCGTCGCTGCGGAAGCTCATCTCGAGCTACGCGAACGACCTCAACAGCCGCCTCAACGATGCGGGCTTCATCGGCAAGGTCGGCATGCTCAACGCGGCGGGCGGCGTCATGAGCACGAACGAGATCGTGAACCGGCCGCTCTACTCCGTCGACTCCGGCCCGTCGATGGCGCCGATCGCGGGGCGCAAGTACGCGATGGACGACCTCGATGAGAAGAATGCCGTCGTGCTCGACATGGGCGGCACGACGTTCGACGTGAGCTGCGTCATCGACGGCGAGATCTCCGTCTCGAAGGAGGCCATCATCGGCGATGAGATCCCGGGCATCTCGCGCGTCAACGTCCACAGCATCGGCGCGGGCGGCGGCTCGATCGCCTGGGTCGACAACGGCGGCATGATCCGCGTCGGCCCCCGGAGCGCCGGCTCGGTGCCGGGGCCTGCCTGCTACAACCGCGGCGGCACGCTGCCGACGGTGACGGACGCGAACTGCGTGCTCGGCTATCTGAACCCGGACTTTTTCAACGACGGGCGCATGAAGCTCTATCCGGAGCTCGCGCGGGAAGCCATCAAGAAGCACGTCGCGGAGCCGCTCGGCATCACGGTCATGGAGGCCGCGTACTCCATCTGGGCGACGGTCAACGTCAACATGATCACGGCCATCAAGGACATCACCATCTGGCAGGGCATCGATCCGCGCGCCTACGCGATGGTGGCGGGCGGCGGCGCCTGCGGTCTGCACGCCATCGCGCTCGCCGAGGGGCTCGAGATGCAGCGCCTCCTGATCCCGCGCACGGCGGGCGGCCTGTCGGCGGCGGGCGGGCTCTTCTCCGACATCGTCTCGGAGTACAGCGGCAGCCACTACACGACGACGGCGGATTTCGACTACAAGGGCGTCAACACGCTCCTCAAGGCGCTGCGCGACGAGGCGATGCAGTTCTTCGCGCGCAATCACATCGAGAAGGAATACCAGCGCATCGAGCTCTACATGGAGGCGCACTATCCGTTCCAGGTCTACGAGCTGCCGGTGAACATCACAGCGGATCTCAACGAGGACTTCGAGATCACGCCCGCGGGCGTCAAGGCGATGGAGCAGGCGTTCCACAAAGAGCACGAGCGCACGTTCTCCATCAAGGATGATACGTTCATCGAGTGCGTCTCGTGGCGCGTCAAGGCCATCGGCAAGCATGAGCGCGAGGCGAAGCTCCCCGAGGCGAAACTGCCGACGAACCGCGACCTCGCCTACGAGGAGGGCAAGAGCTCCTCGTTCCGTAAGATTTATTTCAAGGAGTACGACGATCTCAAGATGACGCCGGTCTTCCCGGGCAACAGGCTCATCTACGGCGACATCGTCCACGGCCCCGCCATCATCGAGGAGCCGACGACGACCATCGTCGTGCTGCCGGGCTACTGCGCGAAGGTCACGAAGCACAACAGCTACTGCCTCGAGAAGGAGACGCTCAAGAAAGCGTGATCAGTGGTTCCGGAACAAGAGCTGCGGGAAAGCGCATCTGGCGCGCGGAAAAAGAAACCACATAGAGAAGCAGCCCCTCGGCTGCGGCAGAGATGCCGCGGCCGAGGGGCTGCTTTGCATGGAGGTATTGTTGCATGATGCCGCGTTTCCGTGTGCGGTCGCTGCGCGTGCTGTTGCTTCCTGCGCGGCTGCTGCGTGCGGGAGGCATACCGGACGCCGGATGGCAGGCGCTCCGCTATGGCTCAGAAGGTATAGGCGGGCGGGACTGCCTGGTAGGTCGTGTGCAGGAGGTCGTGCGCCCTGGGACTCAGCGGGGCGTCGAGGGCGTCCGCGTAGAGCTTCTGGATCTCGGGGTTCTCGTGCGACTTCCTGTGCGGCAGGCTGCGGTCGATCTCGTAGAGGGAGGCGATGCGCCGCGCGGTGACGGCGCGCGTGGTGCCGATGGGCTGGCCGCCGCCGCCCGCGCAGCCGCCGGGGCAGGCCATGACCTCGATGAAGTCGTAGGGACTCGTGCCGCTCCTGACGGCGACCATGAGCTTCGCGGCGTTCTTCAGCGTATGGCAGACGGCGACGCGGACGGTGCGGCCCGCGATGTCGAGGCTCGCCTCGCGGATGCCCTCCAGGCCGCGCACAGCGGTGAACTCGATGGCGTCGAGCGGTTTGCCCGTGGCCTTCTCGACGACGGTGCGCAGCGCGGCCTCCATGACGCCGCCCGTCGCGCCGAAGATGGCGCCCGCGCCCGTCGCCTCGCCGAGCGGGCTGTCGAACGGGCTCTCCGGCAGGTCGCGGAAGGTGAGGCCGACGTATTTGATGAGCTTGATGAGCTCGCGCGTCGTGAGGACGTAGTCGATGTCAGGCTGGCCGCCGCGGCCGAGGCCGGGGCGCTGAGCCTCGGCCTTTTTCGCCGTGCAGGGCATGATGGCGACGGTCACGATGTCCTTGGCGGGGATGTCCGCCTTTTCTGCGTAGTAGGTCTTGGCGACGGCGCCGAACATGCCCATCGGGGATTTCGCGCTCGAGAGGTGGGCGAGGGAGCTGCCGTACTCCTTTTCCATGTAGGTCACCCAGGCCGGACAGCAGGAGGTGAGCATGGGCAGGACGCCGCCGTGTTGCAGGCGGTCGAGGAACTCGTAGCCCTCCTCCATGATCGTGAGGTCGGCGCCGAAATTCGTGTCGAAGACCTTGTCGAAGCCGAGGAGCTTGAGCGCCGTGACCATCTGGCCCGTCGCGATTGCGCCCGCGCCGAGGCCGAAGGCGTCGCCGAGCGCGACGCGCACGGCGGGCGCGACCTGGACGATGACGTGCTTCGATTTATCCTGGAGCGCGCGCAGCACGCGCTGCGTCGCGTCGCGCTCGACGATGGCGCCCGTCGGGCAGACGAGAGTGCACTGGCCGCAGAGCACGCAGTCCGTCGCCTCCATGGGCTTGTCGTAGGCCGTCGTGACGACGATGTCGCTGCTCCTGTGCGCGTAGGTCAGCGCCGCGATGCCCTGCACGTCCTTGCAGGCGCGGATGCAGCGGCCGCAGCGGATGCACTTGCTCGGGTCGCGCACGATGGCGGGGTTCGTGACGATGCGCTGCGTGTCGCGGACGACGGAGGGCAGCGGGGAGCGCAGGATGTTGAACCGGCTCACGAGATGCTGGAGGTCGCAGTTCTGGTTGCGCGGGCAGCTCAGGCAGTCGCGGTTGTGGTTCGCGAGCATGAGCTGGAGGATGGCGATCTGGGTATTGCGCACGATCGGCGTGTCCGTGTGCACCTCCATGCCCTCCCAGCACTCGGTCGAGCAGGCCGCGTAGAGGCGGCGGCGCCCTGTGACCTCGACGGAGCAGAGGCGGCAGTGCGCCTTGATGCGCTGATCCTCATGGTAGCAGAGGTGCGGGATGTCGATGTGGATTTTCGCCGCCGCCTGCATGATCTTCGTGCCCTTCGGCACGGCGACGGGGATGTGGTTGATGGTCAGATGGACGAGCTCGGCCGATGATTCACTCATGATGCGCACCTCCTGCGGTGAAGACTTCTGGGAAAACGTGCATGGCGGAGAGCAGGCTGTTTTGCGCGGTCTCGCCGAGCCCGCAGAGCGACGAGCGGCTCATGACCTCGGCGATGCCGCCCATGAGGCCGATCTCCTCCGCCGTGATGGTGCCCGCCTTGAGCTTTTCGAGGAAGAGCGCGATGTGCACGTTGCCCTCGCGGCAGGGCGTGCACTGGCCGCAGCATTCCTCGGAGAAAAATTCCTGGTTCATGCGCAAAAAGTCGATGACGCTCGTGCGCTCGTCGATGACGAGGATGCCGCCGGAGCCGACCGTGAGGCCGATGGCGGCGAGATCCTCGTAGGTGTAGGGCGTATCGAGCACCTCGTCCGTGCCCGCCTGCACCTTGCCGGAGGCGCCGCCGAGCTGCAAGAGGGAGATGCGGCGGCCGCCCTGCACGCCGCCCGCGAGCGCGATGATGTCGCGGAGCTTCGTGCCGAAGGGGATCTCAAAAGCGCCCGGGTGGTTGACGTTGCCCGCGACGCTCACCATCTTCGTGCCGCGCGACTCCTCAGTGCCGAGCGAGGCGTAGCGTTTCTCCGTGTCGAGCAGGAGATGCGGCACGAGGGAGAGGCTCTCGACGTTGTTGAGGCAGGTCGGGCGCGCGAAAAGGCCGCTGACCTTGATGAACGGCGGTTTCATGCGCGGGCGGCCCGCCTTGCCCTCGATGGAGCGGATGAGCGCCGTGCCCTCGCCGCAGACGTAGGCGCCCGCGCCGGAGTAGAGATGCAGGCGGAAGTCGAAGCCGCGGCCGAGGATGTTCGTGCCGAGGAAGCCGTAGCTTTTCGCCTGGCGGATGGCGTTCTGGAGCAGCGGGCGGAAGCAGGCGTACTCGGCGCGCATGTAGATGTAGCCGTCCGTCGCGCCCATGACGTAGCCCGCGATGATCATCGCCTCGATGAGGTTGAAGGGATCCTGGCGGATGAGCTCGCGGTCCTTGAATGTCGTCGTCTCGCCCTCGTCGGCGTTGCAGATGATGACCTTGTTCTCGCCCTTGACGGCGCGGGCCTGCGACCACTTGCGCCCCATGTCGTAGGCGGCGCCGCCGCGGCCCTTGACCTTGCTTGCGGCGATGAGGGCGGCGATGTCCTCGCCGTCCATCGTGACGGCCTTGCGGAGCGCCGTGAAGCCGCCGATGTTCATGTAGGAGCCGATGGAGGAGGTGTCGTAGCGGCCGAAGTTCGCCGTGAGGAATTTGCATGCTTGCATGGAAGTGCCTCCTTAGTCGAGGCTCGCGAGGAGCGCGCGGATCTTCTCCTCCGAGTCGAGATGGTCGTAGACGTGGCCGTTGATGCGCACGGCGGGCGCGCGGTCGCAGGCGCCGAAGCAGGTGATGCGCTCGAGCGTGAAGCGGCCGTCGTACGTCGTCTCGCCGTAATCGATGCCGAGCAGGCGCTTCAGCGTATCGGCGAGCTGCTCGCTCGCGTTGACACGGCAGGCGATGGAGCCGCAGACCTGGATGGGGTAGCGGGCGCGCGGCTGGTCGGAGAGCTGGTCGTAGAAGCAAAGGATGTCGTAGATGTTCGTCACGCGCATCGAGAGCTTCTGTGCGATATAGTAGGCGACGGGCTGCGGGACGTAGTGCAGCGGCTCGAGCTCCTGCACCTCGAGCAGGATGCCGACGATCTGCGTCGGGTCGTAGTCGTGCGACTCGAGCACGAGGTCGATTTTCGCCTGCAGCTCCGCGGTGAGCGGCTGCTCATGGGGAGAAATCATGGCAATACCTCCAATCAAAGACGGATGCCGGGCCGGATACCTGGCTGTCAGCCGCGCGACGCGGGACCGGCTATGGATGCATAAATAGGATATATGTCTATTATAGCGGATTTCACGGCGAATGGGGAGGAGATTTTACAGCGCAGCAGCGCGGTCGCGCCAGAGTGCGCGCACGAAAAAAGCCTCCCCGAAGGGAGGCGTGAAGGATGCCGGGGCATCCCTTTCCGTATCTTATCGCAAAGATTATTTGGCAAGTGCGTTGACCTTGCGGGCCAGACGGGACTTCTTGCGGGCCGCGCAGTTCTTGTGGTATACGTGGTTCGCAGCCGCCTGGTCGATCGTCTTGCAAGCGAGCGTAAGGAGGGATTTCGCTTCATCAGCGTTTCCAGCCTCAACGGCATCGAGGACGCGGCGGGAAGCCGTGCGGACACGGGACTTCTCAGCAGCATTCTTTGCGTGGCGCTTTGCGTCGGATTTCACACTAAGGATCGAAGCTTTGATGTTCGGCAAGTAATTCACCCCCTTATCTTTCGTACAATACTAGAATATGATAGCATGCCGCCGGGGAAAAAGCAACCTTTATTTCTCACCGAGCGCGATTTTCGCGGGCGCGGCGCAGGGAGCGCGGCGGGGGACGCACGGCCGCGGCTTTCTTGCCACGGGCGCGGCAGGGATGATATAATGGAAGAAATTTTTCCAGGGCGGCGCGGCGGTACGGCGGCTGCGCCGCCGGACACGGAAGACAGCAAGCTGCATCCCGCGGGGAGCCGCAGGATTTTGAGGAGAGGAAATATGGCAAACCAGAATATCCGCAATTTCTCGATCATCGCGCATATCGACCACGGCAAGTCGACGATCGCCGACCGGCTCATCGAGCGCACGGGCACGCTCACGAAGCGCGAGATGGAGGATCAGGTGCTCGACAGCATGGACATCGAGCGCGAGCGCGGCATCACGATCAAGTCGCAGACGGTGCGGCTTCATTACAAGGCCAGCGACGGGGAGGAGTACGAGCTCAACCTCATCGACACGCCGGGCCATGTCGATTTCACCTACGAGGTGTCGCGCAGCCTCGCGGCCTGCGAGGGCGCGCTGCTCGTCGTCGACGCGGCGCAGGGCGTCGAGGCGCAGACGCTCGCGAACGTCTACATGGCGCTCGAGAACGACCTCGAGATCATCCCCGTCATCAACAAGATCGATCTGCCGAGCGCGGATCCCGAGCGCGTGAAAAAGGAAATCGAGGATGTCATCGGCCTCGATACGTCGAACGCCATCGAGTGCTCGGCCAAGACGGGCCAGGGCATCGACGAGATCCTCGAGGCCATCGTCACAGACATCCCCGCGCCGGAGGGCGATGCGGCGGCGCCGCTGCGCGCACTCATCTTCGACTCCTATTTCGACTCGTACAAGGGTGTCATCGCGCATATCCGCGTGAAGGAGGGCCGCATCAAGAAGGGACAGCGGCTCAAGATGATGGCGACGGGCAAGGTGTTCGAGGTCACGGATGTCGGCTGCTTCCGCCCGCAGCCCGTCGACCTCGGCACGCTCGCCGCGGGCGAGGTCGGCTTCGTCGCGGGCTCGCTCAAGGACGTGCGCGACGTGCGCGTCGGCGACACGATCACGACGGCGGAAAAGGGCGCGGCGGAGCCTCTGCCGGGCTACCGCGGCGTGAATCCGATGGTCTACTGCGGCCTCTATCCCGTCGAGAGCTCGGACTACGACAACCTCAAGGACGCGCTCGAGAAGCTCCAGCTCAACGACGCGGCGCTCGTCTTCGAGCCGGAGACCTCCGTCGCGCTCGGCTTCGGCTTCCGCTGCGGCTTCCTCGGCCTCCTGCACATGGATGTCGTGCAGGAGCGCCTCGAGCGCGAGTATCATCTGAAGCTCATCACGACGGCGCCGACCGTCATCTACCACGTCTACAAGACGGACGGCACGATGCTCAAGGTCAGCAACCCCTCCGAGCTCCCGCCGCCGACGGAGATCGAGCACATCGAGGAGCCGTACGTCAAGGCGACCGTCATCGTGCCGAGCGACTACGTCGGCGCGGTCATGGAGATCTCGCAGGACAAGCGCGGCGAGTTCAAGGGCATGGACTATCTCGATACGAACCGCGTCATGATCACCTACCACATCCCGCTCAACGAAATCATCTTCGACTATTTCGACCGGCTGAAATCCGCGACGCGCGGCTACGCCTCGCTCGACTACGAGCTCGCGGACTACAAGGAGTCGAAGCTCGTGAAGGTCGATATCCTTCTCAACGGCGACCCCGTCGACGCGCTCTCGACCATCGTGCACAAGGACCGCGCCGCGTCGCGCGGCCGCCAGCTCGCCGCGAAGCTCAAGGAGATCATCCCGCAGCAGATGTTCGAGATCCCCATCCAGGCGGTCATCGGCTCGAAGGTCATCGCGCGCGAGAACGTGCGCGCCCGCCGCAAGGACGTCCTCGCGAAATGCTACGGCGGCGATATCTCGCGCAAGCGCAAGCTGCTCGAGAAGCAAAAGGAAGGCAAGAAGCGCATGAAGGCCGTCGGCAGCGTCGAGGTGCCGCAGGAGGCGTTCATGGCGATCCTCAAGATTGACTGAGGCGGACATGGCCGCGGGAAAGGCAGCGGCGGATGGCGCGCGCCGCTGGGGGCTCTACGTCCATCTGCCGTTCTGCCGGCAAAAATGCTTTTACTGCGACTTCCCATCGTACGCGGGCCAGGAGGGGCGCATGGCGGTGTACGTCGAGGCGCTGCTCGGAGAACTCGCGCGCGAGGGCGCGCCGCTCCGCGCGGCATGGGGGCCGCCGCGCACGGTCTACCTCGGCGGCGGCACGCCGACGGCGCTGCCGCCTGCGCTGATGGAGCGGCTGCTTGCCGGGCTGCGGGAGTTCCTCGCTGCTGCCCCCGACGCGCTCGAGTTCACCTGCGAGTGCAATCCCGGCACGGTGGACGCCGCGTACCTCTCGCTCCTGCGCGCGGGCGGGGTGAACCGGCTGTCGCTCGGCGTGCAGACGTTCGACGACGCGCTGCTCCGGCGCATCGGACGCATCCATACGGCGGCGCAGGCGCGCGCGGCGGTGCGGCAGGCGCGCGCGGCGGGCTTCCGGAATCTCAGCCTCGACCTCATGTACGGCCTGCCGGGGCAGAAGCTCGCGGGGCTCGAGATGAGCGTGCAGCAGGCGCTCGCGCTCGCGCCGCAGCATATCTCCATCTACGGCCTGCAGGTCGAGGAGGGCACGGCGTTCGCGCGGGCGCAGGCGGCGGGGCGGCTCGCGCTGCCGTCCGATGAGGAGAGCGAGGCCATGTACGACTACATGACGACGGCGCTCCCCGTGGCTGGCTACGCGCGCTATGAGATATCGAATTTCGCGCGGCCAGGTTTCGAGAGCCGCCACAATCTCGGCTATTGGCAGGACGTGCCCTACCTCGGCGTCGGCGCGGCGGCGCACTCGTATCTCGATGGTCAGCGCTACGAGAACCCGCGCGGCATCGAGGAATATCTCGCGGCCCTGCGCGAGAGCGGTCGCGCGCGCCGCGAGGAGGAGCCTCTGACGCGCGCGACCTCGATGGAGGAGTTCGCGTTCCTCGCGCTGCGCACGGCGCGAGGCATCGACCGCGCGCGGTTCGCCGCGCGGTTCGGCTGCGAGCTCGCGAGCGTCTACGCGGACGCGATCGCGCGCATGCTCGCGCGCGGCTTTCTCGAGGAGGACGCGCAGGGCGTACGCCTCACGCCGCTCGGCATGAAGTACGGCAACTGGGTGTTCGAGGCGTTCCTGCTCGATGAGTGAGGGGAGCGGCTTGTTTCCTTGACAAGGAGGGCGCTGCTCTGTTACGATAAACAGGCAATTTCATAGAAAACCACGAGATTGGAGATCGAAAAGCGCTGAGGATTTCAAGGCCTTGCGCGTCGCCGCGCCGTTCCCGGCGCTTTCGTGGATGTGGATTTTTCTGTCTAGTCGTTCAGACCGTTTCGCCACACAGCACTCATGAGGGCTGTGTGGCGTTTTATTATGTAAATCCCCAGGAACGCAAGCCGCAGGCGCAGCGCGATTGGCTGGATTTACTGTAAGGGCGGGCGCACAATGTCCACAAAGCGGACGTTTGTGCATGTAGCTTTGTGTTTGCGCCGCGCTGGCGCATCAGGGAGGGAGTCATTTGTCAAGGTATCGTTATCCATTGCTCGTTTTTCTCGGCGGGGCATGTTATGGGATTCTTTCGACCATCGTCAAGCTGGCCTACGCGGCGGGTATCGACAGGAGCGGCGTGTCGAGCGGACAGTTCTTCTTCGGGTTGCTGCTTTTGCTGATCCCCGCGTGGCGCGCGCGGCCGCGGCAGCTGACGGCGCGGCAGGTGCTCGTGATGCTCGCGGCGGGTGTGCCGACGGGCGGCACGACGCTCTTTTACTACCACGCGCTCGTGTCGGTCTCCGCCTCGCTCGCGGTCGTGCTGCTCTTCCAGTACATCGTGATCGCGCTCGTGCTCGAGGGGGTCCTGCGCCGCGCGTGGCCGGCGCGGCAGAAGCTCGCCGCGCTCGTCCTGCTGCTGCCGGGATCGCTGCTCGCGAGCGGCGTGCTCACGGGCGCGCCCGTCACGGCGGATGTGCGGGGCGTCGTGCTCGGCCTGCTCGCCGCGCTCAGCTATGCCATCGTGCTGCTCGTGAGTGGCACGGTGACGCGCGAGGTGCCGCCCGTGTGCAAGGCGGCTGTCATGGCCTGCGGCGGCGCGGCTGTCGTGTTCACGGCGCTGCCGCCGACGTTCCTCACGAGCGCGGACGCCTTTCTCGCGGTGCTACCCTACGGTCTGCCGCTCGGCCTGCTCGGCGTGACGCTGCCGCCGCTCCTCTTCGCCATCGGCATCCCGCATACGGGCCTCGGGCTCGCCGGCATCCTCACGACCTCGGAGCTCGTCATCGCCATGCTCTCCGCGCATTTCGTGCTCGGCGAGGCGGTCTCACCGCTCGCGTGGCTCGGCATCGCGCTGATCTTCGGGGGCATCCTCGTCGGCAACCGCGTGCCCGCGCCGCGGAAGAAATCGCGCGCAGACCTTCACGAAGCCTGCGAAATGCGGTATAATTGAACCAACGAAATAGCGAAGAAGATTCCAGGGAGGGAATGGTATGGATACGATGAGCATTGCGGCGCTCTCCGTCGGCATGAGTCAGCAGCGCGCGACGCAGGACATGGGCGTCGCCGTCCTCAAGATGGCGATGGAGAGCTCCTCAGAAAACGTTGGGCAGCTGCTCGACGAGATGCAGGAGAGCCTCGACCCGAACCTCGGGGCGAATGTCGATCTCTTGGCGTGAGACACGCAGCGAGGCTGTGCGCGGATGTATATGCGTCCCGCACGGTCTTTTTATAAGATGCAGGCAGCCGCAGGCTGCGAGAGGAATATCTGAGGGGAGGTGCCGCGCGATGAGTGAGGAGTTTGTCCCGACGGGACATCATATCTTTCGCGGCGGGAAACGGATCCAGAACGAGGTCGTGGAGAAGAAGCCGAAGCCCTTCGTCGTCTATCAGCCGGGCGAGGGGCCGGAGGAAAAAGAAGCGCCGGCGGCGGGCAGCGCCGAGGAGATCGCAGCGCGCATCGCGGGCGACCGGAAGCAGTTCCAGGCGGATATCCTCGCGCTGGCACGGGAGAAAAAGGAAGAGCAGGATACGGCAGATGCCTGAGATGCAGCGCCCTGGTTGCTGGCGTTGCGTCCCGTGACAGCATAGAGAAAAGGCGTCGTCAGATGAGAGGCTTATCTGACGACGCCTTTTCTCTATGCGGACGTATACCGGCGGAGATGCTGGAAACTTCGCTATGACGGCAGGCGCGTGTGGCGCGTGACCTGTGCGCTCAGCCCTGCTCGATGGCCTGCACCGCGTAGCCGCTGCCCGCGAGCGCGCGGCGGATCTCCTCGTCGCTGACGTCGCGCGTCATCCTGACCGTCGCGCAGCCCCGGTGCAGATTGACCTTGGCGGCGGCGCCGTCGATGCCGTCGAGCAGCAGCTCGACGCGGTTCTTGCAGTTCGCGCAGGTCATGCCGTCGATCTTGACGAGTTTCTCCCCGACGATGGGGCCGGTGAGTTTTTTCGCGGGAACTTTCGGCGCGGTGCTGCCGCCGCAGCAGCTCGTCTCGCCCTTGAACAGCTTGTAGATGTGCCGCGCGGCTACGGCGAGGCAGGCGAGCACGATGAGGCCGACGATGATATTTGCCATAATGAGAATCATCCTCCTTTATTTCCTGCCATTGTTATATACCAGGTGGGGGTAAATGTCAAGAGGCGTAAGCACAGGGCGGCGGCGAGGCTTCGTGGCCGCTCAGGGCGCACGGGAGCCGCCGCGGCGGGGGCTCTCGTCTCGCACGCTGAAGGAACCGCTGATTAAATGAGGTGCTCCGGATTTACGTGGATGCGCTGTATCTTTCTAGGAGACAAACCGCAGGCGTA
>CAKPXP010000011.1 GCA_934202005.1 uncultured Selenomonas sp. | reverse complement strand
TCTTCACGCGTCTGCACTGTCCTCTCGTCGTCAACAAATCCTCAGCGTAGCTTCGGCTACGCCTGCGGTTTGTCTCCTAGAGAGATATAGCGCATCCACATAAATCCGGAGCACCTCATTTAATCAGCGGTTCCTTAAGCGCACTGCTGAATTCCTTCGGCCGCTGACGGCGAATTTTTCGTTGTAGAAAAAACTGCAGACATGGCTTTGCGCTTGCGTCTCGTTTTGCGCTATACTGGAATCCTCAGGAGGTGGCAGGCATGTGCAGCCGATATGGCATTGACGAATACACAGCGGAGTGGCTGCAATCGTATTTTCGTCATGCAGAAAGATTTGCGGCGGGAGATGTGCGGCCGGGGAATCCTGCGCCCATACTGATCGGTGACAGACTGGCCGTCCTCATGACCTGGGGGCTGCCGCGCAAGGGCGGGCTGATCATCAATGCCCGCTCCGAGACGTTTGACGAGAAATTCGCCGCATGCAGGCGATGTATTGTTCCGGTGCGGCATTTCTACGAATGGGACGCGCATAAGCAGCGAGTCACTTTTCGCGGAGCGCAGGAGAAGATATTGTTCCTCGCGGGCATCTATCGGCATGATCGCTTTGCCATCATCACCGAGCCAGCGGATGAGCTTGTGCGCCCGGTTCATGACCGCATGCCCTTGCGGATTGCCAGAGAGGAAATGCAGGAATGGCTGGATGGCGGCAGGGAGTTTTCGCCGGTTCCTCTCGTGAAAGAGCAGGATGTGGAGGAGCTTCCGCTCTGGTGAAAATAGTGACCGAGGCAGACGGAGCAGTTGTTCGGCACTGTGGTCGAAATATGATGGCAATAGGAAACTTAGAATCTTGAAGGGAGATAGGATGAATGGAACTCACGGGAATGGAAAAGAAGATCCTTGCCTGTATGCATGACCAGCCGTATGTCCCGTTGCAGAAAGAAACAGAGGGCGTTGTTCTGATCGAGGAGATGATGACCTTTTTCGATGACGGGCCGACAGATGAGGAGATCGCGGCCTATCGTTCCCTGGTGAAAAAGAAGCTCATATTTGATTTCAGACGTGCGGATGGGAAGCGAGGACGTAAAAAGCGCAGCGAGAGACGGTATGTTATGACTGTGGAGCGCAGCAAGCTCGAGCAGTTTCCAGACATCATCGAGAGAAAAGCATTGGAACATAAAGGAAGCGCTGATTAAATGAGGTGCTCCGGATTTGCGCGGATGTGCTGTATCTCTCTAGGAGACAAACCGGAGGCGTAGCGAGCTACGCTGAGGATTTGTCGACGACGAGAGGACAGAACAGACGCGTGAAGACGGAGTGCCGAATTAATCAGTGCTTCCTAAAGTCTTGGATGATTTTTCGAAGTAGTTTTAGCCTTTCATAGAGTTGAAAAATCCCCGGCACGATGCGTGTCGAGGAAATTCAAAGTTCTTTCAAGCGTTTTTCTACCAGGCGGTATATGCGTTCGTCATCACGGATGTCGATAATGACGACGATCATTTGTTTGCCGCGTCGTTCCAGTTGATAGACGATGCGGAGCCCCGCTTTTCTGAGCTTCACTTTGAGCAGGCCGGTCAGATTGTTTGCGGCATGATGGCCGAGTGGTTTTCCGTAGCCGCCTTCCGTGTAGGGAAGCGGATTGGCTGACATTTTGCACAGGGCTGTTGCTACCTGTTTTTGCTGGCTGCCGTCGAGACGGTCGAAATCGTCCTGCGCCTGCGGGAGGAACCGTATCTCGCTGCGAATTTCGAGAAGATGCGCGGCGAACTCAACCGCTCGATGCAGGCCATCCGCATGGCGGCTGGGCAGGTCGCGGCTGGGGCGAAAAACGTCTCGGATGCGAGCGTCTCGCTGTCACAGGGCGCGGCCGAGCAGGCGTCCTCTGTCGAGGAACTCTCGTCGTCCATCGCCGAGATCGCCTCGCAGACCAAGAGCAACGCGGAGAACGCGGACCAAGCGAACGAGCTCACGGGCAAGGCGCGCGTGCAGGCGCAGAACGGGGACAAGGAGATGAAGGAGATGTTGCGCGCGATGGAGGCCATCAACGTCTCGTCGGTGAATATCTCGAAGATCATCAAGGTCATCGATGAGATCGCGTTCCAGACGAACATCCTCGCGCTGAATGCGGCGGTCGAGGCGGCGCGGGCAGGATCGCACGGCAAGGGCTTCGCGGTCGTCGCTGAGGAAGTCCGGAATCTCGCGGCGCGCTCGGCGAAAGCCGCGAAGGAGACGACGGACATGATCGAGGACTTGATCGCGAAGGTCAACGAGGGTCGGACGATCGCGTCGAAGACAGCGAAGGAGCTCGAGGCCATCATGACGCACGTCGAGAACGTCGCCAGCCTCGTCGAGGGAATCGCGAAGGCATCGAACGAGCAGAAGCTCGCACTCGAGCAGATCAACCAGGGCGTGCTGCAGGTCTCGCAGGTCGTCCAGAGCAACTAGGCGACCTCCGAGCAGGCGGCCTCCGCGAGCGAGGAGCTCTCGGCACAGGCGGCAAGTCTCAAAGATACGGCAGGAAAATTCCGCCTGACGGGACGCCCTGAGCGCTGGGCAGAACCGGCCGCCCGTCCGGAGACCGATCCGGCCGGAGCACCTGCATCGAAAGAGACGGCGGGCGAGCACCGTCCGCCGCAGGAACCGTACCTCCCGGGAGGCTTCGGCAAGTACTGAGATGTGAGGAGGCGGGCAGGATGGACCAGGCATGTTTCGCCGCGTACGCGCAGATCGTACAGCAGGCGTTTGGCATACAGCTGCCACCCGAAAAGAAAGCGCTCCTGGAATCCCGTCTGTTCAAACTGTTCCAGCATGAGGACGAGAGACTCCCGGCGTCCTGCCGCACGGCGACAGGCTTCCTCACGTGGCTCCGGAAGGATACGACGGGTCGCGCGCGGAAACTCCTCTCCGAGGCGATCACGACGCATCATACGTATTTCCTGCGCGAAGAGGACCATTTCTGGTATTTCCGCGACGTCGTCCTGCCGTGGATCGCGCAGGCAGCGGCGCGCACGCAGGACGTGCGGACGTGGTGCGCAGCTTGCTCGACAGGAGAGGAGGCATATACGCTCGCGATGCTCCTGACGGAGTATTTCTCCCTGCGCGGCGCGGGCTGGGAGACCTCCCTGCTCGCGACGGACCTCTCCGAGGAGGTCATCGCGCAGGCGGCGCGCGCGGGAGTGCAGGGCTCCCCGGGGACGCCGATGCCCCCGGGCGGCGCCCTGCCGCGGTATACGGTAGGCCCGCGAAAAGGAGCGCGCGGACAGACCATGCGAAACGGGAGGACGCATTCCATCCGCTTGATCGTCATGGGCGCGTCGACGGGCGGGACAGAGGCGCTCGCGGCGGTGCTCACGCAGCTCGTCCCGCCGCTGCCGCCCATCGTCATCGTGCAGCACATCCCGCCGGATTCTCCGAGCTCTTCGCGCGGAGAATCGACCGGGACTGCCGTCTGACGGCGCATACGGCGCGGGAAGGGGAGTACCTCGCGCCGGACCATATCTACATCGCGCCAGGAGACCGGCATGTGCGCGTGCGGCGCCTCGGGGACCACATCTGCCTATCGGTGCAGGAGGGACCTCTCGTCAATGGGCACTGCCCGTCCGTCGACGTGCTCTTCCAGTCTGTGGCGGATCAGCGCCTCGCCACGGGCAGCCTCGGCGTCCTGCTGCCGGGGATGGGGGACGACGGTGCCCAGGGCCTCCTCGCGATGCGGCAGGGCGGCGCGCACGCTCGGACAGGACGAGGCGACGAGCGTTGTCTACGGGATGCCGCGCGCCGCCTGGGAGGCCGGTGCTGTCGAGCGGCAGCTGCCGCTCCCCGCGGTCGCTGCGGCGATCGCCGCGCTCTGCGCCCGGGGGCCGGGCGCAGAGCGCTAGGGATGGCATCAGAGCAGCAAGACGGGAGATGATCAGATGCGATACGAAGAGAGGCGGGAGCTCGATGAGCCGGTCGCGCAGGGGCTCCTGCAAAATATCGGCGACGGGATTCTGCTGACGGACCGCGAAGAGGAGATCCAGTTCATGAATCCCGCGGCGGAGAAGATCCTTGGCGTCACGGGCGAGGCGGAGAGCGCACGGTTCTCCGCGGTCTGCCCGCTCGTTAACGTGGAGACCGGCGAGGCGTACCCCAGTCCCATTCCGCGCGTCATCCGCACGAGGCGGGCCGCGGGGCTCGCGCGGAACATCGGCATCTTCCGCGGCGAGGAGAAAGTCTACCTCTCCGCGATCTGTTCGCCCGTCGGCGACATGAACGGCGGCGTGGCCGGCTGCTCCATCATCCTGCGCGACATCTCGAAGCTCCGTCAGCTCGAGATGCGCGCGGAAAAGGACCGCGCGGACGCGGAAGACGCGCGCCAGAGAGCCGTGGAAGCCTCGTGTGTCAAAGATCGCTTCCTCGTGAACATGGGGCACGAGCTTCGCACGCCGCTCAACGGGATCAACGGGATGCTGACGCTGCTTTTTCAGACAGAGCTCACGGAGTGCCAGAGGGAATACCTGCAGGAAATGCAGGCAAGTGCCGGAGAACTCCTGCGCCGCATTAACGCCATCCTCAAATTCTCCAAGCCGGAGAACGGCGGCATGGAGCTCGATCGCCACGGTATTTTCATCAATCCGAAGCTGCGGGGCGACCCGATCCTCGAGACCTGGAACGCGCAGATCCCCGTGCAGGAGGACGATGTCCACGACCTGATGGCGTATTGCGAGAAGAAATTATCCGGCAGCGATTGGACCGAGAGGGAGGAGCGGAAATGAAGATATTGATTGCGGAGGATGACCGCCTTTCGCGGGCATTCCTGAAGAAAGCGATGGAGAAATATGGTGCCTGTGACGTTGCGGTGGACGGCATGGAGGCGCTCGACCTCTACCTCGAGTCCATCGAGCGCCAGGAACCCTACGACTTACTCTGCCTCGATATCATGATGCCGAAAGTCGACGGGTTCAAGACGCTGAAGGTGATCCGCGGCCTGGAGAAGCAGTACGCGACCCCGCCGGGAACATCTCCTTCGCGCGGACATCACGGACGTCCGCACACTCGCCAGCAAGAAATACAGAGCCCGCAGGCAGGAAACGGATATGATACCCCTAGATAGGACAGGAAAAAACTGTCTTGTCTGGGGGTATTCTTCTATAGCCGTCATTACCGGATCATCAACATTGTGCTGGCATTGACCCTGCTGGAATGCATATGGAGCATGCTCTGCACGTGAAATTCGGATGGGATTGGACTGGGGGCGGATATGTGGTACACTTCCACTGCGCGAAGGCAGGGCACAAGCTCGATGCGATCCGCGCCTCGGACAAGGTGTCGTATGGCATCACGGGCGAGGGGCGTCATGAGGACGGCGTGGAGTGGTCGCTGACATTCCGCAGCGTCATCGTCTTTGGCCGCATGCGCGTGCTGGAGGACGGGGAAGCTTCGCTGCGCTTGGCGCGGCTGCTCGGCGAGAAGTTCACACAGGATGCGGCGTACCTCGACAACGAGGTAAAGCACGCTGGCCCGCGCATGCTCATCAGAGATTTGAGCAATAGTGGATACCGGATTGCGGAAATACCGTGCTGCGTTGCGCCCTCTGCCGAGGAAGGCATTCACCGTCTGCCGCTATGAATGGCTCAAGGCAGACGGCTATGGGAAGATCTGCTTGGATGGGAAGCATTATTACTCCACCCAGCCGGAGAACAGTCACCAGAAGGTGCTCATCCTCTACGGCCCTGTCGGCACCGGCAAGACGCACCTGGCCATCCGACGACGAAAATGGGGAAATCTGCTTGACAGAAAACATATCTCGGCGCATCCGCTCTGTGAGGAGTGCCTGGGGCTGGGGGGAGCAAGCATGGCAACGCTGATGCATTATGTGAAGCCCCTTGCCGATGGCGGGACGAATGACGAGAGAAATCTTCGGAGTCTGTGTGTCAGCTGTCACGAGAAAATTCATCGACGGAAGAAAAAAGACGGCTAATGATAAGCCGTCAAAATAAATCGGAATGCGTCCCCGTGCGGGAGGCGGTAAGTATGATTTTTTCTTTGTCTACTGCATAAACAAGTAGTCAGTCTGGTTCAACATGACACTCGCGGAAGCCTTTATAATCTCCGGTCAGATCATGGTCACGATTCTTTTCCGGTAAAGGCTCTTCAGCACGAAGTTTCTGAAGGATATCGTCCAGCTTCGACAAATCATAACCCCGCTTGCGTATGCGTTTTAAGTCTTTTCTAAACTGTGTGGTGGTTACTAAGTCAAGCATGGGCATCTTCCGCATCCATGTCCGCTAAAATGTCATTCAAGGAACTGTAGCGTTTTGCCTTGACTTTTCCGGCCATGATGTCCTGTGCTTCCTGTATGGCCATCACAGTTTCACGATTGTATCGTGGCTGTTTGGGCTGAAACGGAAAACCGCCTTCCATGATGGATGCATGAAGAAAGACATTGATAGCATCGGTGACCGAGATGCCAAGGCTGGAGAATACGGCATCGGCTTGGGCTTTGATATCCGGCTCGATGCGAAGGTTGATGTTGGCTGTCTTAGGCATGACAATCCCTCCTTTGGAAGTATTGTAATGCAAAAGTGAAACAAATGCAATACTAAAAGTAAGCCAATCTGCTGTGGTACGAGATTTTTGAAATCGTCAAGCAAAACTGCACCACCACATTCGAGGGACTGCCCCAAGTGGACAAGATGGAACAACTGCTCCGCTCCAGGAAGGGCGGATGACATGATGTTGGAACGAAATCGGATCTATGGTGGCGAAGATGGCTCGGCTTGCCAGACGGGATTTTATCGGATTTGAAATATCGCCGGAATACTGCGCCATAGCGGAGGAACGACTAACAGCAATAACGACAGATAATGCAAGAGAGGGATATGTCACATGGACATATCCCTCTCGCTTTTAAGGATTTACATGTTTAGAAAATCTGACCGGGAAGCACCAATTTCTCTTTGTAGGGAAATGATTTGTCGTATTTGGCGGCTGCTGCTTCATCCACAAAATATCCTTGAGGGGTGGCGTACTCTCCAGTAATTCCGTCAAGGTAACCGGGAATCAACTCTTTGCACAGAAAAAAGGACGCATCAGCACCTTCCGGCAATCCATGATAGCGGATGCCAAACTTGCTGGCGTAAGAAAAGCCACTCTTTCCATAAAAGTTGATATTACCCTCAAAGCACAATGCGCCGCATCCCAATTCGGTAGCCTTATCTAACGAGAAGTCCAACAGGACTTTGCCGAGTCCCTTCCCTTGGAGTTCGGGAATGATACAAATCGGCCCCATCGCCATGACAGGAACATCCCGTTCGTCATCGGTTTTGATGGTTGCCCGCATAAAAATATTCTGGCCAATCAAGCGACCATCCATTTCCATGACGAAATCCAGTTCCGGTACAAAGGCAGGATCATCTCTCAGCTGATTCAGGACAAAATGCTCCAAGCATCCGGGACGGTAGACATTCCAAAACGCCTCCCGTACAAGGTTTTCAACTTCACGGTATTCATTTTTGTTTTCCAAACGGATAATGTAGTCATTTTTGCTCATTGTTTTTCCTCCTGATGATTGTTGACCGCAATGCAGGGAGGTTTGTGTGAGACTGTATGACGCAAACCTCCCGGTTAGCCAACAATCTCCAAGGTGTTGTTCTTCAAACAGCAATCTCCTCAAAAATAAAAAATATGAAATCGAGCCTGTCGGCTCAACTACTCGCATTGTACTAAGAAAATACATACAAATCAAGCAGGAGGTGTAAATATTGGGAAAGACTACTGTAGGTTTGTCAATGATGTGAGGATATTGTGATTCGCTATTTCCCATGCTATGATAAAGAAAATGTTCATTTGCCGCCGACATTTTCAGGGGCTTGCGGGAGTAGTACCCCCCCATTCCTACTACGTTTTTACTACTTATGAGGGACTTAGTATGCCCTGATTTGCCCTATTATGCCACTTCTATACTTTCTGACAATTCTGATGTACTCTCAGCAAAGTCGGCACAGACGGGCATTTCACGGCGTATCACGGCATATCTGGAGGGAGATTTGTGATGAAGAAGATACTTTTTGTTTGCCACGGCAATATTTGCCGGTCGCCGATGGCGGAGTTTGTGATGCGGGAGCTGGTGCGGCGGGCGGGGCTTGCTGCGGAGGTTGCGGTGGCGTCGCGGGCTTGCCGGACGGATGAGATCGGGAGCGATACGCATCCGGGGACGCGGCGGAAGCTGCGTGCGGAGGGGGTTCCTTTCGAGCGGCGGGCGGCGCGGCTGGTGCGGCGCGAGGATTATGAGCGCTATGATGTGATCGCGGCGATGGATGAGGAGAATATGCGCGATCTCTTGCGGCTGACGGGCGGCGATCCGCAGGGGAAGTGTCATCTGCTGCTTTCGTTCGCGGGCGAGGAGCGCGAGGTGGCGGATCCCTGGTATACGGGGAATTTCGATGCGACATATGAGGATGTGCTGCGCGGCTGCCGCGCACTGCTCGCCGTGCTGGAGAAGCGGCTGCCCGCAGGGGAGGCGCGCGCGTGAGGCAGGGAGGCTGGCGGGCTGTGTCTGGGCGTTTGCTGCGCTCGTGGCGCTGGTCTGGGGCGCTGCTTTTCGTGCTCTGTCTGACGAATGTGCCGTCGCTGATTCAGCGGGAGATGTTCGAGGGAGCGTCGCTCGCGTTCTTGCCGCGGGCAGGGTTGCTCGCGGAGGAGGCCGTGCGCGTGGCGGGGCTTTCGCTGCTCGTGACGCTTGTCTGCGGCTTTCTGCCGCGCGGCGGCCGCTGTCTGGTCGGGGCGGCGAGCGCGCTGCTCGCGCTGGTGGATGCGTTTACGCTGCGGCAGTATCACAGCGTGCTCGACGCGGGACTGCTGGAGGTCGTCGCCGCGACGAACCCGGCGGAGGCGCTGGAGTATGTCACGAGCCAGGCGCGGGCGATGGCGCCGTTCCTCGCCTGCGCGGTATTGGCGGTAGTTTTGGCGCGCTGGCGGGGGGCGTTGCTGCGCGTCTTTCAGCATGCGTTGCCGCAGGAAGCGGTGCGGGCCGCTGCTTCGCCGGGGGCGCTGCGCGGCGGGCAGGCGGTCGCGGCGCGCAGATTTCAGGAGCAGATGGCTGCGGCGCATGCCGGGAGGTGTGCCGCGGGCGGATCGCGCAGGCGCACGCGCCTTTGGCCGCGCTGCCTGGCGGGGGCGCTGCTCGCCTTTTTTGCTGCGAGCGTCTGTCATGCGTGGCAGGACCCGGAGCAGCGCGTGGCGGATGTGCCGCGTGCGCTCTCATTTTTCCGTCTGGCGGCGAATGTCTCACAGGCGCAGGAGGAGATCGGTTCGACGGCATATGTGGACTATACGCTCGCGAGCCAGCCGGTGGCGCTCACGGCTGCGTCTCCGGAGATCCCCTATGTGGTCTTCCTCCTCGGTGAGTCGACGAGCCGCCATCACATGTCGCTCTATGGCTACGGACTGCCGACGACGCCGCGCCTTGAGGCGCGCGACGCACGGGGCGAGCTCGCGGTGTTCCGCGCGGTCACGAGCCCGCACGCGGGGACGCTGGCTGTGGTGCGGACGCTCTTCAGTTTCTACGACAACGCGTCGCCCGGCATGTGGTATGAGTATGGGAACGTGTTCGATATCCTGCGGCAGGCGGGCGTGCGGATGGCGTGGCTGTCGAACCAGGAAGCGTCGGGGTTCTACGGGAGCATCGGGCGCACGCTGGGCGGACGCTGCAATGTGATGCAGTTCACGAGTCATCTGTCGCATTCGATCGACCTCTCGGAGCGCTATGATGAGGAGCTGCTGCCGCTGCTCGATGGGGTGCTCGCGGAGCAGCCGGAGGAGGGCGTGCCGCAGTTCCTCGTGCTGCACCTGATGGGCGCGCATGAGGAGTTCGGGCGGCGCTATCCGGCGCCATACGCGCAGTTCACAGAGGAGGATGAGCGCGGCCGCGGCGTGGCAGCGAGTGAAGAGGAACGCGCGGTGCGCGCGTCGTACGATAATGCGGTGCTCTACGACGACGCCGTCGTCGATGCCGTCATCCGGCGGTTCGAGGGGCGGGATGCCGTGGTCATCTTCCTCTCGGATCACGGGGAGGAGGTCTACGATGTGCGTTCGCTCGCGGGGCATGGCGATGAGTCGAGCCCGTGGCAGCGGGATATCCCCTGCGTATTCTGGATGTCGGAGACGTTTCGCGCGCAGCATCCCGCGGCGGCGGCCCGCATCCGCCGCGCGACGGGACGGGCCTGGCAGAGCGATGAGATGATCCATACGCTGCTCGATCTGATGCAGATCCGCGTGCCGTCATACGATGCGCAAAAGAGCCTGCTCTGGGAGGAGCCGGACGCGGATGAGGGCAGCACGGCGTGAGGGCGCGCGGATGACGTGGGAGCCCTGGACTTGCGCAGGCGTGTGGTACGCTTCGGAGAAAAACGAGGTGTAAACCATTCTGTGGAGATTGACATTTTCGGAAGGCTGATTCATTCAGCCGTTCCTTTGCAGGAGGATGAGGCTATATGACACATGAGATCGAGGCGCTTCTTTCGTTCATTCAGCAGTCGCCGTCGCCGGCGCATACGGTGGTGGCCGCGGCTGCGCGGCTGCGCGGCGCTGGCTTTGCGGAGCTCTCGCTCGCGGAGGACTGGCAGCTCGCGGCGGGCGGCCGGTATTTCGTCTCCGTGTACGGGACGACGCTGCTCGCGTTCACGGTGGGGGACGCAGGGCCGCTGCGCATGGCGGCGGCGCATACGGATTTCCCCTGCTTCCGGCTGAAACCTGCGGCGGGGCTCACGCACGCTGGCTACGGCGTGCTCAATGTCGAGCCGTACGGCGGCCTCATCCTGCGTACGTGGCTCGACCGTCCGCTCGGACTCGCGGGGCGTGTCGTGCTGCGCGGGGCGGACGCGTTCCATCCCCGGGCAGAGCTTGTGGATTTTGCCCGGCCGCTCGTGACGATCCCGAGCCTCGCGATCCACATGGACCGCAAGGTCAATGAGGAGGGCGGGCTCAACGCGCAGACGGATATGCTGCCGCTCGCGGCGCTCCTCGGCGATATGGGAAAGGGCGACTGGTGGCAGGCGGCACTCGCGGCGGCGCTCGGCGTGACGCAGGAGGAAATCCTTTCCTATGAGCTTTCGACGTATCCCTTCGAGGCGGGCTGCGCGCTGGGGCTCGCGGATGAGCTTTTGTCCTCGCCGCGCCTCGACAATCTCACGTCGGTCTGGGCGTGCCTCGAGGGGCTCCTCAGCGCGTCGGCCGGCAGCGTGCCCGCGGGCGTGCGCCTCGTCGCGCTCTTCGACAACGAGGAGGTCGGCAGCCGCACGAAGCAGGGCGCGGGCTCGCTGGTGCTCGCCGAGGCGCTGCGCCGCATCTACGAGAAGGCGGGCGGCGAGGCGGCGCGCGCGCAGGCGCTCGCGGACGGGTTCCTGCTCTCCGTGGATGTGGCGCACGGCCTGCATCCCACGCATGAGGAAAAGAGCGACCCGGTGGTGCGGCCGGTGCTCGGCAGCGGTGTTGTCATCAAGCAGGCGGCGTCGCAGGCGTACGCGGGTGACGCGGAGGCGGTCGCCATCGTGCGGGAGCTCGCGCGGCTGCAGGCTATCCCGGTGCAGGATTTCGTGAACCGCAGCGACAGCCGCGGCGGCTCGACGCTCGGCTCCATTGCCTCGGCGCTCGTGCCCGTGCGCACGATGGATGTCGGCGTGCCCATCCTCGCGATGCATTCGGCGCGCGAGACGATGGCGGCGGCGGATGAGGCGGCGCTCATCTCGCTCGTGCGGGCTGTGCTCGCCTGAGGCGGCACAGGCGGAGGCAGGCTCTGTGCGAGCAGCGGTTTCGTGAGAGGTATGACGCTGCCTGAGGCGGCTTGACATTTCAGGTCGCCATGTTAGAATGAGAAAGCGGCAGCTGCGTGTGCTGCCGAGGAAAATAGCATCTGTTTCGGCAGAGTAGGTGCCTGCGCGTCAAGTGCCGGTCGGACGGGGAGTTGCCGACTGGACGAAGGGGGAGCCCCCGCGGTGCAGGTGTTGCATCCCGCTGCTGCATGGACGGGATCTTCTCGTGCTGCGGCAACGCTGAACGAGGAGGTCTTTTTTGATGCAGAAATTTCGTCGTGCGCTCGGTTCGTCCCTTCCTGTGCCGCGGACAGAGGGGCAGGCGGCTGGCTTTGTCTGGCGCGCCGCGTCCCGCACGCGCTCGCTTGTGCTCGCGGGTGTCTTTACGGCGCTCACGGTCTTGCTCACGTATGTCTTCGCCGTACAGACGCCGTTCGTGCGCTTCAGCTTCGGCTTTCTGCCGCTCGCGCTCTACGGGGCGTTCGCGGGGCCGTGGCGTGCGGCGCTCGTCGCGGCGGCGGCGGATCTCATCGGCGTGAGCCTGTTCGGCACGGGCGCGTTCTTCCCGGGGTTCACGCTCTCGGCGCTGCTCGTGGGGGCGGTCTACGGCGCGTCTTTCCACGGGCGGCCGCTGACGGTCTGGCGCGTGGCGCTGACGTTCCTCTTCGTGGACACGGTGGTGCATCTCGTGCTCAATACACTCTGGCTCTACCTGCTCTACGGCAAGGGCGTCGCGACCCTGCTCGCGAGCCGCGTGCCGAAGATCGTCCTCTGCTATCCGCTGCGCGTCGCGATGTTCCTCATCGTCAGCCGGCCGCTGCTGCAGTTCGCAGCCGGTCGCCGCTGAGGCGGCGGAGCGCGAGGGAATCTATTCCCGCCGATTCATGGCGGTCTCGTGGGATCAGACGGGGCTGCCGCATGCATTCTTGCGTGCGGCAGCCCCGGTTTTTTATGAAGTTTCTGCGGGATCACTGCTTTGCGTTTTCGCGGTGCGCTGGGCGGAGGCAGGCGCGCTGACTCTGGCGCACGGCAGGGCGTAGGTCTGAGCGCCGTTACGTTCGGATGGTGCGCATATGCCGCATGGGCGTTTGGGAAGGCGTAGCGTCCGCCCATCGCCGCTTGCGGCTGACCGCGAGGATTTGCAAGAATTTTCTTTCCGCTCTTGACAGGCGACGGACAAGATGCTATCATCAAAATAACAAAAGATAACATAATATAACAAAATATAAAATAAAACGCTAGGGAGGCTGCTATGATATCAGCGGATCGTCAGAAACTTATTTTGGAATATTTGCGTCAGAAGGAAACGGTTCTGAGCAGTGCATTGGCGAAAGAGTTCGGCGTCACGTTGATGACGATCGGACGCGATCTCAAGCAGCTGGAGGAAAAGGGACTCTTGGTGCGCACGCATGGGGGTGCGATGCTGCCGGGATTCATGGAGGCGGAGACCAGCTATGCGAAGAAAAAATCGAGCGCCATAGAGGTGAAGAGACGCCTTGCCGCGGCGGCGCTGCCCTTCCTCCATCCTGGCATGACGCTCTTCCTGGATGCGGGCACCACGACGTATGAGATCGCGGAGCAGCTCGTCAGCGAGAAAATCAACGATCTGACGGTCATCACGAACGACTTGCGGATCGCCTTGCTCCTGTATCCGTCGAAGGAACTCCGGACCATCATGCTCGGGGGGCGGATCCTGCGGGAGACGGGCGGCGTAGCCGGAGCCCTGGCGGCGGAGGAGCTGGCATCGTATGTGATCGACCTTGCAATCCTGGGGACTTCGGCGGTCACGGATGATCTCTACCTGGTTGTGCCGACGGAGACCAAGATGATGTTCAAGCGCCAGGCGATGGAGAAGAGCGGCGCGGCCATCCTGGTCGCGGATCACACGAAGTTCCATAAAAAGAAGTGCTATAAGGTTGCTCCCCTGCAGGCATTCACGCATATCATCACGGATGTGAAGGAGGATGCGCTCGTGCAGGCGGGGCTGGAGGAAAAGCTGATCATCGCATGAGGGGGGTGCGAGTCATGAAGGGAATCATTGTTGCTGATGACCTCACGGGAGCGAATGCCTCGGGGGCGCTCGTGAAGAAGCTGGGGCTTTCTGTCTGCAGCCTGTTCTCGCTGCAGGACGCGCCAGAGGTGGATGTGCTGTCCTATTCGACGGACTCGAGGGGCGTGGCGCCGCAGGAAGCTTACCGCCGCGTCTACGATGCGTTCACGCGCTTGGGGAAAGGCGCGGATTTCTGCAACAAGCGCATCGATTCGACGCTGCGCGGCAATATCGGCGCGGAGATCGACGGCGCGCTGGATGCTCTGGGGGAGGACTACCGCGCCATCGTCGTGCCGGCGTATCCGGACTCCGGCCGCGTCGTGGTCAACAGGACCATGCTCGTGAACGGCATGCTCCTGACAGACTCCGACGCGGGCCGCGACCCGAAGATGCCGGTGACGTCGGATGATGTCGTAGCGCTCGTCAAGGCGCAGACGAGGCGTCAGGTCGCCTACATCCCGCTGAAGGAGATCGCCAGAGGCGAGGACAGCCTGGCCTCGCTCGTGCGCGAGAAAGCGGCGTCGGCGCCGATCCTCGTCTTTGACGCCGTGCGCAACGAGGATATCCGCACGGTCGCGAGAGCCGTCCGGAAGGCGGCGCTCAAGGTGCTCAACGTCGATCCGGGCCCGCTGACGATGCAGTATGTGCATGTGATGCAGGTGTCGGAGCAGCGCGAGCAGAAGGTCCTGCTCGTCATCGGCAGCGTCACGCAGACGACGCAGCGCCAGATCGCCTATATCCTGAAGGCGCGCCGCGTGTTCCTCGTCCAGATGCAGGTGGCTGCGTTCTGGGAGGAAGGGCGGCGCAGGGAGGAGATCCGCCGGACGGTGGAGAAGATCCGCGCGGCCGTCGACCAGGAGGATGTCCTGATGGTGACGACGACGCCGCTCGATGCGGCGGATGTCGTCGACCTCCATGCGGCCGCGGCGCAGTATGGGAAAACGATGGAGGAGATCTCCCAGCTGCTCTCGGGCACGCTGACGGAGGCCGCGGCGGAGATCCTGGAAACGGAGCCAAAGCTCAAGGGGGTGTACTGCTCCGGCGGCGATATCACGGTCGCGCTCCTGGCGCGGCTCAAGGCCTCCGGCATCGAGATCCGCGATGAGGTTCTGCCGCTCGCCGTCTACGGGCGCATCCAGGGCGGCGAGAAGCCGGAGCTGCGCATCGTGACCAAGGGCGGCATGATTGGCGGCGACGACGCAATCGCGCTCTGCCTGAACAAGATTGCCAAGGATGTGGATTGAATGAGGAATATCGCTGCGGCAGCAGAAGGCAGCCAGGAAGCGGCGGTTGATTTTGAAAGGAGCGTTTCTTTATGAAAAAGCCATTGATCGGAGTACCTATGGGAGATCCTGCCGGCGTCGGTGCGGAGATCACAGTCAAGTCGCTCATGAGCGACAAGGTCAAGGACGTTGCCGATGTCATCGTGGTCGGCGACAAGGAGGTCTTGGCGCAGGCGCTGAAGGTCTGCGGCCTGACGGCAGAGCTGAACTGCGTGGACGATCCGGCGGACGGCCGCTATGAGGATGGCGTCATCAACGTCATCGACCTCGACAATATCGACATGGCGTCGCTGCAGATGGGCAAGGTGCAGGCGATGTGCGGCAAGGCGGCCTTCGAGTACATCGAGAAATGCGTGGAGCTCGCCATGGCGCACAAGATCGACGCCATCGCCACCACGCCGATCAACAAGGAGGCGCTGCGGGCGGCGCATGTCAACTACATCGGACATACGGAGATCCTGGGTGCGTTGTCGCACTCCCGCGATCCGTTGACGATGTTCGAGGTGGATGGCCTGCGTGTCTTCTTCCTCACGCGCCACATGTCGCTGCGCGAGGCCTGCGATGCGGTCAAGAAGGATCGCGTGCTGGAATACATCCGCCGCTGCACGAAGGCGCTGCAGCAGCTCGGCGTCAAGGGCAAGATGGCGGTGGCCGGATTGAACCCGCATTCCGGTGAGCACGGGCTCTTCGGCTGGGAAGAAGTGAAGGAAATCGCGCCCGCCGTCGCGCAGGCACAGCAGGAGGGCTACGATGTCGTCGGCCCGATCGGCCCGGACTCCGTCTTCCATCAGGCGCTCCAGGGGCGCTATCAGGCGGTGCTCTCCCTCTATCACGATCAGGGCCATATCGCGACCAAGACGTATGATTTCGAGCGGACGATCGCCGTTACGCTCGACATGCCGTTCCTGCGCACGTCGGTGGATCATGGCACGGCCTTCGATATCGCTGGCAAGGGCATCGTCAGTGACATCAGCATGATCGAGGCCATCCGGCTCGCGGCGAAATACGCACCGAATTTCGTGCAAAAGCAGGCATGAGCAAGGGAGCTCTGCCAGGCGTGCGAGGCTGCGCCATGGGCACCTGAGGGGACAGGGCGCGCGTGACTTTGCGTCTTGGCAGGACGCAGGAGGAGTTTTTGGGTATTTGAAAGGGAGATGGTTTTCATGAATGCGGATACGCAAATCCTTGTGGGGCTTGGAATTGGTATTGTCTGCCTGATTTACATGATCATGAAGACGAAGATCCATACGTTCCTCGCTCTCATTATCGCGACAGTCATCGTCGGCATCATCGGCGGCATCGGCTATCAGCAGATCGTCGCCAGCATTACCAAGGGGTTCGGCAGTACGCTCGGCAGTATCGGCATCATCATCGGCTTCGGCGTCATGATGGGGCAGCTGTTCGAGGTCTCCGGCGCCGCGAAGCGCATGGCGCTCTCCTTCCTGAAGCTTTTCGGCAAGGGTCGCGAGGAAATTGCCATGGCTATCACGGGCTTCCTCGTCTCGATCCCGATCTTCTGCGATTCCGGCTTCATCATCCTGACGCCGCTGGCCAAGGCAATCTCCTCTGAGACGCGGAAATCCATCGTGTCGATCGGCATCGCTCTGGCATGTGGCCTCGTCATCACGCATACGATGGTGCCGCCGACGCCGGGCCCTGTCGGCGTCGCCGGTATCTTCGAGGTCAATGTCGGCTCTCTGATCCTCTGGGGACTCGTGCTCGCGGTTCCCATGCTCATCGGCCCGATCCTCTTCGCGCGCTGGGCGGGCAAGAAAATCTGGCAGATTCCCACGGAGGAGGGCGGCTGGACGCGTGACAAGAACTACCGTCCGGTTTCCGACCAGAGCATCTATGATGAGGCGCATCTGCCGTCTGCGTTCCTTTCCTTCGCACCGATTTTCACGCCGATCCTCCTGATCCTGCTCGGGACGGTCTCGACCGCGCTCGGCTACAAGGGCGGCCCGATCCCGAACCTGATCCAGTTCCTGGGCACGCCGGTCATCGCAGTCGGCATCGGTCTGCTCATCACGATCTACGGGCTGACGAGCAATCTGTCGCGCAAACGCGTCCTCGATGAGATGGAGAAAGGCATCCGTTCCGCGGGTATCATCATCCTCATCACTGGCGGCGGCGGCGCGTTCGGCATGCTGATCCGTGACAGCGGCGTCGGCACGGTCATCGCGGAGGCCATGGTAGAGACGAGTCTGCCGGCGATCCTCCTGCCGTTCCTGATCGCGACGATCATCCGCTTCATCCAGGGCTCCGGTACGGTGGCGATGATCACGGCGGCCTCGATCACGGCGCCTATCATCGCGAATATGTCGGTGAATCCGGTGTTCGCGGCGCTGGCGGCCTGCGTCGGTTCCCTGTTCTATTCGTACTTCAACGATAGCTTCTTCTGGGTGGTCAATCGCTCGATCGGCATCACGGAGGGCCGGGAGCAGCTGCGGCTCTACTCGGTGGCCAGCACGATCGCCTGGGCCATCGGCATCGTCGTCCTGCTGATCCTGAACGCGCTGTTCGGCTGAGGAATCTTAGGGCTCCTGATGCCTGCGGGGGTGCCATCCCGCCAGGCATCAGGAGCCCTTCTTTTGCAGGGGACTGCTTCATCCAGCGCTGCCTTGCGGGAAATGTAGCGGGGCTTCTATACAATTCGGTGGGATGGTGTATAATATTTATTGGAAAATGCAAAATGGCATAGGGAGGAACAGCATCCATGGATAATGATATGATCCGGCAAAAGGCGGTTGATACGCTGAAACTGGAATCAGAAGCAGTCGCAAAACTCGTGAGCAATGTGAATGATGAGTTCGTGAAGGTGGTCCGGTGCATCCTGGACTGCCCGGCGCGTGTCATCGTGACCGGCATGGGCAAGTCAGGGCATATCGCGCGCAAGATGGCGGCGACGTTCGCCAGCACGGGGACGCCGTCGTTCTTCCTGCATCCGGCCGAGGCGTTCCACGGCGATCTGGGCATGGTGACGGAGAAGGATATCGTGATCGCGATCTCCAACAGCGGCGAGTCCGCAGAGACGATCAAGATCCTGCCGATCATCCGCCGCATCGGCGCGACCATCGTGGCGATGACGGGCGGCATGCAGTCGCAGCTCGCGCAGGCGGCTGACTACGTCATCGACATCGGCCATGAGAAGGAGGCCTGCCCGCTGAACCTGGCGCCGACGACGAGCACGACCTGCACGCTGGCGATGGGCGATGCGCTGGCCGTGGCGGTCATGTCCGCGCGCAACTTCACGAAGCAGGATTTCGCGGTCTTCCATCCGGGCGGAGCGCTGGGACGCAGGCTGCTGCTGAAGGTGGAGAACGTGATGCATACGGACGAGGAGAACCCGGTCATCGCCGCCGAGCAGACGGTCAAAGATGCGCTCTTCGTCATGACGGAGAAGGGTCTCGGCGCCGTCTCCGTCGTGGACGCGGACGGGAAGTTCGTCGGTCTGCTGACCGATGGCATCGTGCGCAGGGCGCTGGCAAAGGACTACAATTTCCTCGATAAGACGGTCGGGTCGATCATGTTCGCAGAGCCGCTGACGATTGCCAAAAACAAGATGGCGACGGAGGCGCTCTCGGTCATGGAGAAGCATAAGCCGCGGCCGGTCACGGTGCTGCCGGTGCTCGAGGATGGGAAGCCCATCGGCATGGTGCATCTCACGGATCTCTTGAAACAGGGCGTCGTCTGAGGCACTTGTCGAGTCGTCGCGTCTGACGCCTGCCGTTTTTTGGGGCGTTATTTGGCGCTTGCCGTTTGAAAAAAGCCGCTCTGACGCGGAGAAACCTTTTTGCAAGGTATTTTCTCCGTGGTCAGGGCGGCTTTACTAGTAAATCCCCAAGCGCGCAAGCCGCAGGCGCAGCGCGATTGGCAGGATTTACTGCAAGGGCGATGCACAATGTCCACGAAGTGGACGTTTGTGCATGTAGCTTTGTGTCTCGCGGGAGGTCAGATGTAGTATTCCGTCTTGTCCTCGGGTTTCAGCGAGAAGGCGGTGAAGACCTGGTCGCGGATGTGGAGGAAGTCGGGGCTCGTGCGGTCGCGGCGGCCGTGGAGGTCGACGGGGAGGACGGTCTTGATCTTGCCGGGGTTCGGCGTCATGATGGCGATGCGGTCGGCGAGGACGACGGCTTCGTCGATGTCGTGCGTGACGAAGATGATGGTTTTCTTCTGCTCGCGGCAGATGGCGGAGATCTCGTCCTGGAGCTTCATGCGCGTGATGGCGTCGAGCGCGGCGAACGGCTCGTCCATGAAGAGGATGTCGGGGTCGACGGCGAGGGCGCGCGCGATGGCGACGCGTTGCTGCATGCCGCCTGATAGCTCGGCGGGATAGTGATCGAAGAAGCTTTCGAGGCCGACGAGCTTCAGGTAGCGGCGGGCTTTCTTCTCGCGATCTTCCCTGGGGAGCTGCAGGCTCTCGAGGCCGAGCTCGACGTTCTTGCCGACGGTGCGCCAGGGGAGCAGGCCGTAGTTCTGGAAGATGGTGACGCGGCGGATGGAAGGGGCCTCGATGGTCTCTCCGTCGATCTTCGCGCTGCCGCTCGTCGGCCGGTCGAAGCCTGCGAGGATGGAGAGCAGCGTGCTCTTGCCGCAGCCGGAGGGGCCGAGCAGGCAGATGAATTCGCCGCGCTCGATGGTGAGGCTGACGTGGTCGAGGGCGGTGAAGTCGCCGCCCTTTTTCGGGTAGACGCGCGAGACGTCCTCGATGGTGATGTAGCTCATGGGGTGCTCCTTTCTCTTCTTATCTGACGCAGGCGGGGCGGATTTGTCGCCAGGGTGCTGTACGATGCCTGCGAAGCGGACGCTGTGCTTCTTCCTGTCAGGCGACGCGGCTGCCGAAGCGGCGACTCACGGCGCGCTCGACGAGCGTGACACCGCTGTCTAGAAGCAGGCCGAGCACGCCGATGGTGATGATGGCGGCCATGAGGAGATCGGCGCGCAGATTGTTGCGCGCGTCGATGATGAGGAAGCCGAGGCCCGACTGCGCGCCGACCATCTCGCCCGCGACGAGGAAGACCCAGGCGGTGCCGAGCGCGAGGTGGAGACCGGTCGCGATGCGCGGGAAGACGGCGGGGAAGACGATCTTCGCGAGGAGCGCGGGCTGGCGGATGCCGAAGTTCTGCGCGACCTTGAGGTAGACGGGCGCGATGTCATGCACGGCGGCGACGGTCGCGAGCAGCACGGGGAAGAAGGCCGCGATGAAGATGATGACGAGCGCGGGCATCTCGCCGATGCCGAAGATGAGGACGATGAAGGGCAGCCAGGCCATCGGCGAGATGGGCCGGAGCACCTGCGCGATGGGATTGAGATAGGCCCAGATGCCACGGTACCAGCCGAGCACGAGGCCGAGCAGCATCGCGAGCAGGACGGAGGAGAGGTAGCCGACGGCGAAGCGGTAGAGGCTCGCGCCGATGTCCTTGACCAGCACGCCGTCTGTGAGCAGCTCATAGAGCCCCTGGAGCGTGGCGAGCGGCGAGGGGAAGAGCGCCTCGCTGTAGCCGCCGAGGGAGAGCAGCGCTTGCCAGGCGAGGAGTACGAGGAGGAGCGCGCCGAGCAGATGGCGCGCGGTTTTCTGAAGGTTCATGGGATCACGTCCTTTCGGGGGAGGCGGGGAGCAGCGTGGGGTCGACGAAGTCCTCGTAGGCGGGGGCGTTCTGGA
This sequence comes from uncultured Selenomonas sp., assembly GCA_934202005.1. Lineage (GTDB taxonomy): Bacteria > Bacillota > Negativicutes > Selenomonadales > Selenomonadaceae > Selenomonas_C. Next base: position 43,435 of record CAKPXP010000011.1, on the reverse strand, counting down.
TGAGGCCTGTGTCCATCATGCGGCGGATGAGCTCGTCGTAGGCGTCCGGGCGGATGGCGAGGTCGTCGTAGGAGATCCACTGGAGCGAGAGGTCGAGCACGGCGGGCTTGGCCTTGAAAGATTTCTGCGCGAGGGAGGCGGCCTCGTCCGGGTGCGCGGCGAGCGTCTCGCCTGCCGCGAGGTACTGCGCTGTCACGCTCTGCGCGAGGTCGTGGTTGCCGCGTGCGAAGTCGCCGTTGAAGACGAGGGCGCAGCAGAGGCTGCCGGGCCAGAGCTCCTCGGAGCGTGCGAGGATGTGCCCTGTGCCGAGCGTGACCGCCTTCGCGCCGAAGGGCTCGGCGACGCAGTAGCCCGCGATCTGCCCCTGCGCGAGGCCCGCGGGCATCTCAGGCGGCGACATCTCTACGACGGTGAGGTCGCGCTCCGTCATGCCGTGCTCCGCGAGGAGCTGGTCGAGCAGGAGCTTGTGGGAGGATTGCTTGTGCGGGATGGCGAAGATCTTCCCCTTGAGGTCCTCGACGCGCTCGATGCCCTTCCCCGCGATGATGACGTTGCCGTCGCGGTGGCCGAGCGCGGCGGCCGTGAGGTCGATGCCCTGCTCGCGCGCCTTGACCGCGAGCTCGATGAGCACGGAGGCGCCGTCGACCTTGCCGGTGTTGAGCGCGTCCATGAGCTCGGGCCAGGAGCCGTAGCGGATGAGCTCGACGCGTACGGGCCCGCCCGCTGCCGCGAGCGTCTGCGACGCCTCGAAAAGAGGCAGCGCGTGCGTGATGGGCAGGTAGGCGATGCGGACGGTCCTGACGCCGTCTTTTGCCGCACGCGGCGCGCCGGGTTGCTCGCCGCAGCCCGCGATGAGGAGCGCGAGCAGGAGTGTGAGGATGAGAATGGGCAGACGCTTCATAGAGCGGCCTCCTTTCGGTGGAGCAGATGGCGGCGCATACGGCAGGCCGCGTGGAGTTAGGGAATCACTGTTTATGCGAGGGCTTAGCCTCTTGCTGTCGGGTGGCTGCGCCCAGAAGCTTTGCTTACTTCCAGCCGAGTGCCTGGCGCGCCTTCTCGATGTCGGCGATGATCTGCTTCGCGAGGGCTTTCGGATCGGTGTTGACGACCATGACGGCGCCGAGGGTTTCCTTCGTGTCGTGCTTGAGGAACCGCTCGACGTTCGGCGCGCCCTGCACGGGCGGCTCGACGCAGTGGTAGGAGTCGATGCCGAAGAGGCGGAACGCGAGGGAGGCGTCGAGGCCTTTCTCGTTTGACCACTCGGGGCTCGCGAACGCGTAGGGCATATCCTTGATGGCGTGGCCCGCGGCCTGCGCGATGCCGCCGAAGACGGTCGAGGCGCGCGTGTTGTCGATGCACTCGCCCATGTGCCAGACGGGCGGCAGCTTGCCCGCGAGGAACTGCTGCAGGTGCGCGCCGGCCTTCGCCGCACCCGCCTTGCTGCAGTAGCCGAGCTTGAGCAGCGGGAACGAGGCGCAGCCGTTCGTGAAGATGAGGATGTCGTTTTTGAGCAGCTCGTCGGCGACGTCGACGACGGCGCGCTCGTAGACGACGCGCGGGTTGCTGCAGCCGACCATGTTGACGATGCCGCGGATCTCGCCGCTTTTGAGCGCCGCCGCGAGCGTGCCGAAGCCGCCGAATTCCTCCGCGATGTTCTCCGCGTTGAAGCCGACATCTGCGGTGACCTCATAGGCCGGGATGAAGACGGGGACGTCGCGGCGGGCCGCGAAGCTCTCGATGCCGCGCGTGACGATCTTGCGCGCGAGCTTTTCCGTGTCCTCGACGTTCGAGTGATGGTGGTCGTAGGCGTAGTGCTCGGCTCCGGGCAGGCGGGCGCTGTCGCTCGTCGTGACGACGGTCGTCTTGAAGCAGCGCGCGACGTCCATGATGGCCGGATAGACGTCCTGCACGTCCGCGACCCAGAGGTCGAGCGCGCCCGTGCCGAGCACGAGCTCCGCGCCGACGGCGTTCGAGAGCGGGATGACGCCCTCGTAGCGGTACATGGCGGCGAGACACGAGCAGCAGATGCCATAGAACTGGATGTCCTTCGCGCCGGCCTTTTTTGCCTTTTCCTGGAATTCCTCCGAGTGGCCGATGCGCACGATCTCGGAGACGAGCGTCGGCAGGTGGCCGTGCACGGCGATGTTGACGTAGCCCTTCTTGAGCGCGCCGATGTTGACTTTCGACGTTGCGCGGTGGCCGATGCCGAACATCGCGTCGGTGCCGATGTTCGAGGCGACGACGCCCGTGAAGCAGAACGCGAGGCCGCAGCGCAGGAACTGCTGCATGATGCTCCGCCAGTCGCCGTCCGTGCCGACGCCCGTGCGGTGGTAGGCGTCGAAGACCTCGTTGTAGGCGCTGATGGGCAGGATGTCGAGCTTCTGCCAGACCTCCTGCCGCTCCTTCGGCGCGAGCGCCTTGATCGTCTCGTAGTCGTCAGGCGTCGGGCGCGAGAGGTCGGCGAGCAGGACGTCCGCGAGCTTGCCCGCGAGGCGCTTCGCGCTCTGGCCGCGCGTCTCGATGCCGAACGCGCGGCAGACCTCGCGGATGCGCTTCTCGCCGAGCAGCGGCAGCGCGAGCCGCCCTTCGGCGATGAATTTCAGCGAGAGCAGGATCTCCCGTGCGTGCGCGCCGTGCTGCGCCACGCCCGCCGCCGCGCTGCGCAGCAGGTTGCGGCTGACGATGAGGTCGGCGTCGGCGCCGCAGACGCCGCGCGGGCTCTTCGGCGTGATCTTGCAGGGGCCCATGTTGCAGAACTTGCAGCAGACGCCCGCGAGGCCGAACGAGCACTGCGGCTTCTGTGCATCGAAGCGGTCGAAGACCGTCGAAAGGCCGATCTGCTCCATGCGCAGCATCATCTCGCGCACGGCCGGATCCGGCGTATGGTCGAGGACGTCCTGCTTCGAGGCGAACGTCTTGCGGTACTCGGCGACGGCCTTCATATAGTCGGCGACGCCGCCGTGGACGTGCGGATGCTCGTGGTCATGCCCGTGTGCATGCTCGTGCGCGTGGTCATGCGGATGCGCATGGTCGTGTGCGTGGAGGTGTTCCTGCTCGTGCGTGTGCTCGTGGCGATCGTTTGTGCTCATGGTGACTCTCCTTTATTTGTAAGCATATATATTTACTATGAATTGTTTTCCACTATACAGCATTTTGCAGCGTGTGTCAATGTGTAACCTGCGCGGCGGTGAAGAAATTTCTGGAGCGCGCGCCGCGGGCATATTTTGCAATGGTCTTGGCAGGATGCGGCTTTTCCTGTCAAATGTTTCCTGATATAATAGTATCTCGGCAAGCTGAGTTGCGGGGACGCGCGGCTGCCGGCATGACGGTGCCGCGCAGGTTTCGCGCGCGTCCTGAGATAGAAAGGGGAAGGTTTCGATGCCGAATCGTGCCGCTTGGGCGGAGGTCAATCTCGCCGCGTACGCGCAGAATATCGAGGAAATCAAGAAGTGTGTGAGGCCGGGGGCGCGGCTCTGCATGGTGGTGAAGGCGGACGCCTACGGACACGGCGCCATCCCGTGCGCGCGCGTCGCCGTCGCGCACGGCGCGTCGTATCTGGCGGTTGCGACGATCTCCGAGGGCGTCGAGCTGCGCGAAGCGGGCTTCACGCAGCCGATCCTGCTGCTCGGACTGATCCTGCCGGAGGAGGCGGCGGACGTCGTCGCCTATGACATCACGCAGACGGTCTGTACGCGGGAGCTCGCGGCGGCGCTCTCGGCGGCGGCTGTGGCGCAGGGGAAGACGGCCAAGGTGCATCTCAAGGTCGAGACGGGCATGGGGCGCATCGGCGTCCGCCCGGAGGAGGCGGCGGAGCTCGCCGCGTACGTCGCGGGGCTGTCGGGGCTCGTGCTCGAGGGGGTATTCTCCCATTTCGCGACGGCGGACGACCGGGACAAGACGTACGCGCGGGCGCAGCTCGCAGCGTTCCAGCGGGCGCTCGCGGCCATCGAGGCGCGCGGCATCCATGTGCCGCTCCGCCATATCGCGGAGAGCGCCGCGATCCTCGAGCTGCCGGAGGCGCATCTCGATATGGTGCGCGTGGGCATCATCCAGCACGGCCTCTGGCCGTCGGCCGAGGTCGCGCATCCCATCACGCTGCGCGAGACGATGCGGCTCCTCGCGCGCGTCGTGTTCCTGAAGCGCGTGCACGCGGGCGAGAGCATCGGCTACGGTCGCGCGTTCGTGGCGCGGCGCGAGAGCGTCGTCGCGACGCTGCCCATCGGCTACGCGGACGGCTATATCCGCGCCTACGGGGCGGAGGGCTATGCCGTGCTCCGCGGGCAGCGCGCGCCCATCTGCGGCCGCGTCTGCATGGACCAGGTCATGGTCGATGTGACGGATATCCCTGGCGTCGCCGTCGGCGATACGGCGCTGCTCTTCGGCGGTGAGGCGCTGCCGACGGATACGGCCGCGCGCTGGCTCGATACCATCAACTACGAGGTGACCTGCCTCGTCGCGCCGCGCGTGCCGCGCGTGTACGTAGAGGGATGAACCGCGCAGGAAGGACGCCGCGCGTGTCTGCGGCGTGAGGCGCGGCGGTTCCTGCGCTGATATTGCCGCGTGCATGTGCGCGGCGCGGCAGGCAGCTTGCAGGTAGATTTTGCGGCGCGTCCTGCGGGACGCGCGAAAGGGAGGATTTCATGGAGACGCTTTCACCGGAACTATTGGCATTCCTCGTCGTATTCGGCTTCGGCGCGGCATTCATCGACTCGGTGGTCGGCGGCGGCGGTCTGATCTCGCTGCCCGCGCTGCTCTGGATCGGTCTGCCGCCGCATCTCGCGCTCGGAACGAACAAGGCGGCGGCCGTGATGGGCGCGCTCGCGAGCTTCGTGACGTTCGTGCGCTCGGGGCGCGTGAACGGCTGGCTCATCCGCCGCCTGTTCCCGCTCTCGCTCGTGGGCTCGGCGGCTGGCGTGCTCGTCGTGCGGCAGATCTCGCCGGACGTGCTGCGGCCGCTCGTCGTCGTCATGCTCGCGGTCGTGCTCGTCTACAGCGTGCTCAAGAAGGACTGGGGGCGGGAGAACCGCTACCACGGCATGACGCGCCGGATGCTCCTGCTCTCCGGGTGCGTGGCGTTCTCGTTCGGCTTTTACGATGGCTTTTTCGGGCCCGGCACGGGCTCCTTCCTGCTCTTTTCGTTCCTGCTCGTGGGATTTGATTTCCTCGGGGCGGCGGCGAACGCGCGCGCGCTCAATTTCGCGAGCAATATCGCGGGCGTGACGATGTTTGCGATCTTGGGGCTCATCGATTTCTCTTACGCGCTGCCGATGGGGCTCTCGATGATCGCGGGCGCCTGGTGCGGCGCGCACATGGCGCTCAAAAAGGGCACGGGCTATGTGCGTCCGCTCTTCATCGTGATGACGACGGTGCTCATCGGCAAGCAGATCATTGACTTGCTGAAATAGGAGGCGGGCAGGTGAAAGGCAGGAAGAAGACGAATCTCACGACGCTCTGCTATCTCGAGCGCGACGGCGCGTATCTCATGATGCACCGCGTGAAGAAGGCGCACGATGTCAACCATGACAAGTGGGTGGGCGTCGGCGGCCATTTCGAGCCGGACGAGAGCCCGGAGGAGTGCCTGCTGCGCGAGGTGCGCGAGGAGGCGGGCGTCGTGCTCGATCGCTACCGGCTGCGCGGCGTCATCACGTTCTCGTCGGATGTGTGGCAGACGGAGTACATGTTCCTCTATACGGCGGACGCCTGGCATGGCGAGTTTGCCGGGCCGGAGGACTGCGATGAGGGGCGGCTCGCTTGGGTGAGGAAAGAGGAGGTCTGCCGCCTGCCCATCTGGGAGGGGGACAAGATCTTCTTCCGCCTGCTCGCGGCGGAGCGGCCGTTCTTCTCGCTGAAGCTGCGGTATGAGGGCGACGCGCTCGTCGAAAAGGCGCTTGACGGCAGACCGCTGCCTTGAGGCGGTAGGGAGCAGCCGCTCTTTTGCGCGGCGTCATGTGCGTCTAGGATGGATGGCAGGCCTGGCGGCCGCGCGTGTTCCAGGATTTTCAGGAGGAAACTTTGAACGAGTCGGATGTCAATCTCTACAGCAGCCTGCGCGCCCTGCGCCAGGAGCATGCCGCCTGGCGGCTCCTTGCGGCGGATCAGGCTGCTTTTGTGGTATCGTTTTTCGAGCGGGAGTTCCTGCGGCCGGGGCGCCGCGCCATCCCGGAGGCGGAGCTCCTGCGCGATCTCGAGGCGTATCTCGGCGAGGTGCAGCAGGCGGCGGGCGAGAGCCTGCTGCGCCCGGCGCGCGCGTATCTGCGCGCGTGGGCGGACGCGGAGCACGGCTGGCTCACGCGGTTCCACGGGGCGGACGATGTGCCCTGCTACGATCTCACGGCGGCTGCGGAGCAGGCGGTGGGGTTCGTGCGCTCGCTGACGCGCGAGGAGGTGCTCGGCACGGAGTCACGCCTGCGCACGGTGGTCTCGCTGCTCGATGAGATCGCGGAGGACCGCGACGAGGATGCCGGACGGCGGGAGCAGCGGCTCCTCGCGCGGCGCGCGGAGATCGACGCGGAGCTCTCTGAGCTGCGGCGCACGGGAAAGGTACGGCCGCGGCTCACGGCGGGGCAGGTGCGCGAGCGCTACCAGCAGGCGCGCGAGACGGCGGCGGGCATCGTGCGCGATTTCCGCGCGCTCGAGGAGGAGTTCTCCGCGCTCGAGCGCGGGCTCATGCAGGATGTCGTGACGTGGCAGGAGGGCAAGGGCGAGCTTCTGCGGCGCGTGTTCGCGCAGGGCGATGTCATCCGCGAGTCGCCGCAGGGGAAGAGCTTCGCGCTCTTCTGGCAATTCCTCATGCAGCCGGAGGAGCAGGCGTCGCTCGCGCGTCTGCTCGAGGCGGTCGCGCGCGTGCCGGAGCTGAAAGACCTCGCGGCGGCGGACGGCGCGAGGCTCGAGGAGCTGCCGCGTATGTGGATCCGCGGCGCGGCGGCGGTGCAGCAGACGATCGCGCAGCTCTCGCGCCAGCTGCGCCGCTATGTGGACGAGCGGTTCCTCACGCAGGAGCGCGCGATTTTCCGCCGCATCCAGTCCCTCGAGGGGGCGGCGATGGCGGTGCGTGAGGCGCCGCCGCAGGGAGAGTTCCTCGCCATCGACCTGCCGCGCGCGGCGGTGGAGCTGCCGCTCGACCGGCGGCTCTTCCAGCCGCCGTCGCGTCTGCGGCTGCGCAACCGCACGCTAGAGAACGGCGCGCCCGCCGCGTCCGGTGACGGGGCGTCGCTCGGCAGGGTGCTCGCGGGCGCGCAGGTCGACCGCAGGGTGCTGCAGTCGCACGTGGAGGAGACGCGAGCCGCGGCGGGCGGCCGCGCCGTGACGCTCACGGAGGTGCTCGCGCGCCATCCGCTCACGCAGGGGCTTTCCGAGCTGCTCGCGTATTTCGTGCTCGCGGGACGCCAGGCGGGCGCGGGGAAGCGGGCGCGGCAGGCGGCGCCGCTCACCTCGCTTTCCTATGAGCAGGAGGGGCATCATCTGCGCGCGCGGTGCGAGGAGGTCATTTTTTATCCGGCAGAGGAGAAAGGCGGTCAAGAGTGAACGAGGAAGAGCTTGATTTTTCGCGGGCGGCGGTGGCGCTCCTGCGCGGCGTCGTCGAGCGGCGCGCGGACGAGGCGCTCTATCAGACGGTTCGTGCGCAGGAGCAGGCGCTCAAGGAGTATTTTGGGCGTCTCGGGCTCCGGCTCACGGTGGATACGGCGGATGAGTACGCCTACCTGCGCCAGGACGAGGCGTCCGGCGTGCCGCGGCTCATGGCGCGTACGCAGCTCAGCTATCCGCTGAGCCTGCTCCTGCTGCTTCTCCGGAAGCGGCTCGGCGAGTATGACGCGCTGACGGGGGACAGCCGGCTGATCCTCTCCGCTGCGCAGATGGCGGAGATGCTCGCGCCGTTCTTCCCGCAGGTGGCGGACCGGGTGCGGTTCCTCGCGCGCGTGCGCCAGCAGGCGGAGCGCGCGGCATCGTTGGGCTTTTTGCGCCGTCTCGCGGAGGAGGACGCCTATGAGGTGCTGCCGCTCCTGCGCAGCTTCGTCACGGGCGCGTGGCTCGAGGAGTTCTCCGAGCGGCTCGCGCAGTACCGCGCCTACGGCGCCGCGCAGCAAGAAATCGCGGCGGAGCCGTCAGAGGAGGTGGCTCTGCCGCTCGCGCCGGCAGACGAGGCGCCGGATGAGACAGCGTTGCCGCGTACGCCGGCAGAAGAGAGGCCGGAGGAAACGGCGCAGCCGCACGTGCCGGAGCATACGCCGGAGGAAACGACGCTGCCACTCATGACGGCAGGGAAGACGCGGCCGCGGGGGCTGAGGGTCGAGGAGAAAGAGGAGGATGACGATGGACTTGTTTGAGGAGGCGGCGCGCCCGCCGCAGCTCGGGTTCCGACTCGCGCGGCTCGAGGTCTACAACTGGGGCACGTTCGACGGCGAGGTCTGGATGCTCGACCTCGCGGGTGCGACGTCGCTGCTCACGGGCGATGTCGGCTCGGGCAAATCGACGCTCGTCGACGCCATCATCACGCTGCTCGTGCCGCCGCGCCGCATCACCTACAACAAGGCGGCGGACGCAAGCGCGAAGGAGCGCAGTCTGAGCTCCTACGTGCGCGGCTACTACGCGCACCATTCGACGGAGGAGGGGACGAGCCGCCCCGAGGCGCTGCGCGACAAGCGGGAATACAGCGTGATCCTCGGCGTATTTACCGACGAGAATTTCGGCCGCTCGGTCACGCTCGCGCAGGTCTTCTGGTACAAGTCGGAGAGTGCGGCGACACCGTCGCGCCTCTATGTGCTCGCGGAAAAGCCGCTCTCCATCGCGCAGCGTTTCTCGCGCCTCGGCGGCGATATGCGCGCGTTCCGCAAGCGGCTCGAGGCGGACGATTTCATCCATACCTACGACGACTATCCGCTCTACGGACGCGACTTCCGCAAGCTCTTCGGCATCCGGCAGGAGCAGGCGCTCGACCTCTTCCAGCAGACGATCTCTCTGAAGAAGGTCGACTCGCTCACGGAGTTCGTGCGCGCGAATATGCTCGAGACGCCGGATGTCGAGGGCCTGCTCGCAGGGCTTCTGCGCCAGTTCCGCGACCTCGAGGCGGCGCATGCCTCGGTCGTGCAGGCCAGGGAGCAGCAGCAGCTCCTCGTGCCGGTGCGCGCGGCGGGCGCGCGCTACCGGAAGCTGCGCGCGGCACGGGATACGTATGAGCGCATGAGCGCCGTGCTGCCCGCCTGGCTCGCACGCCGTGACATCGCCGCGCTCAGCGCGCAGACGGAGGCGGCGGAGGCGGAACGGCAGACGCTCGCGGGCGAGATCACCGCGCTGCGCGAGGAGCAGCAGGCGGCGGAAAAGGAGCTCGCAGACGTGCGCGCGGGACTCGCGCGCAATGGCGGCGCGCGCCTCGCAGCGCTCGAGGGGAAGCTCGCGGCGCTTGAGGAGAAGCACACGGCGCGGCAGGCGGCCGCCGCGCGCTACGAGGAGAGCGCCGCCATCCTGAAACTCGCCGTGCCGGAGACCGTTGCGGCGTTCCGGGAGAACCGCGCGCGGGCGCAGGCGGAGACCGCCGCAGCGGAGGAAGCACTCGAGCGGGCGGAGGAAGAGCTCGCGGACCAGCAGGGCAATCTCCGGGAGGTCGAGGAGCGCATCGCGCGCCTCGATGAGGAGCTCGCCTCGCTGGCCGCGCGCAAATCGAGCATCCCCGCGGCTTTCGTGCGCCTGCGCGACGCGCTCGCGGCGGATCTCGGCCTCGCAGCGACGGAACTGCCGTTCGCGGGCGAGCTCATGGAGGTCCGCGCGGAGGAGCGCGCCTGGGAAGGGGCGCTCGAGCGGCTGCTGCACGGTTTTGCGCTCTCGCTGCTCGTGCCGGAGGCGCACTACGGCGAGGTCGCTGACTGGATGGAGCATCACCGCCTCGCCGTGCGCCTCGTCTACTATCGCGCGGAGGACGCGCTGCCGCTCGCGGACTTCTCCGCGCTCTCCGAGGACGCCGCCTGCCGGAAGCTCATCGTGCGGCAGGAAAGCCCGCTCGCGGGCTGGCTCACGCAGGAACTCGCGCGGCGGTTCCACCATATCTGCTGTGAGTCGCTGCGTGCGTTCCGCGCCGAGGACTATGCGCTCACGCGTGCGGGACAGGTGAAGACCGGCGGCCGCCGCCATGAGAAGGACGACCGCCGTGCCATCGATGACCGCCGCCAGTACGTCATGGGCTTTTCCAACCTGCGCAAGGTCGAGGCGCTCCGGCAGGAGGCGGCCGACCAGGCGCGGGAGCGCGAGGATCTCAGGGCGTTGCTGCGCCAGTGCAAGGTACAGCGGAAAAGGGCGCGCCAGTGCAGCGAGGCGGGCACGCGCCTGCTGGCCTTCCCCGCGTTCGAGGAACTCGACGCGGCGGCAGCAGCGCGGGAGATCGCCGCGGGACGCGCAAAGATCGCGGCGCTTCGGGAGGAGGATGCCGCGGGGAAACGGCTGCGTGACGAGGAGCAGAAGCTACTCGCGCGCCTCGGTGGCCTGCGTCGCGCGCTCGAGAGCAAGCAGCGCGCGCTGAGTCGCGCTGAGCTCGTGCTCGAGCAGCTGCAGGCGGACCGCGCGGCTGACCAGGCAGAGCTCGCGCGCACGGACGCGCTGGCCCTCGCGAAGGCGGAGGCGCTGCTCGCGGCGCATGCAGAGGACGCCTGGGGCGGCCGCACATTCGCGCATGAGGAGCGCCAGTCCCTGCAGAACGGCTACCAGAACTGGCTCGGCGCGCAGCAGCGCGAGACGGCGCGCGCGCTCGAGGAGGAGACGGGCCGCCTCGCGGCAGCGATGGAGGCGTTCAACCGCTCGTTCCCCGCGCAGGCGCGCGACCTCCTGCCGCGCCCCGAGGCGCAGGCGGAGTACGAGGCGCTCCTCGAGGATCTCGAGCGCGACGGCCTGCCGCAGTACGAGCAGCGGTTCCGCGCGCTGCTCGAGGAGAACACCATCAACCAGATGGCGCTCTTCTACGCGAACCTCAAGCTGCGCGCGCAGGAAATCAAGGAGCGCATTGAGAGCATCAACGCCTCGCTCAAGGGCATCGACTACGACGCGGGCCGCTACATCGAGATTTCCTGCGTCCACACGCACGTGCGCGCGGTGCAGGAATTCCGCCGCGCGCTCGATGCCTGCATGCGGGCGGCAGCCGATGTGCCGGATGAGGGCTATGGCGAGCAGCAGTACGCGCAGGTCGCGGCGCTCGCCTCCCGCCTGCGCGCCGACACCGACGAGGACAAGCGCTGGCGGCGCGAGGTCGTCGACGTGCGCAACTGGTTCGACTTCGCGGCGGCGGAGCGCTGGCGCGAGACGGGCGAGGAGTACGAGCACTTCACCGACTCGGGCGGCAAGTCCGGCGGGCAGAAGGAAAAGCTCGCCTACACCATCCTCGCGGCGAGCATCGTCTATAACTTCGGCCTCGAGGGCAGCCACGCGGGCGAGCAGTCACTGCGCTTCGCCGTCATCGACGAGGCGTTCCTCAAGAGCTCCGACGCCTCCGCGCGCTTCGGCCTCAAGCTCTTCCAGCAGCTCGACCTCCAGCTCCTCGTCGTCACCCCGCTGCTCAAGATCCCGACCATCGCCCCCTTCGTCCAGCACGTCGGCTTCGTCTGGCAGGACGACGTGCAGCACCGCTCGTATCTCCGGAACATCAGCATCGAGGAATTCACGGCGGAGCAGGAGGGGCAGCGCTGACAACTGTTCTCGTGCGGCGATAGCAGGAAGAGCCTCCATTGATAGACTTTATCAATGGAGGCTCTTTTTCACGGTGCCAATGCAACCGATGCTTGCCCGCCCTGCGGCTCGGCAACCGCGGGCGGCGTGATGGCAAGCTTGCCGTGCTCTGTGCGGAAACGTTCCGGTCGGGCGTCATATTCCGGTCTGGCGATGTCGTTCTCCGGCAGCATGTGCCCTGTCTGGATGCCCATGAGCGAACACATGAGGTCATAAAGGAGATCGTTCGTGAAATAGGCGTTGCGGTGCGAGGCGAGCGTGGCCCATTGATCCTGGTGAGCGCTGCGGAAGGCCGGCGAAGCGAGGATGTAGAAAGGGATATAGGTCATTTCCGGGAGATAGCTATTGCTGTCGTGCATTATCCCATGGTCGATGCCCTCGCTATGGTCAGAGAGATAAATCAGGCATTGGAAGTTGGGAAACCAGCGGACGCTCTCGTAAATCTGGTTCATGATTTTGTCATTGTAGGCGACAGTATTGTCATATTGGTCTCTGATAGTCGCGGTGCCGAAGGGGTGAAAGTCTTCAGGGTATCTGTAAGGATAGGGATTATGAGAGCCTTTCAGATGAAGAATCAGCAATGTTCTGTCCGTCGAGGCGATAGGGATGGATTTTAGTTCCTTTACGATATCGCCGTCTTCCACACGGAAATTTAACCGTTCCTGCCCCCGGTTGGAAAACTGCTGGGGATGAAGCCAGAGTGCATCATCGCATTCATCTTCGATTGCAGTGACTGCGGTTGAGTACAGGCCAAATTTTCCTTGGTTGCTACGCATGATGGTGCGGATTCCCGCGGCCCGCGCTGTCTCTGGGAGGGTAGCCGCATCCTGCAGGGACAGGTCAATGTACTGGTTTTTTTCCGTGAGGGCATAGGAGAGCGCTTGGACTGTGCTCACATAATTAGCATACGCGTTGGTGAAAAGAAGGCAATCGTCGTCCGCTGCCTTGGCGCGCAGCCAAGGTGTAGTATCGCGTTCGTAGCCGTAGGCAGACATGTGAAGCCGGTTCTCTGACTCGCCGATGACGAGGACGAAGAGGCCGGGACGAGTCTCCTGACTGAGCTCTTTCAGGCGCGCCTGCCGCGTCGGTGCTGCCTGCAGAAAAGTTTCTTGTGTCTTGAGCGCTTCAGAGGTGTCGTTTACGACAGTTACATAGAGGTTGTTCGAGGTGCGAGGCAGGAGGACACAGACGAGCAGTAAGTATAATGCGGCATAGCGTCTCTTTGGGGGGGGACATGTGTCAGCGCAGTTGCGGGAAAACCAGGAGGCTGTGGTGCAGAGGAGGTAGAGGAGGACGATGAGAAGACCGGAATGCAGCGGCGTCAGGGTGTCCTTGAGGTATTGCAGGGCTTCTGCGGGATACGTCTGGAGAATCACCAATACCGTATCGGCACTCAGGAGCGCGTGGGTGTGCAGTCCGTATGCCCAGAAGAGTAGTGGTGGGAAGAAGAAGAGTACCGCTGTCGTGAAGCGTACGAGGCATATCAGGAGGTTCCGGCCGCAACTGGCCAAAAGTTGCAGAAGGCAAAGGACGAGGGAGGAGAGTAGCATGCTGAAGGCAAGTGTGATGAGGGAGAGGTCTATGGGGAATGCCTGTGTGCGTGCCGTCAGCATGGGCAGCAGGAGCACAGAGGCATAGACCGCGGTGCCGACGAGCCAGCGCTGCAGGAAGGCGCGTGTGAGGAAGAGCATATAGCCTCCGATGCCTCCGATGCAAAGAGTGAGGCCGGGAATCGAAAAGGAAGGGGGCAGCCACAGGCTGAGAAAGCATAGGATCAGGCAGAGCTCTAGACAGCGGAATGTTTTTTTGCGAATGATCATGAGAACCTCCCGGAGAGATAGCGTGCAACTTTGCAGGTTGTGTTTTCAAGGCGGGGAAACGAGGATAAATATACTAATTTTAATAAGAAAATAATTAAAAGTCAAGGAGTCCGATCAAGTGAAGCGAGGAGCGTGCGTCGGCGCACTGCTCTGGTTCAGCCGCGGCAGCGGATGAGTTCCTCGGAGAGGCGGCGGTATTTCCCGCCGTAGATGCTTTCTTTCGCCCAGAGGAAGTCGAAGTCATGCCGGATGGGGAAGCCCGGGAGCGGGAGCTCCCGCAGGACGCCGCGCGCGATGCCGTCCTGCGCCGCGATGCGGTAGAGGAAGGAGATGCCGCAGTCCTCCTCGAGGAGGGAGAGGATGGAGTGCATGTTGCCGATCTCGAGGAAGTGGCGGAAGTCCTCCACGCGCAGGCCCGCGAGCGCGAGGCTGCGCGTGAGGATCTCGCGCGTGCCGGAGCCCGGTTCCCGCACGAGCAGGCGCTCGGCGAGGAGGTCGGAGAAGGCGCGCGGCGCGCCGTCTGGGAACTGGTGCGCGGCGGCACAGACGCCGATGAAGTCCTCGCGGCCGAAGCGCAGGTGGGCGTAGCGCTCCTTCGGGTAGTAGCCCTCCACGAGCGCGAGCTGGATGCGGCCGGCGTTGAGCAGGTGCAGGAGCTGCTGCGTGTTGGCGAAGCGCAGGTGGATGTTGAGTTCCGGGTGCGCGGCGAGGAGGCGGGCGAGGGGCTGGACGATGGCGTATTCGCCGATGGTCATCGTGACGCCGAGCGAGAGCTCCTCGATGCCCGCGGGGAGGCTCGAGAGCTCGGCTCGGAGGGCGCGCTCGTCGTTCTCGAGCGCGGTGAGGCGGCGGCGCAGGATCTCGCCGGCGCGCGTGAGCGTGAGCTGCTTGCCCTCGTAGAGGAAGAGGCGGACGCGGTAGGTGGCCTCGAGGCAGCGGATGTGCTGGGAGACGGCGGGCTGGGTGATGTTGAGGCGATGCGCGGCCTGGGTGTAGTTCATCGTTTCGCAGACGGTCAGGAAGGTCCTGACGCGGTAGTCGAGCATGGCGGTCACGTTCCTTTCGAGAATCTTGTGCGGGAACTGCGGCTGGAAAGGGGCATGCCTGCCTGCGGGGGCGTTCCTTCCAGGCTGTTGTTACCATCCTAGCACGGCGCAGGCGGCGCGGCAAGCGGGCGGCGCGAGGCGGCGCAGATCCTCACCTGCAAGAAACGGTAAATCCTGTGGATTGCCTGCATGCAAGCGGCGGCGCGCGGATTTTCCCTGCCGCTGTCTTGTTGCCGCGTGCGGTTGGTGGTAGGATAGGGGAGGTATGGCTCGCGGCGCTTGTTTTGCAGCGGGCGGAGCGCAGGCTTGCGGGGAGGAGACAGGATGGAGACATTTTACATCGGGGCGCATGTGTCGTCCGCGAAGGGCTACGAGGCGATGGGGCGCGAGGCAGTCGCGCTCGGCGCGAATACGCTCGCGTTTTTCACGCGCAATCCGCGCGGCGGCCGCGCGAAGGCGCTCGCTGCGGAGGACGTGGCGGCGTTTCGCGCGCTCGCGCGCGCGCAAGGATTCGGGCCGATCGTCGCGCACGCGCCGTATACGCTGAACGCCTGCGCGGCGAAGGCGTCGCTGCGGACGTTCGCGCGGGAGACGCTCGCGGATGATCTCGCGCGGCTCGAGGCGACGCCGGGGAATCTCTACAATTTCCATCCGGGCAGCCATGTGGGGCAGGGCGCGGCGCGCGGCATCGAGCTCATCGCGGCGGCGCTCAACGCGGTGCTCCGGGCGGAGCAGCATACGACGGTGCTGCTCGAGACGATGGCGGGCAAGGGCACGGAGGTCGGACGTTCGTTCGAGGAGCTCGCGGCGATTCTCGCGCGCGTCGAGCGGGGGGAGAAGATGGGCGTCTGCCTCGATACGTGCCATGTCTGGGACGCGGGCTACGACATCGCGGGCGATCTCGACGGCGTGCTCGCGGAGTTCGACGCGGTCATCGGGCTCGGGCGGTTGCGCGCGATCCATCTCAACGACAGCCTGAACGAGCGCGGCGCGCGCAAGGACCGCCACGCGCGCATCGGCGAGGGCTGCATCGGCCTCGCGGCGCTCACGCGCGTCGTGAATCATCCGCGGCTGCGCGGCCTGCCGTTCATCCTCGAGACGCCGAACGACCACGCGGGCTACGCGCGAGAGATCGCGCTGCTGCGCGCGGCGCGGCAGACATCAGGCGAGGCGCACTCAGCATGCGCCGCAGAAGTTGCAGGAAAGGAAGGGAGCGCAGTATGATGGGGAAACGATGGCTGGCCGGGCTGCTCTTTGGCGTTCTGCTCGTAGCGGCAGCAGGCTGCGGAGCGCCCGCGGGTACGGGAGACGGCGCGGGAGACGGCGCGGCGCAGGAGGACGCGGAGCGCGCGGCGGCAGAGGAGCCCGCGCGCGTGCTGGCGGCGGATGATCTCTCGAATCTGCAGCTTGCGGCGCCTGACGTGCCGGTCTATGACACGCACACGCTCGCGGAGCGGCAGGCGCAGGGCCTCGCGGTGACGCTGCCGGAGCTCGCGCCGTACCGCGAGGGCAAGGTCGCGTATCTGACGTTTGACGACGGCCCCGATGACAAGAATACACCGGCGGTGCTCGACGTGCTCAAGGAGGCGGGCGTCAAGGCGACGTTCTACGTCACGGGCGCGCAGGCGAAAGCGCATCCCGAGGTCCTGCGGCGCATCTACGACGAGGGCCACGCGATCGGCAACCACAGCTACGACCACCGCTATGAGAAACTCTATCCGTCGGTAGACGGGTTCTTCCGCGAGATGGCGCAGACGGATGAGATCATCTATGAGATCCTCGGCGTGCGCCCGCTCATCCTGCGTGCGCCGGGCGGGCGCATCGGCCATTTCACAGCCGCCTACGCGCCTGCGCTCAAGGCGCATGGCTACGTCGAGCATGACTGGAACGTGAGCTCGGCGGATGCCGCGCCCGGCCATCCCGTCGCGCAGGATTTCATCGACAACATCGCGGGCGAGACGGATGGCGAGGCGACGGCGCACACGGCCATCATCCTCATGCATTCCTCCGAGGGACACGAGGAGACGGTCAAGGCTCTGCCCGAGATCATCCGTGTCCTCAGGGAAAAGGGCTATGCGTTCGGCGTCGTGACGCCGATGACGCCGCAGCCTTGGTGAGGCGCGGAAACGCGCGGCGCATGACATCCGCTCGGCGGGAATCTCCCTGCCAAGTGGATTTTCTTTTTCCTCGGGCGGATTTTTATAGTATAATGAATGCGTATGCTTGATTTTGTGTAAGGAACCGCTGATGAAATGAGGTGCCCTGGAGGCGCGCGTCTGCGCGGCCGGGGCGCGAGGCGCGGCAGGAAAGCCGCGCGCAGCGGTTCCATGTAGGGGAGACAGGAGAATGCAGAAAGCGTATTTGATGGGCAATGAGGCCATCGGACTCGGCGCGCTTGCGGCAGGCGTGAATTTCGTGAGCGGCTATCCGGGCACGCCGTCGACGGAGGTGCTCGAGACGATCGCGCGGGAGAACCGGGACGGGCGCGTGCACGTCGAGTGGTCGACGAACGAGAAGACGGGGCTCGAGGCGGCGGCGGGCGCGGCGTACGCAGGGGCGCGCTCCCTCGTGACGATGAAGCAGGTCGGGCTGAACGTCGCGGCCGATCCGCTCATGAGCCTCGCGTATCTCGGCGTCGCGGGCGGCATGGTCGTGCTCGTCGCCGACGATCCGGGGCCGATCTCGTCGCAGACGGAGCAGGACACGCGCACGTTCGCGCGTTTCGCGAAGGTGCCGTGCTTCGATCCGACGGGCGTCGCGGAGGCGTATGAGATGATCCAGGAGGCGTTCGAGTTCTCGGAGAAATATCATACGCCGGTCTTTTTCCGGCCGACGACGCGCGTCGACCACGGCTACGCGTCGCTCACGGTGAAGGAGCCCGCGGAGTACACGGTGCACGAGGCAAAGGGCTTCGCGCGCGATCCCGGCCGCTGGGTGATCTTTCCGCGGCTCTCGAGGCGCGCGCACGCGGCCATCGAGCAGCGCAATGCGGAGCTCACGCAGGTCTTTTCGCGCTATGAGCGCAACGTCGAGCTCACGGCGGGCGATGTTCACTGCCGCAAGGGCATCGCGTCGCACGGCGTCTCGTGGACGTATCTTGAGGAGACGCTGCGTGAGTTCGCGGTCGCCGGGCACGCGCAGGCGCTGCCGCGCCTGCTGAAGGTCGCGACGCCGTTCCCGTTCCCCGAGCAGAAGGCGGTCGCGTTCCTCCGCGGGCTCGACGAGGTGCTCTGCATCGAGGAGCTCGACCCTGTGATCGAGCGGGAGCTCACGTATCTCTGCGGGAAGTATCACCTGTCCGTGAGGATCCGCGGCAAGCTCACAGGCGACGTGCCAGCCGCGGGCGAGAATACGCGCGACAGCGTGTACGAGGAGGCGGCGGCGTTCCTCGGCATCGCGCCGCGTCCGCAGCGCGCGCTGCCGGAGCCGCCGGTCGCGGTCGTGCGCCCGCCGGTGCTCTGCGCCGGCTGTCCGCACCGCGCCTCGTTCTACGCGGTGAAGCAGGCGATGAAGGGGCAGAAATGCCTCTTTGCCGGCGACATCGGCTGCTATACGCTGGGCAATGCGATGCCGCTCGACATGGTGGATACGTGCCTCTGCATGGGCGCGGGGCTCGGCATCGCGCAGGGCATCGGCGCCGTCGACGCGGGGACGAAATGTTTCGCGTTCGTCGGGGATTCGACGTTCTTCGCGGCGGCCATCCCGGGCGCGGTGAACGGCGTGTATAATCAGGCGGATATGACGCTCGTCGTGCTCGACAACTCAACGACGGCGATGACGGGCCATCAGCCGCATCCCGGCACGGGACGCACGATGATGGGCGAGGTGGTCGAGAAGGTATCCATCGAGGAGACGCTCGCAGGCATCGGCGTGCGGACGGTGCGCACGGTCGATCCGCTCGATCTGCCGCGCGCCGTCGAGGCGGTGCGCGAGGTCGCGGCGCAGCCGGGCGTGAAGGCGCTGATCTTCCGCTCGCCGTGCATCGCGCTCGTAAGGCCCCTGGGCCGCGCGGCGGTCGATCAGGAGAAATGCCGGAAGTGCAAGAAGTGCATCCGTGAGATCGGCTGCCCCGGCATCGTGGTCGAGGAGGGGAAGGTCGTCATCGACATGTCCCAGTGCACGGGCTGCGGTATCTGCGCGGAGATCTGTCCGTTCGATGCTATCGAGGTGACGCGGCTGCCGGGCGGCGGAGAGCCGAAGCGTGCGCAGCAGGGGAAAGGAGGCCGTGCGTGATGCAGAAGAATATCATCCTCACGGGTGTCGGCGGGCAGGGAACAGTGCTCGCGTCGAAGCTTATCGCGGCGGCGTCGCTCGCGAAGGGTTATGAGGTCATGAGCGCCGAGACGATCGGCATGGCGCAGAAGGGCGGCTCGGTGTTCAGCCATCTGCGCGTGGGCGAGGGACTGTATAGTCCGATGATCCGCAAGGGGACGGCGGATCTCCTGCTCGCGTTCGAGCCCGCGGAGGCGGTGCGGATGCTGCCGTATCTGCGCGAGACGGGGACGCTCGTCGTGAGCAGCCACCCTGTGATGCCGGTGACGGCGGCGCTCGCGGGCACGGACTATACGGGCAGCGAGATGGTGGCGTATCTGCGGCGCGAGGTGCGCGAGCTCCATGTGCTCGACGGGGCGGCCGCCGCGCGCGAGGTCGGCAGCCCGAAGGCGCTCAATGTCATCATGCTCGGCGCGGCGCTCGCGAGCGGGGCGCTCGATTTCCTCACGGAGGAGGATGTGTGCGCGGCCATCCGGCAGCGGGTGAAGCCGCAGTTCGTCGAGATGAATGAACGGGCGCTGCGGTATGCGAGGGAGCATGGAGTATAAAAAGCGGCCGGACGGTTCGAGGCGGGACTCGTGGAGGAGGCGTGTTCGGGGCGGACGGGCGGCAGGCTCCGGGCGACTCGTTGCGCGGCGGCGCTCTCGTCGGAAACGGGGGCGGCGGTGGTTTGCAGGCTCGTCGTTCCTCCGAATAGGCGCCTTGCTGCGCTCGCTGCCCGGCACCTGCCGCCCTGGCGGAGGTCGGGAGGCGGGACGGTTCGAGGCAGGATATTCGAGGCAGAAGGTAATTTGCGGCGGTGCGCCGCTTCTGGGAGGCATCTGGATTTATGGAGATTTCAAAGGAACAGCTTGCGCTCGTCAATGAGCGGATTGCCCAGCTCTTGCAGGCGGATAGTTTTTACGGGCATCGTCTGAGAGAGCAGGGGATTGACGGCGTGGCGTCGGCGGAGGATTTTAGGCGGCTGCCGTTTTCGGAGAAAAAGGATCTGCGCGACGCGTATCCGCTCGGGCTCATGAGCGTGCCGGAGGAGAAGATCGTGCGCATCCATTCCTCCTCGGGCACGACGGGCAAGCCGGTCATCATTCCCTATACGGCGAAGGATGTCGAGGACTGGGCCATCCAGTTCGCGCGTTGCTATGAGATGGCGGGCGTGACGAGGCGCGACCGCGTGCAGATCACGCCGGGCTACGGGCTCTGGACGGCGGGCATCGGCTTCCAGGCGGGCTGCGAGCGTCTGGGCGCGATGGTGGTGCCGATGGGGCCGGGCAATACGGAGAAGCAGCTGCAGATGATGATGGATATGGAGAGCACGGTGCTCTGCGCGACGAGCTCCTATGCGCTGCTGCTCGCCGAGGCCATCGAGGCGCGCGGCATCAAGGATCGCGTCCATCTGCGCAAGGGCATCATCGGCTCGGAGCGCTGGAGTGAGAAGATGCGCCGCTCCATCGAGGAGAAGCTCGGCATCGAGGCGTATGATATCTACGGTCTCACGGAGGTCTACGGGCCGGGCATCGGCATCAGCTGCGACGCGCATGACGGTATTCACTACTGGGACGACTATGTGTATCTGGAGATCATCGACCCGCAGACGGGCGAGAATCTGCCGGACGGCGAGTGGGGCGAGATCGTCATCACGACGCTCCGCAAGGAGGGCGCGCCGCTCATCCGCTTCCGCACGCATGACCTCTCGCGCATCCTGCCGGGCGACTGCCCCTGCGGCAGCCGCTTCCCGCGCATCGACACGATCCAGGGCCGCACGGACGACATGGTGAAGATCAAGGGCGTCAATCTCTTTCCGAGCCAGATCGAGGAGATCCTGAGGACGTTCCCCGAGGTGTCGAGCGAGTACCAGATCCATATCTCGCATCTCGACGGCAAGGACACGATGCGCCTCTACGTCGAGACGAACGGCAGCGTCGATTTCCTCGAACTCGCGAAGCGCATCGCGGAGCGCGTCAAGAGCCGCATCGGCTTCACACCGCTCGTGAAGGTGGTCGAGATCGGCGTTTTGCCGCGCTCGGAGAAAAAGACGAAACGTGTCATCGATACGAGATACCAGTGATGCGATGGGAAACAAATTGCGCCGCGTCGGCAAATAGTGCTTACTGAAACGACATTTGTTACTTGAAAAGAGATAGACCGGCAACGATTTTTCACATTTGAATGGCAGGTTGTTCCTTCTTTTGATTGGAATGGTCTGCTTTTTTTATTGTATACACAGGGGTAAACCGTTTACAAAATGAGATTTTATGCTATAATAATCTTTGTGATTTGTCCATTAGGAAAGGACAAATGGGGAGACACAGCGCAGGTGGGAACTGTGCCGTGCTCCCTGAGCAATTTTTATCAGAGGAGTTTTTCAAATGCAAACGGAAGAAAATGAGTTCATGCAGCACGAGCTTCGGCTGCCGGAGCTCACAGTCCGCGGCATGGTGCTCGGCGCGATTCTCACGGTGATCTTCACGGCGTCGAATGTCTACCTCGGGCTCAAGGTCGGGCTGACCTTCTCGTCGGCCATCCCGGCGGCGGTGATCTCCATGGCCATCCTCAAGATGGCGAAGGGATCCAATATTCTCGAGAACAACATGGTGCAGACGCAGGCGTCCGCTGCCGGCACGCTGTCTGCCATCATCTTCATCATCCCCGGCATGCTCATGATCGGCTACTGGCAGGGCTTCGAGTTCTGGCAGACGCTCATCGTGTCGGCCTGCGGCGGCTGCCTCGGCGTGCTCTTCACGATTCCGCTGCGCCGCGCGATGGTCGTGCACAGCGACCTCGCGTACCCTGAGGGCGTCGCGGCGGCTGAGATCCTGAAGGTCGGCAGCGCCGCGGGCAGCAAGGGTGGCGAGAGCTCCGGCATCCGCGAGATTGCCTCGGGCGGCTTCGTGGCCGGCCTCGTCGCGCTCTTCACGAACGCGTTCCAGGTGCTCGGCTCCCAGCTTTCGTTCTGGGTGCATGTCGGGCGCGGCATGACGCAGATGCCGCTCGGCTACTCGACGGCGCTCGTCGGCGCGGGCTACCTCATCGGCATCGCGGCGGGCCTCTCGATGCTCATCGGCATCCTCATCGCGTGGGCGGGCTTTGTGCCGTACTATACGATGACGGGCACGGTGCCGGACGGCATGACGCTGCAGAAATTCGCGGGCGCTGTCTATCAGGAGCGCGTGCGCCTCATCGGCGCGGGCGCGATGGGCGTCGCGGCTGTCTGGACGCTGCTCATGCTCGCGCGTCCTGTCATCGACGGGGTGAAGGAGTCGCTCGCGGCGGTGCGCATGCCGGAGGCTGACAAGGGCAAGCACCGCATGGACATCGACATGAGCGCGAAGAGCGTCGGCCTCGTGTTCCTCGTGACGGTCGCTGGCCTGCTCGCGATCTTCTACGCGTTCGTCTTGCCGGAGCAGCTGCCGGCGGGTGAGACGCTGACGTTCACGGTCGTCGGCGTCGGTGTCGCCGTGCTCATGGGCTTCTTCGTCGCCGCGGCCTGCGCCTATATGGCGGGCCTCGTCGGCACGAGCTCGAGCCCGATTTCCGGCATCGGCATCCTTGCCATCATCGTGGCTTCGCTCGTGATGTACGCGCTCTGCCAGTCATTCGGCATCTTCGCGCTGCCGGGCGGCGAGAAGTTCGCGACGGCGACGGCGATCTTCACGACGTCCATCATCATGGCGATCGCCTGCATCTCGAACGACAACATGCAGGATCTCAAGACGGGCTATCTCGTCGGCGCGACGCCGTGGCGCCAGCAGGTCGCGCTGCTGCTCGGCTGCATCGTCGGCGCGCTCGTCATCGCGCCGGTGCTGAACCTGCTCTATGAGGCGTATGGCTTCCCGGGCGCGCTGCCGCGTCCCGGCATGGATCCGTCGCAGGCGCTCGCTGCGCCGCAGGCGGCCCTCATGACGACGATCGCGCAGGGCATCTTCTCGAGCTCGCTTCACTGGGAGTACATCTACATTGGTCTGGCGCTCGGCGTCGTACTCGTCGTCGTCGACCGCGTGCTGCGCCGCACGACGCGGAGCCTCTGCCTGCCGCCGCTCGCCGTCGGCATGGGCATCTATCTGCCGCCCTCCGTCCAGACGCCGCTCGTCGTCGGCGCTGTGCTCGGCTACTTCCTCAAGAAGCGCCTGCGCGCGCGCGGCGGCGAGGAGGCTGAGCGCACGGGCAGCCGCCGCGGCACGCTCTTCGCGTCGGGCCTCATCGTCGGCGAGTCCATCGTCGGCGTCGTGCTCGCGGGTGTCATCGTCGTCTCCGTCACGAACGGCGGCAGCGAGGCGCCGCTCGCACTCGTCGGCAAGGATTTCGCGGACACGGCGGAGTATCTCGGCCTCGCCGTCTTCGCGGCGTTCCTCGTGATTTTCTCGCGGGTCGTGCTCAGCGGCAAGCGCTGAAATATGACCGCGCGCCGGCTGGCGCAATCGAAACATAGCTTTGAGAAAGTGCCAAATGAATCAGTGATTTTAAGATGGCAGCCCTGCTTCCGTGGGATGGAAGCAGGGCTGCTTTTTGCGGTGATTCACAGGATGTTTACGAAATGGTAACAGACGCGATGCTCCCATTTGCTACGATAAGGGTATATCCAGTCATCACATATCGAGACGTCAGGAGGAACCGTCATGGGAGAAAAAGGAATCAGCCGTCGTTCGTTTTTGAAATGGTCCGCGGGGGCCTTGGCGAGTGTGGCGCTTTTGGAGTTCGAGCGGCCGGCGCGCGCGTTCGCTGCAGAGGCGGGCGGGGCCGCCACCCTCTCAGAGATTCCCGCCTCGGCCGAGCAGATCGCGCGGGAGTCGCCGCTCATCAAGGAGAACATGGCAAAGCTCGATGCCTATGCGGCGAGCCTCAAAGAGAGCGGTCTGCGCACAAAGGTACAGGGCGTGCTCGAGAATCTATCTACCACGGCATGCCCGCGTCCGTCGTCGTCGCGCAGGCATGCGCGCACAACCATCCGGGCAGCGAGAAAGACGCGGCGGACGTCGAGCGCTGGCTGCAGGCGGCGTGCATCCTTGCGGGCAAGGATGCCGTCGCGCTCGGTCTGCTCACGGCGGAGGGGAAGCTCGTGGCGCCCATCGGCGCCGAGGGCTTCCTCGTCCATCTCGGCGACCATGACTGGGTGCTCAGCGGCTTTGCGGCCGCGCGCTGCGTCGCCTACCTGCGAGACTACGCAAAGCGCTCATTCGGCACATTGCCGGAGGCGCGCTTCAACGCCCTGCGCAACTACGTCGGCAGCCGTGTGAGCTACATGCGCCTCTATCAGGCTATCGCGCAGGGCGGGGCGGACGCGCTCATGGCGTCGGTGGTGAAAGCGCAAGCATGCCTTCGGCGCGCTGCTGGAAAGATGAGAGAAGCCTGGCGGGAGCGGGCGCCCACGCCTGCGGCGGTGGGATTTGCGTTCCATCGACGTCGCATGGTTGATCTGGTCGCGCCTGCTGGCAAAATCAAGGCAAGGCAAGCCAGCGCAAGGATGATCTGGTAACGTGGGATGGTAAGGATCGTCGGCTGGGATATGGGAGTCCCGTCAGCGGTTCTTCGTGTGCGCGCGCCCGCTGTATCAAATGTTACAGAAGTATCCTGTATCGTCCGCTATACTGGATGTGTTCCCGGGACGCAGGGCGGTTCGCTGCTCCCCGGGATAGGCAGAGGAAACAGTCACCCCGAAAGGATGCGATACGATGATTACGAAAGATATGACGCTGGCGGATGTCGTGAAGGAACATCCCAATACGATCGGCTTTCTCAATGGCCTCCATCTCGATTACTGCTGCGGCGGTCACGATCCCATCGAGATCGCCGTCCGCGAGAAGGGACTCGACGTGGAGAAATTCCTCGCCGAGCTCAATGCGGCAGCGGCGCGGCAGACGGCGCTGCAGGACGTACATGCCGACATCGAGTCGTTCAAGGAGCTCACGGTCAATGAGATGCTCGATGACCTCGAGGCTACGCACCATGTGACGGGCCGCCAGCTCATGGCGGAGACGGAGGAGCTGCTCAACAAGATCCTCATCGTCCATTACCCGCATCACGGCGAGATGCTCACGCGCCTGCACCACCTCTACGCGGGGCTCAAGGCGGAGCTTGAGGAGCACTTCGCCAAGGAGGAGAAACTCGTGTTCCCGCTGATGCGCCAGCATCCGCATCCGGACAAGGAGACGCTCGCGCTCGTACAGGAGCTCGAGACGGAGCACAGCGGCGCGGGCGACATCATCAAGGAGATCCAGGAACTGACCGG
Organism: uncultured Selenomonas sp.; assembly: GCA_934202005.1. Lineage (GTDB taxonomy): Bacteria > Bacillota > Negativicutes > Selenomonadales > Selenomonadaceae > Selenomonas_C. The sequence goes on along the minus strand of CAKPXP010000011.1, from coordinate 18,371 downwards.
ACAGCTCACGCCGCCGGAGGACGCCTGCCCGACCTTCCGCCGCACCTACGCCGTCATGGGACAGCTCTTTGACGACGTCTTCGTCCACATCTTCAAGGAAAATTCCATCGCGTTCCCTGAATATGCCGAGCAGGTGTGAGGGGCGGATAGAATGAGGCGCGCCTTTGTCATTGGGGCTTTGCCGCCTTCAGCGGCGCTTATACTTGCCTGAGATGCCGCGCCGTACCGTCCGTTCCTCCTCGACGACGTCGACGATCTCCACGCGGTCGAGCATGCCCTTGACCTGGGCACGGATATCGGCGAGGTAGGCGGCGCGGAGGCGCTGTTGTTCCTCTTTTTCTGCGGCGGTGAGGCCCGTCGTGCGCTGCTTGCGCGCGAGTTCGTTGATGCGGGCGATGAGTTCTTTCGTGATCATGGCGTTTCCTTTCTGTCAGGGAGGTTTCTGTGACTGGCGCTGCCTGGGCGGCGCTTTTCTTGTGTCTGGAGCATGTTGCCTGCGCAGGGGCGTTTTTGTAGGGGCGTATGTTGCCCGTGCAAGGGATGCGTGCGGGGGAAGTCGAGGGAGCAGGTGCGTGACTGCGTATGCGGGCGGAGATCGTCTTGGCGTTTTCTGGCGAGGTATGGCGGGGCGGGATGCATTGTGCTATAGTGGAGGGAAAGGATGAGAAGGGAGGTGCGTGGGATGGCTTTGACACAGCCCACGCCGCCGACGCCGCCGACGCCGCCTGCCGTGCCGCGCGTGGTGCTCGGCGGGGGCGGCTCGGTGACGGAGAGCACGCAGCCGGTGAGCGGTACGAGCAATGATGAGACGCAGGCGCGCGCAGCCGTCGCGCATGGCGATGGGGCGCTGGAGAAGACGACGACCGAGAAGCCGCAGGGAAACCAGACCGCGCAGTCCGGCGCGCAGCAGCCCGCACAGACGCCGCAGCAGGCAGCGCAGACGGATGGTGCGCCGGAGGCCACCGCTGGCACACAGGGCGCGCAGGACGCGGCGGCGCTCCCTGCGGCCCAGCAACAGGCGCTCGCGGAGGGACGGCAGATACCGGCGGCGGGCGGCCATGGCGCGCTCTACCTCGGATTCAGCGTGGTGTCGTTCCTCGTGCTCGCGGCTGCGGTCTTTTTCTGGCTCCGGCGGCGCTCCGCGCAGGGCGGGCTGCGCTTTCAGGAGATGGCGCAGGAACTGCGCGGCGCGGCGGCACCCTCCGAGGAGCGCCCCGAGCTGCGCGGCCTGACGGCTGGCGAGGTGCTCGAGGATATCGAGGCGGAGGAGCAGCGTGAGCTCGCGGTTGCGCGGGCGCGCGCCAAGGCCTGGCGGGCGCAGCGGGAGCGTGAGCGCGCCGCCGCGTCTGCCACACGGGGGCGGCGGGGTACGGATGATGGCCTGCCGCTCACGGGCGGCAGCACCGCAGCATCGCCTCATCAGGCGCAGGCAGATGCTGCGTCAGGGACTACAGGGGCGCAGTCGCAACGCCTGTCGCAGTCGCAACGCCCGCCCGCCGCATCGCCTGCGGCGCGGCCCGCCGCGCGTGAGCGCGAGGCGCAGGAGGAGCAGCATTTCGAGGTGCGGATCTGATCGCTGCGGCATGCGTGGCGGTACTTCATACCGTTCGCCGCCCTGCTGCCATCAGCGCGTCCGCAGCGGCAGACGCGCTGACGCGGTCTATGCAGTGAGCCTGTTTCCCGGGCAGGCGCGCATGGTCGCTTGCGCGGCAAACAAAAAAGAGATGCTCGCGCATCTCTATCGTCCGTATGGAGCGGGCGAGGGGAATCGAACCCCCCTCTTTAGCTTGGGAAGCTGACATTCTACCAATGAACTACGCCCGCATCATTGCTGACTTAGATAGTTTACCATGATGCGGGGTGGATTGCAAGGAATTTTTATGCGGTCGCCGTCATACCTGCGGCATCTGCTGGATCGACCGGATCGGATACGGGATGTCGATGCCTTCCTCGCGGTAGCGGCGCGTGAGCGCTTTGATGAATTCGTGTTTCAGGAGGAACTGGTGGTCGAAGTTGCTGCTGTGCAGGATGACGTTGAAGTCGATGCTCGACTCGCCGAAGGCGGTGAAGCGCACGAGCGGCGGCTGTTCCACCTCGCTGTCGACGCGAGCGAGGACTTCGTTGGCCACCTCGAGCGTGACCTTTTCCACGAAGTCGAGGTCGCTGTCGTAGGCGACGCCGACGGGGATGCTGATGGTCATGTCGCGCGCGGGCATGCTGAAGTTCGTGATGTTAGAGGAGGCGATTTTCTGGTTCGGAATGACGACCATGTTGCTGCCGCTCGCCGGCACGATGGTCGTGAAGCGCCAGGTGATGTCCGTCACGCGGCCTTCCTCGCCGGTGCTGAGCCGGATGTAGTCGCCGAGGCGCAGCTGTTTCGAGAGGATGAGGTGCAGGCCGGAGAAGATGTTGGCGAGCGTCTCCTGCAGCGCGAGGGCGACCGCCATGCCGCCGACGCCCATCGCGGTGAGGATGGGCGCAATGGAGATGCCGTAGTATTGGAGCACGACGAGCACGCCCATCGCGTAGATGATGACGGTGAGGATGGTCGAGAGCAGGGTGGTCTTCGGCAGCGGGCGGTCGGAGCGCTCGATGTGCATGGCGACGACGCCGTTGACCGTGCGCGAGACGACGCGCGTGATGGAGAGGATGATGACGGTGAAGAGGATGTAGGAAAAGAGGCGCGTGAGCGGCTCCGGGATGTCGATGGTGTTGACGATCCAGTAGAGGCCGACGACGAGCGCGAGGGAGATGGGCACGCCCTTGAGCGCATTGATGAAGACGTAGTGCCAGGTGCCCTCCTCGATGGAGAGATGCGTGCGGATGCGGCGGGTCACGAGCTTGTTCACGGCGATGCCCGCCGTGAGCGAGCCGATGAGGATGCAGCAGGGGATGGCGAGCATCTCGAGCAGGTGTTTCCAGTCAAACCAGCTGAGCCAGTCAAAATTCGGCAAGGGGATTCCTCCTTTGTCTGCGGGCGGCGGTGGAGCGGTCGTGCCTTGCCGGCATTGCGCGCCGCTGCCGCATCTTGAGTTTTCTCTCTGCCTATTATACTATAGATAGCAGGACGTTGCTATCGGCCGCGGAGAAATCGTGGAGCCGGCGTTGTCTGGCCGGCTATCGCGCGTTATGGCATCCCTGGGGGGTGCGGAAGGAGTCAATATGAAAGAAATCTTGTACGAGGGTCCGCGCCTGCGCTTGCGCAAAGCGGATCTCACGGACCTCGACTATATCCTCCGGCTTGAGTATCAGGAGGAGAATGTCAAGTATATCGTACCGTTCGACAAACTGTTCCATACGAAGGTGCTCGAGGGGCATGTCGAGGAGTCCATGGATGTGCTCGCCGAGGAGATCGCGACGGGGGAGCGCGTCGGCTATTTCCTCATCAACGGCCTTAAGACGGAGGCGAAGGAGATCGAGTGGACGCATGTCGTCGTGGATAAAAAGGGTTGCGGCTACGGGCATGAGGCGATGAAGCTCCTCAAGGCGTGGTCGTTCGATGTGCTCGGGTTCCATCGCGCGTGGCTTGACTGCAAGGATTACAACGCGCGCGCGCTGCACCTCTACGAGACGGAGGGCATGCTGCGCGAGGGGCTCATCCGCGAGACGATCGTCACGAACGGGCGCTATGAGAATCTCGTCATCCTCGGCATGCTCGCGCGCGAGTACCAGGCGCGCAAGGCGGAGGGGCTGGAGCTTGGCTGACGGCTGGGCGGCTGGGCGGCGCGTTACTCCGGCATCTGCTGGCGGGACGCGCGGACGGCTCATTTGTCCGGGAGAGGGGCGGCACCTCCTGCCTGCCTGACGGGAACGGTGCTGGTGGTACATGAGCGTTGTCGCATGTTTTCTTGGAGGAGGGGTTCCGATGCGTAGCGTCAAGGTGGCTCTCGTGCAGATGCGGGTGACGGAGGACAAGGAGCGGAACCTGCGCTCTGTAGCGGATGCCGTGCGGCGCGCGGCTGTTGCGGGGGCGCAGGTCGTCTGCCTGCCGGAGATGTTCGTCTGTCCATATGAACGCCGCGCCTTCCTCGCGGCGCGTGAGGCGCGGGGCGGGCGCATCTGGTCCGCGCTCGCGCAGATGGCTGCGGAGAGCCGCGTCGTGCTCATCGGCGGCTCTTTCCCCGAGGCGGCGGAGGGGCGCCTCTACAACACCTGCTTCGTTTTCGATGCGGCGGGGCGGCAGATCGCGCGCCATCGCAAGGTGCATCTCTTTGATATCGACATCGCGGGCGGGCAGCGGTTCCGCGAGAGCGACACGTTCTCCCCCGGGGCTGATCTCACGGTGTTTGATACGCCCTTTGGGCGCTTTGGCGTGGAGATCTGCTTCGACATCCGTTTCTCCGAGCTCACGCAGCTCATGGCGCTGCGCGGCGCGGAGGCGGTCTTTGTGCCGGCGTCCTTCCATATGACGACGGGCCCGGCGCACTGGCAGCTGCTCTTCCGCGCGCGCTCGCTCGACGCACAGATCTTCCTCCTCGGCTGCTCCGCTGCACGCGATGCGCGCAGCCGTTACGTCGCCTACGGTCATTCCCTTGCGGTCTCGCCGTGGGGCACGGTGCTCGCGGAGCTCGGCGCGCAGCCAGAGATGCTGTTGACGACGCTAGATCTGGATGAAGTCATGAGGACGCGCGCGCAGATCCCCGTCATGGGCGGCGCGCGCCGGACGGATCTCTACGAACTGCGCTGGCGGCGCGGCGAGCATCTCAGGCAGCCGCGCGGCTGAGGTGAGGCGTTCAGGCTTGATATGGATGTGCTGTATCCATCCGGATATGTGTACATGTGCGACGGCATGCTGGCGCCAGCAGCGTGTAAATAAAATATCGCACTAAAAATCCTGCTCACAAGTTCGTGAGCAGGATTTTTAGTGCGATTTTTTTCTCCGGCGGCAGGTCGCGGATGAGCTCTAAGAGGCCCTCGTCCTGTGTTTCGCCGCTACCGTCCGCAAGGTGCCGGTCGAGGTGGCCGGTGCTTGATATCTGGTCGAGCTCCTCGATGCGGACGTTCAGGGCATGGCAGATCTTGAGGACGTTGTCCATCGCCGCGCCGCCGATCGAGCCGTTGAGGATCGAGAGGAGCGTCGTATACGGCATGGAGATCTGCTGGGCGAACGCCTTGAGCGTATAGCCGTGGGATTTGATGAGAGACTTGATAAAATCCTCGCGCGTCATCGCATCCCCTCCTTGCTGTCTGGTGCGCTGATATGAAATATCGTGTCTTGTTGTCGATGAAATCAATACAAAATTCTCGTATTTCATTATACATGGGAACGTAAAACAATTCAATGGAAAATCGGGGCGGAACTGTATAATTTTTCTCATAAAAGCAGAAAATCATAGAAAATATCTCGAATAAAAACGATAGAGTACTTTGTTTTCCGTCACAATACGATATGGCGTTTAGAATGAATAACGATATTTTTCTGACAAAAGGAAGGAAATACGAAAAACTATGATTAAAAAATGCAATTTCGTATTGACTACGCGGTACATCTCGTGTATTATAATACCTGTAAACGAAATAACGTTCCGAAACCAAAGGAACAAGGAAAGAACGTTTTTTATGAGCAGAAACGATGGCAAATCGCTATCGTTCGATAATTCTTTCGTGAATTGTTTGCAAATTTATTAGATCGGCATTGCTTCGGCAGTGCCGAATAGACCGGAACGGGAAAAGGGGAGTTTCACGATGGAAAAAGCAACAGTCGTTGTGATTGGCGGCGGTGCTACGGGCGTAGGTATCCTGCGCGACCTCGCGATGCGTGGCGTGGATGTCATGCTCGTTGAGAAGCGGGATCTCATCAATGGCGCCAGCTCGCGTTATCATGGCCTGCTGCACAGCGGCGGACGCTATGCAGTGAAGGATCAGGAGGCTGCCAAGGAGTGCATCGAGGAGAACATGATCCTCCGCAAGATTGGCAAGAGCTGCGTCGAGGCGTCGGGTGGCATGTTCGTGAGACTCGACAGCGATGACCCCGACTATGAGAAGGCTTGGGTGGAAGGCTGCAAGACGAGCGGTATCGAGGCAAAGCATATCTCATTAAATGAAGCTTTCCGTTTAGAGCCGCGCCTCTCGAAGCATGTCGTATCCGCCTACCTCGTGCCGGATGCCGCCATCGACGGTTTCCGCATGAGCTGGCAGAACGTCGACAGCGCGAAGCGCTACGGCGGCCGCCTCAAGACGTACACCGAGGTCATCGGTGTGATTCGCGAGGGAGATGAGGTTCACGGCGTCAAGGTGCGTGATTTCTTCTCCGGTACGGAATATGAGATCGGCTGCGACATCCTCGTGAATGCCGGCGGCGGTTGGGCAGGCAAGATTGCCGAGATGGCGGGCCTCGAGGTCGGCGTCCAGCCGGATAAGGGCACGCTCCTCGCGTTCAACCAGCGCATTGCGAACCATGTCGTGAACCGTCTGCACAAGTCCTCTGACGGCGATATCTTCGTACCGCATGGCTCCATCACGATCCTCGGTACGACGTCGATGAGCATCCCTGACGCCGAGGATACGAGCACGTCGCGCGAGGAGGTCGAAAAGCTCCTCTCCATCGGCGAGCAGACGTTCGAGCACCTGCGTGACTATCGTCTGCTGCGTTGCTTCGCCGGCAGCCGCCCGCTCTACATGCCGCCGGGAGGTGCCTCCGGCCGCGGTGCTTCGCGCGGGTTTGCAGTTGTCGACCACGAGAAGCAGGACGGACTCAAGGGTATGTTCACGATCGTGGGCGGCAAATTCACGACGTACCGTCTGATGGCGGAGCGCATGTCCGACCAGGTTTGCGCGAAGCTCGGCAACCACGAGAAATGCCGCACGGCGGAGGAACCGCTCGTGCCGCAGGTCTCCGAGGCGGACAAGGAAGCAGCACGCAAGTACTTCCCCTCCTACGGTACGAACCTCGCGGCGACGCGTCTCGGCCCCGAGCGCTTCGCGCGCGTCGTCGATACGCTCAAGCGCGAGCCGGAAAAGCGCGAGATCGTCTGCGAATGCGAGAACGTTACGCGCGCGGAGGTCGAGGAGATCGCGAAGGAACTCTCAAGCTACAAGATCAACGATGTGCGCCGCAGGACGCGTCTCGGCATGGGCACTTGCCAGGCGAACTTCTGCGCACTCCGCAGCGCGAGCGTGTTCGCAAAGTGCGGACACGATGAAATCTGCAAGGACTCGCTCGGGCAGATGAAGGAATTCCTCCAGGGACGCTGGAAGGGTATCCGTCCAGTGCTCATGGGCCGTACGATTCGCGAGGTCGAGATGACGCGCGGACTGTACGAGCTGGTATTCAATGTGAATGGGGGAAATGCGCAATGATTCGTTCAGATGTAGTCGTTATCGGCGGCGGTTTTGCCGGTCTCGTCGCAGCGCTCGCGAGCGCGAAACGCGGCAAGTCCGTCACGCTCCTGACTTACGGTGAGGGCACGCTCACACTCAACAGCGGCGTGATCGATGTGCTTGGCTTCGATGAACACCATGCGCCGGTCGAGAATCCGCTCGCGGCCATCGAGAACCTGCCCGCATCGCATCCCTATCAGAAGATCGGCACGAAAGCGCTCGAGGAGGCTGTGGATTTCTTCACGGGCGTCGCACGGAAGAACCACATCCCCTATCACGGTTCCCTGGATCGCCAGATGATGGTGCCGACGGCCGTCGGCACGCTGAAGCCGACCTGCCTCGCACCGCATTCCCTTTCCGGCTCCGAGGTATTCCCCGGCAAGAAGAAGATCGTCGTTGTCGGCATCAAGGGTCTCAAGGATTTCTACGGGGATATCATGATGGAGAACCTCAAGAAGTCCCTCGGCGAGGATAAATCGTACGAGCTCATCGAGGTCAATACGGGCCTGACGGGCGGCCGTGACATCACGACGCAGGACGTCGCGCGCTGGATGGATACGGACGAGGGAACGAGCTCGTTCTCCAAGCAGCTCGGCAAGGCGCAGTCCCTGCAGTCCGGCAACACGACGGACGTGCTGTTCGTCGTACCGCAGGTACTCGGTACGAAGGGGCATGCCTGCTACCAGATGATCAGCAGCCGCGTCGGCACGGATGTCGTCGAGACGACCTGCCTGCCGCCCTCGGTCAACGGCATGCGTCTGCAGACGCTCCTCATCGACAGCCTGCGCGAGCTCGGCGTCGACATCGTCGAGAACACGAAGGTCGTGCGCGCGGAGAAGAACGGCGCTGTGGCGACGGCGGTCATCGCGCAGACGGCTTCCAATGAGAAACGCTATTATGCGAAGAAATTCATCCTTGCAACGGGCGGCTTCTATAGCGGCGGCATCACGATGCGCGACTTCGAGCAGCCCAAAGAAGTGATTTTCGATCTGCCGGTCTACTTCGTCAAGGGCGAAGAGAACTGGTCGAACAAGGAACTTTTCTCCGATCAGCCCCAGGGCTTTGCCAAGACCGGCATCCTCACGGACGAGTCGCTTCGCCCGGTGGACGGAAACGGAAAGCGCGTCTTCGACAATGTGTATGTCGTGGGACGCAATCTCGGCGGCTATGACTTCTGCTTCGAGCACTCCGGCAACGGCGTCGCTCTGGCATCGGCATACAAGGCCGCGATGATGTAAAGAGGGGAGCCCGTTAGAATGAGCGATAAGAGAATGATTGATGAAGAAGAGAGAGCCATCTACACCGGCGACCACTGCCTTTCCTGTACCTCGTGCATGGCGAACTGCCCTGTCATGGCGGCAGCCAAGGACTACCGCGGGCCGAAACTCGTCGCACCGGCGCACGGACGCATGCACTTCGCCGAGGATGACACAGAGCTCTCGCTCGACTTCTGCTCGAACTGCAAGAGCTGCGATCGCGCCTGCCCGTCGGGTGTCGCGGTCTCCACGCTCAACATGCTGCAGCGGGCGGAGTATTACAGGAAGCATCCGCATCCGCAGCGCGACGATATGCTCGCGCATGCGGAGAAGATGGCGAAGCTCGTCAACGCGCTGCCGCTCGGCACGACGTTTGCGAACCTCGGCATGAAGATCGGCAAGAGCCTCGGCGTCTTCGAATCCCTGGGCATTGCCGGCGAGCGCGATATGCCTGCCTACGCGCCGAGTACGTTCGCGCAGGAGTTCCGCAAGATCAAGCAGCCGTCCTCTGATAAGAAGGTTGTCTTCTATCCCGGCTGCTCCATCAACTACAACGAGCCACACATCGGCGTGGCGTTCGTCAAGGTCATGAATGCGAATGGCTACGAGGTGCTCCTCGATGAGGCGTTCAACTGCTGCGGCTCGCCGCTCGTCGTCACAGGCTATCTCGACGAGGCGCATGAGCACGCGGAGAACAATGTCGAGCGCATCCTTTACTGGAAGCGCCAGGGTATCCCTGTCGTCGCTTGCTGCACGAGCTGCTCGCTCATGCTCCGCAAGGAGTACGAGGAACTCTTCGGCGAAGAGACGATGAAGGAAGCAGGCGAGAATGTCTACGATGCGTTCGAGTTCCTCGAGATGCTCGATGGCGAAGGCAAGTTCAATACGAAGCTTGCTGCTGTGAATGAACGCTTCATCTACCATGTTCCCTGCCACCTCAAGGCGGCGGGTATCGGCACGCCGGTCGTCTCCATCTTCCGCCACCTCCCGGGGGCGAAAGTAGAGCTCGCGGATGCTGGCTGCTGCGGCATGAGCGGCAACTACGGTTTCAAAAAAGATAAATACGAGATTTCCATGAAAATCGGCGAGAAACTCTTCTCGCGGATCAAGGCGGCCAAGGCGGATGATGTCATCTGCGATTGCCCGACCTGCAGGATGCAGATCAAACATGGGACGCAGACAGAGCCCTGCCATCCCATCGAGATATTGGCGAAAGCCTATCAATAAAACCTATCAACTAAGGAATCACTGATTAATTCGGCACCCTGCTTTTGCGCATCTGCACTGTCCTCTCGTCGTCGACAAATCCTCAGCGTAGCTCTGCTACGCCTCCGGTTTGTCTCTTAGAGAGATACAGCACATCTACGCAAATTCAGGGCACCTCATTTAATCAGCGCTTCCCTAAAAACCAGTGTTCGACGAAGGGGGTTATTGCATGGTCCAAGGAAAAGTCCGAAGGATTGTCTTGCTCTGTTCGGCAGGCGTCTCCACGAACCTGCTTGTGAGGCGGATGGAGGCAGAGGCTGCGAGGCTCGGGTATCCGTGTTCAGTGAGCTTTTATCCGGTCAATGAGGTGCAGGAGGCGGCATCGTTCGCCGATGTCATGCTCCTCGCGCCGCAGGCCGCGTCCAGCCTGCCGGAGTTCCAGGTGAAGTATCCCAATGTCAAGTCGGCCGTGATACCGAAGGATCTCTACGCGACGATCGACGCGGACAAGATCCTCGATCTCGCACAGAAAATCGCCGGTGATTATTGAGCAGCCTCGGTTGCATCCGGCGTAGTGGCAACAGCCGTTGCCGTTGGTTTTTTAGGGGTTTCAGGAGAAGGAGAGCGGGGACTCTCCTGCCTTCAGAAATAATTGTTTAAAAATACACAATAGAAAGAGGTTTTTAACATGGCAAAGCAGTATGTAATGGCTCTTGATGCAGGTACGACGTCCAACCGTGCCATCATCTTCGACCGCAACTCCAAGATTGTCGGTGTCTCTCAGAAAGAGTTCACGCAGTACTTCCCGAAACCGGGCTGGGTCGAGCATGACGCTGAGGAAATCTGGAGCACGATGGTCACTGTCATGAAGGAAGCTCTCGAGCAGTCCGGTCTTGTCGCGAGCGACATCGCCGGCATCGGCATCACGAACCAGCGCGAGACGGCCGTGGTCTGGGACAAGAAGACGGGCCGTCCGATCTACAACGCCATCGTCTGGCAGTCCCGCCAGACCGCACCGATCGCCGAGGCGCTCAAGGCCAAGGGGCTCGTGGATGAGGTTCGCGACAAGACGGGCCTGACGATCGATGCGTATTTCTCCGGCACGAAGATCCGCTGGATTCTCGATCACGTCGAGGGGGCGCAGGAGAGAGCCGAGAAGGGCGAGCTCATCTTCGGTACGATCGACACCTGGCTGATTTGGAAACTCACGGGCGGCAAGGCGCATGTCACGGATTATTCCAACGCGTCCCGCACGATGCTCTTCAACATCAACACGCTGCAGTGGGATGACGACCTCCTCGGCTATCTCAATGTGCCGAAGGCCATGCTGCCGGAAGTCAAACCGTCCTCCTGCGTCTACGGCGAGAGCCTGCCGAGCGTCCTCGGTGCGCCGATTCCTGTCTCCGGTGCAGCAGGCGACCAGCAGTGCGCACTCTTCGGTCAGAACTGCTTCGAGCCGGGCACGGCAAAGAACACGTACGGCACGGGCTGCTTCATGCTCATGAATACGGGCACGGAGCGCAAGCACTCCAAGAACGGCCTCGTGACGACGATCGCCTGGGGCCTCGACGGCAAGGTCGAGTACGCACTCGAGGGTTCCATCTTCGTTGCTGGTTCCGCGATCCAGTGGCTGCGTGACGGCATCCGCCTCGTCGACTCCGCTCCGGATTCCGAGTGGGTCGCGAAGAAGGTCAAGGATACGGCTGGTGTCTATGTCGTTCCGGCATTCGTCGGCCTCGGCGCTCCGTATTGGGATATGAACGCACGCGGCACGATCATCGGCATCACGCGCGGCACGACGAAGGCTCATATCGTCCGCGCCACGCTCGAATCGCTCGCTTATCAGACGAAGGATGTCCTCAACGCGATGGAGGCTGACTCCGGCGTGAAGCTGAAATCCCTCAAGGTGGACGGCGGTGCCTGCGCGAACAACCTGCTCATGCAGTTCCAGGCTGATATCCTCGAGTGCCCGGTCGATCGTCCGCAGATCATCGAGACGACGGCGCTCGGCGCTGCGTATCTCGCAGGCCTCGCGGTCGGCGTCTGGAGCAGCAAGGAAGAGGTCAAGACGGCTTGGAAGCTCGATACGCGCTTCGAGCCGACGATGCCTGAGGAGCAGTCGAAGAAGCTCTACAAGGGCTGGCAGAAAGCCGTCAAGCACTCGATGAACTGGCTCGAGAACGGCGAAGAAGAGTAATACTTGGGAAGAAATGGTGCTGCCGGCATCGCAAGGGGCAGCCGGCAGACCGTTTCCGATATTATCTACGGGTTATCTTTTAGAAGCGTTTCAGAAGAGTTTTTTAAGGAGGAATTATCATGGTCACAGGAACAGAAAACCTGCTTGGTGAGTTCATCGGAACCACCGTACTCCTCGTCTTTGGTTGCGGCGTCTGCGCGAACCTCACGCTGGAGAAATCGAAAGGCCAGGCATCTGGCTGGGTCAACATTGCCATCGGATGGGGTTTCGCGGTCACGCTCGGCGTCTTCACTGCAACGACGCTCGGCGCACCGCAGGGCGACCTCAATCCGGCCGTCACGTTCGGTAAGATGCTCGTCGGCATCTACACGTTCCCGCAGTTCCTCATGACGTCGCTTGTGCAGATCCTCGGCGGTATCCTCGGTGCCACGATCGTCTGGCTCGCATACCTGCCGCATTGGGCTGAGACGAAAGATCCGGCTGCGAAGCTCGGCGTCTTCTGCACGGCTCCTGCCATCCGCAACATTCCTTGCGCGTTCCTCTGCGAGCTCATCGCGACGTTCTTCCTGATGTTCGTCATCTGGATGATCTTCTCCAAACCGGTCGGCAACATGGTTCCGGGCTATGGCCCGTACATCGTCGGTGTCCTCATCTGGGCGCTCGGCCTCTCCCTCGGTGGTCCGACGGGTTACGCAATGAACCCCGCCCGTGACCTCGGTCCTCGCATCGCGCATGCAATCCTCCCGATTGCTGGCAAAGGCGGCTCCGACTGGGGCTATGCTCTCGTGCCGATCGTCGCTCCGCTCTGCGGCGCTGGCCTTGCTTATGTCGTGGCAACGGCACTTGGTGCATTCTAATCTGGTAGCATCCTGCTTCGGCAGGTAGCTATAAATCATTTTACATCTCCCAATTTCAAGGCTTGATTACCCCTCTTTTATCCCTTGTTGTTTGGAAGTTTTCTGATTCATTCGGAAAACTTCCTTTTTTTATGTCATATTTCGGCGTGTTATGGTATAATGAGAAATATCTATATAGAATATTCCAAACACATGGCAGGAGAGGGATCTTATGCAAAAAAAATACATCCTGGCACTGGATTCCGGTACCGTCAAGAACCGCTCAGTGATTTTCAACCGCCGGGGAGAGATGATTTCCTACGCGGAGAAGAAGATCAGCACCTTCACTCCGCATGCGGAATGGATCGAACAGGATGCGGAGGAGATCTGGAGCACGCAGCTCTGGACGGCGCGGGAGGCGATGCGGCTCGCGGCCATCGACAGCCGTGAGATCGCGGCCGTTGCGGTGACGAACCAGCGTGAGACGACTGTCATCTGGAACCGGCAGACAGGGCGGCCGCTCTATCCCGCCATCAGCTGGCAGTCGCGGCAGACGGAGCAGATCTGCGAGCAGCTGCGCGAGCAGGGCTACCAGGAGGAGATCCGGCAGAAGACCTCGCTCGTGCTGAACCCGTACTTTTCCGGCACGAAGATCTGCTGGCTGCTCGACAACGTGCTCGGCGCGCGGGAGATGGCGGAGAAGGGTGACCTCTGCTTCGGTACGATCGATACCTGGCTCATGTGGAAGCTCTCAGGCGGGGAGATCTTTGCGACGGATTACTCGAATGCCTCCCGCACGATGCTCTTCCACCTCAAGCACCTCTGTTGGGATGCCGAGATCCTGCGCCATCTCCGCATCCCGCGCGCGATGCTGCCCGAGGTGCATCCGTCAAGCCACCTCTACGGCTATACGGACGCGACGTGCTTCGGCGCCGCCATCCCGATCGCGGCCTGCATCGGCAACCAGCAGGCGGATCTCTTCGGCCAGGCGTGTTTTACCCAGGGCGAGGCGAAGAACTCCTACGGCGAGGGTTCGTTCCTGCTCATGAACACGGGGAAGGAGATCGTTCATTCGCAGAACGGCCTCATCACGACGATTGCCTGGGGCATCGGCGACGATGTGACGTATGCGCTCGAGGGCAGCATGCTTGTCTCCGGCTCGAGCCTCGAGTGGCTCAAGCACGGGCTCGGCATCCTGAAGTCCATGCCGGACTCTGAGTGGGTGGCGAAGCTCGTGCCCGATACGGGCGGCGTTTATTTCGTGCCGTCGTTCCGCGGGCTTTCCGCGCCGTATTGGGACACGAAGACCTCGGGCATGATCATCGGGCTCAAGGAGGATACGCAGCGCGCGCATATCATCCGCGCGGCGCTCGCGGCGCTCGCCTATCAGGTGCGTGATGTCTACGAGGCGCTGACCTCGGATGTCAAGACGCCGATTGCCCAGCTCAAGGTGGACGGCGGTGCGGCGCAGAACAACCTGCTCATGCAGTTCCAGGCGGACATCCTCAACATGCCCGTCATCCGCGCGTATACGACGGAGACGACGGGGCTTGGCGCCGCCTACCTCGCGGGCCTCGCCATGGGCATCTGGAAGGACATCGACGAGCTCAAGTCCCTCTGGCATGAGGGCGTGCGCTACGAACCGCAGATGGATGAGACGCAGCGCAGCGCGCTCTATGACGGCTGGCAGAATGCCGTCTCGAAGGTCATGGGCTGGTGAGGCGCTCGCTCTGGGAGGAACGCAGGCATCTGCAGCTTCGGCTGCGGATGCTTTTTTTGCCCAGGGACGCGGGAATACGCTATAATGGAAGAAAGAGTTTGCGCGGTTTCGCGAATTTTTGGAGAAAGAGGGAGAGACATGAGGGCAAAAGATATCTTATCCCATGTGGATCATACGCTGCTCAAGCAGACGGCGACCTGGGCGCAGATGCAGCGCGTAGCGGAGGAGGCCATCCGCTACGGCACGGCGACGGTGATGGTGCCGTCGTGCTATGTCGCGCGGCTCGCGCGCATCTACGGGGCACGGCTGAAGGTGGCGACGGTCGTCGGTTTCCCGAACGGCAACGCGTCGACGGCCGCGAAGCTCGCGGAGACAGCGCAGGCGCTCGCGGACGGTGCGGCGGAGATCGACATGGTGATCAATATCGGCATGCTCAAGGCGGGCGATGAAAAGTACGTGACGGACGAGATCCGCGCGCTCAAGGCGCTCTGCGGCGAGCGCGTGCTCAAGGTCATCGTCGAGACGTGCTTCCTCACGCGCGAGGAGAAGATCGCGGCGTGCCGCGCCGTGACGGAGGGCGGCGCCGACTATATCAAGACCTCGACGGGATTCGGCCCGCAGGGGGCGACGCTCGAGGATATCGCGCTCTTTCGCGCGCACATCGGGCCGAACGTCAAGATGAAGGCCGCGGGCGGCATCCATACGCGCGCGGAGATGGAGGCGTTCCTCGCGGCGGGCTGCGACCGCCTCGGCGCGAGCAGCGCCGTCGCGGTGCTGAAGGATGCATGGGAGGAGGAAGAAAGAAAATGAAAGCGTACAAACGTGTGTTCCTGATCGTCCTGGACAGCTTCGGCATCGGTGCGGAGCCGGACGCCGCGGAGTTCGGCGACGGCGATGTGAATACGCTGCGCACGATCGCGGCGTCGCCCGCGTACGCGACGCCGAATCTCGCGCGGCTCGGCCTTTTCAACATCGACGGCGTGGGCTGCGGAACGCCCGCGGCCGCGCCCGTCGGCGCGTTCGCGCGCCTGCGGGAGCTCTCGCGCGGCAAGGATACGACGACGGGCCACTGGGAAATCGCGGGCATCGTCTCGGAGCGGCCGATGCCGACATATCCTGACGGCTTCCCGCCGGAGGTCATCGCGCGGCTCGAGCAGGCGTTCGGCAGAAAGATTCTCTGCAACAAGCCGTACTCGGGCACGCAGGTCATCCACGACTACGGCCGCGAGCAGAAGGAGACGGGCGGCCTCATCGTCTACACGTCGGCGGACAGCGTGTTGCAGATCGCGGCGCACGAGGACGACGTACCGGTCGAGCAGCTCTATGAATACTGCCGCATGGCGCGCCGCATCATGCAGGGCGAGCACGGCGTCGGCCGCATCATCGCGCGCCCCTATGTCGGCACCTGGCCGGACTACACGCGCACGCCGCGCCGTCATGATTTCTCCCTCGATCCGACGGGCGACACGGTGCTCGACGCGCTCGCGCGCAAGGGGCTCGCGACCATCGGCGTGGGCAAGATTTCCGATATTTTCGCGGGGCGCAGCGTGAGCCGCACGCTCGGCATCAACAAGGACAACCGCGACGGCATGGAAAAGACGCTCGCGCTCCAGGACGAGGACTTCACGGGACTCGCGTTCGTCAACCTCGTCGATTTCGATATGGCGTACGGCCATCGTCGCGACATCGAGGGCTACGCGCGCGCGGCGACGGAGTTCGACGCGCAGCTCGGCACGTTCCTCGGCCGCATGCGCGAGGACGACGTGCTCATGATCACGGCGGATCACGGCTGCGACCCCGGCGCGCCGGGCACGGACCACACGCGCGAGTACGTGCCGCTACTCGTCTACGGGAGCGGCATCTGCCGGGGCGCGAATCTCGGCACGTATCCGACGTTCGCGATGATCGGCGCGACGATCTCTGACATCTTCGGCGCGGATCTCAAGACGAAGGGCGAGAGTCTGCTGCCGCGCCTCGCCGCTGAGGAGGCATGAACGATGCACATGTATGACCTCATCACGAGGAAAAAGCACGGCGCGGCGCTTACGGACGAGGAGATCGCGTTCATGATCGACGGCTATGTAAAAGGGGAGATCCCCGACTATCAGATGGCGGCGATGCTCATGGCCATCTGGTTCTCCGGCATGACGGATCACGAGACGGCGGAGCTCACGCAGGTCATGGCGCGCTCAGGCGACCAGATCGATCTCTCTGCCATCTCCGGCCGGACGGTGGACAAGCACTCGACGGGCGGCGTCGGCGACAAGACGACGCTCATCGCCTGCCCCCTCGTCGCGGCCTGCGGCGGCAAGATCGCGAAGATGAGCGGCCGCGGCCTCGGCCATACGGGCGGCACGGTCGACAAGCTCGCCGCCATCCCGGGCTACCGCACGGAGCTCACGCGCGAAGAGTTCTTCCATACGGTCGAGACCTGCGGCATCTCGCTCATCGGCCAGTCGGGGAATCTCGCGCCCGCGGACAAGAAGCTCTACGCGCTGCGCGATGTGACGGCGACGGTCGACAGCATCCCGCTCATCGCGTCCTCCATCATGAGCAAGAAGCTCGCGGCCGGCGCGAGTGCCATCCTGCTCGATGTCAAGACGGGCTCGGGCGCGTTCATGAAGACCCAGGAGGACGCCATCCGCCTCGCGCGCACGATGGTCGCCATCGGTGAGGCGGCGGGCAGACGCACGGTCGCGCTCATCACGGATATGGATGTGCCGCTCGGCTGCGGCATCGGCAACAGCATCGAGGTGCGGGAGTCCGCGGCGGTGCTGCGCGGGGAGGGGCCTGCTGACCTCCGGGAGGTCTCGCTCGCGCTCGCGGCGAATATGCTCTTCCTCATCGGCAAGGGAACGCCCGCGGCCTGCCGCGCGCTGGCGGAGCGCGCCATCGCGGACGGCTCGGCGCTCGCGACGCTCTGCCGCATGGTGCGCGCGCAGGGCGGCGACGCGCGCGTCCTGACGGGGGAGACGGACTTCGAGGCGGCTCCGTTCTCGCGCGAGGTCTGCGCGCCGCGCGCGGGTTTCGTCACGCGCATGGACGCGGAGGCCATCGGCGAGGTGTCCGTCGTGCTCGGCGCGGGCCGCGAGACGAAGGAGAGCGTCATCGACCCCGCCGCGGGACTCATCCTGCATCGGAAATACGGCGACGCGGTGCAGGCGGGCGAGCCGCTCGCGACGCTCTGCACCTCGCGGCAGGAGACGCTCGCGGAGGCGGCGCAGCGCTACGGCGCTGCCATCACGATCGGTGAGGCGCGGCCCGCGCCGCGCCCACTCATCTTCGCGCGCGTCACGACGGAGGGCGTCGAGCGCTATGGAGGTGAGAACGGATGACGGACGCAGAACTCATGGAGGTCGCGAAAGCCTACCGCCTGCGCGCCTACGCGCCGTACTCGCATTTCAAGGTCGGCGCGGCGGTGCGCACGCGCGCGGGCCACGTCTACGGCGGCTGCAACATCGAGAACGCCAGCTATCCCGTCGCCTGCTGCGCCGAGCGCACGGCGATCTTCAAGGCGGTCAGCGAGGGCGAGCGCGACATCGAGGCGCTCGCGGTCGTCGCGGACACCGACGGCCCCTGCGCGCCCTGCGGCATGTGCCGCCAGGCCATCAGCGAGTTCCACATCCCGCGCATCCTCATGGGGAACCTCAAGGGCGAGGTGCGCGAGGTGACGCTCGAGGAGCTTCTGCCCTTTGCCTTTTTGGGCAGCGACCTCGGCTGACGCCAGTCATACATAAGGAACCACTGATTCATTCAGCCCCCTGCCTTTGCGTATCTGCACTGTCCTCTCGTCGTCGACAAATCCTCAGCGTAGCTCTGCTACGCCTCCGGTTTGT
>CAKPXP010000010.1 GCA_934202005.1 uncultured Selenomonas sp. | reverse complement strand
CAGCGTAGCTTCGGCTACGCCTGCGGTTTGTCTCCGAAGAGTACAGCGCATCCACGTAAATCCGGAGCACCTCATTTAATCAGCGGTTCCTTGACTTTTCCCGCAGGGCGTCCTGGCGTCCTGTGTCATAGTACCGCGTTTTCCGCGTTATTTTTCCTTATATTTCGGTGTGATGAGGATGGTCTCCCCATCCTTCTTGACTCTATAGGTGAACTTCGTGACGCCCTTCATGGCGAGCTGGAGTTTCAGCTCCGTGAGCGCCTTGCCGAGATCCTCCGTGAGCTTCGGCGTGAAGCCCGCGCGCCCGAGCTCGGCGGGCGGTTCGATGCCGGCCTGCGCGCGCCGCCGCGCGTCGGCGGCCTTCTCCGCCTGGAGGAACTTGTCCTCCATCGTCTCTTCCTCCACCCAGTCCCGGAACATATCCTTGTCCGTGAGATTCTTCGGTATCTTTGGCATTGCTGTCACTCCTTTCGAGACGCCTGTCTTATTTTTTCTTCGCCTTGGCCCAGCTGTCGCGCAGGCCGACAACGCGATTGAACACGAGGTGCTCGGGCGTCGTATCGGGATCGACGACGAAATAGCCCTCGCGCAGGAACTGGTAGTGCGTCCCCGCCGCCGTATGCAGGAGCGACGGCTCGACGAACGCATGCTCGATGGTTTCGAGCGAATGCTGATTGAGCGCCCCGATGAAATCCTTCGGCACGTTGCCGTCCTCATCCGTCTCGATGAGGTAGTCGTAGAGACGCACCTCGGCGTCAAGCGCCGTCTTTGCGGCTACCCAGTGGATCGTGCCCTTGATCTTGCGGCCGGCCGTCTTGCCGCCCGTCTTGGAGTCAGGATCTACCGTGCAGCGGAGTTCCGTGATGTTGCCGTCCGCATCCTTGACGACCTCCTCACACTTGATGATGTAGGCATGCTTGAGGCGCACCTCGCCGCCCGGCTTGAGGCGGAAGAACTTCTTCGGCGGCTCCTCCATGAAGTCCTCCTGCTCGATGTAGAGCACGCGCGAGAAGGGCACGTAGCGCGCGCCGCTGTGCATCGGATTGTTGTCCGCGCGCAGCCACTCCTCCTTGTCCTCAGGGTAGTTCGTGAGCACGACCTTCAGGGGATGCAGCACGGCCATCACGCGGTCAGCGTGTTCATTGAGATCCTCGCGCACCGCGTGCTCGAGCATCGCGACATCGACGAGGCTGTTCGCCTTCGCGACGCCGATCTCCTCGCAGAAGCTGCGGATGGCGGCCGGCGTGTAGCCGCGGCGGCGCAGGCCGGAGATGGTCGGCATGCGCGGATCGTCCCAGCCGCGCACATAGCCCTCCTCGACGAGCTGGCGCAGCTTGCGCTTGCTCGTGACCGTATTCGTGAGGTTCAGGCGCGCGAACTCGATCTGGCGCGGACGCGTCATCGGATCGAAATCGAGCGCATCAAGCAGCCAGTCGTAGAACGGACGGTGCTCCTCGAACTCCAGCGTACAAACGGAGTGTGTGATGCCCTCGATGGCATCAGAGAGCGGATGCGCGAAATCGTACATCGGATAGATGCACCACTTGTCTCCCGTGCGATGATGATGCGCGTGCGCGATGCGGTAGATGACCGTGTCGCGCATGACCATGTTCGGCGAGGCCATGTCGATCTTCGCGCGCAGCACCTTCTCGCCGTCCGCGAACTCGCCCGCCTTCATGCGGCGGAAGAGGTCGAGGTTCTCGCTGACGCTGCGGTTCCGGTACGGGCTTTCCTTGCCAGGCTCCGTGAGCGTGCCGCGGTAGGCCTTGATCTCCTCGGCCGAGAGGTCGTCGACGTAGGCGAGGCCTTTCTCGATGAGTTTCTCCGCGAACGCGTAGAGCTGATCGAAGTAGTCAGAGGCATAGAACTTGCGGTCGCCCCAGGAAAAGCCGAGCCACTTGATGTCTTCCTGGATGGAGTCGACGTACTCCGTGTCCTCCTTCGTCGGGTTCGTGTCGTCAAAGCGCAGGTTGCAAAGGCCGCCGTTCGCCTCGGCCAGGCCGAAATTCAGGCAGATGGACTTCGCGTGCCCCACATGGAGATACCCGTTCGGCTCCGGTGGGAAGCGCGTATGTATGCCCTCCGTATATTTCCCGTTCTTCAGGTCTTCCTCAATCGCATTCTGTATGAAATTTACCATGATGACAATAACCCCTTTATTGAGATATTCTATCTATATCAGGGAGGCGATGCTCCCGCACAGCCATTTCGCAGGACACAGGCACATCCTCCTGCGCGCATTTCGCCGCCACATAGGACTTGACGCGCTCAAAACCAAGCGTGAGCTCTCTGCCGTGCGGCAGGGCATGGATGACCTTGTCGATGTAGCCCTTCCGCGCGATCTCGCGCATCGTCCAGCTGAAATAGACGTCGTAGACCCAGAGCAGGCGCACGACCTTGCGGTCGCCGTGCGTGCGGATGGCGTGATAGTCGGCCTGCCGCCCCTCGACGAGCGCGCGCACGAAGGCGGGGCTCACATCCTGGCTCCGCAACGACGCGACGAAGTTCGGCACCGCCTCCGCGCCGCTCACGGAAAGGTATGGCGCGAGCACACGGTAGATATCGAGCTTGTCCGCATCGCGCAGCATCTTCGCGAAGAGGAGCGAGCGCGCGTCCTCCGTCGGCTCGACGGCCTTCTTGTTGTGATTCTTGATGGCAAAGCGCACGAGCGCGCGATCCTCTGCGGCAAGACGGCGCATGAGCGGCAACTCCGCGAGCACCTTGAGCGCGAGCGCCGCGTGATCCTCTGACTGCGCGTCGTTGAATGTCTTGTAGAGACTGTATTGGCGAAACCGCCCGACATCATGGAAGAGTCCCATAATCTCCGCGAGCTGCCTCCCATGCGCGTCGAGCCCGAGATGTTTCGCGAGCGCCACCATGTTCGCCGTCACATAACCCGTATGTGTTTCCTTGATGAGAATGCCCTGCATGACTTCCTTGTCCGCCGTGTAGAACGACTTCATATAGGCCGTCATCCAGGTATGCATTTCCCGCAATAACTGCTGCAAAAAGAACGCTCCTTTTCCGCCAGGAAAGCGCTGAATAAATCAGTGAATCCCCCGGGCTTTCCGCCCTCCGGTATTGCCGCGCAGACTGCGCCGCTATACCGCCTATTATACTACGTTACTCTTTTCGCGTCTATGCTTCGCGCGCATCCTCGTCCCGGCACCGCCTCACACCATGCCAGCTCCGGCGGCGCTTCCTCAGCACTACCAGAGCTCACGGCTCATCTGTGACAGGCGGCGCGAGCAAGCCCGCGCGTGCGAGCGCCGCGCGGATATCCGTCATCGCCGCGTCATCTGGTGCCTCGATCGTATGGAGATGCACACCATCCGTGAGCAGGGAGAGCGGCGGCGCAGCCATCTCCTCCATCTGTCGCAGGAAGGCCGCCACGTCCCTGCGGCTCTCTAGCATGAGATCCGCGCGCAGCTCGCCGTAAACGGGATGCGCGACAACCACATCGCGTACGCAGGCGCCACCGTCGACGATGATATCGAGTTCCTCGCCCATCCTCGCCGCCGTGTGACAGCAGGCAAGCGTCGCCATCACGCCTCGACTCTCTCGTCGCGGCAAGAGATAGCCGCGCGGCGTCGCGAGAATGGCGGTGCCCTCAGCGCGCAGAATGCCGATGTCTCCCACGATGATCTGCCGGCTCACGCCAAACCTCCGCGCGAGCGCGCTGCCCGTCAATGGTTGCTGCGCCTGCGCGAGTAAGGCGTAGAGCTGCGCCCGCCGCTCCTCTGTCGTCATGAAAAATCCCTCCTCATCAAAAAAGCTCCGAGGAAACCTCGGAGCTTTTGTGCAAATGGTGCGTCAGGGGGGATTCGAACCCTCGACCCACGGCTTAGAAGGCCGTTGCTCTATCCAACTGAGCTACTGACGCGGCTGGTCGGGATGACAGGATTCGAACCTGCGACATCCTGCTCCCAAAGCAGGCGCGCTACCAAACTGCGCTACATCCCGGTGAGTGCGAAGCGCACAAATCACAACAAATATTATACACATCCGACGAGACGATGTCAAGAAAGCATCGCCGACAACATCCGACCGACAACAACATCCAGCGGCAATCGCCCTCTCTCCTCAGCGATTGCTTTCCGCAAGCTGACGGCGCATCATTTCCTGCATGAGCTCGATGGCACCGCGGCCGACGCCAGTCTCCCGAGCCACATCCGCGGGCGACCAGCCGGCGAGGAGTAGAGCGCGCGCATGTGCCGCACTCGCGTTCGTGTCCTGCGCTCCCTCTTCACGCTGCGCCTGTGGCACTGATGATGATGCACTGCCTTCCTGCCGCTCTGTCTGAACAGCTTCCGCGAGATGCGCCGCCTGCTGGATAGCCTCCGAAGAAGCCCGATAGGGCGCAGGAGAATTCTGTCCCTCTGGCTGCCGCTTTTCGTCGCGCTCGATGGAATGCTTGAGGACACTCGTGAAATCGTCAGCATCAACACGCGTGACAGGCGCGGACAGCACCGTGCCGCGTGCGGCCGCAGCCCCCGCGGCCGCCGCCCGCAGTTCGCCCATGAGCTGAGAAACGAACTGCTGCTCACGCCGCGCCTCCTGCTCGGCTGCCCGCAGTTCCTCTGTCTGCGCATCCATCGACTGCGAGAGCGCATGCAGTTCCGTCAGGCGGCGATCGAGCGTATCCGCACGCCGGTCAGCCTCCTGGAGCAACGACTCCAAGCGTTCGATATGCTCGCCGAGACGCCCGATGATCTCGCTGCCAGAGCGCTCCAGTTCCTGCTTGAACTGCAGCGTGGAACGTTCCATATCATCCTGCGCTTCTCGCTGGCGGAGGGGCAGCTGCTGGCGCCGCTGAAGGAACTTCGCCAGCCCGACCAAGCCTGCGCCCGCAAGAATCAGGAGCGCCATAAGGTACGTCATCAAAATCATCCAACTCCTATCACGTCAGGACCAGCCAATCGCCAGACAGGCGCTGAGCAGAAACTAGCGAACCCATGCAGCGATACAAAAGGAGACATTCACACCGCACGCAACCTATTCTCTCAGCGATACATGCCCATCAAAGCGAGATATCAAGGTGATGTCCGCGCGCCGGATCTACGGCAAACGTCTCCTCCTGCGCCTCATCCTGCATTTCTCCCTGCCTGCCCCGCTGACCGCTGTCGCCGCCTTGCCCCCGCTGCCGTTCGGGATCCTCCTTGATCTTCCCATCCTCGGCATTACTCTTCGTGCGAACCTGGGTCTCCTTCCGCTTGGCATCCGCCTTTTCGCGCAGCGCCTCGAAATCCTGCTGCATGGCAGATGCCTGGTTGAGGTTATGCTGTACCTGCTGAGCATCCGAAACACGCGGTACTACCATCTGCATACTGAGCGGCGTGACATCCATTCGCCATTCCTCCTTCATCTCTGCGTGCGGGGCTCTCCCCAAAGCAGCCTCCTGAGTCTGTGCTGCCTCAATAAGGGCCAATGGTCACCTCATCTTCCTGCACGGTGAGCGTGCAGCCTCGCACCTCCGTCTGGAAGTTCCGCTTGATGGAATTGACGGAGACGCTGACTCCTGGATAGATAATATCCGCAACGCGGATCTTGCCGTCCTCCATCTTCTCGAGTTCCTCCTGCAGTTCCTCTATGAGCTTCTCCTCGCGTTTGATCTTTCCTGCAAGAGGAAACTGCGAGCGCGTGAGCGTCGCAATCTGCGCGATACGGTTTTCCGGAAGTCGCGAAGTATCGAACTTGGAGAACGTATTGAGCATCTGCGTGATCTGCGAGAGCCGCTGCTTGTCCTCCTTGTACTCCTGGCATGCCTTCTGATAACGCTGGGACAGCGCCGGGTTCACGCCAACGACGAGCTTCGTCACAACGAACGCTTGGTTGCCGACGACCTTCGCGCGGATCTCCTCGCCTGCCGCGATATAGCCGCCCGTAATCAGACCACGCCGATCCTCGACAACAATTTTTTTGCCCGCCTTGATGGTCGAGTGCAGGACGGCATCGGCAATATAGATATCACGTCCGGCCTCTACGAGCGCATTCTCCGCGAACGCCGCGCGGACATCCTCCTTCGCCGTGATCTTGCCGCGCCCTTGTCCCGTAATGCCGCCCGAAATGAATACGTTGCGTCCATCGACATCCGCACCGCTCACAAAACCTGAGACTTCGATATCGCCAGTCGCCTTGACAATGAACCCAGCGTCTATGTTACCGGAGATCTGGACGCTACCTGCAAAATCGATATTGCCTGTGCCCACACCGACACTTCCAGAAATCGAGAGATGCGGATCGATGCCGATGCGCTTCCCATCCTCGACAATCTGCCCATCGATGAGCGCATAGATCTTATTTTCCTCGCGGATCTCCGCGTTCTTCCCTACAGTGAGTGGGATGGGCTTGCCATTGCGCGCCGGCGCGGGAAAACCGAAAACATCCTTTCCCTCTTTTCCCCGTGTCTGCGGGATGCGTTCTGCGAGCAACTGTCCTGCCTTAGCGAGCACAAAGAGGTTCATGTCCTTATAGTCCACGCGGTCCGACTCGATGATGCGCGGCCGTCCCTTGTGACTGAGGTCGTATTTTTTCTCGATGCGCGCATCCGTGCCATTGACGGGCGCATCACCATGCGCCGCAATATAGCTGTCGAGAGACGTTGTTCCCTTCTCGATCGCGGCCTCATCGATACCGTAGACGACGCCCTTCTCTTTGAGTGCTTGGCGCACCATATCAGCGTTCGGACAGCGCGTGCCCTTCTTGAGGTCGTATCTGATGGTCGCAGTCATCTTATCGCGGCTGACATCCACATCGACGCCCGCATATTCTCCGTCATCCTCACGCATCGGCGAAACTGCTGCGTCTTGGTTCTCTGCCTCGCTGCCAACACCCTCAATGACGCGATTTGACAGCTTGACCGGCACGCCATCCGCTTTGCGCACCGTTTTGGCAAGCGTCAGGATATCATAGTCATCGACACCATAGTCAGCGAGTATCTGTCTCATATCAGAGAGTTCGTAGAGGATGGTACTCCCCGTCGTCGGATAGACCGCGAAATAAACACCGTCTGGCCGGAATTCAAACTGGTAGCCTGCCTGCTCACTGCCTACAACGGGGTATTGCTTTTCTTCCTCCATGAGTGACCTACCCCCTTTCTGGTACCACGCGGCACACCGCTGCCGTCGCGCGCCATTTACAGCCTAGCGCTGCTACAGCAGGCTCGCCTTCATGCGGGCCAATGAGCCGCGCAAGCGGAAGACCGCTTTGGAATGCAACTGGGAAATCCGCGCCTCCGTGAGATGCAGGATCTTGCTGATTTCCTTGAGTGTCAGCTCATCGTAATAATAGAGCGAAACGACAATGCGTTCCTTTTCCGGCAGCCGGTCAATGGCCGCCGCCAGCGTTTCCTTGCGTTCCGCTTCCTCAATCTCTGCGCTCGGGCCGCCCTCCGCAGCCTTTTCTCCGCCGCCCGCCAGATAATCATCGAGCGGAATGAGCGTCGCCGCACCAAGTTCGCGGAGCATCACGCGGTATTCCTTCTCACCGATGCCCATGCGCTCGCGGATCTCCTCATCCGTCGCCTCTCGCCCCAGCTCGCTCGCGAGCTGCGCTGAGGCATCGCTGTACTTGCGGATGCGCTGACGCATCGTCACAGGCATCCAGTCCTTCGCGCGCAAATAATCCAGCATCGCGCCGCGGATGCGCACCCCCGCATACGTCTCAAACTTGTTCTTGCGCGTCGGATCGTAACGCTCAATGGCATCGAGGAGGCCAAAAAAACCGCTCGAGAGCAAGTCGTCACGGTCTACATGACTCGGCAGACCGATGGCTAATCGTCCCGCCACGAGGCGTACGAGCGGCAGGTAGTGCTCGATGAGCGCGTTGCGTTGCTCGATGTCCCGCTCCTTCTTATACGACGACCAAAGAGCTTCGATATCCGCCGCATTCTTTGGCGACGGTGCCGCCTCGTTGCTCACATTTTTCCCCATCTCTCGCACACCTCCCCCTACCGGCCAGAAACCGCGGCCGGAGCAGGCACTCCTAGAAACACAAGCCGCAGGCCTGTGCGGACAAGTGCCGCAAGCAGCGTGCGGATGAACCAGCGATTCCCTAAGGAACCGCTGATTAAATGAGGTGCCCTGAATTTGCGTAGATGCGCTGTATCTCTCTAGGAGACAAACCGGAGGCGTAGCAGAGCTACGCTGAGGATTGTAGGACGACGAGAGGACAGTGCAGATACGCAAAGGCAGGGTGCCGAATTAATCAGTGGTTCCCTAATATATTTCCTGACATTTCTCCGTCAAATGACCGATTTTCCTTCCTCCGGCCCTGCCTCTACATGTGTCAGGTCATCTGCCGCCAGCGGCTCGAACTGAGCTGTCTCCTCTGCAGTCCCCTCTGTATCCTCTGCCTCCGACTGTGCTGCCACGCCCTCGTCTGACACGCCATCGTCCTCCTCGGACGTCCCGATGCGCTCTTCTCCGCCGATAGGCACCTCCGCCTCCTGTTCCCCCGGCAGCTCCAGATTGCGGTCGAAACCGACCACGCCCTTGGCCTCCAGTAGGAAAAGCACGAGCCAGGAAACAGCCCCCGCCAGGAAGAAACCGATGAGGCTGCGCAGGAAGACCGTACCGATGCGCGCACCGACGACTAGCGCCGCAAGGAATACAACAAGCGCCGCAATGACAGCCAGCACGAGAGACATACCTAGTTTGAACAAACCTCTCACCTACACATTTCCCAAAGCCGACAGCGCCCCGCGCGCAAAACATCCCGCGATTCTGCACGGAATGACCGGACGGCGCCACCATCAGATCTCCTTTTCACCCTTATCGATGGTCTTTACATGATAGCTGCCGCTCTCGAGATCAATGGAGACCGTGCGGCCATAGGTGCCGCCTGTATCCTCAGCGACAATGGGGATGCCCAGCTGTCCCAGCATCTCCTTGGCGGCCGCCGCATTGCGCGCACCGACGCGCATGATGTCCGTCGCGTTCGCAAAGGCAAACATCTGTGCGCCCCCCGCCATCTTCGCAACGAGGCGTTTTTTCACCGCGCCGAGCGCAAGGACATCCTTCAGCATGAGCGGCAGACCTGTATCGGCGAACTTCGCCGGATTGTCAGACGGCCGCGCCTGCGTGCTGTCGGGCAGCATGATGTGCAGGAGTCCGCCCACCTTTGCCTGCGGGTCGTAGAGAGATATGCCGATGCAGGACCCCAGCCCGTAGCTGATGATTGTCGCTGGACTGCGGCCGACTTTATAATCAGCCATCCCAACCCTGATTAATTCGGCCATATCATTCAACTCCTACTGCTGCGATTAGTGTCTCCAAGGATCCCGGATCCGGCACAAGGAAGAAATGGCCATTGATGCCATCGTCCTCCGCGAGGAACTCTGTCTCCATAACAAGCGCCTGATCGCCCATCTGTCCGAGCTGAACGAGCACGACATTCAGGATTGCACCTGCCATATCCATCGCCAGGGCCGGAATCGACGGAAGCATGGAAATCTGCGTGAATGTGTAGAACGCATTGAGATACGCGCCTGAGAGGATGTTGCCGATCTCCATGAGTGCGGACTCATCCATGTAGTCGAGTTTCACCGTCTCTCCGTGCTTCTTGCCCATCAGTGTATCCACGAGATAATAGGCACTTTTCTGTGGCAGCAAAAAGAGAATATTACCTGGTGCCTTGCCGTAAACACGCAGGAAGATACCGACGACGATGGCATCCGGGCCGCCGACGAGATCTGGGACCTGGTCGAGCGGTACCATCGAGACGCGCGGCACATTCATGTCGATGCGCCGGTTGATGATCTGGGACAGCGCCGTAGCGGAATTTCCTGCGCCGATGTTGCCGATCTCACGTAGCGCATCGATCTGAGCGGGGGATAACTTGATTTCATCAGACATAGAACGACACCTCATCTATACACTGGCTCATTTTCCTTCTTTGGGCAGGCCGATGATCTCCTCCAGGTTCAGCATGATGATGAGCCGTCCGTCGATATTGCCGATGCCGCTCAAGAAGCGCGTGAGCTCCTTGCCATTGATGGCCTTCTTGGCATCGATGGGCTTCGCCGTGAGCGTCAAAACCTCCGTGACGGCATCGACGAGCATGCCGACGTGGAGATCTCCCACCGTGACCGTCACAATGCGCGTATCCTGCGTGTACGGCGTCTCCTCGAGTCCGAGACGCTCCTTGAGGTCGATGACCGGTAACACGCTGCCGCGGAGGTTGATAACGCCCTTGATGAAATCCTGGGCGAACGGCACACGCGTGATGTCCGTGAGATTGCGGATCTCCTGCACATTGAGGATGCTCACGCCATACTCCTCATTACGGAGTTTGAAAGCGACGACCTGCAGACTCTCCTCGGTCGCGACGTTATTGTTCTCGTTGTTAGCCATGTTGTTACCTCCCCTTACTGCATCATCGTGGCGACATCAAGAATGAGGGCGACGCGGCCATCGCCGAGTACGGTTGCGCCCGAGAACATCTTGAGTCCGGTGAACAGGCTGCCGAGCGTCTTGATGACGATCTCCTGCTGGCCGATGAGATTGTCGACGACGATGCCGGCTTTCGCATCGCCTGTATGCACGACGACGACGAAGGTTTCGTCGGAGTCCTTGACATGCGGAACCTGGAGCATCTTCTCCATGCGGATGATCGGGATGATCTCGCCGCGCAGGACGATAACCTCCTTGTTCTGAACGGTCTTGATCTCGCTTTCCTGGATGTTGATGGTACTGTCGATGGAGCCGAGCGGAATGGCGTACATCTCTTCCTGCACCTTGACGAGCATCGCCTGGATGATAGCGAGCGTGAGCGGCAGCTTGATCTTGAATACAGAACCCTCATCAATCTTCGTCTCGACATCGACGTGTCCGGAGAGCGCCTCGATCTTGCTGCGCACGACGTCCATGCCGACGCCGCGGCCGGAGATGTCGGAGATGTGATCTGCCGTGGAGAAGCCCGGCAGGAAGATGAGGCGCACAGCGTCCGCGTCGTCCATCTTGTCGGCTTCCTCCTGGGAAATCATGCCTTTCTCAACGGCCTTGGCGCGGATTTTCGCGGCATCGATGCCAGCACCGTCATCTGTGACCATGATGACGACATTGTTGCCCTCGTGGCGCGCAATGAGGCCGACCTCGCCCGCGCGCGGCTTGCCCTTCGACTCGCGCACATCCGGCTCCTCGACACCGTGGTCGCAGGAGTTGCGCAGAAGATGCATGATCGGATCGCCGATCTCATCGATGACGGTACGGTCGAGCTCTGTCTCCTCGCCCTCGATGGTGAGGTTGATCTCCTTGTTGAGTTCCTTCGCGATATCACGCACCATGCGCGGAAAGCGGTTGAACACCGAGCTCACCGGCACCATGCGGACTTTCATGACGATGTTCTGGAGATCTGTCGTCACGCGATCCATCTGCTCGAGCGTCTCCGTGAGATCTGCGAGCCTGTGCGTCTGACCGATCTGCTCGAGGCGCACCTTGTTGATGACAAGCTCTCCCATGAGGTTCATAAGCGTATCGAGCTTCTCAATATCGACGCGCACGGACTGGCTGTGATGTACCTTCTTCGCAGGGGCTGCGGCCGCCTTCTTCGCGGGGGCAGGCGCTGCTTTCTTCGCAGCCGGCGCGGGTGCTGCAGCCTTGGGCGCAGACGCCGCGGGGGCAGTTGCTGCCGCCTTCTCCTCCGCCGCGAGGTCGATGACATTCGTCTCGACCTTGGCGATCTCGGAGATAGAGTTCACTGCGTCCTGCACGGCTTTCTCCTCCGCAGCCGTGATGATGATGACATCGAAACTGTGGTCGAACTTCTCCTGCTCGAGATCCTCAGCGCTCGGCACGGATTTGATGACATCGCCGAGCTCGTCGAGCGCGTTCATGACCATATAGGAGCGCGCGGACTTCAGGAGACAGGTCTCAGTGAGCGTCACACGCACATGGATGGCCTGCATGCCCGTCTCGCGCGCCTGCTTGATGACATCCTTATCGACGTCTGTGAGCTCGATGGAGATCTTGTTTTCCGCAGGTGCTGCGGCAGCCGGTGCCGCAGGCGCTGCCGCCTGCGACGCGGCCTGATCCGGTTTCGAGATGGAACTGAGTTTCTTGACGAGGTCGGAGACATCGACGACATCCTCTGCCTCACCGTTGCCGACGCTGTCGATCATCTGCCCGAGGGAATCGACGCACTTGAAGAGCGTATCAATGATATCCTCGTTGAGCTTTAGCTGCTCTTTACGGATGAGATCGAGCACGTCCTCCATCTCGTGCGTGAGCTCAGCGATCTTATTGAAGCCCATCGTTGCTGACATGCCTTTGAGCGTATGCGCGTTGCGGAAAATCTCATTGACGACGGAGATATCCTCCATATTGTCCTCGAGACTCAGAAGTCCATCGTTGAGCGACTGCAGATGCTCGTGCGACTCGTCGAGGAACATGTCCATGTACTGATTCGTATCCATATTTGTACTCCCCCTAAATTCATCGTTCGACTGCGGCAACGATCGCACGCGCGATGTCGGTAACCGGCCGGATCTCGTCAGCGAGTCCGGCGTCTACCACAGACTTCGGCATACCGTAGACGACGGAAGTGCTTTCATCCTGGGCGATGGAATAGCCGCCCTCGGCCTTGATTTTTTTCATTCCCTCCGTGCCGTCCGAGCCCATGCCTGTCATGATGACGGCGACGAGACGCCGCCCGATGGGCGCGACGGAGTCAAACAGCACGTTGACTGCCGGCCGATGATTCCCAACGGGAGGATCCTGGCCGAGCACGATCTTGCGCGCGCCGCCGCTCCCGCTCACGCGCATATGATAATTCCCCGGTGCGATATAGACACAGCCGGATCGGATGATATCGCCATCCTCCGCTTCCTTGACATGAACCGCTGACAGGGAATCGAGCCGCTGTGCCAAGGATTTCGTAAAGCCCGGCGGCATGTGCTGGACGACGACGACGCCACAGGGCAGATCCTTCGGCAGACGCGTGATCACGCTCTGGAGCGCCTGCGGTCCACCAGTCGACGTGCCGATGGCCACGAGCTTTCCACCACCGCCGCCTGCTGTGGGCGGTGCCACCTCTGCAGGCGACGTGCTGTGCGGCGTGAATACCTTGGAGCGGGACCTCAAGAGCGGATTCTCCCACTTGCCCGCTGCAAATGGCGACGGCCCCTTCGGCGTTTCGTGCGCCGTGTGTCGCGGCAGATCGATATGCCGCATGACTGGTGAAGCGGTCTTTTTCTTCTCCCGCTCCTTTTCCGCGCGTTCTGCTGCTCGCGCGCCAGCCACGGCCGACCTGACATTTGTCTTGGCCGCCGCACGGCATTTCGCGAGGATATCCGCCTCAATCATATCGATACGGGAAATCGATCCGCCCGCCTTCGAGATGAAGTCGACAGCTCCCAGGGAGAGCGCGCGGATCGTCTCGTCCGTCCCTTCCTTCGTCAGGCTTGAAAGCATGACCACAGGCATCGGATGAATCTCCATGATGACGGCGAGGGCATTGAGCCCGTCCATGACCGGCATCTGTACATCCATCGTCAGGAGATCCGGATCATACTGCTTGACCTTCTCGATGGCATCCCTGCCGTTGATGGCCGTACCGACGACCTCGAAGTCCGGCTGCGCCGCAAAAAGATCTGATAACACCTTCCTCATGAATGCGGAATCATCAGCAATCAAGATTTTAATCATCCAGCCCACCCCTTAGATCCAGCTGTCACTCCTGCCCTCATCTCCTTGCGGAGAGAAGGTGCCCCCATGCAGCCAGCGGTCTCAGATTCTTCCGTTGATTCCCTTGGCAATCGCCCGGCGCTGTTCGCTGAACAGATAGCGCACGATCGCGTTCAGCGTGCGCCGCGACAGATGTTCCAGGAACAGGCCGACATGGTAGACGGCATGCTCCTCATCGAGCATCACGCGTCGGCAACGCGCCACACGCCCCATGATTTCCAAGGTGCCGACATTCGGGATGTCAAAGATCTCAAGCGCCATCTGGCTATCCACCTTGACCGCCTGCGGCAGCACAATCGCGATGCCGTTACCCGAGAGGTCGAGGGAGCGCGTCTCGACGGGATCGCCGATTGTCCCATCGTCTGCAACGAGCTGCGCGCGGACACGCAGATCGACGCGAACGCGCACGAACTCGCGGTTCTGATGGCGCTCAACCGTCTCCGGACGCGAAACAATCCAGACGGGAATCCTCCCGTCCTGGCGCGCGGTGCCGAGATATGTCGCGAAAAACCGATAACGGCACTGCTCGCCTACCGCCAGAGCATACACCTTGCTGCCCTTGCGCGGGATGACGGGCACATGCTGCTTGTTGACGGGAAGCGCTACGACGACTCTCTCGGGTGTGATATCCTCGATCCGGCTTGTATAGCGCTCATCGTCATTATCGACGAAGAATTCCAAGCGCTGTCCTATCTTCAGGACATCCCCTGCTTTTATTATTTCGCCTGCCATGGGAAAGCTCCTCCGTGTTTAACGTGAAAAATGAAAAATTTGCTGTAAAAATCCTCTCCAGCCCTTTCGCACCGCCATCGTCGTGCCGTAGAGAAGGCCATCTGCCATCGCCCGCACGCAACGTGAGGCAATCGCATCCGGCTGGAGAATCAAGAACGGTGTCTGGCGGCGCACAGCGCGCATGACAGCCGCGTCCTCGTAGACGTAGCCGAGACAGCCGACCTCAAGCGAAAGGAAGCGCGATGCCGTCTGCGTGAGCTTCGCGACGACATCGCGGCTTTCCCGCTCATCGTAGACTCGATTCACGATGAGTGAGAGGTCAGGCTGCGGCGCATACATGCTGTACGCCTTCATGACCGCGTAGGCATCGGTGAGTGCCGTCGGCTCCGGCGTTGTAAGCAAGAGAACCTGATCTGCCGCAAGGATGAAATCCATGACGTTCTTGCCAAGGCCCGCGCCCGTATCGACGAGGATGATGTCCGCGAGTTCCCCTGCTTCCATGAGCTTTGTGAGGAGCTGCCCCTTCTGCGTGCCATCGAAGGCCTGCGCTTTCTCGATGCCCGAGCCGCCCGAAATATAATCTACCCCATAAGGACCATGCACGAGGACGTCGGCGAGCTTCGTCCCGTCCTCGAGCAGATTGAGCAGATGTTTCTTCGTCGATGAGCCGAGGACGACCTCGACATTGGCCATGCCGAGATCCGCATCGATAACGAGGACGCGCTGTCCCGTGATGCCGAGCGCGATGGCGAGGTTCACCGTGAGATTCGTCTTCCCAACGCCGCCCTTGCCACTCGTGACGGCGATGACGCGCGCATTGCCGTTGACCTGCGGCAGCGTTGCCTCCGGCTTCTTTTCTACCAGCTTTCTGAGCCTTTCTGCCTGATCCATGTCATTCCCTCAGCAAGAGATCCGCAAGCGCCTCAGGCGTCGCGGGAACAATATCATCGGGCACGCTCTGCCCGTTTGTCAGGAACGAGAGCGCAATCTCCTTTCGATACAGGAGATTCAGGATCATGCCAACGCTTGCCGTTTCATCCGTCTTGGTGAAGACAATGCAGTCCGGCTCACAGACGGAGAATTTCTCGAGGATGTCCGCGGCATCGCGGTTCTTCGTCGTCGCGCTCATCACAAGATGACGCTCGATGCGCGGATTCGCCGCGAGGAAATCGACGAGTTCCTTCATCTGAAACTCATTATGCTGGCTGCGCCCTGCCGTATCAATGAGCACAAGATCCTTCTGCCGGAACTTGTGCAGCGCCGTCTGCAGTTCCTGAGGCGTGTAGACAATCTCGAGCGGCAGCCCGATGATATCAGAGTAAGTTTTTAGCTGTTCGACAGCGGAGATACGATAGGTGTCCGCCGTGATGAGTGCGGCGTCGACGCCTTGCTCGAGCACGAAGCGCGCGGCGATCTTCGCCAGCGTCGTCGTCTTGCCCACGCCCGTCGGGCCGATGAGCGCGACGATGTGGCAACCGCGTTGGTTCAGTTGGATACCGTCTGCGAAGGTCATGTGCGACTTTAGATACTCCGCGAGAACGTCATGCGCCTCCTCCGTAAGGCTGTCCCGCAACGTCTCGCCGGCCGCGGCCGCCCCCGCGAGATCCTTGAGGATGCCCTCGTCGACCTCCTGTTCCTTGAGCGCGTCCTGTAGCGTGTGCACGCCTGCGGGCTGCTCCTTGGCCATGACCTGCGCGAGCAGGCTCTTCATCTGCGTGAGCTCCGCCTGGAGCTCCTGGATCTTTTTCGCGTCTGCCATCTGCGCTTCGCCGCCTGCCTTTTCTGCCTCTTTCTCACCATCGGCGGCAATGCGGGAAGCCGTCGGCTTTCCCTTTGTGTCCGCCTTGATGATGCGGGGATTCGTATTCTCCTGCTGGGCGAGAGACTGCACGAGCGCATCGAAACGCTGCTGCGCCGCCCGCTTCTCCTCAGCTGCCTGTGTTGCCGCCTCGTTGACGGAGCGCGCCGATCCTGCATTCTCTGCCACCGGCTGCGCTTGCCGATATTGCTGGAGCGCCCGGTTGGCGCGCGCTGGCGTGACAGGAGGCAGTTCGCTGCCGTCAGGGCTTGAGATGACATCGAGATTTTTCTTCGCGCGTGGCTTCTGCACTGCCGGTGCATCCTCAAGCGCGGCTGTAACCTCAACGACTTCCTTGGCACCGATGCCGAGGATACCGCCCTCGCGGTACTTTTTTGTGTGGAGGATGACGGCATCTGCCCCCAGCTCCGCCTTGACCTGCTGCATGGCTTCCTTCACGGTCGCCGCCTTGTATACTTTGATCTGCACTTAGATTTTCACCACCCCAAGAATCTGGATTTCGACATTTTGCTCGATCTCCGCCTGCGAGAGCACGATGATGCCGGGCACGGAGCGCTCGACGAGCTTGCGGAAATAGAGGCGAACGGCCGGACTCGTGAGCACGATGGGCTGATAGCCCATGTTCGTGAGCTTCTGCAGCTCGTTGTTCAGCGAGTCGATGAGCTTCTTCATCGAGTCTGGATCGAGGCTCACGTAGGAGCCGCGATCCGTGCGCTGCACACCGCCTGCGATGCGGTTCTCGAGCGCCGGGTCGAGCGTCACGCATGGCAGCTGGCCGTTCTGCACATTCGCCTGCGTGATCTGACGCGCCATCGCGTGGCGCACATACTCCGTGAGGATCTCCGTGTCCTTCGTCGCGCGCGCGTAGTCGGAGAGCACCTCGAAAATCGTCTCCATATCGCGGATGGAAATGCGTTCGGCGAGCAAATTCTGCAGGACTTTCTGTACCTCGCCGACCGTAAGCAGGTCGGGAACGACTTCCTCGACGAGCGCCTTGTTCGTCTTCTTGAGGTTGTCGACGAGGTTCTGCGCCTCCTGACGACCAAGGATCTCGGCCGCGTGGCTCTTGATGACCTCCGTGAGGTGCGTCGCGAGCACGGAGACGGCGTCGACAACGGTGTAGCCGTTGAGCTCCGCCTGCTCTCGCTCGCTCTCAGGAATCCAAAGCGCCGGCAAGCCGAACGCGGGTTCCGTCGTCTCAATACCCGGAACTTCCTCGAACACCGTACCGGAGTTCATCGCGAGGTAATGATCGAGCATGAGCTCACCTTTGGCGATCTCGACGCCCTTGAGCTTGATGATATAGGCGTTCGGCTTGATCTGGATATTATCGCGGATGCGGATGGTCGGCACGACGAGACCGAGCTCGAGCGCGCATTGACGACGGATCATCACGATGCGATCGAGCAGGTCGCCGCCCTGCCCCGTATCGACGAGCGGGATGAGACTGTAGCCGATCTCTAGTTCCATTGGATCGACCTGCAGGAGAGAGACGATGTTCTCCGGCGAGGTCGCTTTCTTTTTCTGTTGCTGCTGGACGGATTTCTCCGTCTTGGCCTCCTGCGCCGCCGTCGCCGCCGTTCCCTGCTTCAGCGCACGACCGATGAAGAAGCACAGTACTGCCAAGACGGAAAACGGGATCCCCGGCAGGCCAGGCACAATGGCGAAAAATGCGAGCACGCCTGAAAGGATGAAGAAGATGCGGTCGTTGCGGAAAAGCTGCGATACCATATCCGCGCCGAGGTTCCCCTCCGCGCCCGCGCGCGTGACGATGAGGCCTGTCGCCGTCGAGATGAGCAGCGCCGGAATCTGTGAGACGAGTCCCTCGCCGACGGTGAGCAGCGTGTACTGTTGGAGCGCCTGCAGCGCGCTGAGGTTCCTCTGCAGCATGCCGATGACGAAGCCGCCCGAGATATTGATGAGCATGATGACGATGGCCGCGATCGCATCGCCTTTGACGAACTTTGAGGCGCCGTCCATCGCGCCGAAGAAGTCCGCCTCGTGCTGGATCTTCTCGCGCCGTACCTTCGCCTGCGCGTCCGTGATGGCCCCCTGATTGAGGTCGGCATCGATGGCCATCTGCTTGCCGGGCATCGCGTCGAGCGTGAAACGCGCCGAGACCTCGGCGACACGCTCCGATCCCTTCGTGATGACGATAAAGTTGATGCCGACGAGGATGATGAATACGATGAAACCGACGACGGGATTGCCGCCGACGACGAAATTGCCGAACGCCGTGATGACCTCGCCCGCATAGCCATCGAGCAGGATGAGACGCGTCGAGGAGATGTTGAGCGCGAGACGGAAGAGCGTCGTCACGAGCAAGAGCGATGGGAAGATTGAGAGATCCAATGCCTCCTTGTTATAGATGACCGACATCACGACGAGCAACGCGATCGTGATATTGAGACAGATAAGGAGATCGAGCAGCAGCGTCGGCAGAGGAATGATCATCATCACGACGATGATGACGATGGCGACCGCGATGAGCACATCACTATATTTCTGAATAAAGCTGCCCTTGCCGAACACGCCGGCCGTCGCAGCAATCTGTGGTGCAGCCATAAAGCACTCCTTATCTCCAAATACTCAGTGAGCCATACGCAAAAGCGCACTTCACCGTCATTCCGTATCCGCTCTGACAGCAAAGGCCTGCCGCTCCGACGCAAGCATCTCAGATGGAGTTACATCTTGCGCTCCCGCGGCCGATCTTTGTCTCAGGCCCTGCGACGCCGATGTTTCAGGCGATAAACGTAGGCGAGCACCTCTGCCACCGACTGATAGAGTTCGCGCGGCACGCTGTCCCCCACCTCGGTCGAGGCGTAGAGCGCCCGCGCGAGCGGCCGGTTCTCGACAAGCGGCACATCATTTTCCCTGCCGACGCTCTTGATCTTCTGCGCGACAAAATCCGCGCCTTTCGCAACGACAACAGGCGCCGTCATCCCCTTCTCATACTTGAGGGCCACCGCGAAATGCGTCGGATTCGTCACGATGACATCCGCCTTCGGCACCTCCTGCATCATACGGCTCATCGCCATCTGGCGCTGCTTCTGGCGGATCTTCCCCTTGATCTGCGGATCGCCCTCTGTCTGCTTGAACTCATCCTTGACCTCTTGCTTCGTCATCTTGAGATCTTGCGTCGTCTGCCATTTCTGATAGCCGAAATCGAGCACCGCCAGGACGAAGATCACGCCGATGACCTGGAACGCGAGCGTGAAAATAATCTCTGACATTTTCGCAAGCGACGTACCGAGATCGTAGAAGATGAACTGGGGCATCGTGAAAATCTCATCTTTAAGATAATTATAGATGAAAAAACCGATCACGACAATCTTCAGCACAGATTTCACAAGCTCCACGAGCGAGCGTTTCGAGAACATGCGTCCGACGCCATTGATGGGATTGAGGTTGTCGAATTTCGGCTGGATTTTGTCGGTACTCACATTGAGCCCTACCTGGAAGAAATTCACCGCAAGACCTACCACCATGACCGCAAGCATGATGGGCATTGCCGTCTTCACGAAGATGACGCCCATGCCGATGAACAGCTGGATGACATTCTCGACATCGACATTCTGGTTCAGATGGCCGAAGATATAGATCGTGTACCCCGCGATATTCGCATAGATCTGCTCCCAGAGCACCTTGATGACGAAGAAGCCGATGAGCAGCACGAATACCGTGCTGAGTTCCTGGCTCTTGCCGACCTGGCCTTTCTTGGCGGCGTCCTGGCGCTTCTTCGCTGTCGGCTCCTCGGTCTTGTCGCCATCGGCAAAGCGCTGCAGGGAAAATCGGAAGCGCGCCTGACCGCGCGCGAACCGCTCCTCTCTACTGCAAAGCCTGCAGGGCAATGGATATCTTTCCATACATTTCATTGAACAACACATCCAGGAACATCACATAGAATGGCAGCAGCATCGAGAGCACGCCGACGCCGACCATGAGCTGGAGCGGAATGCCGACGACGAAGATATTCATCTGCGGCATCGTGCGCGCGAGGATACCGAGCGCGACATTCACGAGCAGGATGGCGAACGTGACAGGCATGGCGATCTTCATGCCCGTCACGAAGATGCCATTCGTGAAATCCACAAGGAGCATCGTAAGCGACAAGTTCGGCTGCATGGCCGCCAGCGGCACCATGCGGAAGCTCTCAGCGAGCGCCGTGATGATGACGTGATGCCCGTTCGTCACGAGAAACACGATGATGCCGAGATTATAAAGAAGACTTCCGATGAGCGGAATCTGCTGACCGGAAGTCGGATCCATGACATTGACAACGGCAAACCCCACCTGCATGTCCATCACCTTGCCCGCCATGTGAATCGCCGAAAAACAGACATAGGCGACGAAGCCGATCAGCCAGCCGATGAAAAGCTCCGCGAGCACCGATCCTGCGAATGCCCAGACAGACGGCGGCGCAGCCACCGTACCAAGCCCGTCCACGACGGGGAACAGCACGAGCGTGAACGCAAAGGCCGCTGCCGCGCGTATCGTCACAGGGATGTTCAGACTGCCGAAGAAAGGTGCGATCATAAAAATGCCGCTGCACCGCGTGAGCATGAGCAGGAAAACCGCCGCATGATCCTGGGCAAGCGTAAAGAAATCCATGCCTCACACCTCATCCGATATAACTTGGCAGATTCACGAGCATGTTCGTCACATACTCCACCATGATGCTGAGCATCCACGGTCCGAAAATCAGCACCGCCACGAAAACGGCGATGATTTTCGGGATGAACGCGAGCGTCTGCTCCTGGATGGACGTCGTCGCCTGGAAGACACTGACCGCAAGACCGACGATGAGGCCGAGACCAAGCATCGGTGCCGAGACGAGGAGCACCACCATGAGTGCCTCCTGTCCGAGCTGTATCACGAGATCCCCCGACATGCGACTTCCTCCCGAACCATGAATCTACTTAAAGCTTACGATGAGTGACTTGATGAGCAGATGCCAGCCATCCACCATGACGAAAAGCAAGATCTTGAATGGCAGCGATATCATCGTCGGCGGCAGCATCATCATACCCATGGACATGAGCGTGCTCGCGACGATCATATCGATGACGATGAACGGGATGTAAATCATGAACCCGATCTGGAACGCCGTCTTGAGCTCACTGATGATGAAGGCCGGAATGAGCGTAAGCGTCGACACGTCCTCCTGCGACTCCGGACGCTCCGCGTCGGAAAGATTGACAAAGAGTGCGAGATCCGCCTCCCTCGTCTGCTTGAACATGAACTCCCGCATTGGCGCAGCGACATTCTCCACCGCTTGCTCTTGCGTGATCTGCCCTGCGAGATAGGGCTGGAGGCCCTGCTCATTCGCTTGCCCCCAGTACGGTGCCATGATATAGAACGTCAGAAAAAGGGAGAGCGCGATGACCACCTGGTTCGGCGGCACATTTTGCGTGGAAAGGGCGTTGCGCAGAAACCCGATGACGACGACGATGCGAACGAAAGAGGTCGTCATGATGAGGATGCTCGGCGCGAGTGTGAGGATGGTCAGAAGCGCCATGATCTGTAGCGTCACCGAGACATCCTGAGGGCCGTTGGCCTGCCCGATGCCGATGTTGACGCTCGGGATAGCGGGAGCCGCAAGCGCCGTCTGCGGCAGGAACGCCAGGAAGCCCCCCGCGAGCAACCCGCAAAGGACGAGGACATATCTCCGACCGTTCAAAAATGACAACTCCCTCTCCACTGCACCATCACGATAAAACACCTGCGGGCTCACTTTCGAAAGCGCGCCACGAAATCCGAGAGCGCGCCGAGCTGCGAGGAAAAGAGCGTACCATCAAACTTTTCCGGCAGTACGGCACTCACCCGCTCCAGCGCCTCGATCTCCTCATGATCCGTGATCTCCGCCAGGAGCGATACATTTTGCTCAGTCACGCCGAGCAGGAATGTCCTTCCCGCGAGCTCGGCGACACAGGCCGAGCTCTTCGGCCCCAGCGGCAGCTGGACGAGGACGCGCCCGCCACTCTTCGTCAGCGAGCGTCCAAATCGACCGCCCAGGAACTTCGCCACGAAATACGCCATAGCGAGCACGAAAGCGAAGATGACGAGGAGGCTCAAAAGATACGCCAGCGTCGACCACCAGGAAACAGCCGTCGGCTTCGGGTCGGCATTTTCATACCCCGCAAGATAGCCGGAGGAACTGCCGCCGTCCGCTGCCAGCCCCACAGTGGGCAGAACAAAGAAGCAGATGGCAGCAAATACCGCCATCCACATCCAATTTCTCTTATTCATCAGCCAACTGCTTTGCGTACGGCCTCGAGCACGCGATCCGCCTGGAACGGCTTCACGATGAAGTCGCGCGCGCCCGCCTGGATGGCCTCGATGACCATGGCCTGCTGGCCCATGGCGCTGCACATGACGATCTTCGCATTCGGATCTACCTTCTTGATCTCTTTGACAGCGCTGATACCATCCATCTCCGGCATCGTGATATCCATCGTGACGAGATCCGGCTTGAGTTCCTGGTATTTCTCCAGTGCCTTCATGCCATTCTCCGCTTCGCCAACGACCTCATAGCCGTTCTTCGTGAGGATGTCCTTTACCATCATTCTCATAAATGCCGCATCATCAACGACCAATACGCGTACTGCCATGTTTCATCTCTCCTCATCAATAGAAAATATCTCGTTTGTCTATTCTCTCTCTGCACTTCATCAGGAAGTCTGCGGGCACAGCCGCCGACAGCTCCCCAGGAACAGGCGGCATACAACATCCAAAGACGGACAACTGCACGCACGGCCCATGTGTAGCTTCATTATAGCGAAAACAGCTCCGCTTGCCAATAGCATACCTCACTGCAGTTTTGCCGCCCGCTCTGCGGGACTTGCAATATCCGTGATGCGCACGCCGAAATTCTCATCGATGACGACGACCTCGCCTTTTGCGAGATACTTGCCATTGACCATGATATCCACCGGCTCGCCCGCAAGGCGATCCAGCTCGACGATAGAACCATTCGTGAGCTCCAAGATCTCCTTGATGGACTTGCTCGTGCGGCCAAGTTCCACCGTCACCTGCAACGGCACGTCGAGGATCAGCCCGATGTTTGCGTCGTTGACTGGCACAGGGCCACTTACAAGCGGCGTGAACTGTACCGACTGAACCGGAACGCTGGCTGCCGGCTGCGCCATCTGCGGCGGCGCGTAGCTCTGGGCCGGTGCCGCGTACTGCGGCGCTGCCGTCGGCTGCGGTACGGGCTGCGGCTGCGGCGCGGGGGACGGTGTCGGTGGCGCGACCGGTGCAGGTGTCGGCTGCGGCGCGGCTGGTGCAGGTGCCGGTGTTGGCTGCGGCGCCGCTGCTGCAGGCGCTGCAGATTCCTCGACCGTACTGCCTCCCATCAGAGATTCCACCATCTCTTTTGCCACATGAACCGGCAAGATCTGCATGATCTCACTGTCGATGAGCCCATCGACCTCCATGCGGAAGGAAACACGCACGACAGGCTCATCCTGCCCGACGATCTCCGTCACCTTCTCCTCCGTGCTGAGATCGATCAGATTGACCTTCGGGGGAGAAATATCGATTTTCTTATTGAACATCGTGGAGAGAGAGGTCGCCACGGTGCCCATCATCTGGTTCATGGCCTCGCCGACAGCGCTCATCGCAATCTCGCCGATGTTCGCGTCCGGATTCGTGCCATCGCCGCCCATCATGAGATCAGCGATGATGGCAGCATCATGCGCCTGGATGGCCAGCACATTGTTGCCGTCGATGCCCGTCGTGTAGCCGACCTCAACAATGAGGTACGGCAGCGGGTAATGCTCCTTGATGATGCTCATCGTCGCTACGGCGACAGACGGCGTCGTGATGTTGACCTTGTGCCCCAAGAGAACGGACAGCGTCGTCGCGGCACTCCCCATCGAGATATTGCCGATCTCGCCGAGTGCGTCCTTCTCGGTATCCGTCAAAACACCTGCGAACTGAGATGAATCTTCTTCCGAGGTGTCTCCCGCCGGCGCCCCCTCGGTTGGGGCCGCTGCCGGAGCGGCCTCAGGAGCCGCAGCGCTCTCCGCTGGCTTATCTCCTCCGTCCGCTCCCGCAAGTCCGCCATTCAAGAGGGCATCTATCTCCTCTTGCGAGATCATATCATCACTCATCCGTAT
The DNA here is from genome assembly GCA_934202005.1 of uncultured Selenomonas sp. GTDB lineage: Bacteria > Bacillota > Negativicutes > Selenomonadales > Selenomonadaceae > Selenomonas_C. The sequence goes on along the minus strand of CAKPXP010000010.1, from coordinate 41,323 downwards.
CTTCATCTCCTTCGTTTATGATTCTCGTAATCTGTACAGCCATATTCTTGCCCGCCGTGCCAGGACGGCACTTGAACTTCGGCCTTCTGCCGACGAGCACTGGCAACTCATCTTTCACCTTGGTATCAAGTTGCAGCACATCGCCGAACCCCAGCGTGAGGAATTCCTGTATGGAAATATCGAGACGCCCGAGTTCCACGATCACAGGAACACGCGTACGCTCGATCTTCTTCTGCAGCATCTCCACCTGTTCCGAATTCGCATCCTCCTTGGAAACAGAGGATGCCACCCAGAACGTCGTCGTAAGCTTTGACATGATGGGCTCGAGGACGAGATAGGGTATGCAGATATTCATCATGCCCTCGACATCGCCGATCTTCATCTGGATGGTGACGATGACGACCATATCACTCGGCGGCACGATCTGCGTGAACTGCGGATTGGACTCCGTCGCCTCTAATTTGGGGTGGAACTCACAGACATTCTTCCATGATTCCCGGAAGTGCTCCATCGCCGTATCAACGAAACGCTTCATGACCGTTTCTTCGATATCCGTGAGCACGCGCGGCTTGATACTCGCCTTCCCCTCACCGCCGAACACGCGGTCGATGAAAGCGAACGCAATCTCCGTATTGACCTCCATGATGATATTGCCCTTGAGCGGAGGTACAGCGAGGATGCTGATGACACTAGGGTTCGCGAGCGACTGGACGAACTCCTGGTAAGTGAGCTGCTCGACAGATGCCACCTCGACGTTCACGATGGTGCGCAAATGCGTCGATAAGTATGTATTGAGCAACCGCGCAAAGCTCTCATGCAGCATGTAAAGCGTACGGATCTGGTCTTTGGAGAACTTGTCAGGCCGCTTGAAATCGTAAACCTTGACCTTCTTCTGTTCTTCATCTGCCTTGACTTCCTCTGCGGAAACCGTACCGTCAGAAAGTGCAGACAGCAGTTTATCTATCTCGGACTGAGATAAGACTTCATCTGCCAATCTTCGTCCCCCTTTCTGCTCTTCTGCGGTTTTTCATTACTGAAGCAGGAAGCTCGTGATGTACACGTCATAGACCGATCCCTGTCCGAGTTTATCGTTGAGCTCATCCTTGATCTTCTTCTTCAGCTCATCCTGTTTTGATGCATCGAACTCGTCGAACTTCGCGCTCCTGAGAATCTGCATCGTCGTGTCGAGAATCTTCGTCTCTGCCATCGGCTGAAGCTTGCCGTCATCGGTGAGGTTATCTTTCTTCCCGGGATTCATCTCCAGCACGATACCGGCCTTGAGGTATTTGCCGGCTTTAACACCGCCGACGTTGACCATGATGCCTTCCTTCGCATCGCCGAGCTTCACGAATTTTCCTGGGTCATGGTGCTCACTGACACCTGTCTCCGTGGCCGAGTCCGCCATCATCTTCGTCGTGACAAAGAACGAGATGCCCGCTGCCAGCACAAGGCCGACAAGAACCAGCACCACGACAAGGATAATGGGTGACTTTTTCTTTTTCTCTTCCGATGCAGGCGCAGAAGCCGCTGACGGCTCCTTTTTTCCCTCAGCCATCGATCCATCCCTCCATTACTCTATTTCCTATGGTTCTCCAAAAAGCATTCCTCAGCAACCGTCGCCGCCGGAAGCGCCCATCAGAACTGATGGAGCGCGCGGCGATATTTCATCACGCGGCGCACGATCTCATCCATCGGCTCGTCGACAATGAGCTTCTTCCCATTCGTAAGCGTCACCACAGTATCCGGTGTCTCCTCAATCGTCTCGATGATCTCCGCGTTCAGGACGAACTCCCCTTTCTTATTCGTCTTGGAGTTGAACTTCGTCAGCTTGATCATACCTTCATCTCCCCCAATTCACCATACTAATTTTTATAATTCGTCACGCGGGAGCATTTTCCCTTTTTTTAGGAAAGAAAAATCACAATTTTTATCTCTGCAAATACCTACGAAACTCATTCAAGAATACCGCACCCCTCGCTATTCGTCAAGCGCTTCGGGACGATAAACCTAGAAAGAATGGGCAAGACGTATGGATTCCGCGCACATAAAAACCTCCCTCGGAGGAGGGAGGTCCCAAACTAGAATCAGCGTTTCATATTGATGAGCGTCTCGAGCATCTCATCGCCCACCGTGATAATCTTGGAATTGGACTGGAAGCCGCGCTGCGTAATGATCATATCGGAGAACTCGTTCGCGATATCGACATTCGACATCTCAAGCGCGGACGGCGTGATCGTGACGCCGAGATCCGATGCCGTCTTGACATTCGCCGTACCGGAGTTGTTCGACTCCTGATAGAGGCTGTTGCCCGTCTTCGTGAGACCGGAGGCGTTCGTGAACTGCGCGACGGCGACCTGTGCCTCCGTCTGCTTCACGCCGTTCGTGTACGTGCCCGTGATGATGCCCGAGCTGTCGACGGAAACGCTCGAGAGGGTGCCGGCAGCGTTGCCATCTGGCGTACCGTTGACCGTACTCTTGCCGGAGTACTGCGTGAGCTTGGAGAGGTCAAGCGTGACGTTCTGCGTGCCCGTCGCGCCGTTTTTCAGCGTGAGCACCACTGTGCCGCTGCCAGACTTGTACTTACCGTCCGTCGTGAACTTAAGTTCCTGGTTTGCCATGGCAATGGTCGTCGTCGTCCCATCGGACTCCTTGATAGACGACGTGCCGCTGTCGTCCGTATTGATCGATACCGTCCAAGTATTGCCATTCGTGCTATCCGTCGTCGTCTTCGTGAAATAGACGGGGACGGAATGCGCATTGCCGAGTGCATCGTAGACCGTGAGCGTCGTCGTGACAGGAAGACTCTGCCCAACCGTGTACTTGCCGGTCGTCTCCGTCACAGTCGAGCCATCGCTCAGCGTAATCGTGACAGGCGTCGTCGTTGATGCCGTCAAACTCCCCGTCGTCTTTGCGTCATATGTAGTTTTCCCATCCGTGATACTGGAAATCGTCGGCGCCCCCGCATTGAGGTTGTTCGCATACGTCGCTTTCGCCGTCGCCTTTGCCGCCATGCTCTTGCCCGCGGCGATCTTGATGTTGCCAGCAGCGCCGCTCGTGTTGAGTACGCCGTCCGTTGCCGTCCAGCCCTGCACGTAGAGACCAGAGCTCGGCAGGACGTAGTTGCCCTCCGCGTCGAACTCGAACGCGCCGTCGCGCGTGTAATACGTCTCACTGCCGCGCTTGACGACGAAGAGACCGTTGCCCGAGAGGCAGAGGTCCGTGTTCTTGCCCGTGGACTGCACGGAGCCGTCCGTGAAGAGCAGGTCGATGCTCGCGACGCCCGTGCCGAGGCCGATCTGCTTCGGGTTCGTGCCGCCGATCTCGTCCTGCGGCGATGACGCGCCGGAGAGCGTCTGCGAGAGCGTGTCCGCGAACGTCGTGCGGCTCGATTTGAAGCCGGTCGTGTTGACATTGGCGATGTTGTTGCCGATGACATCCATGCGGGTCTGATGGGATTTCAGTCCGGATACACCGGAAAAAAGAGAACGCATCATGATAAGGTACTTCCTTTCTTTCCTCATCGTGATGCAGCAATGCGTGTGGGGCGCGTCTGTCGTTCGGCGTCCCGGAGTCTCCCGTAGGTCCAACTCTAGAGAATTGCTGCACTATCGATGTTCGTTATGATATTGTCTTTCGTCCTGCCATCCATGGCGGTGATCACTGTCCGCTTCGGTACGCTCACGACGAATGCCGTGCCGTCGAGATAGACGAGCGATTCACGGGCTCCTTTCCCGGCGAGCTCATCAACCGCCCTGCCGAGCTGGGCGAGAGACTGCTCGCTGATCGCGATCCCGCGCTCTGCGAGCCGCGTTTTCGCATGCTCAGAAAAGGTGATCTTGCTCTGCGCGGCAGCAAGCATCTCATCGAAGCCCGCTGCCTGCGGCCGCCGTGCCGCTTGCCGGGATATGGTCCCGGCGCGTTGGATGGGCAGAAGCAGCTGGGGATCGAAAAAGATCTTTTCCGCCATCTGCTGTCCCTCCCATATGAAATTCTTTCTGGTTTCTGTTCCCGTCCGACGAAGTTGATCCCTGCGGCGCTGCTCAAGCGCTCTCGCCGACGCGCGTAATATCGCTGATGGCAACTTTGTGCGTCGTGCCGCTTGCATCCTTGGCGATGATGCTCGGCGCGCCGTCGGAGATGCTGACGCCCGTGACCGAACCCTCGTAGGTCGTCTTCGTCGTCTTCGCCTTGCCGTTTGCGTCTGTGACGGCATTGCCGTTTTCGTCCGTGACCGCTGTCTCCGTCATCCACTGGAGCTTCTGACCGATCATCGAGCTGAGCTGGCCGACGAGCAGGCTCGAATCAATGTTGCTCACGAGCGTATTCGTCTTTTCCAGATTGTCAGCGACATTCGTCATCTGCTCCAGCGCCGAGAACTGCGCGAGCTGGGCGAGGTATTCGCTGTTGTCCTGCGGATCGAGCGGATCCTGGTACTGCATCTGCGTCACGAGGAGCTGCAGGAACGCGTCCTTCCCGAGGGTGCTGTTCGTGCCTGCCGCAGTCGATGCCTGCTGCTTTGCATAGTCCTCCGCCTTGTAGGTGGTTCCGCCTACCGTAACGGTATTGAGTGAATTTGCCATGAATGGTTCCTCCTGTCAGATCCGATAGTCTACGCCATCCGTGGCGGTGTTTCCTTCCTGTGCGGCAAGCGCCGCCGCGAGCTCCTGCCCATCCTCGAAAGCCGCCGCGCTCTCACGCGTCGTGTGCTGGCGCTGGCTTCCCTGCTGGAAGGCCTGCTGCTGCCCCTGATCCTGCGGCAGCCCGCCATCCGCAAGGCCTGCATAGACGCCAACGTTATCGACTTTGAGGCCCTGGTTATTGAGCTCCTGCCTGAGCTGGACGAGCGTATTCTCGATGATGGTGCGCACCTCTGCGTTATTCGAATGGAACGACGCATTGACGGCACCATCTGTGTCGACGGAGACGCGCAGTGTCAAGTCGCCAAGATGCTCCGGTTTGAGATGGATGACCATCTCCGTGTCCTGCCCGCGCTGGATGAGGCGCGCCTGATCGACAATCTGCCTCGGCACCTCGTAGTCTGTCTGCGGCATCGCCTGCGGCGCTGCCGCAGCAACTGCTGGTTCCGCCTGTGCGAGCGTCTGTGAGAAAGTCATGACGCCCGTTGCGCCCAACGCCGACGCATCTGTCGTCTGCTGTGCCGGTGCCTTGTCAAGTGCTGCCTCCTCCGGCAGCTGCGGCAGGCCGGTGCCTTGCCCGAAGGACTGGGCAAGCGACTGCTGCTGCCCCTGCTGGAGCAGCGAGCCGCCGTCATCTGGCTGCATGGCCGCTGCTGCGGGCTGCACGGGCTGTGCGCCATCCACCTGGATCTGCGTACCGAAGAGGTTGGCAAAGTCGCTGACCTGCACGGTACGCTCCGGTGTCTGTGCAGCCGTTCCCGTCGCCTGTGCGGCTACGGTCTGCCCCACCTGCACGGTCTGCACGACAGCCTGCGGGCTGGGCGCCGACTGCACTGCATCAGACAGCAACGGCTGTGAGCCTCGTACAACGCGGTCTGTCGCAGGAAGCTGTGACAGGAGATTTGCTGCGATGTCGCTTTGCCTCTGCCCGCCGGGCTGCGCGCTTGCCGCAAGAGACGCTGCTTTCCTAGCGGGCTGCTGCGCATCCTGCCCTGCCACAGATACCCCTGCACTCTGTTGTGCTTTCTCCGCTGCCGGAAAGGACTGCCCCGCAAGCATCGCGAGCAACTTTTTCTGCGCTGTTCCCACGGCCGTGTCCTGCGGCAAGAGTGTCTGCAGGGCATCCGTCGCAGGCAGCTCTCCTGCTGTCAGCAACTGTGCAGCTGTCTCCTCAGGTGCGGCCGCCTCAGCAGCCAGGAACGCTGCAAGCACGCTGCCTTCGGCACTCTCTGCCATGGCTTTGTCATCTGCCTCCGCAGCCTTGCCTGACGGCTTATCCGGCTCCTTGGCCTTGCCCTTGCCGCCCGTCGCCTCCGCTACCGCAGTCTCCTGCGCGGCGGCCTGTTCCTGCGGCGAAGTGCGGCCTGCGGTCTCCGCCTTTGCGGGCGCCGTGTCCTGCGACTGGGTCTTTTCCAGTGCGCTGCCGAAGCTATCGCCCCCCTTGTCGCTGGCCGCATCTTTCCCCTGTACCCGGGGGAGCTTTTCTGTGCTGCCCGCAGCCGCTGCCTTGGTGGTTCCCGCCTGCGGCGCAACACTCATAATCTGGGTCGTATTCACGTTTTCACCTCCTACATGGATATTATCGTCATTTCCATGGGAAACTTAAGGAAGCACTGATGAAATGAGGTGCTCCGGATTTACACGGATGCGCTGTATCTCTCTAGGAGACAAACCGGAGGCGCAGCGGCAAAACGCTCCATCGCGTCTTGTGCTGAGGATTGTTGAGGGCGCGAGGACAGTGCAGACGCGTGAAGACGGCGTGCTGGATCCATCTGCGCTTCCTCGATCTGCTCCGCAGGAGGAATCCACAGGCGCAATCAGTTGCCTGCCGCAGGCTGCTCACCGCCTGCAGCATCCTGTCCCTGCTGCGTCATCTGATCGACATCACTTGGCGATGTAAGCGTCTTCTTCTTGCCCTCGTACATGATCTTCGTGAGGCGTGCCGTCTTGGAGGCCTCGAACTGTGCGAGGATCTTCGCCGCCTGCCCCTCGTCCATGCGCTGAAGGATGGCGATGCAAAGGTCGTCGTCAAGCTCGTCCATCGCAGCAGCCGCGTCAGCCGGCTTCATCTCGTTGTAGAGACGCGCGAGCTTCGAGACGCGCTTGCGTTCCGCCGCCTCGCGCTCCTTCATCTGTTTCTCGATTTCCTTCTTCGTGAGCGTTACTTTCTTGGAGTCATTCTTTTTATCAGGAGCGGGCTTTACATCCTCTGCCGGTTCGTCCTGCATCTCCTTTTCCGTCGGCGCCGGCTTGACGAAGTACTGCCCGATGATCGGCAGGTTGTAGAGGCCGAGCTTTTCATTCGCCGCCTGCGTATCGAAGATGCGCAGATAGATGCCGAGTGCAAAGCCGCCGATAATCAGCACCAGAAGCAGGAGGAGGATCAAGCATATTTTGAGGATGCGCCGTTTCGTACTCGGCTTCTGCTGTTCTTCGTCCATCGTTTCGTCACCTCAGATATTAGCGATATAGGTCGAGGACCTTGCTGACATAGTCCTGCGTCTCACGGTAGGGCGGCACGCCTCCGTAAGCCTTGACGGCCGCGGGACCGGCGTTGTAGGCGGCAACCGCCTTTTTGACATCGCCGCCGAAGGCATCGAGCATCTCGCGCAGGTATTTCGCGCCGCCCTCTACGTTCTGCTTTTCGTCGTAGGGATTGACGCCGAGGCTCGCCGCCGTGTCCGGCATGAGCTGCATGACGCCGATGGCCCCAGCCGGCGATACCGCCGACTGGTCGCCGCCCGACTCCGTCTGTGCGACGGCACTTACGAGGCGCGGGTCGACGTTGTATTCGCGCGCGGCCTGCTGCACGAACGCACTGAGATCTGCATCCGCAGGCGGCAGATCGGAGACGGCTGTCATACCCGTCCCCACATTGAGAGCGGCCGCCTGCTTCGGCGACGCGGCCCCTGCACTTTGACGGCGAGCGGTCTGCGGTGCCTGCGCCTGCGCTTTTGCCGCCGCATCCTGCGTCTGGATGGCGCGCGCGAGCGTCTGCCCGAACTCCGTCCCCGGCACTTGCTGCAGCTTGCCGAACTGCTGCTGGATGGCCGCGATGCGCTGGCGCACATGGGCGATGTCTGCCATATTGATCATGAAGCATCCCTTGCCTTTCCGTTCCTCATGTAGAGCTGCAGGCCGATCTCGTCGAGCGCTTTCTGCTCCTCGGCCAATGCCTGCGCCTTGTACTCTTGATACCGCTTCTCCTTGAGCTGCTCGATGCTCTTGAGATAGCTCATGACCTCCATGAGTTCCTTGAGCCGTTTCTGCCGCTCCGCCTTCGCCGTGAGGACGATCTGCTGCTGCATCTCGATCTGCTCGCGCTTCCAGGCAAAGAAGCTGTGAAAATCCATGAGACGGCCGATCGTCACGCGCTTGCCCTCTTTCGATATCGCCTCATAGTCGCGCTGGCCGCGCTGCATCTCATCGAGCAGGAGCTGCATATGCGCGCGCCGATCCTCGAGATCGCGTGACGCCTTGGCGAACGCGACCTCCGCGTCTTCCTTCTTGCTGCGTGTGACGCGCAGGAGTGTCTCGAGCTGGAATCTGAATTTCTTCATTGCGCATCACCTGTCGGCGGCGCGGGCACAGCGCCTGTGATTGTCTCGAGCTTCTTTTCGGTCTCCTCGTAGGTATCGACCTCGAAGATGCCCTGGCAGAGGAAGTCGTTGATGGCGTCGATCTTTGCGATGGCCTCGTCGATCTTCGCGCTCGAGCCCTTGACATAGGCTCCGATATGGATGAGATCCTCCGCGTCGCGGTAGACGGCCATGAGCTGACGCATGCGCTGCGCCGCCTGGAGGTGTTCCTTGGAGACGACCTCGTTCATGACACGGCTCACGCTCGTCATGATGTCGATGGCGGGGAAATGGTTCTGCGCGGCAATATTGCGCGAGAGCACGATATGACCGTCGAGGATGGAGCGTACGGCATCGGCAATCGGCTCGTTCATGTCATCACCATCGACGAGCACCGTGTAGATGCCCGTGATAGACCCCTTGTCGCTCGTGCCCGCACGCTCCAGGAGACGCGGCAGCATCGCGAAGACGGACGGCGTGTAGCCACGCGTCGCCGGCGGCTCGCCGATGGTCAGCCCGACCTCGCGCTGTGCCATCGCGAAGCGCGTGACGGAGTCCATCATGAGGATGACCTTGTGTCCCTGGTCGCGGAAGTACTCCGCGATGGCCGTCGCCGTCATCGCGCCCTTGATGCGCACGAGCGCGGGCTGGTCAGAGGTCGCGACGACGACGACGGAGCGCTTGAGGCCCTCCTCGCCGAGGTCGCGCTCGATGAAGTCGCGCACCTCGCGGCCGCGCTCGCCGACGAGCGCGATGACGCTGATATCCGCCTCGGTATTGCGTGCAATCATGGAGAGCAGCGTGGACTTGCCGACGCCGGAGCCCGCCATGATGCCAATGCGCTGACCGTCGCCCATCGTGATGAGACCGTCGATGGCACGCACGCCGACGTAGAGACTCTCGTGGATGCGCGGCCGCGTGAGCGGCGCGGGCGGCGGTGCCTGCAGCGGATATTCGCGTTTCGAGAGGATCGGCCCCTTGCCGTCCATGGGATTGCCGAGGCCGTCGAGCACACGCCCGAGGAGTTCCGGACCGACCTTGACCTTGAGCGTCTTCTGTGCGGAGACGACTTCGCAGCCCGGGCCGATGCCCTGCATCTCGCCGATGGGCATGAGCATGACAAATCCCTCCCGGAAACCGACCACCTCGGCCGGTACGGGCGGGACGTTGGGGAAATGCGAGGAGACATAGCAGAGCTCGCCGACGCTGACCGTCGGCCCCTGGGACTCGATGACGAGGCCGATGACCTGCGTGACCTTGCCCGTGAGCTTGACGGAGACAGCGCCCGCGATGGCATCTGTGAATTTCTTGATATCCACGCTCTGCGCGTTCATGCCTTCACTTCCTGTATTGCCTGACGGATGAGCTCGATCTGTGTCTGGAGCCGCGCGTCCACGCTGCCGTTCGGCGTCTCGATCACGCAGTCACCCGGCGAGAGGCTCTCGTCCGAGACGATCGTAAGGTCGGCGCCAGCCCCCTGCAGACGGCTGCGGAACTCGTCGCGCGCCATGAGTACGAGGTCGTAGACGGCGGGCGCGACGTGGATGGCGATCTCCTTCTGATCCTTGACCTTCTCGAGAGCCTTCTGCACGAGCGGCAGGATGACCTGCGGCACGTCGATGAAATGCTGCGGCAGGATTTTCTCAACGACGGCGAGCGCGATGCGCGTCACATCGTCCTCCGCCTGCGCGAGATAATCTGCCGTCGCATCCTTGGCGTCGCGCAGCGTCTTTTCCGCCTGCGCATTGGCTGCCTGGATGCTCGCCGCCATGGCCTCCTGCGCCTGCTTCTTGCCCTCGGCCTCGCCTGCGGCATAGCCCTCCGCGCGGCCTGCCTCGCGTGCCTGCGCCTTGAGTTCCTCACATTCCTGGCGCGTCTCCTCGAGCAGCCGTTCGCGCTCGTTCTGCACCTCCTGCTTCAGGACCTCGCTCTCTGTCTGCGCGTTTCGCAAGAGCTCGTCTGCATGCTGCTCTTTTGCGGCGATCTCGGCAAGCATGCGCTGCTGCGCCTCCTCGTCGAGGCCGCCCGCGCGCTCGATCTCCTCCGCGACGTTTTTCGGCGGTTCCGGCGCACGGATGACCAGCGGACGCTCGCGCCACTCGGCCGCCTTGATCACCTTAGACAATCATCTCGTCCCCCTTGCCGCGGGAAATGACAATCTCGCCCTTGTCCTCCATCGTGCGGATGACGTTGACGACCTTCTGCTGCGCCTCTTCGACGTCGCGGATCTTGACAGGGCCCATGAACTCGATCTCTTCCTTGAGCATGTCGGCAGCGCGCGAAGACATGTTCTTGTAGACCTTGTCCGCGACTTCTTTCGGCGTCGCCTTGAGCGCGAGCGAAAGATCCTTTGTGTCGACCTGGCGCAGCACGAGCTGCAGCGAGCGGTCGTCGAGCATGACGATATCCTCGAACACGAACATGAGACGCTTGATATCCTCGGCGAGCTCCGGATTGTCGACCTCGAGGTTCTCGATGATGGATTTCTCCGTCGTGCGATCGACGCGGTTGAGCACCTCGACGATGGACTTGACACCGCCCGCCGATGTGAAGTCCTGCGTGACGAGCGTTGAAAGCTTGCGTTCGAGCACGCGCTCGACCTCGCGGATGACATCCGGCGAGGTGCGATCCATGACCGCGATGCGCTTCGCGACATCCGCCTGCTGATCAGGCGGCAGGGATGAGAGCACCGTCGCCGCCTGGTCCGGCTCGAGATAGGCCATGATGAGCGCGATGGTCTGCGGATGTTCATTCTGGATGAAGTTCATGAGCTGAGATGGGTCCGTCTTCCTCAGGAAGTCGAACGGACGCACCTGCAGACTCGTCGTGAGACGGTTGATGATGTCCATCGCCTTTTCCGCGCCGAGCGCCTTTTCAAGGACGCTCTGCGCGTACTCGAGACCGCCTGTCGAGATATAGTCCTTGGCCATTGCCATCTGATAGAACTCGTTGATGACAGACGCTTTCTGCTCCGCGCTGACCTGCTTGTGATTCGCGATTTCGAGCGTCACGCGCTCGATCTCATCGTCATCCATGTGCTTGAAGAGTTTCGCCGAATATTCAGGCCCGAGCGCGATAAAGAGAATCGCCGCTTTTTCCTGGTTCGAGAGCTCTCCCTCTTCACTCATCCCATACATATCCGTTGCCATTTATTCATCCTCCGAAAGCCAGGTCTTGATGAGCATTGCAACCTCGGCCGGTTTCTGATTGATGAGTTCCTGCAGCTGCTGTTTCTCGGTGAGCTGGCGCTGTTCCTCTTCGGAGAGCTCTTCCTCGCCGACCTCGCCGGCGGCAACAGCCGCCGCACGCTCTTCGGCGAGACGCTGACGCTCCTCCTCGGCCTCGCGTGCAGCCTGCTCTGCTGCCTCGCGCTCCTGCTGTTTCTTGCGGCGGTACATCATGATGCCTCCCACGATGAGCGCGAGCAGCAACAGAGCGCCCGCGACCTCCGCGTAGAAGATGCGATCCTGACGGTCTTTCTCCGCCTGCTCCTCAGCCGCCTGCTTATCTTTCGCCTCCGTGCTGAACGGCAGTGCCTCGACACTGACCGTATCGCCGCGATCCTGGTTGATGCCCGCGGCAGAGGAGACGCTGCGCAGCAAGCTGTCCTGCTGCGACGCCGTCACATCATCATTGACGAGGACGGCGACATTGAGTCTGCGGATCGAGCCCGGAGAAGCGACGATCTTCTGCTTTTCCTCATTGATCTCGTAATTCTTCGTCGATTCCTTTTTCTCGTACTGCGCGTTGGAATTGCCATTCTGCGCGACATAGCCCGGCACATTCGACTGGACGCCCGCAGCGCCGCCCGGCTGCGTCGAGGTACCGTTATACGTCTCGTTCGAGTCCTGCTGGCTGCGGATGATGCCGGAGTCATCGACCACCGGCGTGAAGGTCTGCTTGTCCGTCTGCTTGTCGTCGAAGTCGAGCTCGACGCTCACGCGCGCGACCGCGCGGCCCGTGCCGAGCGTCTGGTCGAGCAGCGTCTGCAGGTTCTTCTGGATATCGTCCTGCACCTTCTTCGTCATCTCAAGCTGCGTGAGCGTCTTCGCGCCCACGCTCTTTTCATCGAGCTCGTCGGGATCGTTGAGGATCTTGCCTGTCTCATCGACGATTGTGATATTCTCTGGCTGCAGTCCCTGGACGCTGTGCGCCGTGAGATTGACGATGCCCTTGATTTCCTTTTTCGAGAGCTGCTGGTTCGGCTTGAGCATCAGCATGATGGAAGCTGTCGCCGGCTTCTCGTTCTTCTTGTAGAGGCTGTCTTCCGGCAGCACGATATGCACGCGTGCCTTCTGCACGGCGTCGATCTGCTCGATCGTGCGCACGAGCTCGCCCTGGAGCGCCTGCAGGTAATTGACCTTGTTCTGGAACTCCGTGACGCCGAGCTTGTTGTCGTCGAAGATCTCGAAGCCCTTCTGCCCGCGCGGCAATCCCTCCGTCGCGAGGTTCAGCCGTGCCTCGTGCACCTTGCTGGCTGGCACGAGGATGGTCGTACCCTTCTGGCCTTCCTGCACCTGGTACTCGACCTTCTGCTCCTTGAGCTTGGCCGCTACCTCACCCGCGTCCTTCGTCTCCATATTCGTAAAGAGCGGCACCATGTCCGGCTTGCTGCCATACCATACGCTGATGCCGATGATGGCGATCAGCACGGCGAGGACAGAGCCGAGCACGATGTAGCGCTGCTTCTTGCTGTATTTATGCCAAAGCTGCAGATAACGCTGTTTCCAATCTGCTTTTTCTGCTTTGTCTGCCATGTTCTCAATCCCTTCGCGCTTCTATCGTGTGTGGTCATGCGGCTGCCCCTTATACCTGCATCCGCATGATCTCCTGATAAGCGGAAACCGCCCGGTTCCGCAGCTGAAGCGTGAGCTGCAGTGCGATATCGGCCTTCTGCGCAGCGATGACGACCTGAGAGACATCGTCTACCTGCCCGGCGGCCAACGCCGCATTCCAGCGATCCGAGTCAAGCTGCAACTGGTTTGTCTCCTTGAGCGCATCTTTCAGGTAGTCTGAAAATCCCTTTGGCTCCTCCGCGCGCTCCGTCTCTCCCAAATGACTCTCCGCGCTCATATGCACGGGGCGCACAGGCGTCATCTGCAATGCCTCTACCTGCATCCCTCTGTCACCTCATTCCTTCTCACTTGCCAATATCGAGTGCCTTCATCGCCATGCTCTTCGCCGCATTGATGGTCGTTGTGTTCGCCTCATAGGCGCGCGACGCCGTAATCATATCGACCATCTCCGAAACGATGTTGACATTCGGACGTTCCACATAGCCCTGCGCATTCGCGTCCGGATTGCCCGGATCGTAGACGAGCGGCCCCTGGGTGCGGTCCGCCTCGATGCCGACCGCGCGCACGCCGTCGCCCGCCTCGAGCTTGCTCATGGATTTCTTCAGGAAACTCGAAAAGCCGCCCCCTGTCTCGCGCGGCTCAAAGACGACATAGCGGCGGTGGTAGGCGCCCCCTTCCGCCGTGCGCGTCGTGTTCGCATTGGCAATATTATTGGATATGACATCCATGCGCAGGCGCTCCGCCGTCAGGCCGGAAGCCGCCGCGTCAATGCCCAGAAACATACTCATTGCTATCCCTCATTCCCAAGACAGCCTTATGACTGTCCGCTCGTGATGACATTCTTCAGCTTGTTTACATAGCCGCCCAGCTCCGTCGCCATTGCATTGTAATAGAGCTGGTTCTTCGCGAGGCTCGCCATCTCGATATCGATGTCGACGTTGTTGTTATCGACGCGCATCGTCGTCGTATCATCCTCCTGGATGGAGGCCTTCGCTCCGCCGATCATCCCTACCGGCAGATGGCGGTCATGCGTGCGCACGAGTGGGAGTCTGCCACTGTCATCCATACCGATCTCCTTGGCGAGCAATTCCTCGAAAACGACGTCACTCTTCTTGAAATTCGGCGTATTGACGTTGGCGATATTATTGGAAATGACCTCCTGCCGCAGATTCGCCGCAGCGAGTCCGCGCCCGAGGTAATTGAAATTCGAAGAATTCATGATCTGTTCCAGCATCGTTTGTCACGCCTCCTCCTGCATACCATCATAATTATATTTTTCTACGCTCCTAAATGAACTCCTTCAAATTCTATCACTTTTTTCGTAATTTTAGAAGTCCCACGCAGTGAATTTCCCGTATCAGCGAAAAAGGTCCTAGGAAACATCCCGCGAAATGCAAAGCGCATACGTCCGCTTTCTGGACATTGTACGCCCGTCCTGAAAGCAGTTCCCGCCGATCGCACATCTCTGGCTTGCTTACATAAAACGCGGATGCGTAGGACTCCAAGTTGGATCCTGCGCATCCGCGAAAAGACATACGGTACGCTCAGATGCGGCCGCGGTGCAGTTTCTTCTCGTCTTTCGGCAGCGGTTTCGCATCGATTTTCTTGACCTCGTCGATGAGATACTCGTTCTTGACCTTGATATACGTTCCTTTCATGCCGAGGGATTTCGACTCGATGACGCCGGCCGACTCGAATTTCCGCAGGGCATTGACGATGACAGAGCGCGTGATCTGCATCTCCTTCGCGACCGTCGATGCGATGAGGTTGCCCTCGAGTTTGCCGTCCTTGTCGTTCTCCTCGAGTTTCTTGAGAATGCCCTTCGCCGCCACCTGCTCCGAATAGGAGAGCGTATTGATGGCGATCTGGACGGCCGTCTTCTTGCGCTCGATGGCCTGGATCTTGAGGTTCTCGTCGCGCAGGATCTCCATGCCGACGACGGTCGCGCCATACTCGACGAGGACGAGGTCATCGTCGTTGAACTCCTCGTTGTACTTGGCGACGATCAGCGTCCCCTTGCGCTCACCGTTACTGTAGATCGGCACGATGGTTGTATTCTTGCCGTTGAACATGCATTTCTTGCTCTCGTCGTAGGCACACATGCCCGTCTTGGAATGCAGGTTCGGCGTCGTCTCGTCGATGCGCTTGAGCCAGTTCACATATTTGCGCGGGAACTCGCCCTGATTGATGACCTTGTCCACCATGAGATCGCACTCAAAATCATCGATGATCGCATAGCCATAGATTTTCCCCGTCGTATCCGTAATGTAGACATTGGCGTCGAGCACGTTGCTGAGCACGCGCGCGATGCCGTCGTACTCCACGCTTACCGAGCGCTGCAACAGCCGGTTGATTTTCCGTGTCTTTTCCAATAATGTAGCCATAAGGATTCCCTCTCCCCATCTAGTGGCGCTGTGTGGACGCCGTCTGAAAAATATCTTTTGTCTGTATTCTAACACACTTTTCCAAAAATTCCTAGATATTGCTACAATTTATAAATTTCGCTACTTGCTTCTGCTGCACCACATGAAAACGCCAGCGGGGCGCCGACGCTTGGCCGACGCCCCGCTGGCGCGATGTATGCGTTCGATCAGAGGATGAACTCTGAAAGATCTCTGTTCTTGACGATGTCGTGAAGTTTCGCGTCGACGTAGGCCTCGTCGATGACGACATGCTTCTCCGTGAGCTCCGGCGCATCGAACGAGACGTCCTCGAGCAGCTTCTCGAGCAGCGTATGGAGGCGGCGCGCGCCGATGTCCTCGGATTGTTCGTTCACATCGCAGGCGAGCTGCGCGATACGGCTGATGGCGTCGGGACGGAACTCGAGCGCGACGCCCTCCGTCGCGAGCAGCGCCTCATACTGCTTGATGAGCGCATTCTGCGGCTCGGCGAGGATACGCTCGAAGTCCTCCTTGCGCAGGCTCTTGAGCTCGACGCGGATGGGGAAACGCCCCTGGAGCTCGGGGATGAGGTCGGAGGGCTTCGCCATGTGGAACGCGCCCGCCGCGATGAAGAGCACGTGGTCGGTCTTCACCGGGCCGTATTTCGTCGAGACCTGCGAGCCCTCGACGATGGGCAGGATGTCGCGCTGCACGCCCTCGCGGGAGACATCCGCGCCGGAGGAATTGCCGTGCACGGCGACCTTGTCGATCTCGTCGAGGAATACGATGCCGCTGCGCTCCGCGACCTTCACGGCCGTCTCCGCGACCTCGTCCATGTCGATGAGCTTTCCGGCCTCCTCCTGTGTGAAGATCTTGCGCGCCTGCTCGACGCTGACCTTGCGCTTCCTGTGGCTCTTCGGCATGAAGTTGCCGAGCATGTCCTGCAGGTTGTCGCCCATGCCCTCGAGGCTTGAGCCCGCGAACATGCCAACCATCGGGCGGCTTGCCTCCTCGACGTCGATCTCGATGAGTTCCTTTTCGAGCTCGCCGTTCTTGAGTCGCTTGCGCACCCATTCGCGGCCTGCCTGGTATTTCGGCTTATCCTCCTGCTTTTCCTCGCCGTCGTCCTCGGCGTTGCCGAAGAGGCGGCCGAGCGGATTCTGGGACTTCTTCGGCTGCGGCACGAAGACATCAAGGATGCGCTCTTCGGCGAGCTCCTTCGCCTTTTCCTGCACGGACTCCATGCGCTCCTGACGCACCATGCGAACGGCGGTTTCAACGAGGTCGCGCACGATGGACTCGACGTCGCGGCCGACGTAGCCGACCTCCGTGAACTTCGTCGCCTCGACCTTGATGAACGGTGCCTTGACGAGCTTCGCGAGGCGGCGAGCAATCTCGGTCTTGCCGACGCCGGTCGAGCCGATCATGAGGATGTTCTTCGGGATGACCTCGTCCTGCATGGGGCCTGTGAGCTGACGGCTGCGCCAACGGTTGCGCAGGGCGATGGCGACCGAGCGCTTCGCCTCATCCTGTCCGATGATGTATTTGTCGAGCTCCTCCACGATCTGGCGCGGCGTCTGCTCGTTCATGCCGATTTGTTCCATTAGCTCAGCTCCTCCACCTTGATGTTATGATTCGTATAGACGCAAATGTCGGCGGCAATGGAGAGCGCCTCGTGCGCGATATCCTTCGCCTCCATGTCGGTGTGCGCGACCATCGCGCGCGCAGCGGCAAGCGCGTAGAAGCCGCCGCTGCCGATGGCGGCGACGTCGCCGTCCGGCTCGATGACCTCGCCGTTGCCGGAGAGCATGAGCAGCTGCTGCTTGTCCGCGACGAGCAGCAGCGCCTCGAGCTTCCGGAGCACGCGGTCCGTGCGCCACTCCTTCGCGAGCTCGACGGCAGCGCGCTGCAGGTTGCCATTATACGCCTCGAGCTTGCCCTCGAACTTCTCGAAGAGCGTGAAGGCGTCCGCCACGGAGCCCGCGAACCCCGCGAGGATCTTGTCGTGATAGAGCGTGCGCACCTTGCGCGCGTTCGCCTTCATGATCGTATGCTCGCCGAACGTGACCTGCCCGTCGCCGGCGATGGCCGTCTTGCCATTCTTGCGCACGGCGACGATGGTCGTCGCGTGAAATTGCGTGTCCATGATGCTGTTACTCCTTTAGTTCTGCACGAAATGTCTCTATGTCAGCGAGCGCCCGCTCCGCGAGGCGCTGCTTTTTCTCTCTCTTTTTCCGGATGCGCTGGGGAAGTGGCGGCAGCAGGCCGAAGTTCACGTTCATCGGCTGGAAATGCTCCGCCTCGCCCGTCGTGATGTAGTGCGCGAGCGCGCCGTGGCACGTCGTCTCCGGAAAGACGAGCGGCGCCTCGCCGCGCGCGAGCCGCGCGGCGTTGATGCCGGCGACGAGCCCCGAGGAGGCCGACTCGACATAGCCCTCGACGCCCGTCATCTGCCCCGCGAAGAGGAGGCGCTCCTCGCCGCGCAGCTGATATGTCGGCAGCAGGTGGCGCGGCGCGTTGAGGAACGTGTTCCTGTGCATGACGCCGTAGCGCAGGAACTCGGCGTGCTCGAGTCCCGGGATCATGCCAAAGACGCGGCGCTGCTCCGGCCACTTGAGGTGTGTCTGGAAGCCGACGATATTGTAGAGCGTCCCCTCCGCGTTGTCCTGGCGCAGCTGCACGACGGCGAACGGCCGCACGCCTGTCACGGGATGCTCGAGCCCCACGGGCTTGAGCGGCCCGTAGAGCAGCGTGTCCTCCCCGCGGGCCGCCATGACCTCGACGGGCATGCAGCCCTCGAAGAATTTCTCCTTCTCAAAGCCGTGCGTCGGCGCCTTTTCCGCCGTCACGAGCGCCTCGTAAAACGCGCGGTACTCCGCCTCCGTCATCGGGCAGTTGATGTAGGCCGCCTCGCCCTTCCCGTAGCGGGAGGCGCGGTAGGCCTTCGTCATGTCGACGGATTCGAGGCTCACGATGGGCGCGGCGGCATCGTAGAAATAGAGGGAGTCGCCGTCCGTGCGCCGCGCGATGTCGTCTGCGAGCGCTCCCTCCGTGAGCGGGCCGCTCGCGACGATGGTCACCGTGTCCTCAGAGAGTGGGACTTTCTGTACCTCCGTGCGCACGACATGGATCTGTGGATGCGCTTCGATCCTTTGCGTGATGTAGTCGCTGAAGCCGTGACGATCCACGGCGAGCGCGCCGCCCGCGGGCACGCGCGTGGCGTCCGCCGCCGCCATAATGAGGGAGCCGAGACGGCGCATCTCCTCCTTGAGCACGCCGACGGCGTTCTCCAGTCCCGCGCCGCGCAGGGAGTTGCTGCAGACGAGCTCGGCGAAGCCGCCCGTCTTGTGCGCGGGTGTCTGCTTCTCCGGGCGCATCTCATAGAGCGTAACCTCCGCGCCGCGTAGCGCAGCCTGCCACGCTGCCTCGGAGCCAGCGAGCCCCGCGCCGATGATCGAGATGTGTTTCATGACTTCTTCTCTTTCTTCTCTTCATTTTCCGCCGCAGCCTTGGCCGCCGCCTTCTCCTCATCCTTCGCATGCTTGGCCGCGAGGCGCGCCCTCATCTTCTCGAGTTCCTCGTTGATGGGGCTGCCAACGCGCGACTTGCAGTCGTCGTTGCTGCAGTAGACGAGCGCGCGACCATTCTTGTACTGGTGCTTGAGCAGGAAGGAACCGCAGACGGGGCAGTTATCCTTGAGCGGCGTGTCCCAGGTCGTGTAGTCGCACTCTGGATAGTTCTTGCAGCCGTAGAACTTCCGCCCGCGCCGCGTCTTGCGCTCGACGATGCTGCCGCCGCACTTCGGGCACTTGACCCCCGTATCGACAAGCAGCGGCTTCGTATTGCGGCACTCAGGGAAGCCGGGGCACGCGAGGAATTTGCCGAACCGCCCCTGCTTGACGACCATGAGGCGGCCGCATTTCTCGCAGCGCACGTCGGAGACCTCGACGGGCAGATCGACGTGGCCGATAGCCTCGTCCGCTTTCTCGAGCGTCTGCTCGAACGGCGTGTAGAACTCGCTGAGAAGTGCGTTCTTCTCGCATTTTCCCTCGGCGATCTCGTCGAGTTCGTTCTCGAGATTCGCCGTAAACTTCACATCGACGATGTCCTTGAAATATTCCTCGAGCATGTCGAGCACGAGGAAGCCGAGCTCCGTCGGCTGGAAATGCTTGTCGACGCGCTGCACGTAGCCGCGCGCCTGGATCGTCTCGATGATCGGCGCGTAGGTACTCGGCCGGCCGATCTCCTTCTCCTCGAGCGTCTTGACGAGCGAAGCGTCGTTATAGCGCGGCGGCGGCTCGGTGAAATGCTGCTGCGGCAGGAGCCTGCCGAGGTCGAGCGCATCGCCCGCTGCGAGCTCCGGCAGCACGATATCCTTTTCCTTCTTCGTCGCATCTGCGCCCGCATAGACGGCCGTGAAGCCCGCGAAGACAAGCCGCGAGCCGGAGGCCTTGAGCTGGTAGCGCTCGCCCGCCGCGATCGTGACGCTCATCGTATCGTAGACGGCAGGCGTCATCTGACTCGCAGCGAAGCGCTGCCAGATGAGCTTGTAGAGCTTCCACTGATCCTTGGAGAGGAAGGCCTCGACCTCATCCGGCGTGTTGTGGATGGAGGTCGGACGGATGGCCTCATGCGCGTCCTGCGCCTTCTTGCCGCTCGCGTAGACGTTCGGCTTCACCGGCACGTAGTCCGCGCCGAGCGCCTCCTCTAGGTAGGCCTTCGCCTCCGCCTGCGCGAGCTCGGAGATACGCGTCGAGTCGGTGCGCATATAGGTGATGAGGCCCGTCGGGCCGCGTTTGCCGAGCTCGATGCCCTCGTAGAGCTGCTGCGCGAGCATCATTGTCTTGCGCGAGGTAAAGCCGAGCTTGCGCGCGGCATCCTGCTGCAGCGAGCTCGTCGTGAAGGGCGCGGCCGGACGCCGCTTGCGCTGGCTCTTCTTCACCGCGGCCACGGAGAAGAGCTGCGCGCCGAGATCCTCGGTGAGCGCCTTCGCCGCCTGCTCGTCGTGCAGGACGAAGTTCTTGCCGCCCTCCTCATGGACGGCGAGCTTCTTGCCGTCCACGAGCGCGAGCTCCGCCTCGAAGAGCGCGGATTTCTGATGGCGCAGTTTGCAGCCGACCGTCCAGTATTCCTCGGACTGGAACGCCTGGATCTCCTTTTCCCTGTCGCAGATTAGTTTCACCGTGACGGACTGTACGCGTCCCGCCGAGAGACCTTTCCTGATCTTTCTCCAGAGCAGCGGGCTGAGCTTGTAGCCGACGATGCGGTCGAGCATGCGCCGCGCCTGCTGCGCGTCGACGCGATCCATATTGATGGGGCGCGGCTCCTTGACCGCCTCCTGGATGGCCGGCTTTGTGATCTCGTTGAACACGATGCGGCAGTCCGAGGCGGGATCGATATCGAGGATGTGCGCGAGATGCCAGGCGATCGCCTCTCCCTCACGGTCGGGATCGCTTGCGAGATAGACCTTGTCCGCGTTCTTCGCGTCCTTCTTGAGCGCCTTGATGAGGTCGCCCTTGCCGCGGATGTTGATGTATTTTGGTGCGAAGTCATGCTCGACATCGATGCCGAACTGGCTTTTCGGCAGATCCCGCAGATGCCCCATCGAGGCGCGCACCATATATTTCCTGCCGAGGTACTTCTCGATGGTCTTCGCCTTCGCGGGCGACTCGACAACAACGAGTGTCTTCTTCGGCGCGGTTCTGCGCTTCGCCTTTGCTTTCTTTGCCTTTGCAGGTGCTGCCGCACCTGCTGTCTTCTTTGCTGCTGTGGCTGCCAAAGTGTCACTCCCTCTCCGCACGCAGATAGCCGTGCGATTCGTTTTCAATCACCAGACCCTTGAGCTCCAGACCGAGCAGCAGGAAGGAGAGCCGCGCGGGATCCCCGTCCTTAAGACTCGTGATGATTTCGTCAATGGAAAGCGGGTGCTCGTAGGAGAGCACCTGATAGAGGGCGCGCTCCTCTCCGCTGAGATCCGCGTCCTTCCGTTTCCGCGGCGCGCGCGGCGCCGGCTCGCGTCCGTACTCCTCCAGCACGTCCCGCACGGAGGTCACGAGCTTCGCGCCCTGCTGGATGAGCCGATGGCACCCCTGGCTCGTCGGCGAATAGATGCTGCCCGGCACCGCGAAGACATCGCGGCCCTCATCGAGCGCGAGCTGCGCCGTGATGAGCGAGCCGCTGCGTTCCGCCGCCTCCACAACGATGATGCCCTTCGAGAGGCCGCTGATGATGCGGTTGCGCGCGGGAAAGAACGCGGGCAGCGGCGGCGTGCCGGGCGCATACTCCGAGACGATAGCACCGCCTGTGGCGATGATGTCCGCGAGCAGGCGGCGGTTCTCCGCCGGATAGGCGATATCGACGCCGCAGCCGAGCACGGCCACCGTGCGCCCCGTCCGGAGCGCGCCGCGGTGCGCGGCGCTGTCGATGCCGCGCGCCGCACCGCTCACGACGCAGAAGCCGCTCGCCGCGAGCTCCTCGCCGAGCTTCTCCGCGATGCCCTCGCCGTAGCGGCTGAACCGGCGCGCCCCGACGATGCCGAGGCATTCCACGTCAGGCGGCAGGCTGCCGCGTACATAGAGCACGAGCGGCGGCTGATAGATTGCGGCGAGCGACTTCGGATACGCCGCTTCGCCGAGCGCGACGAGCGATACCGTCTGCTCAGCGCAGAGCGCCGCGATCCGCTCCGGCTCCTGCGCATGCTTCGCACGATAGCGCTCGAGCGCTGCGAGCGTGCGCCGCTCCATGCCAGCTGCTGCAAGCTCCGCCGCCGACGCCTCCCAAACGCGCCGCGCGCCTCCAAGCGTGCGCAGGAGCGGCAGGAGCGCCGCGGCATTCAGGCCGCGCACGCACTGCAGCGCGGCAAGTGCGAAAATATCTCGGTCCTTCATAGCGTTCTCTCCATCGTCACAAAACGGAGGGGGCACATCCGGCAGATGAAAATGACAAGCGCCGCTCCTCTGTCCAAGGCATACGTCTATTTGTATATAATAGCTTCAACTACTATACAAAAAAGCGCCACATTCTGCAACACCTTTTCTCGACATTTTGCAAAATCAGTGCAAAAACACCGCGCGCCGCCCGCCATAAGCCATGCGGGAAAACACTGCAGCAGCGGAGCGCAGCAAGACACCCATTGCTCCTATACAGCAGAAAAAAACGGGGCTGCGCCTCAATGCGTCAGCCCCTTGCATCATTCTGCCCGGCGTGTCACCGTAGCTTCCACATAGTCCAGAGAGCCGGAAATCGGCACATTGGGCTTGCGGATGGTCGTCGTGACCGCGGCGAAATGCGGATATTTCTTGAGCAGGCGATCTCCGATGTGGCCGCCGAGTGCCGCAAGCATCGTGAACCGCTTGTTTTCCGTGACATCCTTGACGACGTCGTAGATGGCCGCCATATCCACGCCATCCTCAATCTTGTCCGTCTCGACCACCTTGTCGTCTTTCGTCTCGACTTCCACATCGATATAGAATTTCTGTCCCTGTTCGCGCTCATACTCATAAACGCCGTGGAAACCATAGAACATCATATTCTTGATACTGGCTTTTGCCATTTTCATCACTCCTAAACTTATCCAAATCCAACCTAGATACCTCTTCTGCTTATTTCTCTATCGTCAGGGGGAAATCCTCCCCGCGTTTCCTAAAATCTAAAAAAACAATGCCAGCTGCGCCTGCGGCTTGCGCTCTTGGGGATTTACATAGTAAACTCAACGCACAAACGTCCACTTCGTGGACATTGTGCGCCCGTCCTTGCAGTAAATCCAGCCAATCGCGCTGCGCCTGCGGCTTGCGCTCTTGGGGATTTACATAGTATGATAGAAGAAAACTCGTCGTTATCCCGCAAGTGTCTGTTTGCGAGGGAAAGGGGGCTCTCACGATGGGTGATCTCTTCCTCCTGCTGCTCATCTTCCTGATGGTATCCTACGCCTTCTGGGATCAGCTTTTCACCAACTGAGGCGGCTGCCTCGCCCAAGAGTCCTGCACTCTTGGGCTTTTTCATTATGGGGTAAAAAAGAGGGGAGGCGTACGCCTCCCGAACATCAAGATATTTTGTTTACATGACACGACGCGCGCCGATGTAGCAGGAACCCCAGTAGGAGCTGTACAGGGACGCAATCGAGACGCCGCGGCTCGAGGACGCATTGATGAAATTGCCATCCCCAAGATAGATGCCGACATGAGATGCCCCTGCCTCGTAGGTCGAGAAGAATACCAGATCGCCTGGTACCAGCTCAGCCGTCGAGACCGGATAGCCGCACTCATACTGGGCATCCGCCGTGCGCGGCAGGTAGATGCCCGCGTTCGCGAACACATACCGCACATAGCCGGAGCAATCGAAGCCATTCGGCGTTGTGCCGCCAAAGACATACGGCACACCGAGATACTGCATCGAGCTCGCCACGATGCGGCGCCCAAGAGCGCTCGAACCGCGGCTGACCTCCGGCATCGATTTCCCGAGCAGCGCCGAATACGTGGACGGACCGACGAGGCCGTCCGCATCGAGCCCGCGGGAAATCTGGAATGCTTTTACTGCCTCAGCGGTTGCGGGACCGAAATCCCCATCTGCTGCGACGTCGTAGCCGAGACTGGCCAATTGCCCTTGGATCTCTGCTACATCGCTGCCCTGGTCACCGACGCGGAAGGCGGATGCCCCGCAGAGAACGGCAGACCAGCACAGCAGGATCGTGGTGAGCGCAAAAATGCGCAGCGCTTTACTCAAAAAGCCACTCCTCTCTCTATTCGCCTACGAGGTTAGCTGCCGGGTTCGGGTAGAGAAGACCACCCGCGCTCTTACCGTTGAGCTATCGCTCCCCGGCGAAAACGTTCACCCCAAAATCTTTTGGTTCCCCCGCTCCTGGGCTGGATTCGGCTTCATGTATCAGCCCATATATATAATACGACAAAAAGTCGCCGTATTCCAGTCTATTTTCTCGAACTTGTTCCAGATTTCAGTGAATTTTCAGACAATGGCTGGATATAAAGCAAGGCTGCCATGAGACAGCCTGATTGACACGAGAATACAAGCAGTCAATAAGCCGAGTTCTGTTCCGCTTGCGCGGCGACAATCATTTATCTAGGCACGTGAGTTGCCTCACGGCTCAAGCGACGCAACCCGGAAGGTCGGCGGGCCGCCTCACCCCTTCCCTATTAGGTCTTGCTCCGCGTGGGGCTTGCCAAGCCGGACAGTCACCTGCCCGCTGGTGCGCTCTTACCGCACCGTTTCAGCCTTACCGGTTACCCGGCGGTTTGTTCTCTGTGGCGCTATCCCTGGGGTCACCCCCGCTGGACGTTATCCAGCACGCTGCCCTCTGGAGCCCGGACTTTCCTCATCTGCCATAAAGGCAGCCGCGATTGTCTTGACTACTTATATTAACGTCATTTATTTTAGCACTTTCGTCGTAGTGCGTCAAGGTTCTGCGTCCTTTTTTCGGGATGCCTTTTCACCCTTTCTTTTTTCCTGTATAATGCAATTATGATATTTTCATTTTGCAGAAAGAAGGCTAGATCCATGAGTACTCCCCATATTGCCGCTGAAAAGGGCGAGATTGCCGAGCGCATCCTGCTCCCAGGCGATCCGCTGCGCGCGAAATTCATCGCGGAGCATTTCCTCGATGACGCCAAAGAATACACGCACGTCCGCAACATCCTCGGCTACACCGGCACCTACAAAGGCGTGCCGATCTCGGTCCAAGGGACGGGCATGGGCATACCGTCCATCTCCATCTATGTGCATGAGCTCATCCACACCTATGGCTGCAAGAAGCTCTTCCGCGTCGGCACCTGCGGCGGCATGCATCCGGACGTGAAGCTGCGCGATGTGCTCATCGCACAGGCCGCAAGCACGGACTCGAGCCTTATCCGCAACATCTTCGGCGGCTCGATCAACTTCTGCCCTATCGCGGATTTCACGCTGCTGGAAAAAGCCGTTGCAAACACGCGCCGCCTGCAGCTCAAAGCAACGGTCGGCAATATCATCTCCGTCGACCGCTTCTATGATGAGGACATCGACAACGATAAGCTCAGGAAATACGGCATCCTCGGCGTCGAGATGGAGGCGGCGGCGCTCTACACGCTCGCGGCCGAGGCGCATGTACAGGCGCTCGCGCTCTTCACGGTCAGCGACCACCTGCTCACGGGCGAGAGCTGCACGGCGGAGGAGCGTCAGACGAGTTTCAACGACATGATCCGCATCGCGCTCGAGACAGCCATCGAAGATTGATCCATCGCGCACAGCGGCGGCCGGGGTAGGCCGCCGCTTTTTCTGTGGTATCCCGGCGGTCTGCCGTTTTCATGCAAACACTATGTTTCACAGCGCCAGTTGATGTATAATGAAAAGAAATTCTGCCAGAAAGGTCGTTTGTTATGCACCAGTATCTCTTCTTCCTCGGGGACTTCCCCATCCGCGCCTACGGGCTCGTGCTTTCCCTTTCCATCATCCTCGCGACAGGCGTCGGCTATTTCCTCGCGAAAGCCGACGGCCGCGGCTATGAGAAATACATCGTAGACCTCGGCATCTACTGCGGCATCGCGGGGCTCGTCGGTGCCCGCCTCTGGGATGTCTTCTTTTTCGATTGGGCGTATTACCACGACCATCTCACGGAGCTTCTGAGCGTCTGGCAGGGCGGCATGGCCATCCAGGGCGGCGTCCTGCTCGGTGTACTCACGGGCATCTGGTACTGCCGCCGCCACGGGCTCGACACGCTGCATCTCATGGATGTCCTCGCGCCGGCCATCATCCTCGGCCAGGCGCTCGGCCGCTGTGCGAACCTCCTCAATGGCGATGCATTCGGCGCGCCGACGGACAGCGCGTTCGGCATCCTCTATCCGACGACAACGCTCGCCTATCATACATACGGCGACCAACCGCTCTGGCCTGCGGAAATCTGGGAGGGACAGCTCGATACGGCCATCTTCGCGCTGCTCCTGCTCTACCGCACGACGGGCCACGCGCGCGGGCAGTGCTTCGCGCTCTACGTCATGCTCTACAGCGCGGCGCGGTTCTTCCTCGAATTCTTCCGCGGCGACTATACAGCGCCAGTGCTCGGCCTGCTGCACAGCGCGCAGATGACGAGCGTCATCTGCTTCGCGCTCGCCGCTGCCGCCTTCCTCTATCTGCAATGCCGGCGGCGGGGGAAAGAGTCCCTTATTTTCCGGAAAGGAGCGAAAAAATCATGAAGTTTTTCCATATCGCACGTGTTCTTCGCCCTTCTCTGCCCGCAAATGGGAAGCGCCGCCTGGCAAGCGCACCGCATTCTCGCGGCAGGAAACGCCTGGCCGCCGCCCTGCTCCTCGCCAGCCTTGCACTCCCCTTCTTGCCGCTGCCCGCCGCTGAGGCGCATCTCGGCGCGGACATCGGCATCGCCTTTCCAATGGGCGGCTCCTCTTCACAGACGGCAGGAAGCGTCCCCACGGAGAGCTATGCCGCGTTTGCGAGCGGTTCTCTCATCGAGGAACTCACCGTGAAGGAAAGGAGCGGCCGCCTGCTGCTCGAGCTCAAGGTCACGAACAGCGGCGACGCTCCCTACACCATCGAGCACCGCTGCGGTCAACTCTATGACTTCGCCCTGCTCGACAAGAACGGTCAGGCCCTCTACACCTGGTCAGACGGCATGGCCTTCACACAGGCGCTGACCACCTCCACCATCAGGGCACACGCAAGCGTCATCTATCAGGCCGAGATCAAGCGGGCAGACTATAAGAAGATCAAGGGCGACGCCGTGCTCGTCACCGCCTGGCTCACCGACACGCCTGACCGCCTCATGGCGCGCGTTCCCGCGCAGACGGCGCATACGAGTAACACGGGTGCCATCATCGGCAGCATCCGGATCGGCAACGGGCACTGGTACCACGGCTGACGACAGGTGCGCCGCTCATCGTCAATGACAACGACCCCCGTTGGATGGAAAAGCCATCCGACGGGGGGCGTTCTATTATGCGTTCCTATCGAGTGCCATCCTCATGCCTTCCAGGCACCGCATCGCGCTGCCCTCATTCCTTCATGCGCGCATACAGGGCCGCGACGCGACGCCGCTGCTGCAGGATGCCCGGCACGATGAGCACGACGCTCACGGCGAGACCCACGAAAAGCGGATTCACCTTGACGCCGAGGAAATTCGCGGCGAGCGCGGCACAGGTAGAGATGACCATCGACGCGACGGCCCAGTGGCGCTCGATGGCACGCGGCAGGAAAACCGCGACCGTGAGCGGCAGGAAGATGCCGCCGCCGCGCAGCGCCATCGAGAGGTACGACCAGAAGAGCACCTGCGAGCCCTCGTTGAGCACGGCGATGGCAGCTGCGACGACGATGGTCGCGAGCACGAGACCGCGCGTGAGCCAGAGTTCCGTCGCACTCTTCGTCACATGCAGCACCTTGCAGAAGATATCGCGCGAGAGCATCGTGCCGATGCCGAGCGAGAGCCCCGCCGTCGAGCCGATGAGCGAGAGCATGATGCCGCCCATCGCGATGCTGCCGAGCACGACAGGCTGATAGGAGAGCAGGAATGTCGGCAGCGCGAGGATGGCCGGCACCTCGGGATGCGCCGCATGCATGTACATGCCGATCATCGCGCAGGGCAGTCCGATGGGCAGCGAGATGAGCGCAGCGACGAATGCGCCGACAGACGCCGTCTTCGGCGTCGTCGCGGAGAAGATGGCCTGGACGTATGTCTGCGTGCAGATCATGCCGACGATGACAGAGACGAGGTTCGCCAGCGTCATCTGCATGCCGCCGGCAAAGAGGTTGAACCAGGTGTCGGCGGGCAGCGCCTCATGGATCTCCGGCTGGAAGAGCACCGCATAGCCGGCTGCGCCGCCCGCTATCAGCATGCTCACCCAGATGACGACCATCTTGAGGATGCCGCCGACGCCCGTGCTCTTCATGCCGCCGAAGAACGCATAGCAGGCGACAAGCGCGAGCAGGATGCCCGCGGCCGGCCAGAACGGGATGGCGAGGACGGCCGCGATGATATAGATGCCTGGCAGGCAGCTCGAGACCGCGCTGAAAAGGATGCCGAGCGAGGAAACGACACTCGTGAAGACGCCGCCTGCCCTGCCGTAATTCTGCACGAGATACTGCGGGATCGTCTCAAGCGACGAGCGGCGCAGCGGGCGCGCATAAAAGATGCCCATGATGACGAGCGCGAGCCCGACGCCGATCGTGAACCACCAGGCGGACAGCCCGACGGTCGAGGCGAGCTGCGCCGTGCCGATCGTCGCGCCGCCGCCGACGCACGTGCCGGCAATGCTGCCGGCGACGAGCGGCACACCGGCACTGCGTCCGCCGAGACTGAAGCCCTCCGCCGAATGGACGGAACGCGCCGCGTAAATGCCGCAGCCGAGGACAACGGCGATCGTCGCCGCAATGATGACGAGCTGTAACAGGGAAAGTTCCATAGAGCGCATCAGATCCTTTCATAGTTGCGCGAAGCAGGCAAAACGTCAGGCGATGATGGATTCCTCTCCGCCATCCCTGCGTTTTTCTGAAAACCATATGGAAATTATATCACCAGCCTTGCAAGCGTCAAACATTGATTGCTCGGCACCAGGACAAAAAAATAGACCTGAGACAAGGCAATCCGTTTGCCTTGTCCAGGTCCAACACGCGGGACACGCCCGCAAAATAAAAATTCAAACTATGTTACAGGATAAGAAAATTCGTTTCACACGCCCCGGAGTACAAGACAGGCAGCGAGCCATCTCGCTCCGAGATGCACGCATGGCCGCTGAGCCGTTGCGTGCGCAGGTCAAGCCACTGGCTCTGGCGCCTGCTCCTCCGCGGGTGCATCACCCTCAGAGGGAACCTCCGCCTCATCCACAGGCTTCTTGTTCGTCTCGACAACCTCGAGATTGCGATAACGGCTCATGCCGGTACCGGCAGGGATGAGCTTGCCGATGATGACGTTCTCCTTGAGGCCGACGAGCGGATCGACTTTGCCCTTGATGGCGGCGTCGGTGAGCACGCGCGTCGTCTCCTGGAAGGAGGCTGCGGAGAGGAAGGAATCCGTCGCGAGGGAGGCCTTCGTGATGCCGAGCAGGATCGGTTTTGCCACAGCCGGCTCGCCGCCCTCCTCGATGGCCTTCGTGTTGGCCGCCTCGAACTGGTTGATGTCGATGTACTCGCCCGGCAGGAAGTCCGTATTGCCGGACTCCTCGATCTTGACCTTGCGGAGCATCTGACGCACCATGACTTCGATGTGCTTGTCGTTGATCTCGACGCCCTGGGACTTGTAGACCTTCTGCACCTCGTAGACGAGGTAGCGCTGCGTGGCCTGCAGGCCGCAGATGCGCAGGATGTCATGCGGATTGACGGAGCCCTCGGTGAGCTTGTCGCCCGGCGCGAGCTTCATGCCATCCTTGACCGCCATGCGGGCGCCAAAGGGGATCGCGTACTCGCGCGCATCGCCCTCGACGGGATAGATCGTGACCTTGCGCATGCCCTTGCCCGTATCCTCGACCTCTGCCGTGCCGCCGATCTCGGCGATGATGGCATGGTGCTTCGGTTTGCGTGCCTCGAAAAGCTCCTCGACACGCGGCAGGCCCTGCGTGATATCGTCGCCCGCGACGCCGCCAGAATGGAACGTACGCATCGTGAGCTGTGTGCCCGGCTCGCCGATGGACTGCGCGGCGATGACGCCGACAGCCTCACCGACCTCGACTTCCGCCTGATTCGCGAGATCGCGGCCGTAGCACTTGATGCAGACACCGAACTGGGATTTGCACGTGAGCACGCTGCGGATGGAGACCTTCTCGCGCACAGCGGCGATTTTCTTCGCCAGCGCTTCATCGACCGTATCGTTGAGGGAAGCGATCTTCTCGCCCGTCGCCGGATCGACGATGTCCTCCGCGAGCACGCGGCCGACAATACGCTCCTCGAGCGACTCGATGATGCCGTCGCCCTCCTTGATGGCTTCGACCTCGATGCCGCGCACGTTGTTGTTGCGGACATGGATGACCTTGGCATCGGAGGCGAGCACCTTTTCGATGTTCTCCGCCGTGAGGTGGTCGTGCGCTGCGAGGACGATATTGCCCTCGCTGTCCACGACATCCTTCGTGATCTCTTTATCAAGCATCTCGTGCACGAGCGTGTCGTGCGCCTTCTGGCGCTCCGCCGCGTCCGGCGTACCGAGCGTGATGACCTCAGAGACCATAGCACTCGAGACAGAGGCCGCGGTCTGCACGGATGCGCCGCGCACCATGAGCTCCGGCACGGCGTGCTCGCCAATCGTCATGAGTTCCTCGTCGCCGAGCACCGTATCCTTCTCAAAGAGCACTTCTTTCGTCTCAGGATCGAGCACATCAGCGGCCAGGAGACGGCCGAGCAGCGTGTCATTGAGAATCTCGAGCGCATCCATCGTGTTCTCCGCAAGCGTCGCACGCGAGAGCACGAGGCTCAGCGCCGAGACGTCGCAGTCCTCCTCGCGCACGATGACATCCTGCGCGACGTCGACAAGACGGCGCGTGAGGTAACCGGAGTCCGCGGTGCGCAGCGCCGTATCGGCGAGGCCCTTGCGGGCGCCGTGCGAGGAAATGAAGTAATCGGAAACGGAGAGACCCTCGCGGAAGTTCGCTGTGATTGGCAGATCGATGATCTTGCCGGACGGATCGGCCATGAGGCCGCGCATGCCGGCGAGCTGACGCATCTGCTGCTTGTTACCGCGGGCGCCGGAGTCCGCCATCATGAAGATGGGGTTGAAGGCGTCCATGTTCTCCATCATGGCATCCGCGACATCGTCGGTCGCCTGCGCCCAGAGGCCGATGACCTTCTTGTAGCGCTCCTCCTCGGTCACGAGACCGCGGCTGAACTGGCGCTCGACTTTGTTGACCTGCTTCTGTGCGTCGGCGATGATGGTCTTTTTCTTCGGCGGTACGATGACGTCGGAGATGGCGACCGTCATGCCGGCGATGCAGGCGTAGTGATAGCCGAGGTTCTTGACGCCGTCGATGACCTCTGCGGTCTTCGTCGCGCCGAAATGATTGTAGCAGTTCGCGACGAGCGCGCCGAGCTGCTTTTTCTTCATGAGGATACCGAGGCCCCAGGTGCCGTCCTCATCCTGATGGAAGTAACGGAGCTCCGGCGGCAGGATCTCGTTGAAGATCATGCGTCCGAGGCTCGTCTTGACGAGGTTCGTCTCCCCGTCCGGCGTCACCATGCGGCAGCGGATCTCCGCCTGGATGGCGAGCTCATGCTGCTGGTACGCGAGCAATGCCTCGGCAATGCTCGTGACGACCTTGCCCTCACCGAGCGCGCCCGGCTTGAGGATCGTCAGGTAGTAGGAGCCGAGCACCATGTCCTGCGTCGGCACGATGATGGGCTTGCCGTCCTTCGGCGCGAGGATGTGGTTGGCGGCGAGCATGAGGATGCGCGCCTCCGTCTGCGCCTCCGCCGAGAGCGGCAGATGGATGGCCATCTGGTCGCCGTCGAAGTCGGCGTTGTACGCTGTGCAGGCGAGCGGATGGAGCTTGAGCGCGCGGCCCTCGGTGAGCACCGGCTCGAACGCCTGGATGCCGAGGCGATGGAGCGTCGGGGCACGGTTCAGGAGCACCGGATGCTCCTTG
The DNA here is from genome assembly GCA_934202005.1 of uncultured Selenomonas sp. GTDB lineage: Bacteria > Bacillota > Negativicutes > Selenomonadales > Selenomonadaceae > Selenomonas_C. The sequence continues at coordinate 9,375 of CAKPXP010000010.1, read as the reverse complement.
ATGACGTCCTCGAGCACATCCCAGACCTCGGGGCGTGCGCGCTCGACCATGCGTTTCGCGGACTTGATGTTATGCGCGGCGTTTGAAGCGACGAGCTTCTTCATGACGAACGGCTTGAAGAGCTCAAGCGCCATCTCCTTCGGCAGGCCGCACTGGTGGAGCTTGAGCTCCGGGCCGACGACGATAACGGAACGTCCGGAATAGTCGACGCGCTTGCCGAGCAGATTCTGGCGGAAACGGCCCTGCTTGCCCTTGAGCATGTCGGAGAGCGACTTGAGCGGGCGGTTGCCCGGGCCCGTGACGGGGCGGCCGCGGCGGCCGTTGTCGATGAGCGCATCGACGGCTTCCTGCAGCATGCGCTTCTCGTTGCGCACGATGATGTCCGGCGCGCCGAGCTCCAGGAGGCGCTTCAGACGGTTGTTGCGGTTGATGACGCGGCGGTAGAGATCGTTGAGATCACTCGTCGCGAAGCGGCCGCCGTCGAGCTGGACCATCGGACGCAGATCCGGCGGAATGACCGGCACGACATCGAGAATCATCCAGCTCGGCTTGTTGCCGGACTTGCGGAACGCCTCGACGACTTCGAGGCGGCGGATGGCGCGGATCTTCTTCTGCGTGGAGAGCTCGCGCACCTGCTTGCGGAGCTCCTCGCTGAGCTTGTCGAGATCGAGCTCTTCGAGCAGGGCCTTGATCGCCTCGGCGCCCATGCCGACCTTGAATGTATTGCCGTACTCCTCGCGCGCCTTGCGGTACGCGGCCTCGTCGAGCAGCTGCTTCTTGATGAGGTTGCTGTCGCCCGGATCGAGCACGATATACTGCGCGAAATAGAGCACGCGTTCGAGATTCCGCGGCGTGATGTCGAGGATCAGGCCCATGCGGCTCGGAATGCCCTTGAAATACCAGATATGCGAGACCGGCGCAGCGAGCTCGATATGGCCCATGCGCTCGCGGCGCACCTTGGCGCGCGTGACCTCGACGCCGCAGCGGTCGCAGATGATGCCCTTGTAGCGGATGCGCTTGTACTTGCCGCAGTGGCATTCCCAGTCGCGCGTCGGGCCGAAGATACGCTCACAGAAGAGTCCGTCTCGTTCCGGCTTCAGCGTGCGATAGTTGATGGTCTCCGGCTTCTTGACCTCGCCGTAGGACCACTCGCGAATCTTTTCCGGCGAAGCGAGAGCGATGCGCATCGAATCAAATTTATTTACATCCAGCAAAGAGATGACACTCCCTTCTTATTCCTCACCGTCATTGTCAGGCGTTTCATTGACCGTCATATTGCCGATATCCGCGATGATGTCATCTGCGGTGCTCGTGTGCTCATCGTCCGTCTGCGCCCCCTCGTCGAAGGCGTCAGCCGTCTCAGGCGCCGCCGGGGCCGGACTTTCCTTCGTCGGGTCGACGCCCGTGACGTCGAGGTCGAGGTCCTTGGCACGTGCGTTGATATCGTCATCATCGTCATCATCCTGGATGGAGACTTCCTTCGCATCGCCATCGAGCACTTTGATGTCGAGACCGATGGACTGGAGCTCCTTGACGAGAACCTTGAACGATTCCGGCACGCCCGCCTCGGGGATGTTCTCTCCCTTGACGATGGCCTCGTACGCCTTCACGCGGCCGACGACATCGTCGGACTTGACCGTCATCATTTCCTGCAGCGTATAGGCAGCGCCGTAGGCCTCGAGTGCCCAGACCTCCATCTCGCCGAAGCGCTGGCCGCCGAACTGGGCTTTGCCGCCGAGCGGCTGCTGCGTGACGAGGGAGTACGGGCCCGTGGAACGCGCGTGGATCTTATCAGCTACGAGGTGATGCAGCTTGAGGAAGTAAGTGCAGCCAACCGTGACGCGATTCTCGAACGGCTCGCCCGTGCGGCCGTCGTAGAGGATTGTCTTGCCGTCGGCAGGCAGGCCCGCCGCCTTGATCGTGCCGAACACATCCGCGTCGCTCGCGCCGTCGAAGACAGGCGTCGCGATGTGGAGACCGGCGACGTCCGGTTTCGGCATGCCGAGCTTGTCGAAATCATAGCCGGCTGCGCGCAGACGCGCTTCGACGGTCGGATCGCCGTCCTTGATCTGCTGGCCGATGACCTTGACGGCCATGCCGAGATGCGCCTCGAGGATCTGACCGATGTTCATGCGGCTCGGGACGCCGAGCGGGTTCAGCACGATATCGACCGGCGTGCCGTCCGGCAGGAACGGCATATCCTCCTGGCGCATGATGCGCGAGACGACACCCTTGTTACCGTGACGGCCTGCCATCTTATCACCGACGGAGATCTTGCGCTTCTGCGCGATGTAGACGCGCACGAGACGGTTGACGCCCGGCGGCAGCTCATCGTTGTTCTCTCGGCTGAAGATCTTCACATCGACGATCTTGCCCTGCTCGCCGTGCGGCACGCGCAGCGAGGTGTCGCGCACCTCGCGCGCCTTCTCGCCGAAGATGGCGCGCAGCAGGCGCTCCTCAGCCGTGAGCTCCGTCTCGCCTTTCGGCGTGACCTTGCCGACGAGGATATCGCCTGGGCGCACATCAGCACCGATGGAGATGATGCCCTCCTCGTCGAGATCCTTGAGCGCATCCTCCGCAACGTTCGGGATGTCGCGCGTGATCTCCTCAGGGCCGAGCTTCGTATCGCGCGCGTCGCACTCGTACTCCTCGATGTGGATGGAGGTATAGAGGTCGCGCTTGACGAGGTTCTCCGAGAGCAGAACGGCATCCTCGTAGTTGTAGCCCTCCCATGGCATATAGGCAACGATGATGTTATAGCCGAGCGCGAGCTCACCGTGATCCGTTGCCGGACCGTCAGCGATGGGCTGCTTTTCCTTGACGACATCGCCTTTGTAGACGATTGGCACCTGATTGATACACGTACCCTGGTTCGAGCGCAGGAACTTCTGCATCTTGTAGTGGTCGAGGTCGCCTTCCTCCGTGCGAATGTCGATATAGTCCGCCGTTACCGTCTCGACGGTACCCGCATGCTTCGCGAGGATCATGACGCCGGAGTCACAGGCTGCCTTATACTCCATGCCCGTGCCGACGAGCGGCGCCTGCGTCCGTAGGAGCGGCACTGCCTGGCGCTGCATGTTCGCACCCATAAGCGCGCGGTTCGCGTCATCGTTTTCGAGGAAGGGGATCATGGCCGTCGCGATGGAAAAGACCTGGCGCGGGCTCACGTCCATGTAATCGACCTTGTCACGGCTGTGCAGGCCCGTTTCCTCATGGAAGCGCGCAGTGACGCGCTCATTGACAAACCACTCGTTCTCATCGAGCGGCTCGTTGGCCTGGGCGATGACGAGATCGTCCTCTTCGTCCGCCGTGAGGTAGCGCACCTCGTCCGTGACCTTGTGTGCTTCCTTATCGATACGGCGGTACGGCGTCTCCATGAAACCGAACTGGTTCACGCGTGCATACGTCGCAAGCGAGCCAATGAGGCCGATGTTCGGACCTTCCGGGGACTCGACCGGGCACATGCGGCCATAATGAGAGTTATGGACATCACGCACCTCGAAACCCGCGCGCTCGCGCGAGAGGCCGCCCGGGCCGAGCGCCGAGAGACGACGCTTATGCGTGAGCTCAGAGAGCGGATTGTGCTGATCCATGAACTGCGAGAGCTGCGAGGAGCCAAAAAACTCCTTCACAGCGGCCACGACCGGACGGATGTTGATGAGCGCCTGCGGCGTGATGACATCTGCATCCTGAATCGTCATGCGCTCGCGCACAACGCGCTCCATGCGCGAGAGGCCGATGCGAAACTGGTTCTGCAGGAGCTCGCCGACTGCACGCACGCGACGGTTGCCGAGATGGTCGATATCGTCCGTCGTGCCCACGCCGTCCATGAGGTTCAGCAGATAATTAATAGAAGCGATGATATCACTCTTCGTGATGGTGCGGAAATGATACTCGAGCGTTGGCGAGCAGAGCAACTTCATGCGGCTGCCGTCCTTGAGCTTCAGATAGACGGCGCAGAGTTCCTCGCCGTCACCAAAGATCGCGTGCTCCTGTTTCTCGTCGATGGCATCGATCATGTCCTCCGTCACATACGTATCCGCAGGAATGACGATCTCGCCCGTCTCCTTGTCGACGAGCGGATCCGCGAGCACCCGGCCGAGGATGCGGCGGCGCCAGCCGAGTTTCTTCGTGAGCTTGTAGCGGCCGACCGTCGCGAGGTCATAGCGCTTCGGATCGAAGAAGAGGCCTTCAAGCAGTGCGCGCGCGTTGTCCACCGTCACAGGCTCGCCAGGACGCAGGCGGTTATAGATGACCTTGAGCGCCTCGTCAGCCGTATTGATCTCCGGGTCATGCGCGAGCGTCGCGCGAATGCGCTCATCGTTGTGGAAGAGCTGGAGAATCTGCTCGTCGCTCCCGTAGCCAAGGGCGCGGATGAGGAACGTCACAGGCATCTTGCGCGTACGGTCGATGCGCACCCAGACGACGTCACTCGCGTCCGTCTCAAGCTCGATCCAGGCACCGCGGTTCGGAATCACCGTCGCGTTATAGAGTTTCTTGCCCGTCGTATCCATCGTCTCACCATAGTAAGCGCCCGGCGAACGCACGAGCTGGCTGACGATGACACGCTCCGCACCATTGATGATGAAGGTACCCGTGTCCGTCATTTTCGGGAAGTCACCCATGAAGACTTCCTGTTCCTTGATCTCTCCTGTCTCGCGGTTGACGAGGCGGACATTGACACGCATCGGTGCAGCCCACGTCACATCACGTTCCTTGCACTCATCGAGGTCATATTTCGGCTCGCCGAGCGAATAGCTCTCGAGCGTGAGCACAAGATTTCCCGTGAAATCCGTGATCGGCGAAATGTCATTGAAAATGTCCTGAAGTCCCTCATCGAGGAACCACTTGTAGGACTCCCGCTGGATGTCGAGAAGATGCGGCATTTCCATGACTTCTTTGATTCGCGCATAGCTATACCTGGTTCTTTTGCCCACCGGCACAGGATTAAATAACAAATCCTTCACCCCTTAGCCTGTAATACATAGTTTGTGAAATTTGGGCAACAACGCGACAGGCGGAATGAAAGAACAATAAAAAAACAAGGTATCTTGCTCTCCCTTGCTTGCTTCCTTTCCGCTTGCGCACACTTCGCCCTATTCTTTTCCTGTAGTTCCTTACTGTATCATGGGAAGTTTTATTTGTCAATACCCATTTAGAAAAAAAAGAACCGCTCCCAACGGAGCGGTTCTCTGTGCTCGAAAACTGAAATTACTTCAGCTCGACCGTAGCGCCAGCCTCTTCGAGCTTCTTCTTGAGCTCTTCAGCCTCTGCCTTCGGAGCGTTCTCCTTGACAGCAGCCGGAGCGCCATCGACGAGAGCCTTTGCTTCCTTCAGGCCAAGGCCCGTAGCCTCACGAACAGCCTTGATGACGTTGATCTTCTTGTCGCCAACAGCCGTGAGCATGACGTTGAATTCCGTCTTCTCCTCAGCAGCAGCGCCGCCGGCAGCACCGCCAGCAGCAGCAACAGCGACCGGAGCAGCAGCGCTGACACCGAACTTCTCTTCCATAGCCTTCACGAGCTCGGAAAGTTCGAGAACCGTCATGTTCTCAATGGCTTCCATGATTTCTTCTTTCGTCATTTCAAATACCTCCATTAATTTGGTTTTATTCAGATTCATGCTGCGGGACAGATCCCGCAAACGAAGGGTTCGCTGATCGATTTATGCGGATTCCTTCTGTGCGCGGACTGCATCAAGCACATAGACCGCGTTGCGGATAACGCCCTGCAGGACATTGACCGTATTCGAGATCGGGGCATTCATGCTGCCAAGGAGCTTGGCGATGAGTTCCTCGCGAGACGGCAGGGAAGCGAGCGCCTTGATGTCATCGAGGCCGATGACCTTGCCCTCGACCATGCCGGCCTTGACCGTCAGAACCTCCGTGTCCTCGAGCTTGTTCTTCTTGATGAAGCCGCAGATGACCTTTGCCGGAGCAACGGCATCCTCCGTCGAGAAAGCGAAGGCCGTCGTGCCCTCGAGATGCTCGTCAAGACCCTCGACGCCAGCCTCTTTCGCAGCGAGACGGAGCATCGTGTTCTTGACGACGTGATACGATACGCCAGCCTCACGCAGCTCGCGACGGAGCTCCGTGTCCTGTGCGACCGTAAGGCCCTTGTAGCCCGTAAGGACGACGCTCTTTGCAGACGCGAGCTGTTCTTTGAGCTCGGCTACGATGGCCTGTTTCTTTTCAGATACACCCATGTTTACACCTCCATTCAGTTAGATTCCAGGCTGCGCGCAACCGTTCCTTGCAGATGTTGCACGCCGCCTCTGTAAAGCGAAGCAAAAGAACCCCCGGCTGCACGCCGGAGGCTCATAACATTCAAGTTCATGTGCTCCGGCCTCGGCAGGCGGTTTTACCCGTTAGATGAGAAATCAAACCTGCTGTCTACAGCCAAGATATTCATTTGTGGAGCGCTGCCAGTACTGGAGCGCTCAAGGCCGGAGCCTTGCTGATTGTCAGGCAAGCTGGACAGGCACGCCCGGGCCCATCGTCGCGCTCACAGTGACGGAGCGGATGTACTGGCCTTTCGCTGCTGCCGGCTTGACGCGAATCAGCGTATCCATCAGGGCCTGGAAGTTCTGCTGGAGCTTCTCAGCATCGAACGACGCCTTGCCGATGACGACATGCACATTGCCTGCCTTATCGGTGCGGTATTCGACCTTGCCTGCTTTTACCTCAGAAATTGCCTTCTGAAGATCCATCGTGACCGTCCCCAGCTTCGGGTTCGGCATGAGGCCGCGCGGACCAAGAATCTTACCGAGACGACCAACCGTGCCCATCATGTCAGGCGTAGCGACTGCGACATCGAAGTCGAGCCAGCCCCCCTGAATCTTCTGCACGATTTCGTCGGAACCGACGAAGTCTGCGCCAGCAGCCTCCGCCTCCTTGACCTTCTCGCCCTTTGCAAAGACGAGGACGCGCTTCGTTTTGCCGGTGCCGTTCGGAAGAACGATAGCACCGCGGACCTGCTGGTCCGGATATTTCGGATCGACGCCGAGACGGACATGGAGCTCGATGCTCTCATCGAACTTCGCCGTTGCCGTTTTCTTGACGAGATCCATGGCTTCTGCAGCCGTGTAGAGCTTGCCCTCTTCAACGAGCTTGCAAGCCTCCTGGTATTTCTTACCAGCTTTTGCCATTTCTTATACTCCTCTCGTGGTCATAACGGTACATGCCTCCCACGGGTGAGATGTCTTAGTCGACGATCTCGATGCCCATGCTGCGCGCCGTGCCCTCGATCATGCGGGTAGCGGCATCGATGTCTGCAGCGTTGAGGTCTTTCATCTTGAGCTCGGCAATCTTCTGCGCCTCAGCGCGCGGGAGCTTCGCGACTTTCGTCTTATTCGGCTCGCCCGATGCCTTGTCGATCTTGGCAGCCTTCTTCAAGAGAACAGCTGCCGGCGGCGTCTTCGTGATGAACGTGAAGGAACGATCCTCATAGACCGTGATCACGACCGGAATCACGAGACCAGCCTGTGCCTTCGTGCGCTCATTGAACTCCTTGCAGAAGCCCATGATGTTGACGCCTGCCTGGCCGAGTGCCGGACCTACTGGAGGTGCCGGATTCGCCTTGCCGGCGACGACCTGCAGTTTCACGATTTTAGAAACCTTTTTTGCCATGTGTTTTCCACCTCCTTAAAGGGAAGTCAGATTTTCTCGACTTCATCGAAGCCGAGTTCCACCGGTGTTTCCGCTCCACCGAACATCTCAGCGAGGACGGTGAGACGCCCCTTCTCCGAATCGATAGCGGAGACACGCGCTGTGAAGTTCTCGAAGCTTCCAGAAGTAATGCGGACGGAGTCACCAACCTCGACATCGAGAACCGGCTTCTTCTCCGTCTCACCCATGGAGCCCAGGATGCGCTGTGCTTCCGCATCCGTCAGAGGAATCGGCTCTTTGTTGTCGGAACCGACAAAGCCCGTCACACCCGTCGTGTTGCGAACGACATACCAGCTGCGCGGGTTGACAATCATATCAACGAGCACGTAGCCGGGGAAAATCTTCCGCTTGACGACCTTGCGGTGGCCATTCGTCTCCTCGACGACATCCTCCGTTGGTACGACGACATTGAAAATCTTATTCTCCATGCCAGCGGAATGTACCTTGCTCTCAAGATCGGTCTTGACCTTGTTCTCATACCCCGAGTACGTATGGATGACGTACCAGGCACGCTTGGCTTCCTTTTCCGCTTTTCCGGTCTCGTTTTGTGATTCCATTTGGTTTCTCCCAGCCATCTTATCTCAGAATGATGTGGAACAATCTCGCGAAGAATGTATCGCACACCCAGATGAGCGCGCAGACGATCGCCACAGCGATGCCGACGACACACGTATAGGTGACAAGCTCTTTCTTGCTCGACCACGATACCTTTTTCATCTCGGCGACGACTTCCCGCAGAAATTCCACGGGGCTCGTCCCCTGCGACGACGACGATTTAGCGTCTGACAAATTCTTCACATCCTGTCTGCTGCCATGAAGCCCTTACTTCGTTTCCTTATGAACCGTGTGCTTCTTGCAGAACTTGCAGTACTTGTTCATCTCAAGCCGGTCCGGGTTGTTCTTCTTGTTCTTGTTGGTGCGGTAGTTGCGGCTATGGCACTCCGTGCACTCCAACGTGATATTGTTGCGCATTCCTGTTTCCACCCCTTACGTCGCGGATTATGACTCTCCTGATTGAAAACGTCACTAATATAATTTAGCACACCTGTCTAGGTGTGTCAACCCGAATTTCGCCGCGCGCAGCAAAGTCGAGACTCCTCTGCGCAAGCCGGATCCAGGCATAAATAAAACCCCTGAAGAGGGGCCTGAAGTCATCTTGGTGGCGGCACAGAGATTTGAACTCCGGACACTGCGGGTATGAACCGCATGCTCTAGCCAACTGAGCTATGCCGCCATGTATGAATGGAGCTGATAACCAGGATTGAACTGGTGACCTTATCCTTACCAAGGATACGCTCTACCGACTGAGCTATATCAGCGCTTCCATGCTTGGTTGCGGGGACAGGACTTGAACCTGTGACCTTCGGGTTATGAGCCCGACGAGCTACCGACTGCTCCACCCCGCGATGTTACGGGAAATTTCTTTCCTAATATATAAAACAATATATGTGAAATATCTTGGTTGCGGGGACAGGACTTGAACCTGTGGCCTTCGGGTTATGAGCCCGACGAGCTACCGACTGCTCCACCCCGCGATGTATTGCCGTTCATCATTTATCAACTCCCGGCTGACAAGATATTATTATAGAGCAGCCTGATATGGATGTCAAGAATTTTTTCAACCTTTTCAACCCGGCGGATTGTATAATTAAGTTGAACACTTAAAAATCCATAGCGAACCCTTGTGGTAAAATGTAGTTGCACAAAAA
>CAKPXP010000009.1 GCA_934202005.1 uncultured Selenomonas sp. | reverse complement strand
GTGAATCAGCTTCTATATATTACCTCATCCGTTTCGGCTTGTCAAGAACTTTTTGAATTTATTTTCGCAAGCTCTCAAGACGTCCGGGATTCGGCTGCCGGCGGCTTTTGCGCTCGTGGCTGTCTGCCGCCGACTTGTAATATATTACAGGAATCTCCTCCTCTTGTCAACCCATAAAAATACAAAACTGCCAGGAATGAGAAACCACTGCTTTGCGGCAGTGATTTCTGATTCCTGGCAGTCGGAAACTGCATTCAGACGATATTATTTCTGCGCACCGAACCACTTGGCGAAAATCTTGTCATATTCGCCATTTTCCTTGAGCTTTTTGAGCGCCGCGTTGATTTTCTCCGCGAGCTCCTTGTTTCCCTTGGCGACAGCAATGCCGTAGTCTTCGGAGGTCAGGCGCTCAGGGAGCGTCTTTACGCCCGTCTGGCCGCTCTTGTGGATATAGTAGTCGTTGACCGGACGATCGTTGACGACAGCATCGACGCCACCGTTCTTGAGCTCCATGAAGCAGTCCGCCGGCGTATTGAGTTCCTTGACCTCGGCACCTTCGATCTTCTTGGCTTCCTTGGCGCTCGTCGTGCCGATCTGCACGGCGATCTTCTTGCCCTTGAGATCAGAGAACGTCTTGATGTTCTGCTCGTCTTCGCGCACGACCATCGTGAGGCCGGACTCGTAATACGGGTCAGAGAAGTCGACGTTCTGCTTGCGCTCGTCATTGATGGTCACGCCGGAGATCAGGACATCGACATTCTTCGCCTGCAGCGCTGGAATCAGGCCGTCGAAACCGATGTTGCTGATCTCGACCTCATAGCCCATCTCCTTGCCGATGGCGCGGATGAGATCCATATCGAAGCCCTGATACTCCGACTGTCCCTCGTCCTGGAACTCGAACGGTGCGAAATCGACGGACGCGCCGACCTTGAGCACTTTGCCGCCGCTGCTAGAAGTCGCGGCCTCCTGGTTGCCGCCGCAGCCTGCGAGCCCGATTGCCGCAGCAAGGCAAAGGACGCCGACGAGCAACAGCTTTTTCATCTTGAACATATCATCCCTGCTTTCTGGGGACGCGCCGACACCACTGGTCGTACATACGCCGCGCAGACACATGGCGACGTCTGTCGGGCATCGGCATTCCCCGATCATTAGACGCACAACGAGCCCGAGGAAGAACTCCTCGGGCTCGTTCATCACTCGTGCTTATTATAGCACGATTTGTCCGCTATGCACAACCTCAGCCACGTGCCGCGCGGCGCTTGTTGAAGCAGTCGCGGCAGTAAACCGGACGGTCATCCTTCGGCTCGAACGGAACTTCCGTCTCCTTGCCGCAGTCAGCGCAGATGACCTTGTACATCTGGCGCTGCTCGCCGCCGTCACGGCTGCGACGGCGCTTTTCACGGCAGTCGCGGCAGCGGACCGGCTCGTTCTCAAAGCCCTTTTCCGCATAGAACTCCTGCTCGCCTGCGCTGAAGATGAACTCCTTGCCGCAGTCCTTGCATACCAACGTCTTGTCTTCGAAAGCCATATCTTTCGTCTCCTTTGTATAAAGTTTCCTAGATGTCCGATTTGGCTTTCATTTGAGCACTGGCATGAAATCTACGAGATACCGCAAATAAAAAGCATGCAAAAGGATATCCGTGAATTATTATACTTTCAAACAATAGAAAATGCAAGAATTTTTTTATTGTTTAGGAAGTGCTGCTGAAATGAATCGCTCAGAATTTCTCTTTTCCAGTCCCATCAACTCTCCCTGAGCAAGCGCGCAGCCTATGGAGAAAACCTGATCATAGGCAGGAGTCTCTGCTCATGATACCCTACCATACAATTATGACCTCAGTATGACGTTCCCGTACCTGTGGAACTATCTGGTACGGATGGGACTCTGTCAATCGGCTGCTGGATACTGCGCCGCTCCGTCGTCGCCCCCCTGGCAGTACGCCTCCCAGAGCGCGCGGTATGTGCGCTCGACGTCCTGCATGTACGCCCTGGCGTCCATGAGCCGAGACGCCTGCAGATGCGCGCGCATCTTCCTGTGGTTATTCGCGAGCAGTTCGGGGTGGCGCGCGAGCGCGCAGGCCTTCTTCACGTACTCCATCTCGTTTTCCGCGATGAGCTCAGGAAGAGCCGCCGCCGTGAGCAGGCTCGCGCCGAAGCGGCTACCGTGCGTGCGCCCCCGCAGCGTCACGACGGGCACGCCCATGTAGAGCGCCTCACAGGTCGTGAGGCCGCCCGTGTAGGGCGTCGGATCGAGGGCGATGTCGATGTCCCGGTACTCTTCGAGATAGTGCTCGCTAAAGGGCCGCAGCTCGATGCGGGAGACCGGCAGGCCGAGCGCCGCGAGCCGGGCGCGGATGAGCGCGCGCCCGTCCGGCACGGAGAGCGTCTTTCCCTTGAGCACGAGGCGGCTGTCCGGCAGCGCGTCGAGGATGGCGCGCCAGCAGAGCAGCGTCTCGTCGGAGAGCTTCGCGAGGTTGTTGAAGCTGCCGAACGTCACAAAGCCGTTCCGATGATACGGGATGTCCGGCGCTACCTCCGGCATCTCGCGCACCGCGCCTGGCGCGTAGCAGAACTGGCAGTGCGGCAGGCGGACGATCCGCTCCAAAAACGCCGTCTCGCTCGCGCCCTGAGGCAGCGTCACGCGGTCGACGAGGAAGCCGTCCACGGCGGCAAGCCCCGTCGTCGCCACATAGCCGAGCCCCGAGATCTGCACGGGCGCCGCATGGTAGGCGAGCGTCGGCAACGCGTTGTCCTGCGTATGGCCCGAGAGATCCACGAGGATGTCGATGTGATCCTCCGCGATGAGGCGTGCGGCCGTATGCGCGGAACGTCCGCGCACATCGCGCCACTGCACGGGGAAATGGCGGAGCCGGCGCGTGACCTCGTCGACCGGTCCCGTCGCGTAGACGTAGACGGAGAACGCCTCCGGCGTGAAATCGCGCAGAAACGGCGCGAGGAAATACGCCATCGCGTGCAGGCGAAAATCACGGGAAATATAGCCGATACGCAGGCGCTTTCCCGGCACACGCAGAATGTGCTCCTGCAGGTAGGGATGCACGCCGCTGAGGAACGCGCCGAAGAGCGCCGCCTCCTGCCGCTTCTCTCCGTCCGGCTGCGCGCGGTAGTTGCGCATGAAAAGGTATTTGCTGTAAAGCGCCGCTGCCGCGCCCGCGTCCGGCGCGAGCGCCGCCGCCTTGTGGAGGGCGGCCGCCGCCTCCTCGGGCATGGCGGCGAGATACGCGTCGTCCGCGAGGAAGAGCAGCGCGCGGTAGAGGAGCGCCCGGCGGTGGCGCGCCCATTTCTCCCGCGCCGCCGCGCCGCGCGGCTTGCCCCGCGTGTACGGCAGGAGATCTCGCTCGAGGTCCTGTTGCAGCGCGCGCAGCCTGTCCAGGGCGCGCGCGATGGCAAAGGCGCGCGAGTCCGCGCCCGCGAGGACGAGGCGCGCATGCAGATGCGCAGGCTCTGCCGCGAGCACGGCGGCCGCGAGCCGCCTCGCCGCCCCGCCGTCCCCCGCGTAGAGCGCAGCATCCGCCTCCATCGCCTGCGCCTCACGCGCGGCCTCCGCGCCGCCGATGGCGCGCACCTCCTGCGCGCAGGCGCGCATGCCGCGCACATCGCCCTCGCGCGCGAAGCGGTCGCAGGCGAGCTGCCAGTCCAAGAGTTCCTCCGCCACCAACGCGCTCTCTCCTTCCCGCGGCTCAGACCTCCGGATGGAGCTCCGCGCCGTACTCCTGCAAAAAAATCTTCTGATACTTCTTATACGACGCCGCGAGTGGCTTTTCCTTCGGGCAGTGGATGCACCAGAAGTCCTTTGCCTGGTTCGGCACGACGACCTCGTAGCCGTGGCGCTGCATCTCCATGCACTCCGACGTATCGTAGAGGTGCCAGCCCGTGAAAAGATCCTCGCGCCAGCGCAGGTCGACCTGCGTCGCGATGAAGAGCCCGTCGACCGCCTCGACCGCCTGGTACGCGCCCTCCGGCTCGCGGCAGTGCGAGTCAACGACGCTCTCCGGCTCGCAGGCGTGCAGCACGCGCCCGTAGGTGCGCAGACCGTCCCACCAGACGCCCGAGCGCGGCAGGCTGCGGCAGCCGATGACGCCGACCGCGCCGATGGCGGCATCGGCGAAGATCGCGAGGAGATCCGCGACGAGCCGCTTGTTCACCACGAGCGTGTCCTGGTGCAGGTAGACCTTGTATTTCGCCTCTGATCGCATCATCGCCTCGTTGTAGCCCGCGCACATCGACGCCGCGCCGCGCACGGGCAGATACTCCGCCGTCATGCCCGCAGGCAGCGCGAGCGACTGCAAATAGAGCAGACACTCCTCGTACCAGTGCTCATCGTTCACACAGGTGATGAACGCCACCTTCTGCGCGTCGAGCGCGCGCGTCAGCCGCTCCGTCCTCATATCGCATCCTCCTCCCGCAGGAGCGCCGCGAGCATCGCCCGCTCCTCCTCGCTCCGCGCCGACGCGCACGCCTCAGAAAGCATCTCGCGCACCTCGCCCCGCCCCGTGGAAAAGGCGCGCAGATGACGGTAGAACCGCCGCGAATGGAACACACTCTCGCGCACGAAATTCGCCGCGTAGGCGGGGAACAGCCCTGCCGCGTCGTAGAACGCCCAGAACGCCGCCACCTGCCGCGCCGTATCCACGCCGTACTCGATGCGGTGCAAGAGCCGCGAGAGCGTCTCTCGCTGCGCCTGTGTGTAGAACGACTTCAGCAGGGAAAGCTCCGGCATTGAGCGCGCCGCATAGACGAGCCAGAACTCCGTCTCGAGATCGTCGTGCGTGTTCTCGAACGCCGCCGCCTGCAGGCGCGCCATCACCTCTGGCGGCGCCGCCCGCCGCTGCGCGCGCATGCGCACCGCCTTGTAATACGAGGCGTAGAGGAGCTTTTCAAACTCCGGCTTCGCGAAGAGCCGCGCGCAGACGCGGTAGTAGTGCCCGTCCCGGAGCTCCTCGAGCACCGACCAATGGCGGATGTTGCGAAAGCTCGTGAGCAGCGCGCCCGTCTGCTTGATATAGCGTGAAAAACCCGCAGCGATATCCTGCGGGTTCCCCGCCTGCTCGAGCAGCAGGTCGGAGATGATGTAGTCAAATGTCTCCGGCGCGAACGGCAGCGGCGCCGCGAGATAGTCGAGCGCCGTCCAGTGCACGGAGAGGCCCGCGTACTCCGGGCCCTCCGGCTGTCCGTTCGCCGTCACCGCGTAGAGCGCGGCGCGCGGAAAGAGCCGCCGCAGCGCGGGCAGATAGCCGACGCTCTCCACGACAAGGATGGAGAGCGGCAGCTCCGATCCCTTCAGGAACGAAAGCAGCTCCGCCTTGATCTTCTCCGCCATGCGCGTCGCCCTCCTTTTTTCGAAACCACTGCGCCTGCCGTCATTTCTCTCAAAGCATATTATGCAGGAACGCCTGCGTCCGCGCCTCCTTCGGCGCAGCGAAGAACGCCTCCGGCCCGCCCTGCTCGACGATGACGCCGTCCGCCATGAAGACCACCTGGCTCGCCGCCTCGCGCGCGAACGCCATCTCATGCGTCACGACCACCATCGTCATGTGCTCCGCCGCGAGCTCGCGCATCGTTTTCAAGACCTCGCCCGTGAGCTCCGGGTCGAGCGCGCTCGTCGGCTCGTCGAAGAGCAGGATATCCGGCTTCATGCAGAGCGCCCGCGCGATGGCCACGCGCTGCTGCTGGCCGCCCGAGAGCTGCGCGGGGTAGTAGTCCGCCCGCGCGGAGAGTCCGACCTTCGCGAGGAGCTCCCGCGCCTCCGGCAGCACCTCCTCGCGCGGCCGCTTTTTCACATGGACGGGCGCCTCGAGCAGATTCTCGAGCACCGTCATGTGCGGGAACAGGTTGAACTGCTGGAACACCATGCCCGTGCAGCCGAGCAGGCGGCGGCACGTCGCCGCGTCCGTATACTCCACAGCACCCGCGGGCGTCGTCGTCGCGAGCACCTCGCCCTCGATCTCCACCGAGCCGCCGCTGATCTCCTCGAGGCGGTTCATGCACCGAAGGAGCGTGCTCTTGCCCGAGCCGGACGGACCGATGATCGCGAGCACCTCGCCGCGGCGCACCGTGAGATCGATGCCCCGCAGCACCTCGACGCTGCCGAACGACTTCTTGATGCCGCGCATGCGGAGCATGACATCCTCATTTCGCGTATTTGCCATAATGCGCCTCCAGCTTCTTGAATCCCCAGGTCAGCACGGCCGTCATCGCGAGGTAGAACACCGCCGCCACGACGAACGGCGTCATATCGAACTCGCGCTGCACGATCGTGCGCGCGACGCGCAGCAGATCATTCATCGCGAGGATGTAGATGAGCGACGTATCCTTGACGAGGTTGATCGTCTCATTCGAGATCGGCGGCAGCACGATGCGGATCACCTGCGGCAGGATGATGCGCCGCATCGTCTGCCCGTACGTCATGCCGAGCGTCTTCGCCGCCTCGTACTGCCCGCGCGGCACAGACTGGATGCCCGCGCGGAAAATCTCCGCGAAATACGCCGCATAGTTCAGCGTGAACGCCAGCAGCGCCGCCGCGATATCCGGCAGCAGGATGCCCACCATCGGCAGCGCGAAATAGACGAAGAGCAGCTGCAGCATCAGTGGCGTGCCGCGCATGAGCCAGATATAGAACTCCATGAACCGCGAGAGCGGCCGCAGCGGCGAGAGCCGCCCGAGCGCCGCGAGAATACCGAGCGGCAGCGCCAGCACCAGCGTGACGCAGAAGATTTCCAGCGTGACCTCCGAGCCCTCCAGCATGAGCACGACGGTATCCATCAGTTTTTCCATGATCTCTCCTTGCGGGCCTGCACGCGGCAGCCCCGAATCCCAGCGCCAGAGGCCGCCTGCGCGGCCTTTCCGGCGCTTTAGTATAGCAAAGTATTAACTTAATCATTTTACCGATTTTTCCGCCTCTTTTCAAGTACTTTCTTCTCGCTGTACAAGAACTGGCACCATACATCGCTGCTGTTTGTCACGCGCCGGGCTCATGCATCTCGATGCCCTCACTGCCAATAGAAAAAGAGCCGCCAAACGGCAGCTCTTGTCTGAGAAAGCTCCTTTTCTTAAGGAACCACTGATGAATTCAGCACCCTGCCTTGCGTATCTGCACTGTCCTCTCGTCGTCGACAAATCCTCAGCGTAGCTCTGCTACGCCTCCGGTTTGTCTCCTAGAGAGATACAGCGCATCTACGCAAATTCAGGGCACCTCATTTAATCAGCGGTTCCTTAACGCGCTTATTTTCCCGCAAAAAGTGTCTCCCACTCTCCCGCATGGCTCTGCAGCTCCATCGCCATCAGGGCCAGTAATCCATGGATGCGCTGGGGCGGGAGCGGCTGACCGATATCGGGGAGGGAGAGATCGGCGATGGGGGACATCGCCGGTGTCAGATAATAACGCACCACGCGGCTCTCATATGTCCAGCGCGCGAGGACTGGCAGCAGTGCGGCCGCACAATCATCGTCCGCGCATCCCCCCAGCCAGTCGGCGAGATTCACGCGGATCGTCAGATAGCGCGTCATGTCGAAGATGACGGCCATCGGCACCACACATGTCCCGACTGCCAAGCGGAAATGGACGAGTACGCTGTCCCGCGCGTCGTCGACGCGCTCGACGCGATACGGGCCGAGCGGCTGCGCCGTCAGATAGCGCAGGAACGCCTCGCAGCCTGGCGGATATTCCTTATCACTCATATCAGAACTTCCAGGCGATATGCGCGTCGAACGTATGACTGTCCTGCTCGCTGTTGCCCTGGTAGCGATAGCCGATGCTCCAGCCCATGGTCTTACTCTCGGCCTCCAGTCCCAGCGTCGCCTCATACGTCCCCTTGCCCAGCACATCGTAGCCGACGATGTCGCTCGCATCCAGGCCCGGTGCCGACACCCGCATGCTGCCGCCCGTCGCGCCGATGTGGCCGACATAGGAGAGATCCGCCCGCATGCGATAATGCCAATTGCCCTGCGTCGCATCGTATTCAGCACCGACGCCGACCGGGAGCAGGAAGAAATTGCGATTCTCCGGCGCATAGCGGAAGGCTTTCTGCCCGCCGTAGCTCATATCATACGCATCGCTGTTCATACCGATCCAACGCAGGCCGATATGCGGCACGATGGCCGAATGTTTCTGCGGCACACGGTACTCATCCCGCACGCCCAGCGTATAGAGCAGCTGCTTGTCGTCGCCCCCGGAGAGAACGCCTTTGATATCATGTTTCACGCCATAGACACCGGCATCGAAAAGCAGCGCATTCTGCGGCATCTCTGCCGTGTCGTGCTCAGCGGTCTGACGGATGCGGCCATAGTATGAGAGGCCAAACGCCTTGTAGCTGTCCGTTGCCAGCGTGCCATCCGCCGAGCCCTTGCCATAGCCGACGGTGAGACCGCTCTGGTACAGGCTCTGCACCGGGAAATCGTAGCCGACCGAAACGCTGTTGTAATTATCACTCGCCTGCGCGGTCAGTCCTGTCAGCTGCAGCCCATCCATATTCGTATGGCGATGGCCGTATTTCACATAGAACTCACCCGGATGCACATCTGCCTGCGAGAGATAGGAGTAGCGCTGCTGCGCCTCGTCAGCGAAGTCGCGCACGGCCTGCACGGCATAAAAACTGGCTCCTGCCGCCTCCGCCGGCTGCGCCGCCGTATTCAGGAGCGTCTGCGCCGCCTCGTCGGAGAGCAGCCCGCTCGTCGCGTCATTCAGATAGCGCGTTCCCGCTGTCACCTTGCCACTCGCGTCGAGCGCCGTGAGCAGATTCGGCAGTGCGGCATCAAAGGCCAGCGGATTGTTCGCGATAGAGATGACGCCGTCCGCGGCCGACTGCACCTTGTAGCGCTTGTTCAGGAGGATGTTGGCAGCATCCTTGTACCAGCCGTTCGCTGCGCTCGTATCGGCAAAGCCGTTCGCAACCGTATAGGTCTTGTTGGCTGACACCTGGTCGAGATAAAGTTTCGCCGTCTTATCGACCGCGAGCTTGCTGCCCGCCGCTGTCGCCGGCGTCAGCGCAGCCTTCCCTGCATCCAGAGATTTCGCGTTGACGAGCAGCAGGGAATTCGCGCCAAAGGCTGCCGTATTGGCCGCCGCAAAGTCGCTACTCGACGCGCTCTCCGTGAGCGAGCCATCCACCTTGACGCCGCCATTCGACGCGAGTGTCACTGGCTGATCGAGGTAGAGCGCCGCTGTGATGCCTTTCTCCCCCCAGCTCTGATGAGAGTTTGCAAAGGCCTGCTGCGCGGCGGCGATGCTCTCCGTGCCGAGGCTCGCGACAGAGTTTTGTCCGACCGTCAGCGAGTAGTCGAGATTCGTAGCGCCATTAGCGTAGGAAGATGCATCGGCAATCGTCGCGCCATCCTTCCATACCGGATCCATGAACAGCTGTGCACCAGTGAGTGTCGTCCCCGACGACGCGACGAAAGTGCCCGCTGCCTCCTTCGTACCGACGCGGATGACCGGCACGGCGTCGCTTGCGACGGTGACCTTGCCTTGGAATGTGCCGGCGACTTGCATCTCGGACTGCTTCGCGAGTGTTACAGTGCCTGATGCAACGAGCCGTGCGCCCGCGCCCACGTCCACTTTGCTGCCCGCGTTGACCGCGACATTCCCCACTTGCTGGGTGCCGCCGACGGCCTTGAGCGTCGCGCTCGTATCCTCCGTCCCCAGCGCCACATCGCCGGGCAGGATGTTGACTGCGTCTTTGCCGCTGCCCGGGAGTCCCAGAGCGAGCGTGCCGTTATCCCGCACAGTGACGAGAATGGCCTTCGCGGGGACTTTGCCCGCGGCGGTGACGAGGTAACTCTGCTTTTCGGACGCGTTGCCAAGATGCAGCGTGCTGCCATTCACTGTAATGGTATTGCCGCCTGCGGCATTTTCCGCGAGCTTCAGCGAGGTCGCGTTGAACACATCGAGCACGACGTCAGCCGTCGGATATTTGCCTTTATCCGCGGCCGTCACGAGCACGAGATATGCCTTTCCGTATTTCGTCGGCTGGAAAACACCGTTCTCCTGCACATCTCTGGCATCCACGGGGTCTACAGCCAGACGCGCGCCGTCCTTGACGGAAACGGTCGTCGTACCGCCGTCCGCCGCCTGGATGAGCCGCCGCGCCGCTTCGAGGTACTGCTGATTGTAGTAATCATCATCGAGCAGCAACGTGCCAGCGTGGAAATTGATTGCCTGGTCGGCATCCTGCCGCACGGCCTCCGGGTCCTTGTTGAGACCATCCTCGCCCAGGCCGACATCGAAAATCTGTGCGGAGTTGGCCTCGAGAATGCCCTTGTCATAGATGGTGATGAAATTCCTCCCTGACACGGTCTCGCCGGTTTCCTCATCTGTCCAGTCGCCATTGAACTTCGTATTACCGACGAGCTTGAGCTTCGCGTGCGCGTCGCAGGTCGATCCAACATCTTTAAAATCCCCCATATCCTCAGGGGACGCACCGATGCCGAAGCCACCGTATAAATCAATAGGATCATAAGATCCGTAGATATTCGCCGCTGTCGCGATCACTGTCCCATTCAGCAGATGGATGCCACCGCCTGGCAACTTGAACGTTGCCTGCGAGAAATCTGATACTGTGGAAGAATCATGCACGTCCCCTATCTTTTCAGCATCCACACGTACATCAGAGGAAGTGATGGCAATGTCACCACCATCCCCCAAGTGCTTCGGAGTATCCGTCTGGATATCGACATCTGTCGTCCGAATCTCCGCCGGCCCCGTGCTCTTCTGATTCTCGAGATGAATCACCGCACCCCAGTTTTCCCCGCTGACACGCAGAATTTTCGGTTTCTCCTGCGTCGACGCCAAATCAGAGGTCGTAACTACTTTCATCTGTCTGCTTTGCGTCGGTACATCAAACGCGCGCCCCTCCTGCAGTGCCTGTTTGTACTCCGTCAGCGTCATCGCTGCGGCCTGCCCAGGCAGGCAAGCGCCCGTGACCCCAGTCGTCAGCGCGCCCAGCGCCAAGCCATACAAGACCTCCCTGGTCAATTTTTTCTTTCCATACATATCGCATCCTCCTTGTTGCATGTACTTAGGGAACCACCGATGGATTCAGCACCCTGCCTTTGCGTATCTGCACTGTCCTCTCGCCCTCGACAATCCTCAGCGTAGCTCTGCTACGCCTCCGGTTTGTCTCCTAGAGAGATATAGCGCATCTACGCAAATTCAGAGTACCTCATTTCATCAGCGCTTCCTTAGGGAAGCTCTTATATGGACATAATTCTCCCCCCCGTGGATATTCCTGCTTTATTTTGAAAATACTGGAGGAAATACTGATAAAATGAAGAGAAATCTGCCTGGCGGCGAAAAAGCATGGCAACGAAAAAGGCTCTGTGCTAAGATAGACTGCGTATGACAACGCATCCCGTCCTCACGGGCTTCCCTTTTGCGAGGTATCCCCATGAACTATCTTCTGACGCTCCTCGTCGCCATCGTCGGCGGCATCGCCATGTCTCTCCTCCACGCGCCGCTGCCCTGGACGCTCGGACCCATCACAGCCGTCTCTCTTTGCTCCCTGCTGCTGCGGCGCCGGTTTCGCTGGCCGCTCGGCGTGCGCAATACGGCGCTCATCCTGCTCGGCTACGCGATGGGGCGGCCTTTTAACGCCGAGACAGGGCACGCCATCCTCACGCAGCTCCCCATCATGCTCACGGCCACGGTCATCACGGTCGCCGCGGGCGTGCTGACGGCCTATCTCATGGTGCGCCATACGGAGATCAATTTCACGAGCTGCCTGCTCGGCTGCGTGCCAGGCGGGCTCTCGCAGATGGTCATCCTCGCCGACGAGCTGCCGGATGCCGACCTCACGGCCGTCACCATCATGCAGACGCTGCGCATGCTCTCCGTCGTGTTCTGCATCCCGTTCCTCGCGACGCATGTGCTGCCGAGCGAGGCGGGCACGCATGGCGCAGCAGCCGCTGCCGCCGCCTCCCCGGAGACCATCCTGGTCTTTGCCGCCGTCGCCGTCCTCAGCGCGCTGCTCGCCGTGCGGCTCCATCTGCCGACGGCGACGATGCTCGGCCCCATCCTCGGCACGGGCGCGTTCCTGCTCGTCACAGGGCTCACGGCGCCCGCCGTCCCCATCCATCTCATCAACGCCGCCCAGATCTGCGTCGGCTCCTACATCGGCGCGCACATCGACCTGCGCCAGATCAAGGAGTATCACGGCATGGGGCCCGTCCTCGCCGGCGGCGTGCTCTTCGTGCTGGTCGTGAGCATGGGGATGGGCTGGATTGTCACGCACGTCACGGGTGCGGGCCTTGCGACCGCCTTTCTCTCCACTGCGCCCGGCGGTCTCACGGAGATGGGCATCACCGCGCTCGTCGTCGGCGCCGACATCAGCACGATGACCGCCTACCAGCTCACGCGCCTGCTTTTCATCATGCTCGCGTTCCCCTACATCGCAAAGGCCATCGTGCGACGCAGCAAGCGGCCGCGACGCAGCTGACCAAACGCTGTCCGCGTGCCCCGCAGCCGACGGCAAGCGCATGTTCCAGCGAACTTGCGATCTTGTGCGCCGCGCCTCCGCGTGCTCCACAGCTGACGGCAAGAGCCGCCCCACGCCTCCCGCGTGCGGCGGCTCTTTTCACACGCAAAAACTGCCTGGCAATCGCAGCCAGGCAGTTTTCGTGAGAGAGATGTAAAAATGGGGGGGGTATCAAATAGTGATAGGAGTAATCTCGATTTGCGGCAGGAGCGCGCGGACAGCGTCCGGGCGCACGAAGCCGCTCTCCGCCTCGAGGGCGTTGGCCGTGCCGCAGGCGGCGGCGAGTCGCAGGATGCTCTGCGTGTCCTCGCCGCGCGCGAGGGCCGTCGCGGCGCCCGCGACGAAGCTGTCGCCGGAGCCGACAGGGTTCTTGCAGTCGATCTTCGGCACGCGCACGCGGTAGCAGGCATCCGCCTCGCAGGCGATGCTGCCCGCCGCGCCGAGAGAGACGCAGACGAGCCGCACGCCGCGCCGAGAGAGTGTGCGGGCGGCCTGCAGGGCATCCTCCGCCGTCTCGACCGGATGGCCGAGCAGGGCGGCGAGCTCCTCCTGGTTGGGCTTGATGAAGTCCGGCCGGGCGTCGATGCCCTCCGCAAGCGGCTTCCCGCTCGTGTCGAGCAGGAACGGCACGCCCGCCGCGCGCGCTTTCGCGATGAGCACGGCGTAGAAACCCATCGGCACGCCGCAAGGCAGGCTGCCGGAGGCGGCGACGACGTCCGCGCGCGCGAGCAGCGCCGTGTATTTCTCACGGAACGCCGCGAGCTCTTCGCATGAGATCTCCGGGCCCGGCTCGAGGACCTCTGTCTGACCGCCGTCCCGCGTGAGGAAGGCGAGGCAGGAGCGCGTCGCGCCCTCGACCTTGACGAAGTCGCCCGGTAGGCCCACGCGGCGCAGGCGCTCCTCGATGAACTCCCCCGTCTTGCCGCCGAGGAAGCCCGTCGTGAGCGTCTCCTCTCCGAGCAGAGAGGCCACGCGGGCGACGTGGATGCCCTTGCCGCCCGCCGTATTGGAGACGGACGGCGCGCGCATGACCGTGCCGGGCACGAAGTCGTCGAGCATGTAGCGCTTGTCGACGCTCGCGTTGAGGTTCAGGACGAGTATCATGACTTATGCACGCCCCTCACTGCCGCAGACTTTGATCTTGTGGATGACGATTTCCTTCATCGCCTGCTTGCCCGGCGTCATGTATTTGCGCGGGTCGTTGGCCTCCGGGTGCTCCTTGAAGAACTCCTTCACGGCATTGGCGAACGGGATCTTGAGGTCCGTCGCGATGTTGACTTTCGTGATGCCGAGGGAGATGGCTTTCTCGACGAGCTCATCCGGCACATCGGACGCGCCGTGCAGCACGAGGGGGACGGAGACGCGCGAGCGGATCTCCTTCAGGCGGTCGAAGTCGAGCTTCGGGCGTCCCTTGTAGAGGCCGTGCGCCGTGCCGATGGCGACGGCGAGGCTGTCGATGCCCGTCTCCTCGACGTAGCGCACGGCGTCGTCCGGGTTCGTGTACGCCTTGTCGGCGTCCGTCACGACGACGTTGTCCTCCTGGCCGACGAGGCGGCCGAGCTCTGCCTCGACCGTCGCATGGCAGGTGTGGGAGAATGCGACGACCTGCTGTACCTTCTTGACGTTCTCCTCATAGGGCAGCTTCGACGCGTCGATCATGACACTGCGGCAGCCCGCTGCGACCGTGTCCTCGATGTCCGCGACGTCCTCGTGATGGTCGAGGTGGAAGCTCATCGGGATGTCATATTTCTCCATCGCCGCGCCGACGAGCGCGATGAGATAGTCCTTGCCCGCGTAGGCGACCGTCGAGGGCGTCGCGGCGATGATGACCGGCGAGCGCATCTCCGCCGCCGTCTCGACGACTGTCGAGAGCGTCTCAAGGTTGTGGATGTTGAAGGCCGGCACCGCGTAGTGGCCCGCCTGTGCGTCAAGCAGCATTTTTTTCGTGTTGTGAAGTTTCATTGCCAAAATCTCCTTTTTAGAAGCACTTATCCCTGATCAGATGAGCAGCCCGTTGCTCACGCTGCTCGTCGTCAGCATGAGCCGCGAGTGCGCGAGATCGCCGAACCAGTCTGCGCTTTTTTTCGGCGTGCGCTCGCCCGTCTCGTAATCAACATAGAAAAGACCGTAGCGCTTATCGCAGCCGTTCGCCCACGAGAGACCGTCGAGGAGCGACCAGACGAAGAGGCCGCGCACATCGACGCCGTCCTCGCGCGCGTCGAGCACTGCCGCGAGGTGCTGCCGCGAGGTGCTGCCGCAAATAGTCGATGCGGTCATCGTCCTCGATGCCGCCCGCCGCGCAGCTGTCGTGCAGGCCGATGCCCGTCTCCGTCACATAGAGCGGAATCTCGCGGTATCCCCTATGGATGCGCCGGAGCATCTCATAGAGGCCATGAGGGAAGATGTTCCAATCCCAATCGGTCGTCGGTACATCTGCGCGCGTCACGCGGCGGCTGACGCCCGCGAGCTCATAGGTGCTCGTGCCGCGCGTGCCCGTCGCGTTGTGGATGATGCGGCTCTCGCCGCCGGGCGCCGGCCGCGTGCAGAAATGGCTCGCGTAGTAATTGACGCCGAAAAAGTCCAGCACGCGCGCCGCCTGCGCGAGCACCGTGAGCATCTTGTGCAGCGCGAGGACGGCGCGTCCGAGCGCGAGCTGCTGCCCCGGCGGGAAAAGCCCCGTGAGATACCCCTGCGTGACCTCTGTCATGGGATCCTTGAGCGTGAGCCAATGGCGCACACGCGCACCGAAGTGGCGGAAGCAGACGCGCGCGTAGCGAAGGTATGCCTCCACCGTCTGCGGCGCGAGCCAGCCGGCGGGCGCGAGATCTGCCGGCAGATCGAAATGATAGAACGCGACGAACGGCTCGACGCCATGGCGCAGGCACGCATCGATCACACGATCATAGAACGCCAGGCCCTCGGGATTCACCGTGCCATCCCGCCGCATGATACGGCTCCAGGAAAACGAGAGCGAGAGCGCGCGGATGCCCTTGGCCGCGCAGGCAGCGATGTCCTCCTCGTAGTGATGGTAGAAATCGCTCGTGTGCCTGTGCGCCGCCGGAACCGTGCGCCGCAGCCAATCCTCCCAGACCGACGGCTCTCGCCCGCCCGCCGCGGCGCCCTCCATCTGGTAAGCGGACATCGCCGCCCCCAGCACGAACTCCTTCGGTACCTTGCGTATCATCCTTTTCCCCTCCTTCTGCTACCATCATAGCAGTCGGCGCCTTTCGTGTGTTTTCACCTTTTGAAAGCGTTTTCACACGCACCGCAGCCTGCTCCGGCAACGATGCGCGCCAGCCGCCACAGCACAGAACGCAACGCACAGACAGCCGCTTTGCGGACATTGCGCGCCCGCCCACACAAAGTAAAAAAGAGGCAGACGCGAGAAATGCGTCTGCCTTGCAACATATATAGAGGGATCTATGAAAAAGAGAGATGTACGAAAAGAAGTGCCTGATATGCTCAGTAAACGACCTCCTCCAGCGGGACGATCGCATGCCGCTCGGAGCAGAGCTTGTACCAGTACGCGCTCTTCTTCGGGTAGCGCTTCTGCGTCTTGTAGTCGACGTAGAAGAGACCGTAGCGCTTGTTGTAGCCGTTCGACCAGGAGAGCATGTCCTGCAGGCTCCAGATGTAGTAGCCCTTGACCGGCACGCCCTCCGCGATGGCCGCATGGACGGCTGCGAGGTGCTTGGCGACGTACTCGATGCGCGGCGTGTCGTCGATCTTCCCGTCGACGAAATCGTCCTTGTAACCCATGCCGTTCTCCGCGATGAAGATCTCCTTGCAAGTCGGATAGTCGCGGTGCACGCGCACGAGCTGGTCATGCATGCCCTGCGGGTAGATGGGCCAATCCCAGTCCGTCGTCGGCACGGCGGGGTTCGAGACGCGCGCGCCGACGCCCTTGAGCGCGAAGACGCTCGTGCCCTTCTCGCCCGTCGAGTTGTTGATGACCTGGCTCTCGCCGTCCCATGCTTTGAGGAAATGGCTCGAGTAGTAGTTCATGCCGAGGAAGTCGATCTCCTTCGCCGCCTGCGCGAACGCCTCGAAGTCGCCAGGCTCCGTGACGAGCGTGCTGCCGTTCTTCTCCAGGATCTCGTCGATGAGCGCGCGCGTCTCCGCGTCGTAGCCGCCGTGGAAGCAGGCGTCGAGCATGAAACGGTTGCTCATCGCGTCGTCGAGATCGCGCGCGTGGCGGTTCTCCGGCGTGTCCGTGATGGGTACCTTGCCCTCGAGCGTGTGCACGATGCCGATCTTGCCCGGCAGGTGCATCGTCTTGTAGAGATGGAGCGCCCGTGCGTGCGCCACCATGAGGTTGTGCTCGATCTGGATGGCGCGGCCGAGCTCGAACGTATGATGCGGCGGGAAATTGCCCGCGATGTAGCCGTTCTGCGCGATGGACCACGGCTCGTTGAACGTCGCCCATTTCTTCACGCGGTCACCGAACGCCTCGAAGCAGACGCGCGCGTAATCCACGAAATGGTCGATGAACGCGCGGATTTTCCCAGCCGCCTGCATGGAAATACGCGAGCGGCGTGTCGAAATGATGCAGCGTCACGAACGGCTCGACGCCGTGCGCGATGCAGGTATCGATGAGCTTGTTGTAGTAGTCGATGCCTTTCTGGTTCACCTTGCCCTCGCCCTCAGGCAGGATGCGCGTCCACGAGAGCGAGATACGGATGCCCTTGACGCCGAACTGCTCGCAGAGCGCGAGATCCTCGGGATATTTATGATAGAAATCACTCGCGGGATCCGCTGTGAAGCGGCTCCCCGGGCACGCCATATCCTCATCCCACGAGCACGGGCCGCGGCCGTCCTCGCGCGTCGCGCCCTCGACCTGGTAGGCCGCCGTCGAGCCACCGAAGATAAAATCCTTAGGAAACGTTTTCTCTTTCGCGCTCATTTCCCGGCCTTCTTTCTGAGGATCTTGAGGAACCGCTTATCCATATCGGAGAGCAGCATCGCCGTCATCAGATGATCCTGCGCGTGCACGGTGAGGAAGCCGATGTCGAGCGCCTCGCCCGCCGCCTCCTTCGTGATGAGCTCCGTCTGCTGGTTGTGCGCGCCGAGGATGAGGTCGTCGCCCTCCTTGATGAGCGCCTCCGCCTTCGCGAAGTCCTAGTCCCCCATCGCGTCCATCGCCTCGAGGTACTTCGTGCGCGCGTCGCCCGCATAGGCGACGATCTCCATCGCCACCATCGCCATATCGTCCTTCGTCATTGCCATTGTTTCTCAGCTCCTCTTTCTTATTTCCTCGCTTATTATATCATTTCTCCGTACGAATGTAGAGTATGGTCTTGTGAAAGTGCAGGAGTTCCCTTCGTCCGCGCTTTCTCCTTGCTCAGAAAGGCAGGCACGCGTTCCCCGGCAAACGGGCCACCCGCGCCCCGCTCCGGCAGAGCGCGGCAGCGCGGAACGCGGCAGCGCTGCAGCGCGGGAAACGGCAGCAGCACCGCGTCTTTGCGATGCGCTCCGGTTCAGCGGCTCCCTCGCGCGGCCTCAGTCGTGGTAATAGCCCTCCGCCCATTTCTTCTCGTACTCGTCGAAAATGTGGTCGTTCTCGATGGCGTCGTTCTCCGGCACGAGCGCGTCGATCTTCGCGATGAGCGCCTCGCGCTCCGGCGTCGGCTGGTACTTCGCCTTGAGGAACGCTCGAGGATGTACTCGATCGTGCCGACGCCGACGACGCGGCCGCCGCAGCCGATGACGTTGGCGTTGAGCTGCTCTCGCGCAGCGACCGCCGTCTGCACATCCGTCACGCAGGCCGCGCGCACGCCCTTGATCTTCTGCGCGCTGTTGTTGATGCCGATGCCCGTGCCGCAGATGCAGACGCCGAGATCCACGGCGCCCGTCGCCACGAGCTTGCCGACTTTGCGCCCGTAGATGGGGTAATGCGTGCGGATGAAGTCATGCGTGCCGACATCGATGACTTCGTGGCCCTGCTTCTTCAGGAATTCCGCCGCCTTGATCTTGATATCCGTTACAATATGGTCACAGCCAATCGCGATTTTCATATTCGTTCCTCCCGAGCTTCTTGCCGTTTCCTGCTGATATTCGCCGCGCGCGGTGCCGCCGCAAAAGCAGCGCCCGCCTCCACGCGCCGGTCTGCGTTTCCGCTTTTAGGAAACACTGATTCATTCAGCGTTTCCTTTACACTCCAGCCGCCTCAGAGCAGCCGGTTCATCATGTCGATGCGGATCTGGTGACGTCCGCCGTCGTACTCCGTCTTGCAGAAATTCTCCGCGAGCTGGCACGAGAGCACGGGCGCCGTGATGTTCGCGGCGAGCGCGATGATCTGCGTGCTGTTGTGGTGACGCGTCATCGAGGACGTATAGTCCTCATACGTCGGCGCGCAGACGATGCCGTGATGCTTCGAGGCGATCATGAACGGCGCGACGGCGTAGTCATCGACGACGATGCCGCGCGTGATGCCCTGTTCCTGGATGGCCCTGACGACATTCGTCGTCGCCGTGAAAATATCATCGTCCGAGAGATCCACCATCTCATAGCCCTTTTTCGTGAGATACGCTTTGACGCAGTCCTTGAGTTCCTGGCCGACCTTGTTGGCCGCAATCGCAACTTTCATGGTTCTTTCCCCTTTTCTCCTCCGGGGGATGCGCCCCCTGTGTTTCTTGATGATTTCATTATAGAACCACGCGGGCGCGCTTTGTTTTCATGTTTTGAAAACGCTTTCAACAGCGGCCGCCGCTCCATTGACGCCGACCATTTCGTACATTATAATGGATTCCGTATCTATGAAAGGAAGTCATTTCATGAATCTATTCCGAACCAAGAGCATCGAGCAGCTCCAGACGGCCGCCGCCACCTCCGGCATGGTGAAGTCGCTCGGCGCGCTCGATCTCATCCTGCTCGGCATCGGCTGCGTCATCGGCACGGGAATCTTCGTGCTCACGGGCGTCGCCGCGGCGAAATACGCGGGCCCCGCCGTCACCGTCTCCTTCGTCCTATCAGGGCTCGCCTGCGCGCTCGCGGGCCTCGCCTACGCGGAGTTTTCCTCCATTGTGCCCGCCTCGGGCAGCGCCTATACCTACACCTACGCCTCGCTCGGCGAGTTCATCGCGTTCATCGTGGGCTGGAACCTCATCCTCGAGTACACGGTCACAGCGAGCGCCGTCGCCTCGGGCTGGTCGGGCTATGTGACAGGCCTCATGCTCTCGGCGGGCATCGACCTCCCGCACGCGCTCACGCATGTCCCGGCGGACGGCGGCGTGATCAACCTGCCCGCCATCTTCATCACGCTCTTGCTCTCCTTCTTCCTCATCCACGGCACGCAGGAGAGCGCGCGGCTCAACCGCATCCTCGTCTTCATCAAGCTCGCGGCCGTCTTCCTCTTTCTGCTGCTCGCGACGCCGCATGTGGATCCGGCGAACTGGGAGCCCTTCATGCCGTTCGGCGTCTCCGGCATCTTCGGCGGCGCGGCCATCGTCTTTTTCGCCTACATCGGCTTCGACGCCGTCGCGACGAGCGCTGAGGAGTGCAAGAACCCCGCGCGCGACCTCCCCATCGGCATCATCGGCTCGCTCTTCGTCTGCACGGCGCTCTACGTCGTCGTCGCCGGCGTGCTCACGGGCGTCGTCCCCTACACGGAGCTCAACAACCCCGAGCCCGTCGCCTTCGCGCTGCGCTACATCGGCTACCGCCTCGGCTCGGCGCTCGTCGGCGTCGGCGCCATCGCGGGCATCACGACCGTCCTGCTCGTCCTGCTCTACGGGCAGGCGCGCATCTTCTTCGCGATGAGCCGCGACGGCATGGTTCCCGCGAACGTCTGCAAGATCCACAAGCGCTACCACACGCCCTACATCGTCACCGTCGCGGGCGCCGTCTTCGTCTCCATCATCGCCGGACTCGCCCCCATCGGCGTCATCGCGGAAATGGCGAACATCGGCACCCTCTCCGCCTTCACCGTCGCCTCCCTCGGCGTCCTCGTCCTACGCGTGACGAAGCCGGACGTCCACCGCACCTTCCGCTGCCCCGCCGTCTGGCTCATCGCCCCGCTCGCCATCCTCGCCTGCGGCTACCTCATGGCTCACCTCCCCTACGAGACCTGGATCCGCTTCGTCGTCTGGTGCGCCATCGGCTGCCTCGTCTACTTCGGCTACAGCTACCAGCACAGCACCCTTGGACGAGCGCAGCGGGCGGAGAAATATGCAAAACACGAGGAATAGACGCCTGTCCCCATGCACAAGACCACACACATAAAACAGCACGATGCCCCTGGGCAGAAGAGCAAACGGCTCTCTCCCCAGGGGCATCGTGCTATACCACCGTGCCCGCACCATCTGCCGCTACCGCGATGAAATCGTCCAGCACCGGCCGCATCTAAACGGAGTCATACAGCAAGAGATACCGAGAGGTGGATGACCTCCATCTCTCCCGCTACGCCTGCTACCTCATCGCCATGAACAACGATCTGCGTAAGAAGGCCATTGCCCTAGCACAGACCCTACTTCGCCGTCAATACGCACCAGCAAGAGCTCATCGAAAATCAAGGAAGCGCTGATTAGAAAAGGGAATTCAACTTTGACTTTTTACCATCCACGCCCCTCATACGAGGAGCGACCCGTATCTCAAGGACAACTCTGTTATAGCAAGCGGAATTTCAATCCACGCCCCTCATACGAGGAGCGACTGCTACACCGCCCATCTTCGCGTAAACCACCTTATTTCAATCCACGCTCCTCATACGAGGAGCGCCCTCTGCTTCATAGCCGGAATCATGCCGCCATTCTGATTTCAATCCACGCTCCTCATACGAGGCGCGACTTCTTTGTCTTTGCTGCATCATTATTCACTTCAAATTTCAATCCACGCTCCTCATACGAGGAGCGACGCTACACTCGGCAGTGCCATCCACTCCAGATCATTTCAATCCACGCTCCTCATACGAGGAGCGACCTCTTCGCCGATTGCCTCAAACGCGTGATGCAATTTCAATCCACGCTCCTCATACGAGGAGCGACAATCACGGACGGCAACCTGCCCGTCACTAGCTTATTTCAATCCACGCTCCTCATACGAGGAGCGACTTTGTCCTTGGCCATCTTGCGGCATTTCACCCCATTTCAATCCACGCTCCTCATACGAGGAGCGACCTCCCCACCACTCCTTTTGTACGTTCCCAAACGGATTTCAATCCACGCTCCTCATACGAGGAGCGACCACATAGTCCCTGTAGGACTTGCCGCCTTTTTCCAATTTCAATCCACGCTCCTCATACGAGGAGCGACAACCTTCATACAACTCAATCATGCTTTCAATGATCATTTCAATCCACGCTCCTCATACGAGGAGCGACATCAGCGTCGGAGTTTGTGACGTCGTCCCACGCATTTCAATCCACGCTCCTCATACGAGGAGCGACTATCAAGCGTGCAAGCGCCACCTGGATGACATGATTTCAATCCACGCTCCTCATACGAGGAGCGACACACAACAACGCCTATCAAGTTTTTTACCTATCTGATTTCAATCCACGCTCCTCATACGAGGAGCGACTAGAGCGGATCGCGAAGAAACGGAAGGATTGCGATTTCAATCCACGCTCCTCATACGAGGAGCGACTGATTGAACTTTGGAAAGGCGGGGTTTGATGCGAATTTCAATCCACGCTCCTCATACGAGGAGCGACAACAGAGCCGGATCCACAGCTCGTGAGACTGGCATTTCAATCCACGCTCCTCATACGAGGAGCGACACCGGCGACGATGGCATCTTTTGCCGTTGTCGTATTTCAATCCACGCTCCTCATACGAGGAGCGACATGGATTCAGCGTAGTAGAGCGGATCGTGCTCATTTCAATCCACGCTCCTCATACGAGGAGCGACGAATGAGAGCGAGAAAGAAGAGGCTGAGACAAAATTTCAATCCACGCTCCTCATACGAGGAGCGACTCGATGAGGTAAAGGCTACGCAGTGGGCGGAGGAATTTCAATCCACGCTCCTCATACGAGGAGCGACAAGTCACCTTGGGTATGCTTGTGAAACCCACCTAATTTCAATCCACGCTCCTCATACGAGGAGCGACAGCCATACTTTTACCCCTTCATTTTTCTAGCTTTCATCCACCTTTTTCGCGAACCTCCTTTTTCCCCTCTTCTGACATCTCATTTCTTCAGCAATATCTCTCCTCTGCATTTCTGTGTGATAGCACTTCGCGCGCCTCTAAAGAATCATCGGTGCTTCCGGATCATAGGTGTTCTTTGCGCCGATATGTTCTATCTTTCCCTTATAATTCTTCCCGAGATGATAAAACCGCAGACTGTCTTTTTTCGTATCGATGGCCTTTTCGAGCTTATGCCGGAATTCCGCGAACTGTGCTGTGTCGAGGCTGCATTCGCAAACAGAATTCTGCACTCTTTGTCCGTGACGCACGCAGATCTTTGCTACTTGCCTAAGACGTTTTTTCCCTTCTGCCGTCGTCGTATTGACATCATATGTAACCAATATCAACATATCACTACCACCTGATTTACTGTATGGGCGAGCGCACAATGTCCACGAAGAGGGCGTTTGTGTGTTGAGTTTGCTACGAGTACAACTGCCATCTCTGCACAGTTTTCTGCTCCGCATCGGCTTGCTGAGACTTCTTCATCATCCATACAGCCGCTGCTCGTCTAGAAATCTTTTTCTTCATTTCCAAAGGAACGACGGGTATTCCTCCACATCACCGCGCACTGTGCGAGCGAGCAGGAGCGATTGCACATAGGGCACCAACCCCCATGGGATTTTTTCTTCCAGGAAGGGATGCGTGATGGGCTCCCTTTTCTTTTCCTGCCAGGCAGTGATGAATTTCTGCCTCCCTGCTTTTTTCAGGTAGGTGCCGCCATTTTCCTTTTCTTCAAAGTCTGTCCCCCTGACGACACGGTTATTGATCAGCGTGATCACCAGACGATCCACAAAAACAGCGCGCAGTTCTTCCATGAGGTCGAGCGCCAGCGACTGCCGCCCGGGACGTGGTGTGTGCAGGAAACCGACGTATGCGTCCAGTCCGACGCTCTCGAGCGATGCCGCGCAGTCATGGGCCAGCAGGGTATAGCCGAAGGAGAGCATGGCATTTACGCGTCCGATGGGAGGACGTTTCGTGCGGCCGGTAAAGAGGAATGCGTTTCTCTGCTGTAGGATGAGCTGGCCCAGCATCGTGAAATATTGATGCGCCGCATCGCCTTCTAAACCACGCAGATCATCTGCGTTTTCCGCTTTTCTCGCGAGCCGCATCGAGGATGCCATGACAGCGCTGATTGTCCCTAGAGCTTCGGTGTCGATGCTGTCGGCATGATCGCGCTTT
Organism: uncultured Selenomonas sp.; assembly: GCA_934202005.1. GTDB lineage: Bacteria > Bacillota > Negativicutes > Selenomonadales > Selenomonadaceae > Selenomonas_C. Next base: position 50,269 of record CAKPXP010000009.1, on the reverse strand, counting down.
GCGCGCTCCAACACCGTCCTGGCATTATATATCTTGGCTGCGATGAAATTTCTCGCAAATACCAGGCTCGCTGCTGCCTCATCGGCGATACGGTATTGCTGCTGCCGCAGGAGCACATTGCCCGGATTTTCTCCGCAGACGCGCGCGAGGAACTTTCCCTGCGGCGTGAGGAAGGAAAATCCTATGGATCGTTCCGCGCAGGCGCCCAGCAGGGCGGGGCTCGCACCGCGCCAGCTGAAATCGATGATGCTTTCGAGCGTGAGGAGCGGCACGCGGCCCAGGATGGCTTCCCCCTGTTTCACAACAACATTTTCATTTTCGAGCGCGAGGTACGCGTCCTCCGTCATGACGAAAAGCGTATTCAGCAGGCGGCGCATCTCATTCCCTCCTTCCCAGATAGGCGTCGTAGTAGGCCGCAACATCGTGGTGCTTCATGAGCCGCGGCAGGCAGACCGGCTTCAGCGAGCAGGCTTGGCATGCCTTGCTCGGTTTGACGCGCGGCGTGTGGCCCTGCTGCATATCATGATGCATTTCCGCGAACATCTGCCGCACGCGTTCGCGCAGTCCTGCAGAGAGCAGCACCTCTTCCCGCCGATGCGTCGCCGCATAGAACACTGCGCCCTTTGGCACTTCCGTGCAATACATCTCTTCCAGACACATGGCCTGCGCACAGAGTTGGAGTCCGTCGGCATCCAGTGACTTTCCTTCGCCGTGCTTATACTCGACGGGATACGGCGTCCAGAATCCCGGATGCTTATGGAGGACAGCGCCTTCCTCCGCCTCATGGAATTCGACGACATCGCAGACACCCGCTACGCCCATCATGCGAGAGAATACGCGCAGCCCTCTGCTGATGAGGAGGCCTCCTCGTTTTTCCTTCTGATGTTCGTCATGGCATTTCTCATGCAGGATCCTGCCCTCTGCCGTACGCAGGTTCTCTTCCCAAGCCTGCTCGATGTGGATCAAGGCCCATTGACGGCGACAGAAAGCAAAATGCTGGATGCCTGAGATCATGAGGTATGCATCCTCAGGATATTCCATCTGCTCCCTCAGACCATCTGGATGCAGGTGACGCCTGCCGGAAGATCTGCATCGTCAACGGTCACGGTATAGTCATGATAGGAGCGCGCTGGCTTTTCTTCCACGTTCTTCTCCACCTTGATGCGGTCGAAGAGCTGATACGCAGGCGCGTTGCCGAGCTCGCTTTCGTGCTTGAACACGATGAGCTTGCGCACCGCCATGCTGCCGCGCGTCGCTGAGTGGTCATTCTCAAACATGTTGAGGATGGCCCGCCAGAGGAGCGCCAGATCTTCCTCCGAGAATCCCGTCACCTTGCGCGCGAGATTGGCGGAGATGTAGCCGTGAGCGATGTAAAGGCCATAAGGGACGATGAACTTGTGGCCGAGCATCATGTGCTTGCCGTCCTCCTGCTCCTTCTCCGAGGAAACGGTCACGCGGGAGATGCCGATTTCCTGGGCGAGGATGGGCTCGACGCTGCGCGCGAAGTCGAGCTGCACTGGGCCGCGCACCTGGCCGCAGTTGAGCTTCGCGTTCACGAATGTGGTCATGACAGCGCCGAACGCGCGAATATCATAGAAATTCTCGCACATGAAATCGCGGATCTTGAGATCGATCTCCGCGTCCTTCTTCTTCGCTTCCTTGATTTTCTTCTCATCTACGCCGAGGTACTGATAGGCTTCGCGGTTGCTGCGTTCCAGGGGAACATGGTCCTTGACATAGATGCGGTAGCCCGGCGCATCCTCCTTTGCGGCCTCGACATAGTTGCGGATCTTGCGCTTGAGGCAGACATCTGTCACCAAACCAAGCCCTGTCTCCTGGTCGATGCGGGGCATGTTGCCAGCGTCCGGATCGCCATTGGGATTGCCGTTCTCCACATCAAAAATAATCTCGAAATCGTAGCGGTTCTGAATGGGATCTGCCATTTTTATTCCTCCTCGCTCATCGTGTCTGCCGGCTGTGCTTCCTTGTCCGGCTTCTTCTCATAACGCGCTTGCGTCTGCTGATAGTACCCGAGAATAAACATGCCCTGCTCCTCCGCGTTCAGGAGCTTCGGGATGCCCTTCGAGGCATCGAGCATCCCCATCAACCTCGTCATCTGCTTTTCATAATACGTTTTCAGCCTCTGGTTCTCCCCAGCCATTTTTTTGAGATGATGGTTCGTCAAGTGCTCGAGAATGGGGAATACCCTCGCCGGCGTCGTGCTCGCCACATCGAAATAGCGGTCTTTGATGGTCGCATTCAGGTTAGGATTCACCGCCCTTTGGATGCCCTCACGCAGGGAGAAGATCCGTCCAAGGACATACGCTGGATCGGTGATTTCTTCATTGAGCTTCATACGCAGTTCTCCTCTCTTCTTGTTCTTTATAAGATACGCCTTGATGATTGAGGCGCGTTCTCCTGTAATTTTGTAATGCGGCGGCTTCGCCTCTGTGGCATCAACCTCCGCGTGGATGCGCAGCAGCACCTGCGCGTAGAGGCTGGCTGGATACAGCGTGTCCTGCAGGATAGCAACCATCGCGCTCCCCGCCAGGATGGGCAGCGGGCTCTTGTTGGAGGCGTTCGGAGAGACCGTCGCCTGCAGCCATGCCCAGAGCGGCGGGGATGTCCATGGTTTGCGCGGCGGCATCGTGATGGCTGCCCGCTCGCGATGTGCCTTCACATGCTGGAGGAAGTCACCGAAGGAGCTCCGCAGGAAGAAACGCACCGAGAGCCGCGCTGCATTCGGCGAGAGTCCCAGGATGTAGAAGGGATTCTCATACGGAATCTCCGCTGACTCGAAACGGATGGGCCGACCCTTGACAAGATTTTGAAAAAGGCCCTGGAGCGACGCCTCTGTCATGATGTTCTTGCCGCCCACGCCGCCCATCAAGATGCTCGTGAGATCCTGCACCGCTTCGTTCTCCTGCTCGGCCCAGTAGACGACTGCCGTATCGCCGAGGATCTGCCTGTGGTCGCTGTCTGCCAATAGCGCATTGAGCGCCATGCCATAGGCGAAGGATGCGTCCTCAGATACAGGCGCATTCGCGCCCTGTACATGGCCATAGGAATTGCTGGACTCCGTGTTGAAGGAAACGAGATTAGCGCCAGACACCTGCGCGCCGGGAACGCCCTTGATCTTGGGGTGCAACCGCGCGATGGATCCTTCTTTCCCCGTCACCAGGCAGATGCCCTGCGCATCGTCCTCCTGCGCGGTCAAGGTGCGTTCCCACCGCGCCGCGATCGCCGCATCCTCCTGCACAAAGCGTCCTTGGAACCGAAAGACGACGTTTCCGCCCGCAGCCATATCCGGAAAGAACTCCGCGAGCACCGGGTGCATCTTCGCCTGCTCCGGCTGCCATTGCCGGAAAAACGCTACGACGGCCTGCGCCGCGGGGGCATCGAGATCCCCGAGCATCTTCTCATGCAGCTCTTTGGCAGAGGCGAAGCGCTGCAATGCATCCTGCCTCTTCTTCTCCGCTTTCGCTAGATCCTCCTCGTCCTCTGCCAGCCCGAGGAAATAGGTGGACGTATCGCAGAGGAAATAGGCCGGCGGCTTCTGTCCTGCCCGCGTCGGATGATCTGGAACGATCATGCGGCGCGGGCGCACGGCGGTCTTCTTGCCACTACGTTGTTCCTCCCGCAGGTCATAGACTCGCCGGAGCGCCCCATCCACCGCGATCTCCAGCGCGAACGAGACGCCCACAGGACACCAGCCCCGCCGCGGCGCCTCACCTGCTTCCGCCATCATTTGATAATGTTTTGCGAGTGCCTGAAGAATCATTCGTACACCTCCACTCCCCGCAGATCCAGAACACCATCCCGAAGCACCGCGCGGAAAAACTGCGGACGAATCCGCGTTTTGTCGGAGTAATCCATATCGTAGAGCATGAAGCCCAGATCCTTCTCCCCCCGCAACTCCTCAGGAATCGGCAGCGATACCTCGTTCTCGCAGGGGCGCAGCTGTGCAGGGAACTCCCGGCAGCCGAGATACGGTTGGTGGTAGTGCTGCCCCTTCGCCAGACGCCGGCGAAACATCTCGGAGAACTTCCCCGGATTGTCACCTGCCGCCGCCTGCGGCGTCATCTCGAAATGCGCCGTGATGACATAGTGGACATCGGTGAGCAAGAGCGAGGCCCGCTGCATGATGTCCTTCGGCGTCGCGAGATAGGGCGGACGTCCCCCGTTCGCCATCGCCTGCCACATGACGCGGGCCTTCACCTTCGAGCTCACCTCATTGCGCCGCACCGTCGTGAACTTGATGGGAGTCAGGACGCGGATCTCATCGACGATCCACTTCAGGCCGGGATGCCAGAAAACGGCCTCCAGGACGCCGCGCGCGGCTGACGGCGTGATCAGATCATAGCTGACACGCTCCGCCTTGAGCTCCGGACGCGTGAACAACGCAAAATCGCCGCGCACATCTACTTTGACACCATATCCCATAGAACCTATCCTCTCTTCACTTATATTTTATTCAATATGATCCCTACAAGCGTTATCTTACTCTTATTATTTCTCCTTGTCAATTCTCATTCCCTCCTGCTATAATTTTTTTGTCGCATCGTGGGATACATGATGCGCGGATAGAAATACTTATATTTTTTTCGCAAACGAAAAGGGCAGGGATAAAGTTCCCTGCCCTTTTCGTTTGCGAGGAATCACCAATACATTCGGCGGTTCCTTCAGCAGCAACGTGGCGGATGTTCTATTTTCAAAAGACGACGGCCTGACCAACGGTGACATCCGCCTGCAGCCCCAGCGCCGCCTCATCGTACAGGCTCAGATCAGTGAGAACATAGAGCGCGGTGCTGCTTTCCCAGAGCGGAGCGACCGCCCCTGCGTCCAGCAGGCGCTGGAAAGGCCCCTGCCGCACGCCCACGGTATAGACGCCCACGCGCCGCAGCAACGTGCGGCTTTGCGCGCCCTGCTCCGTCCGAAGCTGCGCCAAGAGCGTTTCTGCTTCCTCATCGAAAGGAATCAAGACCTGCACAGAGGCATCATCGATCAACTGGAATTTCCGGTCGATGGTCCTCAGCGGCGGCATCCTCCGCCGACAGAGCTCGAGGATTTTCTCCTTGTCCAATCGCTCTTCTCCCGAGAGATCATAGAACTCCCGGAAATACGCCTCGACCGCCTCTGGATGGGAGAGGCGCGCCGTGTAGCGCCCGAAGATGCTTTCCGCGACCTCTCCCTGCCGCCGCATCTGGGGCGGCATCTTGCTCCCTTCCAGACGGAAAACGGTTACGATACTGTTCTCTCTCGGCCGCTTTCCCTCGCGGTTGCAGCGTCCCGCCGCCTGGAGGATGCTGTCGAGGCCCGCAAGCTCGCGATAAACCAGTGGGAAGTCAACATCGACGCCCGCCTCGATGAGGCTCGTCGAAATCACGCGGCAAGATTCCCCCTGCTGCAGGCGGCTGCGGATTTCAGTAAGCACGCGCGTGCGATGCGCGGCACAGAGATTCGTCGAGAGATGGAACACGCCCTCCCGCTCCGGCACCGCCTCGTAGAGCTGACGCGCCATCCGCTTGCTGTTCACGACGACCAGCGCCTGCGGCCTATGCGCGATCTCTTCGGCCAAGACATCCGGCGCGCACCGCTCCTGGCGCACATCAAAGGTCACGCGTGAGAAGAAAGCGAACTGCTCCTCGATGCGCGGGCAGAGTTCTTTCATCTCCAAGCCGAGGAACGGCCTCAGCGCCGGCTGCGTAGCCGTGCAGAGAACCGCCGTGCAGCCATACTGCGCGAGCAGCGTCCGCACGGCCTCCAAGCACGGCTTGAGAAAGCCCAAGGGGATCATCTGCGCCTCGTCGAAGATGATGAGACTGTGCGCGATGTTATGCAGCTTCCGGCACGCTGAGGTACGGCTCGCATAGAGCGAGGAAAAGAACTGCACATTCGTCGTCACGATGAGCGGCGCATCCCAGTTCTCCGTTGCCAGGCGCTGTCGCCGTCCCTCCTCATTTTCATCATCATACGCGGCATTCGCATAATGAACGACCACATTCTGCGTGCCGAGGATGTTCTGGAACACCTGCGCATTCTGCTCGATGATGCTCGTATACGGGATGACATAGATGATGCGCCGGACTCCGCTGCCCGCCCGGGCGGCCCTGTGCAGGGCAAAGCCGAGGGAAGCCAGCGTCTTGCCGCCGCCCGTCGGCACGGTCATGCGGTAGAGGCGCTCCTCTCCCGCCTCCCCCTCCTGCAGGCAGACGCGCAGGATCTCGCGCCGGTGTACATTGATCGGCTCTCCATAGCGCTCGTCGCGCTCATCGAAGAACCGTGCCTCGACCGCCGCATCGAACCGCTGCTTCAGCACCGACAGCGAATCAAAACCGCGGCGCAGCCTCTCCCCTGCCGTCCGCTCCGCCTCCGGCAGACAGGACTGATAGAACTCCTCCGTATCGAGGAAATCGGCATCGACGAGACAGGAAAAGAGCATCCGCGTAAAAAACTGCATTCGATAAATATCCAGCGGCTGCAGAAAAGAAGGCACGGCATCCGGCGGCACAGGCGCTTCCTCCTCCGCCTTCCAGGCGGAAAAATCAGGCAGTTCCTTCCGCATGCGGCTGCAAAACGTCGCACTCCCTGCGTCATCAAAATCCCCGCCGAAATCTGGCAAACCGCCATGATGTCCGGCGATGGCCCAGGCCGCCAGAAGCAATAGCGGGGACTTCCTGTGAAAGAGCACCTGCGCGCCTCCCGTCGAATGATCACCGCCAGAGCTCCGCTCCCCGCGCAGATAGGCTTGGAACTGCGCCGAATACTTGCCGAGATCATGATAGCGCCCCGCAAGCGTACCGAGCTCCTCCGCACCGAATACCGCCGCGAACCTGGCCGCAAGCCCCGCGACATGTTCCAGATGCTCCTTAAGCCTCTGCTGCTTCTTCGTCTTCGTATCATAATGACCAAGATACCCCACGCCCTGACAACCTCCTCCATTGATGCGACTCACATCACGCCATCTTAGCATGATGCGATGTTGTAAGCTGTGATTTACTAAATCGTAACTTACGAAAATTCGTGCGTCAAGCGATGAAGTCTGTGCAACAAGGGAGACTACCTTTTGCCCTCAAAAACAACCTCCTGCTCCCTCATCAGGCGTAATCTGCACTGGTCAACCTATTTCGTACACTTTCATCAATTTTTTGACACAGCTAATTTTTCTGATTTCTTCGTATTTGCATCGGATATATGTTGTTCGCGGTACTGTACCGGCGTTAAATATCCTAGCGAATAGGCTGGACGCTCAGTGTTAAAAAATTTGATATAGTCATCTATCTCATGGCTGACATCTCCCTTGCCGGTCACATGGAAATCTGTGAATAACTCCGTCTTGATCCATCCGTTTATCGACTCCATTGCAGCGTTGCCTGTCGGTGTCCCTGCTCGGGACATGGAGCGCGTAACGCCGCTCAGCGGCAGCAACTCATTAAAGGCTTTGGATGCATATACGGAGCCTTGGTCGGTGTGCAGCACCATCTGGCAGTCCGGGCATTTTTTCTTGAGCTCCAATACATCATGCAGCCCGCTCAGGTATGTATTGCAGTCGCCACGCTTCGACGACAGGGCATGCGCTATAATTTCGTTGTCCCACAAATCCATGTAAAGCGTAAGCTCGTAATAGACGCCTTTTACACGGAATGCCGTCATATCGCTGACTACGCATTGCAGCGGTCCCGTGATGCTCATGCCTGCCATCAGCAGGTTCGGGTATTTGCGCTCCGGCTCACCTGGCTTTTTGTAGCGGTAGTGGTGGCTCCGGCTCTTTATCCCAGCCAGCTGGCAGCATTTGTGGGCATATGGAGCTGAGTTCACTATGCCGGTATCCAGCTTGATTTTGGCATTCAGCCAGCGATAGCCATGCGATGGATACTTCAGATGATACTGACTGAACAGGGCGATGCTCCTGGCTAGGCGTGTTGCTTTGCCGGATGGGGATAAACGGGCCTTGCGCCAGCTGTAAAAGCTGCTCCGCTTGATTCCGGCCGCCCTGCATAGCAGCTGTACGAGGAATTTCCCGGACAGCTCTGCGATTACTTGGTAGTCCTGCTGTCTAACACTAAGTATGTCTTGCTCGATCCACTTCCCTTCACCATGTACCCTTTTTTTAGCGGGCAATCTCGATCTGGGATTTGGCCAGTTCGTACAGCAGTTCTTCCTTGGACATATCCCTGTAGTCATCCCAGCATTCCGGCGTCTTCCCACAAGGCTTGGCCGGGTGCGTATGCACTGACCTTGGTGGTAGGTTGTGTGCATCCCGGTACTCGCGCATGTAGCTGCGCGTTGTTTCTGCGCTAATGCCGTACATGCGGGCTGCCTCATAGCGCGTCAGCTCATTCTCATATATCCTGCGACCGTTTCCATCCGATCCTCCATCATTATATTTCATGGTAAACCTTCAAATCGTACTCAATTTCGGGTAGTCCTAGCAATCTACCTCTGTATGATATCTTATTTGGTAACGTTAAAAACTACCCCCTGTGTGTACGATTTTAGTTTACCACTTCAGAAAAAAGCGGTGTTTTGCCTCGAATTTAGGTTTTTCTGCACATTCCCCCGCCGTGCAGCACCTCTTCCACCGCTTCGCGGTCCCCCTTCTCCTGAGGAGAAGGTATGTTCTCATCCACTCAAGAGTAAGTGGTAAAATCTTTGCATTAATCAGCGGTTCCTTAATATCGCCTATCACTGCCGCTAAGATACTGGTATAAACGTTTGCATCAAGCGCATCGTTCAAAGCCGTATAAGTGCAACGAAGAAAGACGAGATATGGATCCTCCTACTCCTCCGGGGTCAGCATAAAATATTTTCCATTCGGATCACAGGAATTAAAGGAACCACTGATTCATTCGGCACTCCGTCTTCACGCGTCTGCGTTGTCCTCCCGCCCTCGACAATCCTCAGTACAAAACGCGATGGAGCGTTTTGCCGCTACGCCTCTGGTTTGTCTCCTAGGGAGATATAGCGCATCCGCGTAAATCCGGAGCACCTCATTTAATCAGCGGTTCCTAAACGGATCTTCTCCGATGTAAGAAAAATACGATGCACCGATGGAATTTCCCAAGGAATCTCCACGAGGCGCTCCCTCGCCGCCAACAGTTCGAAGGCGACTGGCGAAATATTATCAGAAAGCCATCGCCACCAACGGCGAGGAGCTTTCCTGAGCGCATCAAAAAAGGTCTCTCGGCAGTTGCCGAAAGACCTTTTTGCTGCTGCCTACACGTGGCAGGATTATTTCCCAAAGAGCTTCTTGAGGTTGTCGAGGAAGCTCTTTTTCTCCGGGTTGACGCGGTCGCCGCTGAGCTCGCCGAACTCGCGCAGGAGTTCTTTCTGGCGGGCGCTGAGGTTCTGCGGCGTGAGGACTTTGACGACGACGTGCTCGTCGCCGCGGCCGGTGCCGCGCAGGTACGGGATGCCGCGGCCCTTGAGGCGCAGGATTTTGCCGCTCTGCGTACCGGCGGGAACCTTCATGTCGACGGGGCCATCGAGCGTCGGCACCTGGACGGTGCCGCCGAGGGCCGCCTCGACGAAGGAGACGGGGACCTCGACGATGACGTCGGTGCCCTGCCGTTTGAAGAATTTATGCGGCTTGATGAAGATATAGACGTAGAGGTCGCCGTAGCCGCCGCCGTGCGAGCCCGCCTCGCCGTGGCCGGCGACGCGCAGGCGCGTGCCCTGGTCGACGCCCTTCGGGATCGTGACCTTGACGGTGTGCGTCTCGCGCGTCTTGCCCGTGCCGTGGCAATGGGTGCAAGGGGTCTTGACGATCTTGCCCGTGCCGCCGCAGCGGCTGCAGGTCGTCTGGTTCATCATGCGGCCGAACGGCGTGTTGTGCACGGTCTGGCGCATGCCGGTGCCGTGGCAGTCAGGGCAGGTCTCCTGGCTCGTGCCGGGTGCCGCGCCTGTGCCGTGGCAGTGGGAGCACTCCGCCGTACGCGGGATGGAGAGCTCGACTTCCTTGCCGAACGCCGCCTCCTCGAAGGTGATCTCGAGGTCGTAGCGCAGGTCGGCGCCGCGCTCCGCCACGGGGCCCTGCCCGCGGCCGCCGCGTCCGCCGCCGCCGAAGAACATGTCGAAGATGTCTCCGAAACCATCGGTGCCGCCGCCAAAGCCGCCGAAACCGCCCTGACCGAAGCCGCCGAAACCGCCGCCGCCCTGGAAGCCGCCCGTGCCGTCAAAGGCACCTGCGCCGAACTGATCGTACTGCGCGCGCTTCTTCGGGTCCTTGAGGATTTCGTAGGCCGCGTTGACTTCCTTGAATTTCTCCTCAGCTTCCTTTTCATGGCCGCGGTTGAGGTCCGGATGATATTTGCGGGCCAGTTTCTTGTATGCTTTCTTGATCTCTGCGTCCGAGGCATCCTTGCTGACGCCCAGGACCTCGTATAAATCGCGTTTCTCGCTCACTTTCTACCACCTTGTTTTCATGTGCCGGATGCGCTGCGTCCGAGCGTCATAGATTGTCTCTGGGGAAGCGCCGACCGGGCACTTCCCATGCTCTGATATGAAGAAGTGGTTAGCGGCAAGCGCGCCCGTGCGCGCACCACTAACCACCTCTTACTGATAGACCTTATTTCTTGTCGTTGACGTCCGTGAAGTCGGCGTCGACGACATCGTCGTCATTCTTCTTTTCTTCCTGCTGCGCGTTGCCTGCGTCCGGCTGCGGGCCGGCCTGCGCACCCTGCGCGCCCGCCTGCGCACCCGCTGCCTGGTAGGCGGCGGCGCTGAGCTCGTAGAGCGGCTTCTGGAGGGCTTCCGTGGCCTTCTTGATGGCCTCGGTGTCCGTGCCCTTGAGCGCTTCCTTGAGCGCGGCGTTCGCTTTCTCTACCTCTGCGACCTTCGCCTTATCGGCCTTGTCGCCGAGATCCTTGATGGTCTTTTCGGCCTGGTAGGAGAGCGCCTCGCCCTGGTTCTTCGTGTCAATGGCTTCCTTGCGCTTCTTGTCCTCGGCCTCGTGTGCCTTGGCTTCCTTGACCATGCGGTCGATGTCCTCTTTGCTCATGCCGCTGTCGGACTGGATCGTGATCTTCTGCTCTTTGCCCGTGCCGAGGTCCTTTGCGGAGACGTGCACGATGCCGTTCGCATCGATATCGAACTTGACCTCGATGCGGGGCACTCCGCGCGGCGCCGGCGGGATGTCGGAGAGCTCGAAGCGGCCGAGGGTCTTGTTGTCGGCTGCCATCTCACGCTCGCCCTGCAGGACGTGGATGTCGACGGACGGCTGGTTGTCGGCCGCCGTGGAGAAAATCTGGCTCTTGCTCGTCGGAATCGTCGTGTTGCGCTCGATGATCTTCGTGCAGACGCCGCCGAGCGTCTCGATGCCGAGGGAGAGCGGCGTGACATCGAGGAGCAGGACGTCCTTGACCTCGCCGACGAGGACACCGCCCTGGATGGCAGCGCCGACGGAGACGCACTCATCCGGATTGACGCCTTTGCTCGGCTCCTTGTTGAGGATGCTGCGGATGGCCTGCTGGACAGCCGGGATACGGGACGAGCCGCCGACGAGGATAATCTTGTTGATGTCGTTGCCCGTGAGGTCGGCATCGGCCATGGCCTTCTTCGTCGGGCCCATCGTACGCTCGACGAGGTCGCGCGTCATCTCATCGAACTGCGCGCGCGTGAGCGTGAGGTCGAGGTGCTTCGGGCCGGAGGCGTCCGCCGTGATGAACGGCAGGTTGATGTTCGTCTGCGTCATGCTCGAGAGCTCGATCTTTGCCTTCTCAGCGGCCTCCTTGAGGCGCTGCGCGGCCATCTTGTCCTGCGAGAGGTCGATGCCGTTCTCTTTCTTGAACGACTCCACCATCCAGTCCATGATCTTCTTATCGAAGTCATCGCCGCCGAGGTGAGTATCGCCGTTCGTCGCGAGCACTTCGAACGTGCCATCGGAGAGGTCGAGGATGGAGACATCGAACGTGCCGCCGCCGAGGTCGAACACGAGGACAGTCTCGTCCTCATCCTTGTCGAGGCCGTAGGCGAGCGCCGCTGCCGTCGGCTCGTTGATGATGCGCATGACGTCGAGGCCCGCGATCTTGCCGGCGTCCTTCGTCGCCTGACGCTGGCTGTCGTTGAAGTACGCCGGCACGGTGATGACGGCCTGCGTGACTGTCTCGCCGAGGTACGCTTCCGCGTCGCTCTTGAGCTTCTGCAGGATCATCGCGGAGATCTCCTGCGGCGTGTAGGATTTGTCGTCGATCGTGACCTTGTAGTTCGGATCGCCCATGTGACGTTTGATGGACGAGATCGTGCGATCCGGGTTCGAGACGGCCTGGCGCTTTGCGAGCTGGCCGACGAGACGCTGGCCGTCCTTCGTGAAGCCGACGACAGACGGCGTGATGCGGCTGCCTTCCGGGTTCGTGATGACGGTCGGCTCGCCGCCTTCCATAACGGATACGACGGAGTTCGTCGTACCTAAGTCAATACCGATTACCTTGCTCATGGTTCTTCCTCCCTGGTTCTCTTTATTTCATAAAGTCATTACTAACAAATCAATTGCTGACGACCTGCACCATGCTCGGGCGGATGACTCTGCCCTTGACGATGTAGCCCTTCTGGAGCTCCTGCGCGATCGTGTCGTCCTCGAGGTCGGGGTTCTCTACGCGCATGACCGCCTGGTGGAAGTTCGGGTCGAACTTCTGCCCCGCCGTGTCGATGAGCTCGAGGCCGGCGTTCTTGAGCGTCTCGTTGAGCTGCGTGTAAATCATCTCCACGCCCTTCTGGAAGGACTCGTTATCCTTCTGCTCGGCGGCCATCGCGCGGTCGAAGTTGTCGAGGATCGGCAGCATGCTCTTCAGGAGATCCTGCGTGACGACATTCGCGAGTTCCTCACGCTCCTTGCTCGTGCGGCGGCGGAAATTCTCGAAATCAGCCTGCAGGCGCTTCACGCGGTTGTCCTTTTCCTCAAGGGCCGCCTTGAGGCTCTCGACCTGCGCCTTGAGCGCCGCGGCGTCCTCATCAGGTGTCTCAGCCTCAGCTGCCGCATCGGCCTCAGCCGCGTCAGACTCCGAAGCCTCCGCCGTCTCCGGCGCCTCAGCCTCGTCTGCCGCGGTCTCCTCGGCTTCCGCCTCGTCGATTTCCTGCTGCATTTCCTTCATCTTCTGTTCGTCTTTCTTGCTCATTGCATCTTTCATAAAGGATGGCAATGGATTCACCTCTTTCCGCCTCGCTACCAGTCGAAGCGCTTGATGATATTGGTCAAATTGGCATTCATGTACTCGAGCAGGCTCATCGCCTTCGCGTACTCCATGCGCGTCGGGCCGAGCACCGCGATGGTGCCAAGGAGCTCGCCGTTCAGATGGTACGTCGCCGTGATGATGCTGCTGTCCTTGAAATGGCTGTCCTCGTTCTCCTGCCCGATCGTGACCTCGAGCCCGTCGCCCATGTGGGCGTGCAGGAGGTCTTTCATGAGCTCCTCCTCCTCGAGCACGAGCAGCGTATCCTTTACCTTTTCCACATCGTGGAACTCCGGCTGCTCGAGCATCTCGGTCGTGCCGCCGAGGTAGAGTCGCTCCTCCTTGCTCGACTCGAGCGCGCGGTGGATGATGGAGAGCGCCGCCTCGTAGAGCGGCTCGTCCTGGATCTCATCCTTGATCTCTGCGAGCGAGTGATGCTCGATCGTCGCGAGCGTGTGTCCGGCGAGGTTCTTGTTGATGACCGCCGCCATGCGCTGGAAGTCCTCGAACGTCGCGCCGTCCGGCATCCGCATGATCTTGTTCTCGATGAAGCCCGCGTCCGTCATGAGGACGGTGATGACGCGCCGATCGTCGAGCGGCAGGAACTGCAGGCAGCGGAACTGCGCCTGCGTGAGCTGCGGCGCGAGCACGAGGGAAACGTTGTGCGTCACCTGCGAGATGATGCGCGCCGTCTCCTGGAAGACCTCCTCGATGCGCTTCACGCGCTTCTCGTACCAGCGGTTGATGAGGCGCTTCTCCTCATCGCTGACCGGCTCGGGCGGGATGAGCCCGTCGACGTAGAACCGGTAGCCCTTCGAGGAGGGGATGCGTCCCGACGAGGTGTGCAGCTGCTCGAGATAGCCGAGCATCTCGAGATCCGCCATCTCGTTGCGGATGGTCGCGGGACTCACGCCGAGGTCATATTTCCGCGCGAGCGTGCGAGAGCCGACCGGCTCCGCGGACTCTACGTAATCGCGGATGATGGCCTTGAGCACCCGCTGCTTGCGCGCGTCGAGCGAATCCTGCATCCTCTCTCCCTCCCCTCAGCGGATTCTCTCTGTTAGCACTCGCCTTGCCTGAGTGCTAACCTTGAATCTAATAAGAATATACACCGAATAAAACAAAAAGTCAACGCTTAAATGTCAAAAAGTCAAAATTATTTTTCCGCCAGCCGTTCACTAGCTACACAATCCCATCATAAAAGTACCTTGCTCATCCTTACGGAAGCGCTGATTCATTCAGCACCTCCTATAAAAACAGCCGTTTTATAAGGATGGGCAAGGCACTGTTGCTACCATATTGCCGGCGCAGGCCTGCGTGCGGCTTTATGCGTCTGCCGCCGCCTGCATGCGAGCGGCGTTTTCCTTGGCGCTCTGCTGGGCATCGAAAGCGGCGAGAGCCTTTTCCGCCTGGTCTTCGCTCTCGGTGAGGACGAGCTCGACGCGGCTGCCGAGGAGGCGGCGCGCCTGCTCGAAGACGAGGCGATAGTCGCGGCTCGCGGCGACGAGGACGTAGGTCTCGGCGAAGTCGCTGTGCGCGGCGTTCACGAGCTCGGAGACGGACGGGCAGGCGTCGCTGCTGCCAGCGACAACGATGGAGGCGCCGGCGCGCTGCCAGGCCTTGGCCGCCTCCTCGCCGTCTGCGACGGCGACGATCGCGACAGGCATCACGGCGTCCTGGGGCGTGAGCGCGTGCGTCTCGCTCATGTTCGTCACGCGCATGTCGCGGAGCGGGCCCCAGCCGACGGCCTGCTCAAGGACGGCGCCCGGGTGGTCGGTGTGCAGGTGGATGGCGACACCGCCGTGCTGGCGCGTGAGCTGGACAAAGGTCGCGATCTCCTTGAGCTGACGGCGCAGGGCGTCCGTGTCGGTGTTGGCGTTCTTCACGCGGAACTGCAGGCAGTAGGGCGCGACCTTGTCCGCGCGCGGATCCGGCATGCCGGATTTCGCCTCGAGGCCGAGCGAGAGGCTCATGCCCGGGGAAACGAAGTTGCCGTCGAGGCCTTTCATGCAGCCGTTCAGGAACGTGAACATGATGCGCGCGCCCGCGTCCTCCCTGCCGATGCGCATGAGCGCGTCCTCGCCCGCGTCGATGGCCGCCGCGAGGATCTCCGTGATGGGAACGTTCGCGCGCACGGCGTGATAGGCCCCCTTGGCCACGGCCTTGGCGACGGTGATGATGGGCCGCTCCGGGCTGTCCGGCAGCACGCGCTGCGCGTAGAGGATGCCGTACTGGAACGCCTTGCCGAACTCGGAGCTCGTCGCGTTGTATTTGCCGAGGAGGCCCTTGCCGATGCCGCGGAAGAGCTGCGCGAGCACGACCCCCGACGAGCCGCGCGCACCGAAGATCGCCGCCGCCGCCACGCGCCGCGAGAGCCCGCCAATGCCGTCATCCTTCGTATCCGCTAGAGGCTGCACGGCGGCACCCATCGTGCGCAGGATATGGGTGCCGGGCAGCGTGCCGCCGCCCTTGAGTGCGTTGATGCTTTCGTATTCGAGCAGGAATTCACTGTAAGCGCCCATGACCATGCGCTTGAAATCGCCGCCCGTGATGACTTCTTTATTGCCTGACATAGTATCACCCATTTCCCAATGATAGTTTTTCCTTTGATAAAAAAGGATTCTATGGAAGTATTCGCGAAATAAGTAAAATAACCTTTTTTCTCGAAAGAAATAATTGAGCGGAAAATAAAGGAGACAAGTTCCATGCCAGAAAACGAAGAGACAGCCACGACGAGCCAGGCGGCGGAGAAATCCCGCCGCAGCCGCCCGCACAAGACGGAGGGCGCGAAGCGGCGCACGCGGCGCACAACAAAGAAAACGCCGGCGCGCGCGCAGAAGCCGCGCACCCAGAAGAGCAATCTGCTGTTCGCGCTCGACATCGGCACGCGCAGCGTCATCGGCATCGCCGCCACGAAGGAGAAAGACGGCACACTCGCCATCCAAGCAACGGAGCGGCAGGAGCACGCGACGCGCGCGATGCTCGACGGGCAGATCCATGATGTACCGCAGGTCGCCGCCGTCATCCGCGGCGTCAAGGAGAAACTCGAGGGCGATGTGGGGCCGCTCAAAAGCGCGGCGGTCGCCGCCGCGGGCCGCGCGCTCTACACGATGACGGCCACGGCGGAGAAGCAGATCGCGGGCGTCATCAGCGCCGCCGACGAACGCGATCTCGATTTCGCCGGGGTGCAGGCGGCGCAGGCGAAGCTCGCCGCCTCGCATACGGTGGACGATCCGACGCACTACTACTGCGTCGGCTACAGCACGATCCGCTACGAGCTCGACGGTAATCAGCTCAAAAGTCTCATCGGACAGCGCGGCGATGTCGCGCGTGCGGAGGTCATCGCGACGTTCCTGCCGCGGCAGGTCATCGACTCCATGCAGTCGGCGCTCGCGGCGACGAGACTCTCGATGCAGGCGCTCACGCTCGAGCCGATCGCTGCCATCAACGTGCTCATTCCGCCGACGATGCGCCATCTCAACCTCGTGCTCGTCGATATCGGCGCGGGCACGAGCGATATCGCCATCACGAAGAACGGCTCCGTCATCGCCTACGGCATGGTACCGAAGGCGGGCGACGAGATCACCGAGGCCATCAGCCAGAACTTCCTGCTCGACTTCAATGTGGCGGAGCACATCAAACGGCAGGCGGCAAACGGCGAGGGGGTGCAGTTCAGCGATATCCTCGGCGCGAACTACGACCTGTCCGCGCAGGATGTCATAAAGCCCATCCTGCCGCAGGTCCGCGATCTCGCGGGCTCCATCGCGTCGGAAATCACGCGGCTCAACGGCACGGCGCCGCAGGCTGTCATGCTCGTCGGCGGCGGCGCGCTCACGCCCATGCTGCGCGACTATGTCGCCGAGGCGCTCGATCTGCCGGAGAACCGCGTCGCCGTGCGCCAGCCGCAGGATGTCGCGGGCATCGCGGATATCCCGGAGATCCTGCACTCGCCGGATGCCGTCACACCGCTCGGTATCCTGAAGATTGCCTCGCTCAACACGCTGCATTTCCTGCGCGTGCGCGTCAACGGCACGGAGCACAGCCTGTTCAATTTCCGCACGCTCACGGTCGCCGACGCCCTCCTCAATGCCGGTATCAACCTGCGCAAATGGAACGGCCGCCCCGGCCTCGCGCTGATGGTGACGGTCGACGGGAATACGCGCTCCTTCCCCGGCACGCTCGGCACGCTCGCGCGCCTCGCCGTCGACGGCGAGGCGGCCACACTCGACACGGAGATCAAGGACGGCAGCGACATCACGATCGTGCGCGGCGAGGACGGCGCCTCGCCGGAGGTGCGGCTCGCCGATGTGACGGAGCATGTACCGGCGCTCCATGTCAGCATCAACGGCGCGCCGCAGAGCATCACGGCCAAGGTGCTCATCAATGACAGGGAGGCTGCACCCTCCGATCTGCTCGCCGATGGTGACAGCATCACGAGCCGCATGCCGGAGAGCTTCGGCGAGGTACTGCGCGCCTGCGGCCTGCCGCCGCAAGGGCGTCGCGTCCACTACCGTCTCAACGGCGAGGAGACGTCCTATGTGAGCACGCCCGTGCTGCGCGCGAACGACCTGCCCGCCTCCCTCTCCCTGCCCGTCCACGAGGGCGACCATCTCACCTACGGAGAGAGCAGCGCGCCGACGCTCGGCAGCGTGCTCGGCATCACGGAGCTCGACGCCGCGCTCATCATCTACTACGAGGGCATCGAGCACAAGATCCCCTCCGCTGCGCTCACACTCAAAGTCGGCGGCGTCCCCGTCTCGCCTGACACGCCGCTCGCGGAGGGCGCCGATGTCACCTACGAAAAATCCGAGCGCAAGGCCACGACCGTCAGCGACGCCCTCGTCGCCGTCGGCTTCGAGCCACCCGCCGCAACGAGCCGCGTGAGCGCGCAGATCCTCGTCAACGGCGCCCCCGTCGACTTCACCGCTCCCATCAAGAACGGCGACACGCTCGCCGTCAAACTCACGCCGCTCGCGGGCGCGCCCATCGGCAGCGGCGCACAGGCAGCGAGCCCCGAGACGGCGGCGAGTGCTGCGCCTACTGCGGGCACGGCAAGCATCGCAGCAGCGACAGACACGGCGGCCACGAGACAGGAACCGGCGGCCGATACTGCGCGTACCACGAGTACAATGCGCGCCACGGCTGCGGCAGAACGTACAGACAATCCCAGCACCACCGGCGCATCGCTCACCAGCAAGGCCACCGCGGGCGCTGCAGACACGGCCTCGCCGCGCTACACGAGCCTCACCGAAGCGCTCGGCCTCACGGCACCCCCTGCAGAAAAAAAACCTGCCGCACAGCCGAAAAAGCCCGCCATCTCCATCGCAGATCTCACGCGGAACGACTGACGGCATCGCTGAAGGAACCGCTGATTAAATGAAGTGCTCCGGATTTACGTGGATGCACTGTATCTCTCCAGGAGACAAGGAGGCTGCCGATGGATACGAAACTGCAAGACCTGCGCGCGTTCCTCCGCACGCATCCCCGCCCGCTGGCGCTCGCGGCGGTCTGCTGCCTGCTGCTCGCCCTGCTTGCCTATGAGACGATGGCGGGCGATACGCCGGCGCTGCGGCGCGCGGCGGCGGTGCCGCAGCCAGGCGCCGCGCAGTCCGGCGCTCCGCAGCAGGCCCCCGCTCCTGTGAAAAAGATCCTCGGCGCGGAGGAGGCGCGCACGGGAGCGCCGCTCACGAATCCGTTCTCCCTCCAGCATGAGACGCGGCAGGCGCGCAGCCAGCCAAGCGCCGCGCCTCCAAAGCCCGCGGCAGCCGCTCCCCCCGCAGCTGCTGTCGCGGAGCCGCCTCCGGCCACCGCCGCGTCCTCGCCTATCCCCTCCGCACCGGCGCCTGCGCCGCTCGTGCTCGAGGGCATCGCGCGCAGCGCGAACGAGGCTGCCGCCTCGATCAGCGACGGCGCGCAGACGCATCTGCTCTTCGTCGGCGACAGCATCGGCGGCTATACGGTCTCCGCCATCGGCGAGCGCTCCGTCACGCTC
The DNA here is from genome assembly GCA_934202005.1 of uncultured Selenomonas sp. Classification (GTDB taxonomy): domain Bacteria; phylum Bacillota; class Negativicutes; order Selenomonadales; family Selenomonadaceae; genus Selenomonas_C. The sequence continues at coordinate 31,111 of CAKPXP010000009.1, read as the reverse complement.
ACAGGCGCATCCGCCACGCTCATCCTGCGCCTGCCGGATGACTGAAGCCCGCTGGTCAGCTGATGAATAGGAAGATACCGCGCCTGCGCGCGTTATGAAGCAGCGGCTATATTACGGCCGTCCGCAATACAGCCGCCTGGAAAGGAGATCCCCATGCACCTGCCGCTCCCGAAAGTCCTCATCCTCCCCGCTCTGCTCGCGGCGCTCCTTTTGCCGCTCCCCGCGGCTGCCGCGCCCGTCTTGCTCCATTTCGTCGATGCCGATCTCGCCACCGTCCTGCGCGCGGCGGCGCGGCTCGGCGGCTACGGTCTCGTGCTCGACGGCGCGGTCGATGGCCGCGTCACTATCGACACAGAGGCTGAGCCCGCGCTCTTTCTCCCGCAGCTCGCACGCATGTACGGGCTTGCCGTCGAGCAGCAGGGCACGACGTTCTACATCTCCGCCGCCTCGCACCGGAACGCCCAGCGACGCCCCTATGTCTTTCCCGTCCGCTACGGCGCCCCAGAGCGGCTCGCCGCTGCCGTAAATTTATCTTTCCCCGCGGCAGGATTTGAACAGAAAGTGACGAATAGTAATAGTGATACAGAAAAGAAAGAGAATCGTCCTGGGACTGCCGCACAGTCGAGCGGTCAGGGGCGTGTGACCTGCGACGCGGACAGCCAGTCCCTCATCTTCTACGGCACACCAGACGAGGCAGAGGCCGTGCGCGAGCTGCTCCGAACGCTGGACGTCCCGGCGCGCCAGGTCTCACTCGAGGCGAAGGTCGTTTCCCTCTCCAAGGACGCCTCGCGAGAGCTCGGCGTCGAGTGGAACTGGTCTGCCCTGCCGCAGACGCCAGAGGTCAGTGAGTCATGGGAGACGCGACGTCATACCACGACGACAGAGGACGGCAAGCGCGTCACGGAGTACGAGGATCTGCCGAAGCGGGAGGTCCGCCGGACGTTCCGCGGCGGCTCCGCCATCCCCGGCATCCTCCAGTTCGGGCGCGGGCCGGAAGGGTATCCCTTCGAGTTCTACTACGAGGCGAACCTCCACGCCCTCGTGAGCGAAGGGAAGGCCAAGCTCCTCTCGCGGCCCAATGTCACGACGCTCACAGGACGGGAGGCTGTCATCGAGATTGGCGGCGAGGTTCCTGTTCCTACGACCGAGACGACCGACCGGGCAACGACGACCTCTTTTACGTATCAGAAAGCCGGTATCATCCTCCGCTATACGCCCTGGGTGAGCGACGACGGCAGCATCACCGCCCTCGTCCACACAGAGGTCAGCTCACCGCTCTACGTCGCCGACCTCAAGGCCTACCGCTTCCAGAAGCGCAGCGCCGATACAACTGTCCGCCTCAGAGACGGAGAAACGATGGTCATCGGCGGCCTCATCGGCAGCGAGGAGGCTCGGAGTCTCAGCAAGATTCCCTTTCTCGGGGATCTGCCCGTACTCGGGGCATTCTTCCGCAACGAGCGGAAGAGCAAGGAGGACTCAGAAATCATGATGTTCTTAACAGCGCATGTCCTTCCTGAGACAGCGCCAGATAAAGGGGAGAGATAAGAAGTATGGCTATCAAGATTCTCATCGCAGATGATCATGCACTCCTGCGCCAGGGCATCAAACGTGTCCTGAACTTCGAGGATGACCTCGAGGTGGTCGGCGAAGCCGAGGACGGTCAGGAGACGCTCGCCCGCACGCTCGTCCTGCAGCCGGACATCCTGCTGCTCGACCTCAACATGCCGGGACTCAGCGGCCTCGAGGTCACGAAGCAGCTGCAAGCCGCGAAGTGCAAGACGAAGATCATCGCGCTCACCATCCACGACAGCGACAACTACGTGCTCGAGATGCTCAAGAACGGCGCGCTCGGCTACCTGCTCAAGGATGTGGAGCCGAGCGTCCTCATCAAGGCCATCCACGTCGTCAACGAGGGCAACGCGTTCGTCTATCCGAAGCTCTCGGAACGTCTCTTCGGCGGTGCCGCCAAGGGCGAGGATCTCACGGGAAAGGCGCGCGAGATGTGGCGCGAGAGCCGCAGCGAGCGGCTCACGACGCGCGAGATGGATGTGCTCGCCTGCATCGCAAAAGGCTTCTCCAACCAGGACATCGCGCAGGCGCTCTGCGTGAGCGAGAAGACCGTCAAGAACCACCTCACGAACATCTTCCGCAAGCTCAACGTCAACGACCGCACACAGGCGCTCGTCTATGTGCTCAAGCATAAGATCATCTCTCTCGAGTAACCTGCCCGCCGCCTGCTGCCAGAGTGAGCCTGTGCAGAAAGAACGCCGCCCGCACCCATGATCATCGGTGCAGGCGGCGTTCCTTTTCCGGAAGCGCGGATACAGCCAGCGCTTCCTTTCCAATCGATTTTGATAAAGATGCCTCGCGGCGTCATATCGCGCCGGCGGCGCCGCAACAGCGAATACACCGCAACGGCCAAGGGCACATCTCAACCGCTCACGAGCGGAATCTTCAGATGAATCCGCGTGCCCTCTCCGAGATCACTCTCCAGCGAGATCTCGATGCCATGCTGCTCGGCGATCCAGGACGCAATCGAGAGGCCCAGTCCCGTGCCGCTCACGCCTTCCGCCTTCGTACGGGAGGTGTCGACGCGGTAGAACCGCTCGAATACCTTCTGCTGATCCTTCGGCGCGATGCCGATGCCCGTATCGGCAAAGGTCACGCGGAGCCTGCCGCCCTCGCGCACGCACTCGGCTGTGATGCGGCCGCCCGCCGGCGTATACTTCGTGCTGTTCTCGAGGAAGATGCGCATCATCTGCCGCATCATGACCGGATCGGCGTAGACCGTGCCTGCATCGTTTCGCAGGAGCTCGACCGTATGCCGCTTCGTCACGAGCTTCATCTTCTTCATCACATCCGCGAGCAATTCCGAGAGCTCGAGATTCTCCTTGTGGAGCACCTGGCGCTTCTGATCGGCGCGCGCGAGGAAGAGCAGCTTCTCGATGAGCTGCTGCATATTCTCCGCCTCCGAGCGGATGGAGGAAATGCCCTCCTTGAGCACCTCGGCATCCGACTGTCCCCAGCGCGCGAGCAGATCCGAGTAGCCGAGGATGACCGTCACAGGCGTGCGCAGTTCGTGCGAAGCATCCGAGACGAAACGCTGCTGCTGGTTGATGCCATCCTGCAGGCGGTCGAGCATATGGTTGAATGTGACCGCGAGCACTGTGAGCTCGTCTTGCGCCTCCGGTACATCGATGCGGCGATCCATGCGCTCGATCTCGATCTTGCGTGCCGTCGCCGTGAGCGTCCTGATGGGCTTCAGGATGCGGCGGCTCGCGAGATACCCCATGGCGAGCGCAAAGAGGAACCCGATCACCATCGCGAGGATGAGGAACTGCTGCACATGCTTGAGGAACTGGCGCTCCGCCGTAATCGTCCGCAGGAAGTGCAGCGTGTAGATGGAGCCGTTATGCATGACATCGACTTCCTCATGGTAGATGCTCCAGTTCCCGAGGTCTGCGACGCGCAAGTTCTTGTCCGACAGGAACGGCGACCAGTCGCGCGTATGCGACGCCACCTCCTCGAGCGGCGGGAAGTGGGAATCGTTCTCGAATACGACGCGTCCCGTGATGTCCGTCACGCGCAACACGACGCCCGGCAGCACCGGATCATCCGCCCAAAAAGACTGCGTGAACTCCGCCCCATTCTCGAGCTTCCTCAAAACCTGCTGCACCGAGAGATCGATCTCACGCTCTGCCTGATGGTAAATGGAGAAATAGATACCTAGCCCCATGCTGATCATCGTGATGACGAGGATCAATGACAAAAGGAGCGCGTAAAGCGCCGTGATCTTCGTCGAGATGCGCGGCGTGCACAGGCTGTGCCGCAGCGATGCCAGCCGGCATTTAGTCCTTGATAACATAGCCTACGCCGCGAACCGTATAGATATACTTGTCGTTGAACCGCTCATCGATCTTCGCGCGCAGGTAACGGATATAGACATCGACGACATTCGTATCGCCGGCGTAGTCAAAGCCCCATACCTCCTGCAGGATCTGATCGCGCGTGAGCACGTTGCGCTTGTTACGCAGCAGGTACTCGAGCAGAGAGTACTCCTTCTTCGTCAGGTGGATCTCCTCGCCGTTGACCGTCACCTCATAGCGGCTCGGATAGAGCACGAGGTTCTTGCACGTCAGGCGCTCGCCGTCCGGCGTCTCCGGCGCCTGATGCTTGCGCAGCGCCGCGCGGATGCGCGCCATGAGTTCCTGGATGGCGAATGGCTTCGTGATATAGTCATCGGCGCCGAGATCGAGGCCCGTGACCTTGTCCTCGAGCTCATCCTTCGCCGTGAGCATGATGATCGGCACGCTCGAGAACTCGCGCACCTTGCGGCAGACCTCGAACCCATCCAGACCAGGCAGCATGACATCGAGGAGCACGAGGTCGAACCTCTCCTGGCCGATGCGCTCGAACGCGCGCTGACCGTTGTCCTCCGTCGCCGTCTCAAAGCCCTCATGTTCGAGCTCGATCTGCAGGAAGCGCGCGATGCGGCGCTCATCCTCTACAATAAAAATGCGTACAGGCTGGTCTGACATATTGATTTCCTCCCATTGTCTTTAGTTTTGGCTTGATTTTCTAATCTTCCTGATTATAACTATATAACGAACAAACGAGAAAAGAAAGCCCCACCCGCTTTTTTAACAAAAATATCATTTATACGGATATGCGGACGCCGCACCTTCCCGCCGTCATCTCCGCACATAAAAAAGGCGCGCGGCATCTGCCGCGCGTCAGACGTGCCCACGCTCAGGAGAGAAACATCTCGCGGAAAAGCGCGATGAGATGACTCGCTGACTGCGAAAGCGTGCGATTCTTGAGCCAGGCGACGACCGTGTGCGTCGTGATCTCAGGCTCCACGAGCTTCTTATAGGTGAGATCGCCGTCCGTGAGCAGCGTCTTCGAAGAGATTGGCAGGATGGCCATCCCCATGCCCATCTTCGCGAGCAGGAGATCCTGCACGATGCTGTCGGAGACACAGAGGATGTTCGGCTCGAAACCGAGCTTGCGGCAGTTCGCCGTGAACATCGACTGCCAGCGCAGCGGGATGATGAGCGGCTGGTCCTTGAGCTCCGCGAGGCGGACCTTCTGCGCATCGCTGCCGATGTCGTGCGAGCGGTTCATAATGAGCACGAGCGGCTCGTTCGGCAGCACGATCGACTCATAGACGCGCGCATCGACCTGCGTGCGCGTGATGCCGATCTCGATCACGCGGTTGTCGAGCAGCTCGAGGATGCGCGTTCCCTCGCCCTCCCAGAGCTGGAACGTCACCTGCGGGTAGCGGCGATGGAACTCCGTGATGAGCTCCGGCAAGAGCATCGCCCCCGATGTCGTGATCGTGCCGAGCCGGATGCAGCCCGCCACGCCCGAGCCGATCTCCGTGATCTCGCGCACCGTGCCATCCACCATGCCGAGGATATGCTCGACGCGCGAGTAAAGCACGCGCCCCGCGTCCGTCAGGCGGATGCGGCGGCTGCCGCGCTCGAAGAGCTGCACGCCGAGCTGCGTCTCGAGCCGCTTCATCTGGCGCGAGAGCGCCGGCTGCGCGATATCGAGCCGCTGCGCCGCGTGGCTGATGTTCCCTTCCTCTACAATGGCGTAAAACGCGCGCATATCCTTGATCTCCATACGATTGCTTTCCCTCCCGCGGGGCAGCCGGAAACAGTCCCGCCGTATAACACGAACAATATAACTCCTCTTCTCATCAAGTTATATTATACGTTTTTCTTCTAGTGCCCGCAAATATTTTTCAGAATCTGCATAGGAAACTCAACGCACAAACGTCCACTTCGTGGACATTGTGCGCCCGCCCTTACAGTAAATCCAGCCAATCGCGCTGCGCCTGCGGCTTGCGTTCCTGGGGATTTACATAGAAAAGTGTCGGCGGAAGCACTGCCGCACCCGTCCTTTCACTCGAAAAAATATCACGACAATTCGCGCTTGCGCCTTCATTTCTATCTGCGCTATAATAATCACAATAGAAAACACATACTACAGCAATATTCCCACGCGAATCGTCAGATAGGAGACTGCAAATCATGTCGAAACTCACGGAAACCATCGAGGCTGTCGCGCAGATGATCCTGCACGAGAAGGACTATCTCTCAGATCTCGACGCAAAGATCGGCGACGGCGACCACGGCATCAATATGGCGCGCGGCTTCGGGGCCGTTCTCGACGCCCTCGACGAACTCGACCATACGGAAAACCCAAAGCTCGTGCTGCATACCGTCGGCGAGACCATCCTCGAAAACGTCGGCGGCGCGGCAGGGCCGCTCTACGGCACGGCCTTCCTGCGCGCCAGCGATGCCTGCAGCGAGGACGAAAAACTCACGATTGCGTCCGTCGACCGCCTGCTCGGCGCGGCCATCGCGGGCATCAAGAAGCGCGGCCACGCCGAGCGCGGCGACAAAACCATGCTCGACGTCCTCATCCCCATCCACGAGTGTTTCACTGCGCCCTACGCCGAGGGCAGCACGCTCTACGAATGCCTCGCCGACGCGAACCAGGCCGCCAACGAGGGCGTTGAATACACGAAGACCATCGCCGCGCGCAAGGGGCGCGCGAGCTACCTCGGCGAGCGCTCCATCGGCTACGAGGATCCCGGCGCCGTGAGCTCCATGCTCATGTTCCGCGCTGCCTATCAGTTCCTCAACCGCTGAGAGCTGGGCGCGCCGTTCCTCGCAGAAAATTTCACCAGCACCGGGAACCACTGCTGAAACAGTGGTTCCTTATTTTCTTTATTTGTAGTATACTTTCTCTTTAGAAGAAACAACGACCATCCAGGAGGAGGAACCATCTTGACGGAAAAGAAAGTACGCACGCGCTTCGCGCCGAGCCCGACGGGCTACATGCACATCGGCAATCTGCGCACGGCGCTCTACGCATATCTCTACGCAAAATCCCAGGGCGGCGATTTCATCCTGCGCATCGAGGACACCGACCGCACGCGCTATGTCGCCGACGCCGTCGATTTCATCGAGCGCACGCTGAAGCTCGCGGGCATCGTACCAGACGAGGGCCCCGGCTACGGCGGGGACTGCGGCCCCTATGTGCAGAGCGAGCGCCTGCCGCTCTACAAGAAGTACGCGGAGGAGCTCGTAAAGACCGGCCACGCCTACTACTGCTTCTGCGATCCCGATGAGGACCACTCGACGGGCGAGTTCGGCGGCTACGACCGCACCTGCCGCGACCTGCCGCAGGACGTCATCGACGCGCACCTCAAGAACGGCGACCCCTACGTCATCCGCCAGAAGATGCCGCTTGACGGCGCGACGACCTACGCCGACGTGCTGCATGGGAGCATCACCATCCCGAACAGCGAGCTTGAGGATCAGGTGCTGCTGAAACGCGACGGCATGCCGACCTACAACTTCGCCAACGTCATCGACGATCACCTCATGGGCATCACGCACATCATGCGCGGCGCGGAGTTCATCACCTCCACGCCGAAATACATCCTGCTCTACGAGTCGTTCGGCTGGGACGTCCCCGTCTTCATCCATCTCGCCCCCGTCATGGGCAAGAACGAGGACGGTAGCGTCAGCAAGCTCTCGAAGCGCCACGGCGCGACCTCGTTCGACGACCTCGTGAAGATGGGCTACCTGCCGCAGGCCATCGTCAACTACGTCGCGCTGCTCGGCTGGAACCCGAAGAACACGAACCAGGAGATCTTCTCCATGCAGGAGCTCATCGAGCATTTCAGCCTCGAGGGCCTCAGCAAGTCGCCGGCCGTCTTCGACTACGCGAAGCTCGGCTGGGTCAGCGGCGAGTATTTCAAGGCGATGGACGACGCCTCGTTCGCCGCTATGGCGCGCCCCTTCGCCGACGAGCTGCCGGACTATCTCGAGGCCCATTGGGACGCGCTCACTGCCCTGCTGCGCACGCGCATCGAGCGTCTCGGCCAGATCCCGGATGAGATCCGCTTCCTCATCGAGGCACCCGCCTTTGACGCCGAGCTCTACGTCAACAAGCGCAACAAGGTCACGCCGGAGAAGGCCAAAGAGCTCTTGCCCGCCGTCATCGCGCTCCTCGAAGCCATCCCCGAGGCGGAGTGGAACAACGAGAACCTCTATGCGAAGCTAGAGGCGCACATCGAGGCGACCGGCGTCAAGAAAGGACTCCTGATGTGGGTCGTGCGCATCGCGGCCGCGGGACAGAAGGTCACCCCCGGCGGTGCGACGGAGATCCTCTCGCTGCTCGGCAAGGAAAATTCTCTCGCGCGCCTCAAAAAAAGTCTTGACATGCTCGCATCCCTGTAATATAATCATATCTGTCCTTAAGCGCTGCGCTCCTTACGCAGCACAGCAGAGGATGGCACCTTCGTCAAGTGGTTAAGACACCGGCCTCTCACGCCGGGTTCATGGGTTCGAATCCCATAGGTGTCACCAGGGCACCTTCGTCAAGCGGTTAAGACACCGGCCTCTCACGCCGGGTTCATGGGTTCGAATCCCATAGGTGTCACCAGCAAATACAAGCCATGGCTGCGGTCATGGCTTTTCGTTTATCATTTTTTCTTTCAGAATCGCTGAGGCCCTGCGCGCGGCGGCACGATACCGCCGGACGCTCTGCTGCACGCGCAAAGACTGCACCAGGAAAGCTTTCGGCGTGCGGCCCTTGCGTGCCGTTTGCAGGCCCCCGCCTGCCGGGCCAGACACGCCTGCCGCGGCAGAGCGCTGCGCAATCACGCAGGAAATATTCCCCGGTGATTCCTCTCAAGGAGGCTTTCCCATGATCTTTCTCTCCATGCTCGCGCTTGGCGCGCTCATCGGCTTCGTCGGTGCCGGCGGCGCAGGCGTCACCATCACGCTGCTCAATGTCGGCTTCGGCGTCCCCATCCACGAGGCGCTCGCCGTCGCGCTCGCCTCGATGGTCTTCACGACGCTCTCCGGCGCGATCAGCCATTTCCGCCAGCACGAGGTCGTCGTCCGGACGGGCGCCATCGTCGGCCTCTTCGGCATCCTCGGCGCGTTCCTCGGCGCGGCTGTCTCGAATATCATGCCCGCGGGCGATCTCACCCTCGCCACCTCCGCCATGATGCTCCTCTCCGCCGCGCTCCTCTACCTGCGCATCTACCAGGGCGCATGGCTCGCACGTCATTTTCCCGTGCGCCAGACGCTCCTCACGGGGCGCCGCCTCTACGTCTACGGCAGCGTCACAGGCGTCCTCGTCGGCTTTCTCTCCGCCGCGTTCGGCATCGGCGCCGCCGCGTTCATCCAGCTCGCACTCATGGTCGTCTTCGGCGTGCCGCTCCTGCAGACTGTCGGCACCTGCATGATGGTCATCATCCCCATCTCCGCGGCCGGCGGCCTCGGCTACCTCCTGAGCGGCCACCTCGCGCCAGTGCTCTTCCTCGAGACGCTGCTCGGCCTCATGGTCGGCGCCTGGTTCGGCGCGAAGGCGACGCACCTCGCGCCGCTGCCGCTGCTCAAATTCTGCATCGTCGGCATGTCGGCCGCCGGCGGCATCATCCTGCTGCTCTTCCACTGAACAGCAGAAAAGACTGGACGCTCTTTTCATGGAGCATCCAGTCTTTTTTCTTTTCCGTGCGGCGCGCATCACCTCAGCGCAGACGGCCGCGTTCAGAGATACGCCTCGAACGCCTCCATATCCGCAACGCGGATGCTGCGGCCGTCGACCGCAAGGATCCCGTCGCGCACCATGGCGCTGAGCTCGCGCGAGAGCGAGGGACGCGTGACCGCGAGATAGGCCGCGAGGTACTCGCGGCTCACGTTGAGCTCTATGACGCCGTCGGCGCGCAGATTCTGGAAGAGGAACCGCACGATCTTCTCACGCAGGGAGCCCGACGCGAGCACCTTGATCTTGTTGTGCATGAAATACGCCTTGCGCGCGAAGATGCGCATGAGGTTCTGCTGCACGAGCAGCGCGGGGCGGGAGAGGTCGCCGCCCGCAAGCGAGAAAAGCGCGCTCTCGAGTGCGAGGATCCGCGCGCCCGTCACGGCCTCGACGTACATGTCATAGGGAAGCCCCAGCACCTCGTAGACCTCGCCGAACATCTCGCCCGGCTCCTCAAGCTCTGAAAGGAAGATCTGCCGCCCCGAAAAGGTATCCTTCTTGATGACGAGCGTGCCCTCGATCAGCAGGTACAGCCCGCGCGGCGTATCCCCCTCGTGGAAGACGATCTCTCCCTTGGCGAGCGAGCGCAGACGCACGCGGCTCGATGCGAGCAGCGCCCGCGTCTCCTCCTCCGTCATGCCGCGCGTGAGCACACTCCCCTTGAGTATGTCTAAGATCTCCTGATGGCTCTGCATCTTGTTCCCTCCCCGGCTTTTTGCTCTCCTCATAACACAAAAGCGGCACGCCTTGGCGTGCCGCGAACTCTCTGGTGCTCACTGAGGGACTCGAACCCCCGACCCCCTCCATGTGACGGAGATGCTCTACCAACTGAGCTAAGTGAGCTTGTCAACAGAGAACATTATACTACATCACTGGAGAAAAATCCAGTCTTTTTTTCGTGCGCGCCGTTTTTTCTGTGTCCACGTTCAACGGGGCTCAAGAAAACACCCAAACCCCTGCCGCGTCTCACGCCTCCCAGCGCACGCGCTGCGCGATGTCTTCTTTCTCCTTGGGCTCCGGCTGCGCTGCGATGCCGCCGAACGGCATCTGCGCGATGAGCTTCCAAGAGGCGGGCACGCTGAAGAGCGCCTTGACGCGCTCGTCGATGACGGGATTGTAGTGCTGGAGATTCGCACCGATGCCCTTTTCGCGCAGCCCCGTCCAGACGGCGAGCTGGAGCATGCCGTTCGCCTGATTCGCCCAGATGGGGAAGTTCGCCGCATAGAGCGGGAACTGTTCCTGCAGGCCAGAGACGACCGTCTCATCGTAGAAATAGAGCACCGTGCCCGCCGCAGCGCGGAAACCGTCGATCTTCTCCCGCACGACCTTGCCGCCGAACACCTCGTAGACGTCATCCCAGAGCGCATCCTGCTTCTCTCCGAACGCGATGACGACGCGGGCGCTCTTCATGTTGAACGCGTCCGGAACGAGCTCCGTCGTCTCCTCGATGAGCTGCCTGACCTCCGCTGCCGGGATGGGCAGCTCCTTGTTTAACTGATACACCGTGCGTCTTGCGCGCAGTCCTTCCAAGATTGACATGACACGACCTTCTTTCTCTTCACTTCATTCCACCTCGTGCCCTGTGACGTAGCGCCTGAGAGCACTGCTTTATCCTAGCACGCCCACGTTACAGCCAAAGGTTTCTGCTATTAAGGAACCGCTGATTAAATGAGGTGCTCCGGATTTACGTGGATGCGCTGTATCTCTCTAGGAGACAAACCGCAGGCGTAGCCGAAGCTACGCTGAGGATTGTCGACGACGAGAGGACAGTGCAGACGCGTGAAGACGGAGTGCCGAATTAATCAGTGGTTCCTTAAAAATAAGGAATATCTCATCATGCCACGCCGGCCGCGTCCCTGACATACCGCCGCCAGACGAGGAAGCTCAGGAGCAGCAGGATGCTGCCCGCGAAGTAGAAGACCGCATGCATGCCGAGCCATGTCGCGACGAGGCCGCCGAGCAGCGGCCCCGCCATCGAGCCGACCTGCTGCGCGGAAAAGAGCAAGCCGAAAATCCGCCCCTTGATCGCCGCCGGGGAATTCTGCGCGAGCACTGCGTTGATGGACGGGTGGATGCCGCAGAAAAAGAGTCCGCCGACGAACTGCATGACGGCGAATGGCACGAGCGTGTCCGGCATGCCCTGCACGAGCATGGCGCAGCCCGCGAGGAAGAGCGCCGCGCACATCGCGCGGAAGAAGCCGCGGCGCTGACCGAGCTTCCCCCAGAAGGGCGCTGCGAGCGCGCCCGCGATGCCGCCGAGCGAGAATACGAGGCCCGCGACGAAGACGATGTTCGGCAGGTCGCCCGCGAGGTGCGCGATGTACGTCGTGAGGATCGGCTGCAGGATGAGGATGACCATCTGCACGACCGTGCCACAGAGCAGCATGTTCCGAAGGAGCGGCATCTTCCAGACGCTCGGCTGCGGCACGTCGTTCCCCGCTTTCTGCGCCGCCATCGCCGCGAGCGACGCCGGCGGCTCCTTGATGAAAAAGGCGAACGCGAGGAAATTGACGAAGAGCGCGCCCGCCGCGAGGAAGAACGACATGCGCATGCCGAAGCACTCCGCGAGCACACCGCCCAAAAGCGGCCCCACAACGCCGCCCGCCGTGAGCACGCCCTGCATGATGCCGAGACAGAGACCGAGCTTTGCGGCCGGCGCGTAGAGCGTCATGATCGCGAGATCCATCGGCCAGAGCCCCGCGGCGAAGCCCTGGAACATCCGCATGGCCGTGAGCTCGCCGGGCGTCTCGACGATGCCGCCGAGGAAATAGCTCACGGAGAGCAGAAAACTCGCGCGCATCGCCATGACGCGCTTGCCGCGCGTGTCCGCCAGCCGGCCCCAGATGGGCGCCATGACGGCGGACACGGCGAACGTCGAGGAAAAGACGATGCCCGACCAGAGATTCACATGCTCCGGCGCGACGCCGAGCTCCGTCGTGAGATAGAGCGGCAGGAACGGGATGAGCATCGTATAGCTCGACGACATGAAAAGGATATTGCAGATGATGATGGCCAGAACGGCTTTCCAGTTCAAAAAACTCCTCCTCTCAGCAGAGACAGGCGTGATGTCCCTCGCTCCATCAGCGCTTCCCAGCGGGATCTCCCGCCTGCCGCGTGCTGTGCGCGAGCAGCGTGTCGCGCAGCCTGCCCTCGATGGCGGCGAGCTCCTGCTCCGCCGCCTGGCGCTTCGCGCGCCCCTCCTGCTGGATCTTGACGCTCTCCTCGATGGTCGCGATGAGCTCCTCGTTGACCTTCTTGACCGTCGCGATGTCGACGACGCCGCGCTCGTTCTCCGCCGCCGTCTCGAGCGTATTTGCCTTGAGCAGCGCGGCGTTGCGCTCGAGGAGCTCGTTCGTCGTATCGCTCACGGCGCGCTGCATGTCGAGCACCTGCCGCTGCGAGGCGAGGCCGAGCGCGATGACGAGCTGATTCTTCCAGAGCGGGATCGTGCTGTAGACGGCCGTCTGCACGCGGTCGATGAGCGCCTTGTCATTGTTCTGGATCAGGCGGATCTGCGGCGCGGTCTGGATGGCGATCGTGCGGCTGAGCTTCAGATCGTGCACCTTTTTCTCGAAACGCGCGACGCTCTGCTCGAAATCCGCGACGACCTGCACGGCCATCGGATCATGCGCCTCCGCCGCCTGCGCGCGCAGCTTCGGCAGCGTCTGCTCCTGCATCTCCCGGAGTTTCTCCTCGCCCGCCGTGATGTAGAGTTGGAGATCCTTGAAATAGGCGAGGTTCTTCTCATAGAGGCCATCGAAGAGCGCAACATCCTTCATCATCTTGAGCCGCGCCTGCTCGAGCCCCGCCTCGATGCGGCTGACCTGCGCCGAGAGCTTGTCATAGCCCGCCTTTTTCTGCCGGGCCTTCTGCGCGAGTCCGCCGACGAAGGGAATCTTTTCGAGAAAGCCCTTCTGCTGGGCCGCGTCGTAGGCGCGCACATTCGTGACGAGACTCGTGAGCAGCTCGCCCACAGGGCCCGCGTCCTTCGTGCGCACCTCGCTGAGGATATGCTCGGAAAAGTCCGCGATCTCCTTCTGCGCGGGCGCGCCGAACGTGAGCGCCGTGCGCGCGTCCGTGAGGTCGATCTTCTCCTTGATGGACTCGACCTTCTGCCGCTCCTCGGCCGTGAGCTGCGCCACCTGCCGCGCGACGGTCTCCGCCAGGGCGGCGGGCGCCTCCGCTGGCGCTGCCTCCGCCGCGTCCCCGCGCTTTGCCTTCATCAGATCCTCGAGATTGATCTCTGCCATACGTTTTCCTCCAGACTCCCCTCTCAGCAGGGGCGGTAGACCTTTTCATAGAAACGCTCGAGCGGCATGGTCGCGTAGCGAATGCCCTCGCAGAGGCCGACGATGGTCGGGATGCCCGTACCGCAGAACACCATGTAGAGGATGCCCATGCCGATGCGCCCCTGGAAGAACTTATGCGCGCCGAACGTGCCGAACAGGATGGCGAGCACGCTCATCACGATGCGCTGCCGCCGCACGTCGGCCTCGAGCGGCACGGGGATGACCGTGCGCTCCTCGGGCAGGCGCCGCGCGAGCCGCCTGCCGCGGCCGCAGCCTGGATGACGCAGCCACGGTGCGCCTTGCGGGGCCTGCGGCGCCGCTCCCGCTGTCTGCGGCGCGCCGCCCGGCGGCACTGCCTCGCCTGCCGCCTGCGCCGCGTCTGCCGCTACCGACTCGTCCACCTGTGCCTGTTCGCCATACGAGTCTCCGGCAGCCGCCTGCACCTCATCCTCATCCGCCTCCGGCACGCGCGCGATGCCCTCCGCGTCGAGCGTCTGCTCCATCACCTTGAGCTCGGCATCCACATCGAGCAGTTTCTCTGTGAGCAGCTTTTCAAACGCCGCGGTATAGACCTGCTCGAAGCTTGCTACCACCTCGCTGATGTGCCGCTTCGTCTCCTCTACCTGCGGCGTCGCGAGCCCCGTCGCCTCGAGCTCCTGATACTCCGCCGCGAGCTGCGCGGCGCGATCCTGATAGTAGTCGATGAACTTGCGCGCGAGCATGATTTTCTCCGGATGCTGCCGAAGATACGCCATGATGCGCGCGCTCAGGGGCTGCAGCGCCGCGAGTGCGCGCGCAAGCCGCTCGTCCTTCACCGCATGGCGCGCCTGTTCCACAGCGAGATAATCCCGCTGCGCCTTCTCATAGAGCTCCGTCGTGAGCGCCTGCTCCTCGGCAGGAACCGCGGCGAGCTGCTCGGCAGAGAGCGCGGCGATGCGCTGCGCCTGTGTGCGCGGCCGCCGCGCGAGGACGACGCCGGCACAGCCGATGGCCAGAACCAGCATCCCGACCGCAGCCGACGGCTGTCCCTGCCACCCCTCAACGAGCGCCGCTGCGAAACATACCAGCCCGGCGATCTTCCAACCACTCATAAGCGCACCCTTCCTTTGCCGCAGCCATTGGCTGCGTTTTCTTGATTATCTCCATTCTATCACAAACAGCACGCCCACACATCCATTTTCTCTCCGCGCGCAGCAAATGCCCGCTCCCCAGCTGCTCCGGCCGCCGAGACAAAAAGAGCGCGGCCCCACCTGCCGTCCAACGGCAGCGCAAGGGCCGCGCAATGCAATGAGCACCTTTGCCTGCATTTTCACTCCGCGATGCCAGGCGTCGTCATGGCGCGCGGCGAGAGGATGCGCTCCATGCGCTCCTTCTCGAGCAGATGACGCTCCATGATGACCTGGCGGATGGGCTTGCCCGTCGTATAGGCCTCCTTCGCGAGCGCGGCGCTCTGCTCGTAGCCGATGTGCGGCAAAAGCGCCGTCACGACGCCGACGCTGCGGTCGAGCCACGCCTTGCAGCTGACCTCGTCGGCCTCGAGATCGACGAGCAGCTTGTCGACGAAGGTGTTGACGCCGTTCGTGAGGCAGTTCAGCGCACCAAAGAGATTGTGCGCGATCACAGGCTCCATGACGTTGAGCTCGAACTGGCCGTTCTCCACGCCGAGCGTCACCGCGAGATCATGCGCGATCGCCTGATAGCACGCCTGATCGAGCACCTCGGCGATCACGGGATTGACCTTGCCCGGCATGATGGAGGAACCGGGCTGCCGCTTCGGCAGCTTGAGTTCCGACAGGCCGCAGCGCGGGCCGCTCGCCATGAGGCGGAAGTCGTTCGCCATCTTGATGAGCACGAGCGCCGTCGCCTTGAGCGCGCCCGACATCTCGGCGAAGACATCCGTATTGTTCGTCGCGTCGATGAGGTTCTCCGCCGTCACATAGCGCTCCCCCGTAACCTCCGAGAGCTTCTCGCTCACGAGCGGGATGTACGCAGGCTCCGCGTTGAGTCCCGTACCGATGGCCGTGCCGCCCATGTTGACGACATGGAGGCTCTCCTGTGCCCGCTCGATGCGCCGCACGCCGCGCCGCACGGCGGACGCGTAGGCGCCCATCTCCTGACCGAGCGTGATAGGCACGGCGTCCTGCAGATGCGTGCGTCCCATCTTGAGGATGTCCTTGTAGGCCTCCGACTTCCGCTCGAGCTCCGCTGCGAGACGGTCGAGCGCCGCGCGCAGCCGCGCCGCTTTGCGGCTCAGGCAGACCTTGATAGCCGTGGGGAATACATCGTTCGTCGACTGCGCCATGTTCGCGTGATTGTTCGGCGAGATGATGTCATAGCGGCCGCGCGGCTCGCCGAGCAGCTCGAGCGCGCGGTTCGAGAGCACCTCGTTCATGTTCATATTGACCGACGTGCCCGCGCCGCCCTGGATCGGATCGAGCGGGAACTGGTCGAGGAGCTTGCCCGCAAGGATCTCGTCCGCCGCGCGCACGAGTGCCTCGCCGATGCGGGGCGTGAGACGCCCCGTCTCCATGTTTGCGAGCGCCGCCGCCTTTTTCACTGCGGCCATCGCCTGAACGAGGTCGCGGTCGATCGTCTGCCCCGTGATCTGGAAATTCTCCTTGGCGCGCAGCGTCTGCACGCCGTAGTAAGCCTCATCCGGCACCTCGAGCTCCCCGAGGAAATCATGTTCCTTCCTCATGATTCGCACCCCTTTCTATCTATAATTATCATTTATCATTTGATAATTTCCTTTCATCTTTATTGTATCATGTATACAAAATACATGCAAGTTTTTTCCGCTGCCGCAGCGATTTTTTATCTTTCCAGCTCCCACAACGCGCCGCAAAGTTATCCACAAGCCGCACTGCCCCTGCACCCCTGTAAAATACAGAGAATACAGGCCTTCTCTCCTAGTGTTGCGACGGATTTCCCCCTGAAGCGTCAAAAAGGCTGTGCATAACTCAGCCCGGAAAGTGCCGAGTTTCTGCACAGCCTCATCATTTTATGCACAGTTATCCCCACGCTGTGGATAACTGTGGGGATAACTTAATAAATCGAGCGATAAATCTCCTCGATGGCCTCCTGCGTGACGTCGCGCGGGTTGCCCGGCGTGCAGGCGTCCGCCATCGCCGACTGCGCGAGGAACGGGATGTCCTCCTGCTTGACGCCGAGCTCTGCGAGACGGCGCGGGATGCCGACATCGTCCGCGAGCTGCTGCACCGCGTCGATCGCGGCCTGCTGATACGCCGCCTGCGTCATCGTCTCCGTGCCGGGGACGCCCATCGCCGCGGCAATCGCGCGATAGCGCTCGCCCGTCGCGGGCGCGTTGAATTTCAACACGGGCGCGAGCAGGATCGCGCAGGCCATGCCGTGCGGAATGTCATAGACAGCGGAGAGCGGGTGCGCCATCGAGTGGTCGATGCCGAGCCCGACGTTCGAGAAGCCCATGCCCGCGATGTACTGGCCGAGCGCCATGTTGCCGCGCGCCGTCCGGTCGCCCTTGACGGAGGCGCGCAGGTTCTTCGCGATGATCTCGATGGCCTTGATGTGCATCATATCCGTGAGCTCCCAGGCGCCCTTCGTGATGAAGCCCTCGATGGCGTGCACGAGCGCGTCCATGCCCGTCGAGGCGCAGAGCTTCGGCGGCATCGACATGACCATATCCTCATCGACGATGGCGACGACGGGGATATCGTGCGGGTCGGCGCAGACGAATTTGCGGTGACGCTCGGTGTCCGTGATGACGTAGTTGATCGTGACTTCGGCCGCCGTGCCGCTCGTCGTCGAGACAGCGATGATGGGGAGCGCCTTGTGCTTCGTCGGCGACGCGCCCTCGAGGCTGCGCACATCGGCGAACTCCGGATTCGTCATGATGATGGCGATGGCCTTGCTCGTATCGATGGCGGAGCCGCCGCCGATGGCGACGATGATGTCCGCCCCCGCCGCCTTGCAGGCCGCGACGCCCTCCTGCACGTTCTCGATGGTCGGGTTCGGCTTGATCTTGTCATAGATCTCGTACGCCACGCCGCCCTCATCGAGCACCTGCGTGACCTTCGTCGCGACCTGCGCCTTCATGAGCGCGCTGTCCGTCACGACGAGCACCTTCTTCGCGCCGCGGCCGCGCACCTCCGGCACGATTTCGCGGATGGCACCTGCACCGAAATACGATGTCTCATTGAGTATGATACGATTTGCCATGAATAGTCCCTCCTCATTGTCGCCTGTCTGTGCATCCTTTTGTTTTCCTGTGTTTTCTTATTTCTTAATATAGATTTTTTCGTATTTTTTGTCAAGCATTTTATATTATTCTGTCCACAACCCACAGGCAGAACACCCTCGGTACCACACTTTCTGCTATTTTTTTGTAAAACAGACAAGTTTTTTTGCCGCTGACAGCGAATATACGAATATGCCAGGAATGGCGCGCCAGCGCCTGCCCACATCAGATCGATCGACACGAGGATGCGCTCGCATCCTTTCAGGAGTCACCATGAACATCAAGACATTTTTCCTCTGCCTCACCCTCTCCCTGCTCGCCATCCTGCTGCCCGCCCCCGCGGCAGCACCGACCCGGGCGGAGGATGCGCACGCCGCCGTCCGCGTCGGCTGCGTCCAGCCGGACATCGCGCCGGAGCTCTCCTCTGTCATCACACAACAGCAGGTCGCCTACCTGACCGAGCTCTCCAAATATACGGACTGGAACATCACGCCCGTCCCCGTGACTGCGGACACGGCCATGGAAAAACTCCTCACGGGTGAGATCGACCTCGTGCTGCCCGTCGAGCCGCACATCCATGCGGCAGATACCTTCGTCGCCACGCAGCCGCTCGCGCTGCGCGACCTCATCGCTCTTTACAGCCGCCCGGGCGAGGATCGCTTCTCTGCGGAGGATCTCCGGACGCTCGACGGCACGCGTGTCGGCACGCTCGAAGACCGCCCCGAGGTCACGGCGCCCTTCGAGAATTTCTGCGCGGAAAACGGCCTCTCCCTCAAGCTCGTCCCCTACGCGACCGCAGCCGCGGCCCGCACGGCGCTTGCCAACGGCAGCATCGACCTGCTCATCGACACCGCGACAAACAACCGGCGCGATGAGACCTTCCTGCTCGCCTTCGATTCCAAGCCCATGTCCATCGCCGGCCTGCGCGCGAAAGCGCCGCTCATCCGCGACCTCGATGCCGCTGCCGCCGCGCTCACGCGCGAAAATCCGCTGTACACTGGGGACTACACGCGCGATTTTCTCGCAAAGACGAGTCACCTCACGCTGCATTTTTCCTCGGAGGAGACAGCGCTCATCGAGTCCCTCCCGCCCCTGCGCGTCGTCCTGCCCGAGACGCTCCAGACAAAGGACGTTGTCCGCGAGCTCATCGAGACGGTCGCAAAAGGCAGCGGTCTCCGCGTGACCTTTCTCTCCGCCGGGGACGTCGAGGCCGCGCGGCTGATGATCAGCACGGGCACAGCAGATATCATGCCGGTCTACTACACAAGTCAATCGGACACGACGGATGCCTATTACACGATGCCGCTCTTCTCCCAGGCGTTCGTCCTCATCAGCCGCAGAGACACAGAGCCTCCCGAGAGAGGGCGGCTCGCCATCGCGGCTGTCCAGCCTGCGCTACGTCATGCCATCGCGCAGGAGATGCCCGGCTGGCAGCTCGACGAGACGAACGACGACCAGCATGCCCTCTCCGCCGTCACCTACCGCCGCGCCGACCTCGCGCTCTGCCCGCTCGATGCCTTGCAGGCGACACGCCTCCTCATCCTTCACCCGGAGCTCACGCCGTCGCAGAAACAGATCACCATCCGCACGAGCCTTTGTGTCTCCGCCCATCAGCCGCGCCTGCTGCAGGCCATCCTCAACAAGACCATCCTGCGCCTCGACCCGCAGGTGAAGAGCCGCATCCTCCTGCGCCATGAGACGAACGCCCCGCGCAAGGTCAGCCTCAGCTATCTCCTTTCCTTCTACCCCCTGCAGATTGGCCTGCTCTTGGGACTCTTCCTGCTCCTCATCGCCATCATCATCTTCATGCAGAAGATCATCCAGCGCCGCGCGCTCGAGGCCCAGCAGAGGAGCGCCATAGCGACCTACCGCTACCAGGCGGAGACAGATGCTCTCACCGGCGTTTACAACAAGGCAGCCATAGAGAGCCTCATCCGGAAACACCTCCTCGTCCCGCCCGCGCCCGGCCGCTGCCACGCGCTCATCATCGCCGATCTCGACCACTTCAAGGAAGCCAACGACAGCTGCGGACACCAGTTCGGCGATGCGCAGCTCGCCGCGTTCGCCGCCGGGCTGCGCGCCATCGTGCGCACACAGGACCTCGTCGGCAGGTTCGGCGGCGATGAGTTCCTGCTGCTGCTCGTCAATGCGCCGCGCGCCTCCCTGCCCACTGTCGCGACGCGCATCAACGACGCCGCGCGCCGCGTCGATCAAGAGACGAGCGCCAGGGACGCGGCCTGGAGCGCGGCGCAGCGCCCGCCCCTCTCCGCGAGCATCGGCATCGCCGTCACAGTGCAGGCGACAACTGACTACGACCAGCTCTTCGCCGCAGCGGACCGCGCGCTCTACCATGTCAAACAGCACGGACGCACCGGCTGGGCCATCGCGGACGAGCTTCCGGATGACGCCCAGACGACAAAATCATAAAAGCATCCTACTTCATAAAAAAACGTTCCGCCTTTATTGGAAAAGCGGTATCCCAAGTGCTACAATAAAAATACGAAAACATTGGGAAATAGCAAGTATCGAAAGAATGTGGGGACACCATGAAACAGCTGATTTTCTATCTTGAGAACGAACGCACCCTGTCGGCCGCTATCCGCGCGGCCGCGGATGCGCAAGCATCGCTCAGCGTTGCGCCGCGCACGCTACTCATCACCATCTTTTCCGCGAACTGGACCGAGCAAGCCATCGAACGGACCATCCTGGAGGCAGGCGGTGCCTTCCCTGACGCGATCCTCCTTGGCAGCCGCGTGCCGCGCGTCATCTATAACGGACGCCTCTCGCCCGTCGGCACCGTGATTTCCTTTACCTTCTTCACCTCTGCGCAGCTCCGCCTTTCCCTCTTCGATGCGGCGGAGGAACGCCCCGGCGCCTTTGCGCACGCGCTGAGCCGCCAGCTCTACGAGACACCGGACGCGCGCGCCCTCTTCCTGCTCGCGACAGGTAGCGGTTACAACCTCTGGGACTTCCTGCGCGAGCTCTCCGCCGCGCCGCGCACGCTCACCATCTTCGGCGGGCTGACCGATGACGGCCTGCACCCGGAAAGCTCGACGCTCTACACGCGGGACAGTCACTGCCGCGCGGGCATCGCCTGCCTGACGTTCCTCGGCGAGGATCTCTCCGTCAAGGAAGACATCAGCTTCGGCTGGCAGCCGCTCGGCTGCTCGCTGACCGTCACGGGGCTCGCGGATCCAACGACGCTCACCTCGCTTGATGACCGGCCGGCGGGCGAGATCTACGAGCGCTACCTCGGCATCCACGCGGGCGAGCACTTCCTGCGCGAGGCGCTGACGTTCCCCTTTGCCTTAGAGCGCGACGGCATGACGCTGCTGCGCCATCCGCAGGCACTCTACGAGAACGGCTCCGTGAAGTTCGGCGCCGACTTCCATCTCGACGAGGTCCTGCACCTCACCTACGGCGATCCCGTGCGCATCCTCGAGAAAACGCAGGAGACGCGTCCGCTCATCCGCGAGTTCTGCCCCGATGCGCTCTTCGTTACGAGCTGCCTCGCGCGCCAGATGCTCCTCGGCAGCGACACGCCCAAGGAGCTCCGGAGCTGCCAGGGGCTCGCGCCCGCCATCGGCTTCTACGCCTACGGCGAGTTCGTGCGCCACGGCGGCAGCGTCCTGCTCTCGAACATGACGCTCTTGACTATTGCCATGCGCGAGGGCGCGCCGGACGATGCGGTCAGGAAACGCCGCCTGCCGCGCCTCGAAACTATCGAGCGCCCCGCGGCGCTCTCGCACATGGCGCACTTCATCGAGGCGACGAGCCACGACCTCTCGCTACTCAACGAGAAGCTCCAGTACCAGGCAAGCCGCGACAGCCTTACGGGCCTGCGCAACCGCGGTGAGACCGAGCGCCTGCTGCTCGCCTGCCTCAACGAGACGCGTGCCATCCACCAGCCTCTCACCGTCCTCCTGCTCGACCTAGACGACTTCAAGCACATCAACGACTGCTACGGCCACGCGACAGGTGACATCGCGCTCAGGACCATCGCCAACATCCTGCGCCGCCTGCTGCGCGCAACTGACATCATCGGCCGCTGGGGCGGCGATGAATTCCTCATCGTGCTGCCCAACACCACAGCCCCCATCGCGAGCAGCATCGGCAAGCGCATCGAAGCCGAGGTCAAACAGCCGCACGACATCGGCGGCAAAGAGATCACCCTCTCTCTGAGCATCGGCATCACTAGTGCCAGGGAAACCGACAGCACAGAGACCATCTTCCAGCGCGCAGATCGCGCGCTCTACCTCGCCAAGGCCATCCCTGGCAAAGGCAACCTCTTCCAGATGGAAGAATGACAGCCGCAAAGCAAAAAGCCTGTACATGAGCATCGAAATCTCATGTACAGGCTTTCATTTTCAGTAGCCGCTGGCTGCGAGGAAGGGGCATCCTGCCGTGCAACGCGCTGGAACGCCCCGGTTCTCCAGCAGCACCTCATCCAAGGAATCATAGGATCCTCAGCCCCTGCCGCACTTCCTCAATGCAGTTTTTTCTTCCGTTTCTCACTGCAGGCCGGGCAGATGCCGTAGAGGTAGATCTGCCGTCCGGTGATCTCGTAGCCCGTCGACACCGCCGCCTGCGAGAGAAGGTTCGTGTCGTTGAGTACCGGCACGTCATCTACGCGGCCGCAGGACAGGCAGCGTACATGCGGATGGCTCTCGACATTCGCATCGTAGCGGAACGACTCCTCACCGACATTGAGTTCCTGTGCCAGTCCGACCGTGCAAAGAATATCGAGCGTCTTGTATACCGTCGCAAGACTCATCGTCGGATAATGCGGCACGAGTTCACGGTAAAGCATATCGGCGTTCGGATGCGCCGTCGTGTGGGAAAGGGCGTCGTAGATTGCCAGACGCTGCGGCGTCGCCTTGAACCCCTTGCTGCGCAGCACCCCTGTCACCTCTGCACCTGAAAGCATGCTTCCACCCTCTTTCCAATTCAATAATAACAATTATTTGTTAATAGAAGTATAGTGTATTTAGGCCGAGATGTCAAGGTGATGGCCGCCGCTTTTTCAGAGGCGGCAGTAGGAACCTGCCGGAAGCAGCTCCGCCTGCCATACGCTTTCGCGCGATAACGGCAGGCGCAACCAACGCGAGACGCACACCAGGCTCCCCAACAGCACACACGGTACCGCGGGGAGCCTGATAGTATCATCAAAGCATTTTTAAGGAACCGCTGATTAATTCGGCACTCCGTCTTCGCGCGTCTGCACTGTCCTCTCGTCGTCGACAAATCCTCAGCACAAAACGCGATGGAGCGTTTTGCCGCTACGCTTCTGGTTTGTCTCCTAGAGAGATACAGCGCATCCACGCAAATCCGGAGCACCTCATTTAATCAGTGCTTCCTTAAAATTACTCAGCGAAGAGCTCCGTCGAGAGATAGCGGTCGCCCGTATCCGGCAGCAGGGCGACGATGTTCTTGCCCGCGAACTCCGGACGCTTCGCGAGCTCGATGGCTGCCGCGAGGGCCGCGCCGGAGGAAATGCCGACGAGCACACCCTCGACATGCGAGAACTGGCGGCCATATTTGAACGCATCCTCGTTCGGCACGGCGATGACCTCATCGTAGATCTTCGTGTCGAGCGTTTCCGGCACGAAACCCGCGCCGATGCCCTGGATCTTGTGCGGGCCGGCCTGGCCCTTCGAGAGCACGGGGCTCGTCGCCGGCTCGACGGCGACGACATGCACGCTCGCATCCTGCTTCTTGAGATAACGGCCGACACCCGTCAGCGTGCCGCCCGTGCCGACGCCCGCGATGAACGCCGCGACCTCGCCGTCCGCGTCCTCCCAGATCTCCGGGCCCGTCGTCGCCTCATGCGCCGCCGGGTTCGCCTGGTTCGTGAACTGCGAGGGGATGAACGAATGCGGCGTCGCCTGCGCGAGCTCCTCCGCCTTTGCGATGGCGCCCTTCATGCCCTTGCTGCCATCCGTGAGGACGATCTCCGCACCGTAGGCCTTGAGCAAATTGCGGCGCTCGACGCTCATCGTCTCCGGCATCGTGAGGATGGCGCGGTAGCCGCGGGACGCCGCGACCGAGGCGAGGCCGATGCCCGTGTTGCCCGACGTCGGCTCGATGATGACGCTGCCCGGCTTGAGCTTGCCCTCTTTCTCCGCCTGATCGATCATCGCCTTCGCGATGCGGTCCTTGACCGAGCCAGCCGGGTTGAAATACTCCAGCTTGACGAGGATGTTCGCCTTGAGGTCGTTCGCCTTGATGAAATGATTGGCCTTGAGCAGCGGCGTATGGCCGATGAGCTCCGTAACGTTGTTGTAAATCTTACCCATGAGAGATTCCTCCTTGCCGATGGTTGTCCGGCTGCGCCGTGTTATTGCATATATAATTAATATGTTTACATCATAGCGCAGAGCGCGCCGCTTGTCAAGCGCAAAACGAAAAAGACACCCGTCGCGGCCAAAAACCGCCCGCCCCGCGCCTCCATCTCCTTCCTTGACAAGCCTCCGCCGCTTCTGTATCATAAATATAAGTCATATATATACGATAGGAAATGGAGGAACTCCTCATGAAGATTTCTGCCAAGGGACGCTACGGCCTGGCAGCCATGACATATCTGGCACGCAACTACGCCGCAGGCGCACCCGTCACCATCATCTCGATTTCGGAGAAGCTCGGCATCTCGAAGATCTACCTCGAGCAGGTCTTCTCCCTGCTCAAGCGCGCGCGGCTCGTGAACTCCATCAAGGGCTCGCAGGGCGGCTACCAGCTCTCCCGCGCGCCGCGCGAGATCACGGCCTACGACATCCTCTCCGCCATCGAGCTCTCCCTCATGGAGAAAGCCGCGCCCGCCGCACCGGAGAAGATGCCCGAGCTCGACCGTGCCCTCGACGCGCGCGTCTACACGCCGCTCGACAACGCCATCAAAAAGAGCCTCGAGAGCGTCACGCTCGACACCATCCTCACGGCCATCGACGAGGAAAAAGACGCCGCGAGCCTCATGTATTTCATCTGACCTCGCGCTACTGGCGCGAAAAGCGGACCGCATCGCCTTGCTGTCCGCTCTTTCTCTGCGTGAAAGTATATCATTTCTTATAAAGAATGGCGTATTTTCGAGAAAACATTATACTAAGCATCCTGGTTTGTCCGCACACACGGGAAGCAGGAATTCTATCCTTCCTGCGTACTTAACAAATCAGCTGATTTTTTGTATAATCGGTAAGAGTTAGCGGAGATCTGATGTTTCTGCTAGCCGCCCAGCGAACGATGACACAAGGATGTTTGGAGGTGTTTTCCATGCTGGTTGATCACATCCGCGTCGTGATCGAGAACGGGACCTTTTCTGCGGAAGATGCCGCATTCTATATTCGGGAGCTCAAAAAATCGTTGAAAAATCTCACTCTGAAAAAAGTTTCGATGTCCCGCACCGACGCATATCTCGATCTTCGTTATTCCTTTAACGAAATTCCTTTGGAGAGAATCCGCAGAATCCCGCTGAAGAAACTGCGTGAGGAACGCGCCGTCGGCAATTGACCTGTGGCATCCCAGCGTTTCTGAGAAAAGAGCCGTAGAGAGCCTTGTGGCTGTCTGCGGCTCTTTTTCCTTGTCTGCGGAAAGACAGGCAACCTGTGTATGCCTGCTCCGCCTTCCCTGCGCCATCGCTTCGCTCATATCGATAATTTATGCTTATTGATATAGAATAATTTATGATTTTACATTTTCGTTCCTTCTCTCTATAATGACGACTGTATCGACAGACAAGAAAGGAATCACTGATTCATTCCGTGGTTCTTAAAGGAGGAACATCCATGACATCTATGATTTCCCTGCGCGGCATCCCGCGCCTCGGCGTCGGCTTCCTGGTCACGCTGCTCTGCTCGCTCGCCGGCTACGCGCTCGCGAAGCTGCCGGGCTTTTCCCTCATCGGCCAGCTCGTCCTCGCGCTGCTCCTCGGCATGGCGCTGCAATTCGTGCGCCCGCTCACGCACGCTGCGCAGCGGAGCACGCCATTCATCGCGAATAAGTTCCTGCGCGCCGGCATCATCCTGCTCGGATTCAAGCTCAACCTCGTCATTCTCATGAGCGCGGGCCTTCACAGCCTCACGGCCGCCGTCATCGTCGTCGCGGTCATGATCACGCTGAACTACATCGTCGCACGACTCTTCCACGTGCGCCATACGCTCGCGCTCCTCACGGCCTGCGGCTGCAGCATCTGCGGCGCGGCGGCTGTCATGGGCGTCTCGAGCGCCGTGCGTTCAAAGACGGACGAGTCCGTGCTCGCCGTCGCCATCGTCGCGATCCTCGGCACGGTCTTCACGCTCATCGAGGTCGGCCTCCAGCCCGTCCTCGGCTTCTCTCCCGAGCAGTTCGGCGTGCTCGCGGGACTCAGCCTGCATGAGATCGCCCATGCCGTCGCCGCCGGCGGCAGTGCGGGCATGGCGGGCACGGACAGCGCCATCATCGCGAAGCTCTCCCGCGTCCTGCTGCTCGCGCCCGTCGCCGTCATCATCGGCCTCATCGAGGCACGCCGCCACAGGGATGCGGAGGCGGGCTTCTCCGTGCCCATTCCCTGGTTCATGGGCGGCTTCCTGCTCGCGAGCGCACTCGGCAGCTACCTCCCCGTACTCGCCGCCGCCATCCCCTCCTTTGTCCAGCTTGCCTATCTCCTGCTCGGCATGGCGATGGCGGCGCTCGGGCTCAACGTCAACTTCGGCGTGATCCTGCGCGAGGGTTTCCGCCCGCTCGCGTCGGCCACCATCTGCTCCTTCGTGCTGCTCGGCCTCGCGCTCTTTATCGTTCGTATCTGGTTCTGAGCGTCCGCGCCATTTCCCCATAGAAAACGCCCGTCACGGCACTTCCTGCCGTGACGGGCGTTTTCCTGTCGGTATTCCTGTCTTTCCTCTAGGAAGCGCTGATTAAATGAAGTGCTCCGGATTTACGTGGATGCGCTGTACTCTTCGGAGACAAACCGCAGGCGTAGCCAAAGCTACGCTGAAGATGGTCGAGGGCGACGAGAGGACAGTGCAGACGCGTGAAGACGGAGTGCTGAATTAATCAGTGCTTCCCTAGTGCGCGTATCTTTGCGCGCGGCACATGCTGCCTGCCGCTAGGCCTTCACCGCCCAGCGCAGTTTCGTCGAGTGGGCGCGGCTGTTACGGTAGCACTCCTCGCGGCTCGGACGGATGACATGCGGCGCGATGGCGCGGTAGACGCCCGCGCGATGATACGCCTGGAACGCTTTCTTGACGATGCGGTCCTCTCCGGAGTGGAACGTGAGAATGGCCGCACGGCCGCCGGGCGCGAGCGCGTCCGGCAGTTTCTCCATGAACTCATAGAGCACCTCGTACTCGTGGTTCACGTCGATGCGCAGCGCCTGGAACACGCGGGCGCTGCTCTTCTTCACAGCGAGCCGCTTTTCCTCAGGCGTCGTGCCCTTGGGGAAATGGACGCGCGCCGCGAGCGCGTGCGCCACGGCCTCATGGAGCGCGCGCGTCGTCTCGATGCGGTTGCCGCGACGCTCCTCGGCCGCGATCTCCCGCGCGATCTCCGCCGCGTACGGCTCGTCGGCGTTCTCTATGAGCATGCCCTCGATCTCCTCGCGCGCCATCTCCGCGAGCCGCTCGGCGGCAGAGATGCCGGCCGCGGGGTTGAGCCGCAGGTCGAGCGGGCCGTCCTCCTTGTAGGTGAAGCCGCGCGCGGGATCGTCGAGCTGCATGGAGGAGACGCCGAGATCTGCGAGCACGAAGTCGAACGGGCCGACTTCCGCCGCGAGCGTGTCGATCGCGCAGAAATTCATCGGCCGGAACGACCAGACGTCCTCCCCGTACCCCTGTGCGCGCAGGCGCGCAACCGTCTTTGCCGACTCGAGGGGATCGACATCACCGCTGTAAAGATGCCCCTGCCCCGCGAGTTTTTCGAGCATCGCGCGCGTGTGCCCGCCGTAGCCGAGCGTCGCGTCGAAGCCGCGCTCTCCGGGCTTGATCGCGAGCACCGCGAGGATCTCCTCCACCATGATGGGGATGTGCATGCCTGCGGGCGTGTTCCCCTTTGCGATGACATGCGCGATCTCCGCGCCGTACTTCTCCGGCTGCTGCTCCTTGTACTTCTCCTCGAAGCGGCGCGGATACTTGCCGCTGTAATGGACGCGGCGGCGGTGCGTCCCCGCCGCGTTTTCCATCTTTTCCCTTTCCCGCTCCATCTCAAACACCGAAATGCTTCGCGAGCGACACGGCGATGCCGTCCTCATTGTTGCTCAGCGTGACCTCGTCCGCCATCGCCTTGAGCTCCGCGCAGGCGTTGCCCATCGCGACGCCGTAGCCCGCGAAGTCGAGCATGCTCATATCGTTCTGCGCGTCGCCGAACGCCATGACCTCAGCGGGCGCGATGCCAAGGCGCTCGCAGACGCGGCGCAGCGACTCCGACTTCGAGACGCCCTTCGCCGTGCCCTCGTAGAACCACGGCGCGCTCTGCACGAAATCCATCTCCTCCGTGAAGCCCTCGCGGATGTAGGGCAGGAGCGGCACGAGTGTCTCGTTCTGCGCGGCCGTGAGGATCTTCGCCGGGGAGACGCCCTGCGCCTCGACAGCGTCCGCAATGTTATCGACGATCTCCACCGCCATGTTGTTGTTGCGACTCTCGTCCTGCACCTTGTAGTTATAGGCGCAGGTCGTGAGGATCGCCTTGCCGTTGTCGACGATCGGCGAGACAGAGAACTTCTCGAGATGGCGCAGGAACCGCACGGCGAGCGCGTTCGGCAGGCTCTTGTCGAAAAGGATCTCGTGCGTCGTCGCATCCTCGATGCGCCCGCCGTTGTACGAGAGCAAGAGACCGTGATGCTTCGCGAGGTCGAGTGCCTCCGCCTCGCGCTGGAGGCCAGGCGCCTGGCGGCCCGAGGCGAGCACCACCGTCACGCCCTGCGCCTGTACCTTGAGCAGCGCCTCGCGCGTTTTCGGCGTGATTTCCTTCGCGTCATTGTTGAGCGTACCGTCTAGATCGAGCGCGATCATCTTATATTTCTGTTCCATACCGTCATCCTTTCTCCCAATGAACCATTCTTTCCCCATCTTAGCGGACAAGGGGAAAAAGGTCAAGAAACTGCTGCTGAAATACGCAGCACATGCGCCCGTCATGCTACGCAAAATGGAACGAAGCGCTACGCGTTTCAAAATCTCCTTGCCAGAATGCGACACCTCGCACGCATCGGCACAACAAAAAGGCCAGGCCCCATCGGACCTGACCTTGCAGACACGACTCGCTCAGGCGCGCGTGCCGTGCACCTCGAGATGGCGCACCTCGCGCACGCGGTTTTTCTCATCCACGAGCACGACCGTCGGACGATTGGCCGCCGCCTCCTCCTGCGTGAAGAGCGCGTACGCCATGATGATGACGATATCCCCCGGCTGTGCGAGCCGCGCCGCCGCGCCGTTGAGGCAGATGACGCCCGAGGCGCGCGGCCCCGGGATCACATACGTCTCGAGACGCGCGCCGTTGTTGTTGTCCACGACCTGTACGCGCTCGTTTGCAAGAATGCCCGCAGCCTCCATGAGCGCCTCGTCGATCGTGATGCTGCCCATATAGGCGAGATTGGCCTCCGTCACCGTCGCGCAGTGAATCTTCCCCTTGAGCATCGAGAGCATCATTTCGCCGCTCCTTTCTCCGCCGACGACGTGAAAATCACATTGTCGATGAGACGCGTCTTGCCGATGTAGACGGCGATGGCGAGCAGCGACATCTCCGTGACTTCCGCGACCGGCTGCAGCGCGGGAAATGTATAGAGATCCACGTAATCCACACGCGCGAGTGGCTCCGTCGCGAGCTCTGCACGCGTGATCTCCTTCAGTTGCTCCGCCGAGCGCTCCCCGCCGTCGAAAGCAGCCTTTGCCTTGCGCAGGCTGCGCGAGAGCACGAGCGCCGCCTCGCGCTCCGCAGACGAGAGATAGACGTTGCGCGAGCTGCGCGCAAGGCCACTCTCCTCGCGGCAGATCGGCACCATCACGACCTCCACGGGCAGATTGAGATCAGCCACGAAGCGACGCACGACCGCGACCTGCTGCGCATCCTTCTGCCCGAAAAACGCGCGGTCGGCGCGCGTGAGATTCATGAGCTTCGTCACCACCGTCGCCACGCCGCGGAAATGACCGGGACGGCGCGCGCCGCAGAGCACCTTCGTGATATCAGACTCCACATTTACATACGTGCCGTATCCCGCAGGATACATCTCTTCAGGCGCTGGATGAAAGACCGCGTCGACGCCCTCCGCCTCGAGCTTCTCGCAATCCGCCGCAAACTGGCGCGGATACTTCTCATAATCTTCATTCGGACCGAACTGCACGGGATTCACGAACACCGACGCGATGACCACATCGCACGACGCGCGCGCCGCGCGGCAAAGCGTCATGTGTCCCTCATGCAGCGCTCCCATCGTCGGGCAGAGACCGATGCGCTTGCCCGCCGCTTTCATCTCCTTGCTGTACGCCTGTACTTCCGCAACTGTCGTCATGACCTTCAGACTCATGGAAAGACCCCTTTTCTCCTGGCAGCCCCTGTGACCTGCCTATTCAAATATCACCTCGCAAATATAGATAAAAGGCCTGCGGCAAAAGCCGCAGGCGCATACTCATCCCTCGCAGGCACAAGAAAAAGCGCCGTCCCGTTCTCTTGATACAGGCGGCAGATTCCATACCCAGAAACTCCCGAAAAGTATAACCCGCCAAGCGGTGTTATCTAGATTTGCTTGCCTTCATCCTAGCATATTTTACAGCAAAAGGCAATTCGTGCCCACGCTACCATAGGCGAAGGAAAGCAAATAGAAGGAACGGCGTGTACTCCCCAAGTAAATAAAAAAGCCATGCAGCCAACGCTGCATGACCTTCTAACTAGCGGCTTCCTATCCTCCCAGCCCGTCACCAGGCAAGTACTTTCGGCGTATATGTGCTTAACTACTGTGTTCGGTATGGGAACAGGTGGAACCACATAGCCATCACCACTAGATCGAACCGGCAACTTCCTATCCTCCCAGCCCGTCACCAGGCAAGTACTTTCGGCCTCTGGATGCTTAACTACTGTG
>CAKPXP010000008.1 GCA_934202005.1 uncultured Selenomonas sp. | reverse complement strand
TACGCCTGCGGTTTGTCTCCTAGAAAGATACAGCGCATCCACGTAAATCCGGAGCACCTCATTTAATCAGCGGTTCCCTAAAGAATATTTCCTGATAGGATTCCCCCTGAAGCAGGCACCAAACAGCCAAACTGCTCCACAAAACTCCACGCGCCCGCCTGCCACTGCACCGTTACGCTTTCCCCGGAAAGACCTCTCGCGCCGCGAGCCGGCAGGCGAGGCGCACGCAGTCGTGGCAGGAGAGCAGCGGCTTTCCCGTCGCCACGCCCTTGAGATCCTTGCAGTAGATGGCGCCTGCCTCCTGCTCGAATGCCTTCATGAGCGTGCGCGCGAGCGCCGCGGTCTGCGGCTTCGAGTCCGGGTGCTCGAGATGCGCCGTGCTGCGCGAGAGGCCCGCGAGCATGACGGCCCCCACGAGCGCGCCGCAGACGCCCTGCATGGTTCCCATGCCGGAGCCGAAGCCCTCCGCGATGCGGAAGATCGTCGCTTTGTCCGCACCTGCCTCCTCGGCAAAGGCACAGGCCACCGCCTGTGCGCAATTATAGCCGCCTTTCATCAAGGCGACGGCTTTCTCTGCCCGTTCTTCCATCTTGCTCCACCTTTCTCTTTTCTCCGCAGCCGCACCCAGGCGGCGCCTGCCGCTCAGACAATCTGCTCGCCGTGATAGAGCTCGCCGCCGATATGCGGCGCGACGCCGTAGCCGAGCGCCCAGGCCGTCTTGTACTTGACCGCCTGCGCGTGGATGGCCTCGACGCGGTTGATCTGCTTCTTCACCTCGCCCGGCACGCCGACGACGAGCGAGTTCGGCGGGATGACCGCGTTCTCCTTGACGAGCGCGCCCGCCGCGATGATCGAGCCGCTGCCGATCTTCGCGCCCGTGAGCACCGTCGCGTTCATGCCGATGAGCACGTTGTCTCCTACCGTGCAGGCATGCACGATGGCGCCGTGGCCGATCGTCACATAGTCACCGATGATGCACGGCCCCTCATCCGCGACATGCAGGCAGGCGACATCCTGGACATTCGACGCCTCGCCGATGCGGATATAGCTCACATCGCCGCGCACGACCGCGCCCGGCCAGAGACTCGCGTACTTCGCGATCTTCACATCGCCGAGAACCACCGCGCCCGGCGCCACAAACGCCTCCGCGTCAATCTCGGGAAATTTGCCCATATAACCATCATTCGGAAGAGTATACATACCGCATCGCTCCTAACAAGTCAAAGCAAGTTCAAATCCAAACAAGCTCATTATAGCACAGCAGGCGCTGCCGCAAAAGAGGAGGCCGCCGCCCCGCATCATGCAATGCGCAGCGCGCAAGCCTCCATTTCGCGGGCATCCTGCGCCCGCCGGAAGCACGCCCCGCCAAGCGCGCTGCGCCTGGGGATATACTGTCCATACGAAGCCGCGCTTCCTCATTGACGCGCCCCCTGCCCTGTGCTAGGCTAATAAGGATGGACGGTATTCCGCGAAGGAAACTGTACTATTTTTCTCCCCCGGAGCAGCACATCACGAAAGGAGTGATGTGTATGAACATTGGTTTCATCGGCGCAGGCAAGGCCGGTTTCACCCTCGGCAAATATTTCCGCGCGCATGGCATCGAAGTTACAGGCTATTACAGCCGCAGCATCCGATCCGCGCGCGAAGCCGCCGCGTTCACCTCATCGAATGTCTACGAGGACGCCGCAGGCGTCCTCTCGAAGAGCGATGTGCTGTTCCTCACCGTCCCCGACGGGAGCATCCGCCCCACCTACGAGGCGCTCGCCCGCGGGGATATCCGGGGAAAGATTTTCTGCCACGCAAGCGGCGCGCTCACAGCAGCCGCCGCTTTCCCAGGCATCGAGCAAAAAGGAGCCTCTGGCTTTTCCGTTCATCCGCTGCTCGCCATCAGCGACCGCTACCGGTCCTATCGCGAGCTGGCGGATTGTTTTTTTACCCTGGAAGGGCCGGAAGAGAGGCGATCTGCGCTGCGCAGCCTGCTCGAGCGGGCAGGGCTCCACGTGCAGATCATCCAAGGGGAGGACAAGGCACGCTACCACCTCGCCGCCGCGACCGTGAGCAACCTCGTCTGCGCGCTCTTCGCCGCGGGCGAGACGCTGCTCGCGCAGTGCGGCTTCTCCGAGGCTGCCGCGCACGCGGCGCTCGCCCCGCTCTTTCTCGGCAACGCCCGCAGCGTCGCGGCCGCGGGCGCGAGGGACGCTCTGACGGGCCCCGTCGAGCGCGGCGACCTCGGCACGCTGCGCGCCCACCTCGCCTCGCTCGACACGCGCGAGGATCAGTTCCTCTACCTCCTCCTCACCGCGAAGCTCCTGCCGCTCGCAGGCGCACGCCATCCGGAGCGCGATGACTCGTCCATCAAGGAATTTCTCGAAGCAGAGACGGCACGCCGTCTCGGGAAAGGATGAGTCCAATGAAAAACACCGTCAAGACATTCGCCAAGATGAAAGCCGCCGGCGAGAAAATCTCCATGCTGACCTGCTACGACTACACGACCGCCAAGCTCGAGGAGGCCGCGGGCATCAACGCCATCCTCGTCGGCGACTCGCTCGGCAACGTCATGCTCGGCTACCCAGACACCCTCTCCGTCACGATGGAGGACATGATCACCTACGGCCGCGCCGTCGCGCGCGCCTGCCACGACACGATGGTCGTCATCGACATGCCATTCATGTCCTACCAGGTCTCCGCCTCCCAGGCGGTCGAGAACGCCGGCCGCCTCATGAAGGAGGGCCGCGCGAACGCCGTGAAGCTCGAGGGCGGCGCGGCCGTCTGCGCGCAGATCGACGCCATCACCGCCGCCGGCATCCCCGTCATGGCCCATCTCGGCATGACGCCGCAGTCCGTCAACGCCTTCGGCGGCAACCGCGTCCAGGGAAAGAGCGAAGACGCCGCCCAAAAGCTCCTCGCGGACGCGAAAGCCGTCGAGCGCGCGGGCGCCTTCGCCGTCGTCCTCGAGTGCATCCCCGCGGATCTCGCCGCCCGCATCACGAAAGAGCTCTCCATCCCGACCATCGGCATCGGCGCGGGCGACACCTGCGACGGGCAGATCCTCGTCTACATGGACATGCTCGGCATGTTCAGCGACTACACGCCGAAATTCGTCAAGCACTTCGCGGAGCTCGGCAAAGAGATGAAAGAAGCCTTCGCCGCCTACGACCGCGAAGTCAAGTCCGGCGCGTTCCCCGACGCGGCGCACGCGTTCAGCGCGCCTGCAAAGGGTTGATACAATCGCACAATCCCTCACCGCCCCTGAATAAGACATCTCCGTCTTTTCAGGGGCGCTTTTTGCCTGTCATACGATGAACACCACGCAAAGCTACATGCACAAACGTCCACTTCGTGGACATTGTGCATCGCCCTTACAATAAAAGGAGACACCTCTTTCCAGCCGTCTCCTCACATTTCAAGCATCGCGCAAATTTCTCTCGCCATCACGCTGCGCCATGAGCAACTGCATTCGTTCCTCAAAGTTCTTGCATGAGGTGCTTCAGTCGCTCCGTGAGTTTCATATTCTCCCCGTAGTCAATCGGACAGTCAATGATGACAGGCTTTTCCTGCTGGAACGCGCGCTCGAGCATCGGGCGAAGTTCCTCCGTCCGCTCGACGCGCCAACCAATCGCCCCCATGCTCTCTGCGAATTTGACGAAATCCGGATTGTCAAAATCCACATAAAGAGATTCGCCGTACTGCATCATCTGCTTCCATTTGATGAGGCCGTAGCTCTTGTCGTTAAGGAAGCACTGATTAATTCAGCACTCCGTCTTCACGCGTCTGCGCTGTCCTCTCGTCGCCCTGCCAACCTCAGCGTAGCTTCGGCTACGCCTGCGGTTTGTCTCCTAGCGAGATACAGCGCATCCACGTAAATCCGGAGCACTTCATTTAATCAGCGCTTCCTCAAATTTGTCTTTGGCCGGCCGGAGCGCAAGAACGTGACGCTCGCGTTCATCAATGACGTACTCGGCCGCGAGGGTGACGCGGCGTTCATCGACCTGGAGTACCGGAACGTGGAGTTCGCGCCGCTGCGCGAGTCGGAGAAGCTCGGCCGCCTCGATGTGTTCGGTATCCTAAACGATGGCACGCGCGTCGACATCGAGATGCAGGTCGTCAACCACCTGAACATGGAGAAGCGGACGCTTTTCTACTGGGCGCACATGTACCTGCATTTCGACGCGCTCAAGGCGGGTGAGGGCTACGGCCAGCTCAAGCCAGCCATTTCCATCAACATCCTGCGCTACAACTTCCTGCCGCAGGAGAATCCGCACGCGAAATACGTCATCATGAACCCGGAGACGCACCATCAGCTTACGGATGATCTCGAGCTGCATTTCCTCGAGATTCCGAAGTATCAATCGAAGGAAATCAAAAAGATGTCGCGCGTCGAGCGCTGGCTGGCGTATTTCGCGAACCAGCTCGACAAGGAGGGAAAGGAGGAACTCGCGATGAGCTCACCGGCCATCAAGGAGGCGATGACGGCCTCGGAGTGCTATGTGATGAATGACAAGTCCTATCAGGAATACCTCGCGAGGGAGTCCGCCATCCTCGACTATAACAACGACGTCCTCGGCAACCGTCGCCTCGGAAGAGAAGAGGGACGTAAGGAAGGACGCGAAGTAGGACACAGGGAAGGACGCAAAGAAGGACGCAGAGAAGGACGCAGAGAAGGACTTGCTGAGGGGCAGAAAAAGGGAATGGATACCCTCGCGGCCCTGAACCGCGCCTTGCTGGCAGAGAAGCGATACGATGATCTCGCACGCGCCTCGTCGGATGCTTCCTATCGGCAGCATCTCCTCACTGAGTTGGGGATCGAGGGAAGCGACCGCAGAAAGTCTCTCACCTGAGAATACACCGAAAACATACGGCCGAAAGCCAGAACTCGCCCGCGACGGACGCGGGAAAGGAAACGGCTGTCAGATGACTGCCTGCCATAAGGCGGGCGGTTCATCTGACAGCCGTTTTGATGTCTTTCGCTGCAGGACTGAGCGCGCAGCGGTTTCAGCGTATCGCTTAGCAGATACGCGGCACGAGACTCCCGAGCGGGAGATCGACGATGCGGATGCCGCCGAGGGCGGTGCGCAGGCCGACCTGGCCGGGAGCCTCCTCGGTGGTCTCGCCGATAAGGCACGCGTCTTTGCCGTAGGGGTGCGCACGCATGGCGGCGAGCGCGGCGTCGGCCTCTGCCGCGGGGACGAAGGCGATGCATTTGCCCTCGTTCGCGAGGTCGAGCGGGTCAAAGCCGAGCATGTCGCAGATGCCGCGCACAGCGTCGCGGATGGGCAGGGCGTCCTCGTCGATGAGGACGCCGACCTGCGCGGCTGCGGCGATCTCGTTGAGGACGGCCGCAACGCCGCCGCGCGTGGGATCGCGCAGGACGGCGGTATGGGGCGCGGCGGCAAGGACGGCCTGTGTGAGGCCCGCGAGCGGGGCGCAGTCGCTCGTGAGGCTCTCGGGGATCTCGAGCCCGTGCCGCCCCGCGAGGATGGCGGCCGCGTGGTCGCCGATGCAGCCGGAGAGCAGGACCTTCATGCCCGGGCGCACGTTCTGCGGCGCGATGTCGATGCCCGCGATGAGCTCGCCGACGCCCGCCGTGTTGATGAAGATGCCGTCGGCCTTGCCGTGCTCGACGACCTTCGTGTCGCCCGTAACGATGGCGACGCCCGCAGCGTCCGCCGTCTCGCGCATGGTGCGCACGATGCGCCGGAGATCCTCGACGGGGAATCCCTCCTCGAGGATGAGTCCGCACGAGAGGTAGCGCGGCACAGCGCCCGTCATCGCAAGGTCATTGACGGTGCCGCAGACGGCGATCTTCCCGATATTGCCGCCCGCGAAGAAGAGCGGGCGCACGACGTAGGAGTCGGTCGTAAAGGCGAGGCGGCCGCTCGTCGCGAGCTTCGCCCCGTCGTGGAGCACGTCGAGCACGGGATTGTCAAAGGCCGGCAGGATGACATCCCGCATGAGCGCGGCGCTCATCTTGCCGCCCGCGCCGTGCGCGAGGGTGATTTTTTCATTTGCCATAGACGAACCTCCCCTGTCCGTATTTGTACCAGGCCGCGCAGACGCCCTCGACAGAGACCATGCAGGGGCCGACGGCGTGCGTCGGCACGCAGGCCTTGCCGAAAAGAGGACACTCCGGCGGCGTGACGATGCCGCGCAGCACCTCGCCGCAGCGGCAACCGGGGCGCGTGCGCGGCTCCGGAACCTCGAGGGGCAGCACGCGCTCGATGTCGTAGACGGCGAAGGCGTCGCGCATGCGCAGCCCCGAGCGCGGGATGATGCCGATGCCGCGCCAGCGCGCGTCCACGGGTTCGTAGACGAGGCGCATGAAGCGCTGGGCCTCGCGGCTCCCCTCGCGGCGCACGACGCTCTCGTACTCGTTCTCGATGCGCGCCTCGCCTGCCGCCGCCTGCTGCACAAGACGCGTGAGCGCGCGCAGGATGGCGAGCGGCGAAAAGCCCGCGACGACGCCGGGCAGATGGTAGTCCGCCGCGACAAAGGAGAAGATGTCCGTGCCCGTGACGACGGCGACATGACCCGGCAGCAAAAAGCCGTCGACGCGCACGGCGGGGTCGTCCATAAGCGCGCGCAGCGCGGGCGGCACGAGCTTCTGCGCGGAGAGCAGGAAGAGATTCTTCACGCCCGCGCCCTTGGCCGCGAGCACGAGCGCCGCGGCCGTGGGCGCGGTCGTCTCAAAGCCGACCGCGAGGAAGACGACTTTCTTCTCCGGGTTCTCCCGCGCGATCGCGAGCGCGTCGAGCGGCGAGTAGACGATGCGGATGTCTGCGCCCTCCGCCTCGGCCTCTGCGAGGCTCGAGGCGGAGCCCGGGACCTTGAGCATGTCGCCGAACGTCGCGAGGATGACATCCTCGCGCGCGGCGTAGGCGATGGCCTTGTCCATGTAGTCGTCCGGCGTCACGCAGACGGGACAGCCGGGGCCGGAGACGAGCGCGACACCCGCGGGGAGCATCTGGCGCAATCCCGCGCGGAAGATGGAGACGGTGTGCGTGCCGCAGACCTCCATGAAGCGCAGCGGCCGCCCCGCCCGCACGCTCTGGCGCTCGATCTCCGCGAGCAGCTCCTGTGCCGCCGCCCGCTCCTCCGCGCGCGTCACGAGAGCGCCTCCACGGTGCGCGGCGCGCCGTGCATCTCCGCGAGCAGCGCGTTCGTCTCCTCGGCCTCGCGCTCGTCGACGATCTGCATCGCGAAGCCCGCGTGCACGAGCACGTAGTCGCCGCATTTCGCCTCGGGCAGCAGCATGAGCGAGATGTCTTTCGTCACGCCGCCGAGCTCGACCTTCGCGAGCGCGTCCTTGATTGCTATGATTTTGGCAGGTACTGCCAGACACATATCCGATTCCTCCTGATGTATGGTCAAGCGGCCGGAAAAAGGCCTCCTTTCGCAGGCTTTCCCAGCATTTCCTATCCTTCTCTTTCCCGCGCGGCCGCCTCGGCGACGGCCGTGTAGTCGACGCTGCCGCCGCACTTCTCCGCGGGCTCGATGCCCCAGGCGGCGAGCTCCGCGAGCGCGCACTGCGCCATCTCCGGCACGAGCGCGCGCATTTTCTCGGAGAGCTCGACGCCCGCCTCGACGTCGTAGGGCTGCGCGCCGATGACGACGACCTCGGGGATCTTCTTCCCCGTCACGGCGAGGAGCGCGAGCACGTCCTGGATGCCGACCTCGTGCGCCGAGATCTTGTCCTGGAAATGCTCCATGACCGCGTCGCCCTCGAAGCGGAAGACCGTGCCCGGTGCCGCGTGCCCGTTGATGGAGTCGATGACGAGCAGGCGGCGCGTGCCCGTCACGAACTGCGTGAGCTCGATGCCGAGCGTGCCGCCGTCAACGACCTGCACGCTCTCGGGGAAGTCATAGTGCGTATCGAGGTACTCCGCGACGCGCACGCCGAAGCCCTCGTCGCGCAGGATGACGTTGCCGACGCCGAGGACGGTCGTCTCGGCGGCGAAGAGTCCGCTCTCATCTGCCATCGCGCGCACCTCCGCAGGCCGCTTTCTTCGCGGCGACGCCGCGGCGCAGCCAGTCGCACCAGGCGTCTACGCCCTCGCCCGTCGTGCAGGAGAGCTCGGCGATCTCGATGCCCGGATGGAGCATGGAGATGTCGCCGCGCGCACTCTTGATATCGAAATTGCAGTAGGGCGCAAGGTCGATCTTGTTGATGAGGGCGATCTCGCTCTCCTTGAACATGAGCGGATATTTCATCGGCTTGTCATCGCCCTCCGTCACGGAGAGCACGACGGCGCGCGCGTCCTCGCCGAGCGCGAACTCCGCGGGACAGACGAGGTTGCCGACGTTCTCGACGACGAGCAGGTCGAGCGCTGAAAGATCCATCTCCCGCACGGTCTTCTGCACCATGTTCGCGTCGAGGTGGCAGCCGCCCGCCGTATTGATCTGAATGACGGGCACGCCGTGGCGGTCGATGCGCTCCGCGTCCTTGCTCGTGAAGAGGTCGCCCTCGATGACCGCCATCGAGAGCTCGCCCCGCATCCGCTCCATCGTCTTTTCGAGCACGGATGTCTTGCCCGCGCCCGGCGAGCCCATGAAATTGACGACGAAAACGCCCTTCGCCTGAAAGAGCGCGCGGTTCTCCGCCGCGTAGCGGTCGTTCTCGCCGAGGATGTTCTTGATGACCTTGATTTCCAAGTCTAGTCTACCTCCAGATATTCTACCTGCATCTCACGTCCCGAGATGGTCTTGAGCACGCCGTCCTTGCACTCCGGGCACCAGAAGTCATAGTGCTCGATGTGGAACTCCTTGCCGCATTTCGAGCAGCGGCCGATGAGCGGCACGCTGCGGATCTTGAGCGCGGCGCCCTCCGCGGGCGTGCCCTGCGTGAGGACGCGCCAGGAGAACGCGAGCGACTCCTGCTCGACGCCCGCCATCTCGCCGAGCAGCAGACCGACCTCGCGGACCTTCGTCGCGTGGTTCTGCTCCGCGTAGTCGCGGACGATGTCATAGATGCCCTCGGCAATCGACATTTCGTGCATTTCCTCACCTCCCGGGCGCCTGCCCGCATAGAACCAGTGCGCAGCGCGCTGCGGGCAGTATGTCCCCCGCTCGCATCGCCGTTCTGCGTCACCCACAAGAAAAGAGGCCGCGCAGGAGTGCAGCCACTCGTGCGTCAGCCTCTCTCCGTCACACGGATGATGGGAAGCCAGCCTCAGGCTTCTCAGAGCGCCGCCTCGAGGCCGCGCTTTGAAAATACGCCCAGGATGTCCGTGAGCTTCGTCTTTTTCGGGCTGTAATCGACGGTCGTCGCGCCGTCGTGCGCATGAATGTGGACGAACAGCACGCCCGGCAGGCCGAAGAGCGCGCGCTCGACGTCCTTCGCGCTCTCGTCCGTATAGCCGGTGACCGTGAACTGCAGGCGCGTGTTGCCGTTCGTCTCGCCGCAGCCGCATTCCTTACACATGGAAAGACCTCCTCCAATGTTCTAAAAACGCAACGCACAAACGTCTCCTCTGCGGACGCCGTGCATCGCCCTCGCAGCAAATGCCGCATGACCTCTCGCGATCATGCCTTTTCCGCGTCGGGATCGACATCGCCGGCGTCCGCCGGGTAGTGCACGAGGAACTTGCTGCCCGAGAACATACTCGATACCTCGGACTCGCCCTCCATGAACTCCGAGCGGATGACCATGTAGAGATGGCCGATGGCGAAGAGGATGATGCCCCAGGCGACGTAGTGGTGCACGAGGTGCGTCACCATCTCGTTGCCGCAGACAACGTTCACCCAGGCGAACGCACGTGCGACGTAGCTCTCAGGCTCCGTCATGTAGTACATCGCGAAGCCCGTGCAGATCTCGACGGCGACGAGGCCGTAGAGCATGAGGTACGACATGCGCGCGAGCGGGTTCCTGAGGAACGACTGGTGGTTCGGCTGCACGAGCATGTAGTGCTTGATGACGTCGAGCGTCTGCGCGTAGAAATAGCCTTTCCAGAACCGCGGGAACAACCGGTCGCCGCGGTTGATGATGAAGCCGTAGATGCGCAGCACGAACGAGGCGCAGAAGACGAACGCCGCGACGAAATGGATGTCGCGCACGAGGTCGATGTACGTCGTCGAATACGCCGGCTCGAGGTTCATCGACTGCAACGGCGTCGCGATGATGATGCCCGTGCCGAAGAGCACGAGGATCATCGTGACCATGATCCAGTGGAAGACGCGCAGGAAGGGGCTGAAGAGATAGAACTCCTTGCGCCGGACTTCCTTCATCTGATGAATTTCTGCCATGAGACAGCTCCTTTCTCACTTGCGCGGCTCGACATGCGTGCCGGAGGTGGGATCCGTCGTCACGACGCTGATCTTTTCGCCTTCGGCGTTGAACATGTGCGTCGCGCATGCCATGCAGGGGTCGAAGGAGCGGATGACCTTGACGATCTCGAGCGGCTTGTCGGGGATGGCGACATGCGTGTCCATCATCGCGCGCTCGTAGGCGCCGTGGCCCGCCTTGTCGTCGCGCGGGCAGGCGTTCCACGTCGTCGGCACGACGCACTGGTAGTTATCGACCTTGTCGTTCTTGATCGTGACCCAGTGCGCGAGGCCGCCGCGCGGCGCCTCGTAGAGGCCGACGCCCTTGCATTTCTGCGGCCAGGTGTCCGGGTTCCAGTGCTCGTTGTTGACGACCTCGGTATCGCCAGACTTAACGTTCGCGATGAGCTTGTCGAAGAAGAATTTATTGATCTCGGCATCGAGCTGGCAGTCGAGGCCGCGCGCGGCCGTGCGGCCGACCATCGTCGGCAGCCAGACCTCAGGCGCGAGGCCGAGCACCTTCGAGACGGCGTCGATCTGGTCGAGCATCATCTGCTCCGCCCAGGTCGGCGCGGCGAGCAGGCCCTGCTGCGCCTTCGTGTAGATGATGATATAGCGCGCGAGCGGGCCGACCTCGCAGAGCTTGCCGCGCCATTTCGGCGTCTTGAGCCAGGAGTATTTGCCCTGCTCGTTGAGCTCCTTCCACTCGGTCGCCGTGCCGACCTTCGGGCCCGTGTACTGCGCGTTCGTCACGCCAGACCACGGATGGAGATCCGCGTCCTGCTGCTCGTCGGGATACGTGTACCAAGAGTGCTCGACGCCCTCGGTGAAGACCGCGGGGTCTGTGATATCCTCCGCTGCGATCTCCGTGAATTTCGCGCTCTTCGCGCCGCCCTTGAAGTTCTCGACGACGCCGTTGCAGCGCACGAGCAGATTATTGAAGAAATCGCCGTTCGTCGTGCCCTTGTTCGGCTCGAGCGGATAGGAGCCGTAGGCGAGCACGCGCTCGCCCGCGAGGCCGCCGCCGTCGACGCGGCCCGCCTTGACGTAGGCCGTGCCGATGGCGAGCAGATCCGGCAGATAGTAGTTGTTGACGAGCGTGCGGCCCATGTTGATCGCGCGGTCGACGATGGAGAGACGCGCCGCGTTCACGGGCGCGTTGCCGTCCGTCATGGAGATGGAGCACGGCATGCCGCCGACGACATAGTGCGGATGCGGGTTCTTGCCGCCGAAGATGACGTGCGGCGTCACGAGCTCGCGCTGCTTGTCGAGCATCTCGAGGTAGTGCGCGACCGCCATGAGATGCACCTCAGGCGGCAGCAGCTTGTAGTCCGGGTGATCCCACCAGTTCGCGGCGAAGATGCCGAGCTGGCCGCTCTCGACGATGGCCTTGACCTTGCCCTGGATCTCGGCGAAATACTGCGGCGTCGCCGCGGGGAAATCGTGCTCGTAAGCCTCTGTCACGCTCGCGTTCGGCGTGCGGAACGGGAGCTTGTACGTCTCGAGCACCTTGTTCTGGAGGTTCGCCGTCGCGATGGTATCCGCGGCGAGTGCCTCGACGGGGCTCACCCAGTCGAGCGCGTGGAGGTGATAGAAATGGACGAGATGATCCTGCACCGTCAGCGTCGCCGCCATAATGTTGCGGATGTAGTTCGCGTTCTTCGGGATGCGGATCTGCAGCGCGTCCTCCACGGCACGCACCGAGGCGAGCGCGTGCGCCGTCGTGCAGACGCCGCAGATGCGCTGGATGTACGCCCAGGCATCGCGCGGATCGCGGTTGTGCATGACGAGCTCGAGGCCGCGCCAGGCCGTGCCGGAGGAGACGGCGTCCGTGACCTTGCCGCTCTCGTCCACCGTAACCTCCGCGCGCAGATGGCCTTCGATTCTCGTGATCGGATCTACTACTACATGTTTCATTTATCTTCCACCTGCTCCCTTATGCCTTGTCCTGCTCATCCTTCGCGCGCTGCGCCGCCTCGGCCTGATCGCGCTTATGCTTCTGCATGATCGAGCCTGCCGCGTGCGCCGCGACGCCTGCCGTCGCGAGCGCGCCGACCGCGAGGCCGATCTTGTCCGCGTTGCCGAGCTTGCCGTAGCCGGGCAGGCGCTTCGTGAACGGCTCATCGTCCCAGAAATTCGCGTTGCTGCAGCCGATGCAGGGCGCGCCCGACTGGATCGGGTAGCTCATGCCCTGGAACCAGCGCAGGTTGCCGCAGGAGTTGTACGTCTCCGGGCCGCGGCAGCCGAGCTTGTAGAGGCACCAGCCCGCCTTTGCGCCCGCGTCGTCAAAGTTCTCCGCGAACATGCCAGCGTCGAAGAACGGGCGGCGGTAGCAGGTATCGTGGATACGGTTGCCGTAGAACTGCTTCGGACGGCCCTCGCCGTCGAGCGGCGGCAGCGTGCCGAAGAGCGCGAGATGCATGATCACGCCCGTCATGACCTCGGGGATCGGCGGGCAGCCCGGCACATTCACGACCGGCGTGTTGCCGACGAACGGGTTGATGCCCGCCGAGCCCGTCGGGTTCGGATTCGCGCTCTGGATGCCGCCCGAGACCGCGCAGGTGCCGTAGGCGATGATGGCCATCGCGCCCGCCGCGGCCTCCTGCAGCGTGCGCACGAACGGACGGCCGCCCGACATGCAGTAGACGCCGTTATCGCCCGTGCAGACAGCGCCCTCGACCGCGAGGATATACTGCCCCTTGTACTTCTTCATGATCTCCTCGAGATGCTGCTCGAACGGCTCGCCGGACGCAGCGCTGAGCAGATGGTCGTACTCAAGATCAATCTGCGACAGCACGACATCGCTCGCGAGCGGTGCGCCCGAGCGGATGAACGACTCATCGCAGCCCGTGCACTCGTGGCCGTGAATCCAGACGACCACCGGCAGCGGCTTCGTCTCCGCCGCCTCGACGACCTCCGACAGCTTGTCCGTCGAAAGCCCCATGA
Source organism: uncultured Selenomonas sp. (assembly GCA_934202005.1). Taxonomy (GTDB): domain Bacteria; phylum Bacillota; class Negativicutes; order Selenomonadales; family Selenomonadaceae; genus Selenomonas_C. The sequence continues at coordinate 62,084 of CAKPXP010000008.1, read as the reverse complement.
GCGTCGTGAGCGCCACGCAGCCCTTGAGGAAGCTGCGCCGGCTCATGCCCTTTCTCAGATAGCGCTCCCACATACTCTCCCGTTTTTCCACGTTGTTACCTCCCCTTCTGTGCGCCACCTTCCGGCGCGCAAAGAATTCCCCTCTTGCCGAAATCCTTCGATACAATTCTATTATACGCTGTTGCGGCGAGAAATTCCATTATCTTACATATATAGATGGATAAATTTCATTAATGAGCGCGACGTATTTCCTCCGCTTGTCCCGTGATTTCCTTCCACGCCCCCTGCGCAGCGCACAAAATCTCCGCCCTCCTCCCCATCGCGCTGCCCCAAAAACGCCCGCCGCCAAAAGGGAACAGTTCCATGCGGCTGCACTGCCGCTGAAATTTCTTGCTGATTTTTTCAAAAAAGGCTTGCATCTTTTCTCCAATCGCGTTATACTATTGATTGTTCACGGGGACGTAGCTCAGTTGGGAGAGCGTTCGGTTCGCATCCGAGAGGTCGAGGGTTCAAGCCCCTTCGTCTCCACCATGAATATCATGCCAGGCCTTGGGTCTGGCTTTTTTGGTGCCGCGATTTCACGCGCCAGTGAAAATCTTGAGATATGCCAAGCGCATCTATGAAGCGGTTTCTTAACTTCTCTCCTCTTTCCTCCGATATGCTAAGTAAGCAGATGAGAAAGGAGTGCGTAGTATGAAAATGCAGGAAGTTCACGCAGCGCCCCAGACGATAGGCGCGATGACGAAAACCGGCAGCGGCGTGCCAACCGCGGTGTCGTTCGCCTCCGTCCTCAGCGGCATCCGCGAGGAGGCGCGGGCGCGCGCGGCTGGTATCCTGCGCGATGCCGCGCCGTGCGCCAGGGAAGAGGCGACCACAAAACTGCGCGGGGATCTCTCGACGGAGACGGTGCGCCGCTTACTCCCTGACGGCACGCTCCGCATTACGGAGTACCAGGACGGCAAGGTCAAGAGCGTCCTCTACCGCTCTCCCGAGCTGATCGCCGTGCCCGACTTCAGCGATCCTTCCTGGCACAGTACGCCAGACGGATTGCCCGCAGCGCAGAAGAAGATGAAGCTCGTTCCCCACCGCTGCGTGCTTGAAGAAGAGTGACCTCCAGGTCGCCAGCACTTCCAGCCAAGGGAGTCAGCGCCGCGCAGTGCGGAGCGCAAGACACGCGCAAAAATGAATCCATTCAGAGCAATCCCCGCAAAAAAAGAGCCCGTTTCCTCCTGAGAGGAAACGGGTTTTGAGTTTGGGGGTTCTATATGAAGTGAAAATTGAAAGAGGCGAGATTACTTGAGCTCCGGCCAGAAATCCTTGTTGGCCTCGATGAGGTCGTCGAGGATGAGTTTGGCCACCTTGGCGCTCGGCACCGTCTTCGACAGCGTGAGTGCCTGCCAGAGCTTGAGATAGGAGTGCTCGATCCACGCGTCGACCGTGAGCTTCTCGACGGAGACCTGCTGTTCCATCATACCTTTCTGGAACTGCGGGATCTTGCCGACGACGAGCGGCTCCGGGCCGTCGCTGCCGACGAGGCACGGGATCTCGACCATGGCCGTCGGGTCGAAGTTCTCGATCGCGCCCTCGTTCGGAACGATGAGGAGCATGTTGGCCTTCGTGTTGTAGGCGATGGCCGTCGCGAGGTCTACGATGTAGACAGCATGCGCATCGACAACGAAGGACGTTTCCTTGGCCGTGCCGGCCGCGGCGATGCGGCGGCACTCCGTGAAGACTTCCTTCTCACGGCCCTCGATGACCTCGTCCGTACGCGTGTGCTTGATATCGGAATGTGCCACGACATCGTCCTGGCAGAGGTAATATTTCAGATACGTGTTCGGCAGCGTGTTCGGGTCGAGCGGCGCGAAGCCCTTGACCATCTCGAACGTGACCTGCCACGACGGATCGACGTGCTGGACACCGGCGTCGCCCTTGATGTACTTGAGGTTGTAGCCGTGCTTCCAGACGTAGTCGCGGATCTTCGGCATGAGATCCTCGCCCGTCTTCTTGTCCTTGATGCTCGTCCACCAGCCGAAGTGGTTGAGGCCGAAGTACTTCCACTCGATGTCATGCAGCGACTCGCAACCCGCGATCTGCGCCATCTTGCCCTCGATGTCGATCGGCATGTCGCAGATGTTGAGGATGCGGGAGTTCGGGCAGAGACGGCGCGTTGCCTCGGCAACGATAGCCGCCGGGTTCGAGTAGTTGAGCATCCAGGCGTTCGGAGAATATTTCTCCATGTAGTGGACGATCTCAACGACGCCGCCGATGGAGCGCATGCCGTAGGCGATGCCGCCCGGGCCGCAGGTCTCCTGACCGAGCACGCCGTACTTCAGAGGGATCTTCTCATCCTTCGAGCGCATTTCGTACTTGCCGACGCGGATATGCGCGAGCACGAAGTCGATGTCCGTGAACGCCGTCTCCGGATCCGTCGTCGCGAGGAACTTGATCTGCGGCGCACGCTCGCGGATGATGATCTTGCAGGCGTCCGCGACGATCTTCTGACGCTCGGCGTCGTTGTCATAGAACTTGATCTGGCGCAGCGGGAAACGATCCTGGTGCGCGAGGAGCATCATGACAATGCCCGGCGTGAACGTGCTGCCGCCGCCTGCGATGACGACGGAGAATTTCTTGTCCTGCATGCTATTGCCTCCTGAAAATGCCATTCCCCGATGGGAAATCTTGCATCTGCTTTGTCATTCATCTTTCCTTCTGACAGGTCTCATCCTAGCACAGAAAAGCCGCGGGCTCAATAGTTTCGCGGCTTTTCGGCACTTTGCCCGCACGGCGGCACAAAGTACATTTTATGAAATTCAGTTCACGGAAGGGTTAATCTCACACAATCAATCAAAAACTCACATCAAACATCTCGATGCCGGGCAGCGTGCTGCGCGCAGCCGCCTCTCAGCGGCGGCGCCAGAGTTCGAAGAGCTCGACCATGTTCTTGCAGCGCAGGCACTCCATCGCCGTCAGCATGCGGTCGTCGTTCGAGCCGCCCGCGATGGGCACCGAGATATGCGCGCCGCCGTAGCTCTCGCCAATGGTGCGCAGCGCCTGCAGCGTGCGGGCGTTCACGGGCTGGTCGAACTGCTCGACAATGCCGCCCTCGCGGCGCTCCATCGCGACGGGCTCCTCCGCGCGGATCTGGAACACCGTCGAGGAGCCCGTCTGCACATCGACGCCGACGAAGCCGATGGACTGTTGCCCGAGATGGCGCACGGAGAGGTAGAGGATGGCCTGGTCGCCCTTCTTGACGAGGTAGGGCACGATGTAGATGCCGTCCTGCGTCGGCGGATCGTAGCTGTAGAGCGTGCGGCCGTTGCCGATGTCCTTCACGCGCATATCCGCCGTGAGGCCCTCCGCCGTTCCGTCCTTGGTATCCGCAGCCGTCGCGTCCGCCGGCTGCGCGGGCTTCGCCCTTTTCTCGCGCTGGACGCGCGCCTCCCGGGCCTCCTGCCGCACCGCCTGCTTCGCCGCCTGCCGCTGCTGCACGATGGCGAGCGTCGCCTGATAATGGCGCGCGGCAAAATGCCCCGCCGCCCCCGCCGTCCCGAGGACGACGGCGGCGAGCAGGCCGTATTTCAGGATGGATAGCTTCTTGCCCATGCCGCGCTCCTTTCCACAGTCCGGTCATCGCCGGCGCGTTTTCGTATCTCTTTGTCTATTATACGCGATGCCACGGGCATTTTCCTTGTTTCCGCGAAAATTTCTGTTCTCATCACCAGGATACGGAACAAGAATCCTGCCGGAAGGCGGTCAAAAAAGCTGAAATCTATGATATAATAGTTATGATTTCATCCGATAAATGAAAGCTTGCAGGCGGCGTGCACGCAGCCTGATGGAAAGGAGTCATACGACAATATGGAAACGAAATACGATGTCACGATCACGGCCATCGGCGGCCTCGCCCGCACGTTCCTCGAGAACAACAAGAGCGTCATCCTGCTCGACGAGGGCATCCGCCCGAATCTCTCCGATATGGTGGTCGAGCACTCCGGCGGCCTGCTCGCAGGCGAGATCAAGAAGGGCGACAAGCTCCGCGTCGGATCCTCAGAGTTCACGATCATGAGCGTCGGCAGCGATGTGAACAACAACCTCAAGGAGGAGGGCCACTGCACCCTCGTCTTCAACGCCGAGGGCTCGATGCCCGGACAGGTCATCCTCAAGGGCAAAGGCCAGCCGGTGCTCGCGAGCGGCATCCATATCACGTTCTACAAGAAATAACAACGGAAAGCAGTGGCTTCCCGCCGTCAGCAAAGGCCTGTCGCAGCAGCGGCAGGCCTTTGCTGTATGGGAAGCCCGGACATCTCAGGGCGAGAAGCTCACGATGACGCGCGTTCCCTGCTCGACGAGTGTGTTCGGCGGGACGCTCTGGCCGACGGCCTGTCCGGAGCCGCGGCTCTCGAACTGGAGGCCCGCCTGCGCCGCCCGGGACGCGGCCGCGCGGATGGAGAGCCCGGAGAAGTCCGGCATGACGATCATGCCCGTCGGCACTTCGCCCTCGTAGCCGGCCGCGGGCGCGGGCCGCGGCTTCTGCCGCTCCTTTTTCTCCATGTCGGCGAAGGGATCGGTCGACGGCTCGACCTTGAGGTAGCGCAGGAGCTGCGCGAAGATGCGCTGCGCGACCGGCGCCGCGATCTGGCCGCCGTAGAAGTTCCCCGTGCCGGGATCGTCGATGAGCACGAGCACGACGACCTGCGGGTCCTCGACGGGCGCGAAGCCGCAGAACGAGGCGATGTAGCGCCCCTCCATATAGCCCGTGCCGTCGGGGCGGATCTTCTGCGCGGTGCCCGTCTTGCCCGCGATGCGGTAGCCTTTGACGGCCGCTTTCTTGCCGCCGCCGGAGGCGACGACTTGCTCGAGGAGGCCGACGAGCGTCTTGTCCGTCGCGGACTCGAGCGCGCGGCCGACCTCCTCGCGCTGCGTCTCCATGTAGGTGGAGCCGTCCGCGTTCTTGATGGACTTCACGATATGCGGCTTCAGCACGACGCCGTCGTTTGCGATAGCGGCCATCGCGCGCACGAGCTGCAGCGGCGTCACAGCGATGCTCTGGCCGATGGCCGTCGTCGCGATGTCGGAGGCGCGCATGTCCTTCGGGTCGAAGAGGATGCCGCCCTCCTCGCCGGGCAGGCCGATGCCCGTCGGCTCGCCGAAGCCGAAGAGCTTCGCGTATTTCATGAGGTTCTCCGCGCCAAGGCGCAGGCCGACCTGCGCGAAGCCCGTGTTGAGCGACTGCTTCACGACGTCCGTGAACGTCACCGTGCCGAAGCTCGCGCCGTTCCAGTTCTGGATGCGGCGCCCGGAGACCATGACGTAGCCCGGGTCGACGAAGACCTGGTTCGGCGAGACGACCCTTTCCTGCAGCGCGGCGCCCGCCACGACGGACTTGAAGGTCGATCCCGGCTCGTAGATGAACGAGACGGCGCGGTTCTTCCAGGTCTCCGCCGGGTAGTCCGCGTAGCGGTTGGGGTTGTAGCTCGGCCGCGAGGCCATCGCGAGCACGTCGCCCGTCTTCGGGTCCATGACGACGCAGGTCACGCCCTGCGGGCTGTTCTCCGCCATCGCGCGGTCGAGCTCCTGCTCGACGATGAACTGCATGGAGCTGTCGAGCGTGAGCTCGATGGTCTTGCAGCGGCTGCCCCGGTAGGGATGGCGCTTGAAGATGGAGTCGAGGATGGGCCGCTCGCGGCTGTCCGTGTAGAGGAAGTCCTCCGTGACCTCGCCCTTGATGAGGCTGTCATAGGCCTGCTCGATGCCGTCGAGGCCTTTGTCCTCCGCGCCGACGAAGCCGACGACGTTGGCGGCGAGCGCGTCGCTCGGATAGTAGCGCTTCGCCTCGTCGATGAAGCCGAGGCAGTCCGTATACTCCTCCTTGCGCATCCAGGCGCGCACCGCCTCGTACTCGTCCTGCGTGAGGAAATGCTTGAGCCAGACGAAGCCGCCGCCCTTCTCTACGGCGGCCTCGACGTCCTCCGGCGTCTTGCCGATGAGCGGCGCGAGCCCTGCGGCGAGCGCCGCCGTGTCCTTTTTCTGCGCCTGGCTCGGATCGATGAAGAGCGATTTCGTCATGATGCTCACGGCGAGCTCGCGGCCGTTGCGGTCGAGGATGGGGCCGCGCGGCGACTGCGTGCGGAACTCCTGCCCCACCTGCGCGCGCATGCGCGCTGCGAGCTTGTCACCCTCGACGAGCTGCAGCCAGGCGTAGCGCAGGACAACGATGGTCATGGCCGCGAGCATCACGTAGAGCGCCGCCCTGATGCCGCGCCGGATGTCTTTTCTCTCGTTCTGCAAAGAGGAAACTCCCTTCCTGATAAAAATTGCAGATACATTATAGCATAGTTTCGCGCAAGGAAGCACGGAGGAAATGCGTTGCCCCGGCATTCCTCAGCAGTTTCTCCGTCATAAAAGGCGCCGCCCCGCCGGGCAGCGCCTTTTATGGCATTTCCTTACGGAATCACTGATTCATTCAGTACTTCCTTACTTCTCGTCCTTGAGCGCCTCGTCGAGCGTGTGCCAGGCGAGCACGGCGCATTTGACGCGCGCGGGCATGTGGCTGACGCCCTTGAGCGCGAGGGCCTCATCGAGATCCTCCAGCTCCGCCTCGTCCGTGATCTCGCCCTTGATCATGCCGATGAATTTCTGCGCGAGCGCGCGCGCCTCCTCGACGCGCTTGCCGCGGATGAGGTCGACCATCATGTCGGTCGAGGCCTGGCTGATGGCGCAGCCGACGCCCGTGAACGCGGCGTCCTCGACAACGCCGTCCTTGACCTTGAGCTGGAGCGTGATCTCGTCGCCACAGCTCGGGTTGTGCCCCTTGAGGGAGCAGGTCGCGCCCGGGAGCGCGTGGCGGTGCTCCGGGCTCCTGCTGTGCTCGCTCACGAGCTCCGTGTAGATCTCCTCAAGCCCCATAGCCGAGCACCCCCCTGACTTTCTTGAGCGCGGCGATCCAGCGGTCGACGTCCTCGCGCGTGTTGTAGAGGTAGAAGCTCGCGCGGCAGCTCGCGTTGAGCCCGAGGTACCGGTGGAGCGGCTGGGCGCAGTGATGGCCCGCGCGCACGGCGACGCCCGTGCTGTCGAGGATGGTCGCGACGTCGTGCGGATGGACGTCCTTGACGTTGAAGGCGATGATGCCCGTCTTGTTGCCGCGCTTGGTGTCGCAGCCGTAGAGCTCGATGAAGGGGAGCTCCCGGAGCTGCGGCAGCGCGTAGTCGACGAGATCCTTCTCGATGGCCTCGATGCGCGCAAAGCCGATGCCCTCGAGGTAGTCGATGGCGGCCGTGAGGCCCGCCGCGCCGCCGACGTTCTGCGTGCCGGCCTCGAACTTCGCGGGCAGCTCGGCGTACGTCGTCTGCTGTTCCTCGACGTACTCGATCATGTCGCCGCCCATGAGGAACGGCGGCATGGCGTCGAGCAGGTCGTATTTGCCGTAGAGCACGCCGATGCCCATCGGCGAGAGCATCTTGTGCCCGGAGAAGGCGAAGAAGTCCGCGTCGATCTCCTGCACGTCGACCTTCTGGTGCGCGACGCTCTGCGAGCCGTCGACGACGCAGACGGCGCCGACGCTGTGGGCCTTGGCGGCGATCTTCTTCACATCGTTCTTGAGGCCGAGGACGTTCGAGACCTGCGTGCAGGCGACGAGCTTCGTGCGCTCCGTGATCTTCGTCTCGATGTCCTCATCGCTGAGGTTGCCGTCCTGCGCGAGGTAGATGTACTTGAGCGCCGCGCCCGTCGCATGTGCGACGTGCTGCCACGGCACGAGGTTGCTGTGGTGCTCGGCGATGGTGATGACGATCTCGTCGCCTTTCTTGAGGTTCGTGAGGCCGTAGCTGTATGCAACGAGGTTGAGCGCCTCGGTCGCGTTCTTCGTGAAGATGATCTCCTCGGGGCGCTTCGCGCCGATGAACGCCGCCGTGCGCTTGCGCGCGCTTTCGTAGATCTCCGTCGCCTCGACGGAGAGCGCGTAGGCGCCGCGGTGCGGGTTCGCATTGCAGCCGCCGTAGTAGCCGCAGATGGCCTTGATGACCTGCTCCGGCTTCTGCGTCGTCGCGCCGTTGTCGAGGTAGGCGATGGGGCGTCCGTTCATCTCCGTGTGGAGGAGCGGAAAGTCTTTGAGGAATTCCTGTGCGTCAGCCATTGGCAAGCAGCCTCCTTGTCAGATATGCCTCGATCTCCTCGCGGTATTTTGCCTCGGGGATGCGGTCGAGGACGGGATGGAACGCGGCTTCGACGACGAGGCGGCGCGCCTCGGCGAGGTCGAGCCCGCGGCTCATGAGGTAGAAGAGCTTCTCCTCGTCCATCTTGCCGACGGCGACGGCATGATGGCCGTCCACATCGTCCTCGTGCGAGAGCATGATGGGGACGCTGCGGTTCCTGACGCCGTCAGAGAGGAGCATGACCTCCTCGTTCTCGCGGCCGACGGAGCCCTTCGCGCCCTCGATGAAGTCGAGCGTGCCGCGGAAGCTCTTGTCGCTCTTGCCGAGCAGCGCGCCGCGCACCTGCATGTTCGCGTCCGTGCGCTTGCCGGACTGGCGGATGATGTAGTTGAGGTCGAGCTTGCGGTCGCCGTCGCCGAAATAGAACGACCAGACGTCCGCGCGCGCGTCGTCGCCCGCGAGATGCACCGTGAGCTCGGCCGCCGTCTCGCTCGCGCCGGCCTCGACGCCCGTGTAGGAGAAGAGCCCGCCCTCGTCGACGAGCACCTTGATGCGGCAGGTCACGGGCACGTCCTCCGCCGCGAGCTGCAGGGCCGTGAGATGGAGGCGCGCGCCCTTGCCGACGTGCGCCTGCACCTCGTGGCGGCCGCTCTCGCGCAGCTCCAGCGTGACCTCGTCGCTCGCGCCCGGCTGCGCGACGATCTGGTGGCGGTGCGGCTCGCCCGCGAGCCCCGCCGGTTCCTTGATATCATTGACTCCCAGCCAGCGCCAGGTGCGCATGGGGATCTGGGAGAAGAGTTCCTGTTCGTTCATATATGTTCCTCCTCAGCCCATCGTGCCTTCGAGCTCGATGTTGACGAGATTGTTCATCTCTACGGCGTACTCGAGCGGCAGTTCCTTCGCGATCGGCTCGACGAAGCCGCGCACGATCATCGCGCGCGCCTCGTCCTCGTCGATGCCGCGGCTCGTGAGGTAGAAGATCGCCTCGTCGCTGATGCGGCCGATCTTCGCCTCGTGGCCGACCTCCGCCGCATCGCCCTCGATGTCCATGACGGGCAGCGTATCGCTGCGCGACTCGTTATCGAGCATAAGCGACTCGCAGTTGACGGAGCACTTCGCGTACGGCGCGTTCTTCGTGACCTTGACGGCGCTGCGGTAGGTCGCCTTGCCGCCCGCCTTGGAGATGGTGCGCGTGTTGATGTTCGCGCTCGTGTGCGGCGCGGCGCAGATGACGCTCGCGCCCGTGTCGAGGTCCTGCCCCTTGGAGGCGAACGTGACGCCCGTGAACTCGCAGCGCGCGTTCTCGCCGTGCAGGATGGAGCAGGGGTAGAGGCACGAGACGTGCGAGCCGAAGGAGCCCGATACCCACTCGATGATGCCGTCCTTCTCGACGAGCGCGCGCTTCGTGTTGAGGTTCATCATGTTGCGCGACCAGTTCTCGATGGTCGAGTAGCGCAGGCGCGCGCCCTCCTTGACGTAGAGCTCGACGCAGCCCGCGTGGAGGTTCGTGACGTTGTATTTCGGCGCGGAGCAGCCCTCGATGAAATGGAGGCTCGCGCCCGGCTCGACGATGATGAGCGTGTGCTCGAACTGGCCGGCGCCCGCCGCGTTCAGGCGGAAATAGCTCTGCAGCGGCATCTTGACATGGACGCCCGCGGGCACGTAGACGAACGAGCCGCCCGACCAGACGGCGCCGTGGAGCGCCGCGAACTTGTGATCCTTCGGCGGCACGAGCTTCATGAAATATTCCTTCACGAGGTCCTCATGCTCGCGGATGGCCGTCTCCATGTCCGTGTAGATGACGCCCTGCTTCACCATGTCCTCCTGGATGGAGTGATAGACGACCTCGGAGTCGTACTGCGCGCCGACGCCGCCCAGCGACGTCTTCTCCGCCTCGGGGATGCCGAGGCGGTCGAACGTATCCTTGATGTCCTCCGGCACGTCCTTCCAGTTGCCCGTCATCTTCGCGTCCGGCTGGACGTAGGTGACGATCTTGTCCATGTCGAGCTCGCTGATGTCCGGCCCCCAGGTCGGCAGGCCGATATGGTTGTAGGTGTCGAGGGCTTTCAGCCGGAACTCCGTCATCCAGGCGGGATCGTGCTTGCGGCGCGAGATATCGCGGATGATGTCCGGCGTGAGGCCGCTCTCGCTCTTGTAGACGGAGTGGTCCTCGTTGCGGATGTCATAGAGCGTGCGCTCGATGTCCTCGACAAATGTCTTTTTCTTTGCCATGGCTCACGCCTCCCCGCTCTCGCCGAGGATATGCGTGAACCCGCGGCGGTTGATCTCCTCGATGAGCTCCGCGCCGCCCTCCTCGACGATCGTGCCGTTCATCAGCACGTGCACGCGGTCGACCGTGAGCTTCTCGAGGATGCGCGTGTTGTGCGTGATGATGAGGCAGCTGTTGTCCTCATTGTGGAACTTCGCGACGCCCTCGCTGACGATCTGCACGGCGTCGACGTCGAGGCCGCTGTCCGTCTCATCGAGCAGCGCGAGCTTCGGCTCGAGCATGAGCAACTGCAGGATCTCGTTGCGCTTTTTCTCGCCGCCGGAGAAACCGACGTTGAGGTAGCGGTCGGCGTACTCGGGCTTGATCTTGAGCTCCTCCATCATGGCCTTGAGCTTCCTGCGGAACGGGAGGAGCTTCACGCGCTCGCCCGAGACGGCCTGCTTCGCCGTGCGGATCATGTTCTCGACCGAGATGCCCGGGATCTCCTCCGGCGTCTGGAACGAGAGGAAGAGTCCCTTGCGCGCGCGCTCGAACGTCTTGAGCTGCGTGATGTCCTCGCCCTCGAACGCGATGCTGCCCGCCGTGACCTCGTATTTCGGATGGCCCATGATGACGTTCATGAGCGTCGACTTGCCCGAGCCGTTCGGCCCGAGGATGACATGCACCTCGCCCTTGCCGACCGTGAGCGAAAGCCCCTTGAGGATCTCCTTGCCCTCGACGCCCGCGTGGAGGCCCTTGATATCTAAAAGATTCTCTTTCATGCTGAAACTCTCCTTTTATCTCTGCACACCTGATGCTCATCAGCTGCCGGACGCGCGTCCGCGCGAATCCTTATAAAAATACTCGGGATTGATGATTTCATTGTAGGCATTTTCTTTTCCTTTGTCAATAGGCAGGAATCCGCCGACCTTCCGCGAAATATAAAATAGATGTTCCACTTTGTTTGAAAGGGTGTGGCGTTCTACATGAGCAAGTTTCTCCGCGCATTCTTCGCGCTCCTCCTTCTCCTCGCCGCCGCTCTGCCGGCCCGCGCCGCCGTGCCGGTCTACCGCGTCGGCTACACGCCGACGCCCGGCTTCTTCACGCGCGCGCAGGACGGCAGCTACCGCGGCTCCGGCTACGCCTACCTCGAGGAGCTCTCGCTCTACGCCGGCTGCCGCTTCGACTACGTCGAGCTGCCGCTCGGGCAGGAGTTCGACCGCCTGCGCGCGGGCGACGTCGACATCCTGGTCGGCAGCTCGGGGACGCCCTTTTCCGACCTCCTCTACAGCCGCCACGACATCGCGCGCCCCGCGCTCGAGCTCTCCCTCTCAGATCACGCGCAGCGCGACCTCGCGGACACGCCGCGCATCGCCTATTTCGCCAAGCTCCATACGGAGCAGGCGCTGCGCGCCTCCCTCGCGCGCTTCTTCCCCCGACGGGGATTACACGCTCGTCCCCTTCCAGAGCCTCCCCGCGATGGATGATGCCACAGCCAAGGGCGAGGTCGACGCCATCACGAACGACTCCTTCCACCCGCATCCGGGCACGCAGCCCGCTGGCCACCTGCGCCTGCTCGCGAGCCATCTCACCTACGCACCGGGGAACGCGGCGCTCTGCGCGCAGCTCGACCGCGCCATCGACGAGATGCTCACCGTCACGCCGAATCTGCGTCCCCTGCTCGAACAGCAGGCAGGCCGTGACCGCGCACCGCTCTTCCTCACGCCGGAGGAAAAGGCGTATCTTGCGGAGCACAATCATTTCACCGCCTTCGCCTCCCCCAGCAGATGCCCTATTCCTACTTTGAGAAGTTCGCCCAGCTCGACGACGGCGGGGCCGACGTCATGCTCGACTTCTATTCCGACTTCAACTGGGCGCGCCAGCACGGCGTCCATATCACGAATCCCTACCTCATATCCAGCTATGTGACCGTCCGCCGCCGCGGGCAGGCCCTCCCCGCGGAGCAGATTTCCTACTACGATACGGACGCCCAGTGCCTCGCGGCTGTGAACGACGGAAGTGCCGACCTCGCGCTCGTCAAGTCAGTGAGTGCCAACGCGCTGCTCTATAACGGCCTCTTCTACCGCCTCATGGCGGAAAACAACGTCGTCTTCTCGCACGGCACCTCTCTCGCCGTCAGCGACCGCCTCGACCCCATCTTCGTGCGCATCCTCAACAAAGAGATCGCGCACCTCGATCCCGCGGCCGTCCAGAGCGCCATCAACGAGGAGACCTCCGTCGCCAGCGACAAGAGTCCGCTTGCCTCCCTGCTCTACCGCTATCCGCAGGAGAGCTTCCTCGTCATCACCGCGCTGTTCCTGCTGCTGCTCGCGGCCGTTATCCTCACGCTCTACGTGCGCCGCAGCCATCTCGCCGCCATCACGCGCCTCGCCTACCATGAGGCGGTGACAGGTCTCTGCAACGAGCGCTGGCTCGAGCAGATACTGCCGGGGGCCATCCGCGCGGAGAGCGCGGCCCTCAAGGGCGGCCGCCTCTACCTCGCGGGCATCTGCGTGCATCAGTTCGACTACCTGCGCGCGACCTTCGCGCTCAATCTCCTCGCCAAGAGCTTCGCCGACATCTCGCGCCGCGCGCATGCGACGTTCCCCTGGTTCAAGAACTACGCCATCAGCACCGACCGCACGCGCCTCATCGTCCTCTGCGCGCTTCCTGAGCGCATGACGCCAGAGGCGGCCGCTGCCGCCATCCCAGAGCATTTCTCCTCCGTCCCGCTCGGCGGCGTCGTGACGCGCGTGCGCTACCACATGAGCTTTCTCCCTATCACGCGGCAAAACATGACGAACGTTTCCCATCTCCTGGGCGAGAGCATCGCGAGTCTGAACTACGCCCGGGAACACGACCTGCCCTTCGTCCTCTTCGACCAGGCCATGCACGACCGGTTCCTCTGAAACAAGCATCTCGACGAGCTCGCGCCCAAGGCGTTCGCCCGGCAGGAGTTCGCCGTCTGGTACCAGCCGAAATACGACCTCGCGACGAAAAAGCTCGTCGGTGCGGAGGCGCTCGTGCGCTGGCAGAGTCCTGAGCTCGGGCTGCTCACGCCCGGGCGCTTCATCGACTACTTCGAACGCATCGGCCTCGCCATCCGCCTCGACTACTACATGCTCGGTCACGTCGCGCGCTTCCTCGAGGACCGCCTGCGCCGCCAGCGCCCCGTCGTCCCCATCTCCGTCAACCAGTCGGCGCTCCACCTCAGCGAGGGCGACTACCTGAAAAAGATGAAGGAAACCGCCGATGCCTACCGCCTGCCCCGCAGTCTCATCGACCTCGAGCTCACCGAGACCGCCTTCATCGATTTCAAGACGAAAGAGGCGCGCACGAACGCGCGCCATATCATCGACGAGCTCAAAGCCTACGGCTACGCGACCTCTATGGACGATTTCTGCACGGGCTACAGCTCCATCGCCATGCTCCAGGCGCTCACGATGGACACGATGAAGATTGACCGCTCCATCCTCCTCGCGGCGGAGAGAGATCCGCGCGCCGCCGCCATCCTCGAAAGCGTCATCCAGCTCGGCCGCAGCCTCGGCATGCACGTCCTCACCGAGGGCATCGAGACGCCAGCGCAGGAGGCGCTCCTGCGCCGCCTCGGCTGCGCCTGCGGCCAGGGCTACCTCTACGCGAAACCCATGCCGCAGGAGGAATTCGAGCGCTTCCTCGAGACGCACCTTCGCTGAAGGCGCACGCCTCCCGGGCAAACGTTCCCCCTCTCGTCATATTGCAGAAACGGCCATTCTAGCATAAAATAAAAAGGAAGCGCTGATTAAATGAGGTGCCCTGAATTTGCGTAGATGCGCTGTATCTCTCTAGGAGGCAAGCCGAAGGCGTAGCATAGCTACGCTGAGGATGGTCGAGGGCGAGAGGACAGTGCAGATACGCAAAGGCAGGGTACCGAATGAATCAGTGATTCCTAAAATGGCCATCGCGGGACGCGCCTGCGCGTCCCGCTCTTTGTTGTTCCGCGCCGTCGGCGGCGGAGAATGACCACGAGATTTTCCACGAGAACGCGCTGCCTGACGCGTGCGTTGCAAACGAAACAAGATCGGAGATGCTATGAAAAAGAAACTCAAGAGCCTCATGACCCCCTTCGAGAAATTCTTCGCCTGGGAGGCCGCGAGCGGCCTCGTGCTGCTCGCCTGCGCCGTCCTCGCGCTCCTCCTCGCGAACTCGCCGCTCGCGGACGCCTACGCGCACCTGCTGCACCTGCCGCTCGGCATCGGCAGCGGCGCGCTGCGCCTCGAGATGAGCCTCACGCACTGGGTGAACGACGGTCTCATGACGCTCTTCTTCTTCGCCATCGGCCTCGAAATCAAGCGCGAATTCCTCTACGGCGAGCTGCGCACGAAAGCCGCCATGCTCCTGCCCGTCTGCGCGGCCCTCGGCGGCATGCTCGTGCCCGCGCTCCTCTACTCCCTCATCAACCTCGGCGCGCCGACGGCCGGCGGCTGGGGCATCCCCATGGCGACCGACATCGCCTTCGCGCTCGGCATCCTCTCGCTCGCAGCCGGCGACGCGCCGCTCGGCCTCGTCGTCTTCCTCACGGCCCTCGCCATCGTCGATGACCTCGGCGCCATCATCGTCATCGCCCTCTTCTACAGCAGCGACGTCTCCCTCGCGGCCCTCGGCGCGGGCCTCCTCGCCATCCTCGGCGCCGCGGCCCTCAGCCGCGCGGGCTGCCGGAGGCTCCTCCTCTACGGCGCGCTCGGCCTCGCTGCCTGGGGCGCCTTCCTCGCCTCCGGCATCCATCCGACCATCGCGGGCGTCCTGCTCGGCCTCACCATCCCCGCGGCCGCGAATCCCGAGACCTCCCTGCTCCACCAGCTCGAGGAACGCATCGAGCCCTGGTCGGCCTACCTCATCATGCCCATCTTCGCCCTCGCCAACGCCGGCGTCTCCCTCGCGGGCGCCGCGCTCGATCCCACCTCGCCACTCTTCCTCGGCATCGTCTGCGGCCTCGTCATCGGCAAGCCGCTCGGTATCTACGGCAGCGTGCGCCTCGTCACGCGCCTGAGCGGCGCGCCCCTCCCCGGCAGCGCCACGCCCTCCGCCACCCTCGCCGCCGGCACCCTCGGCGGCATCGGCTTCACCATGTCCATCTTCATCGCCAACCTCGCCTTCCCCGACGAAGCCACCCTCGCCGCCGCCAAGCTCAGCATCCTCTCCGCCTCCATCCTCGCCGGCATCCTCGGCACCCTCCTCTTCCGCCTCGCCGGCAGGAACGCCGCATCCTGATCCCCCGGGACGCTGCCTCTCCGACGATCGCACGCAACTGCCATCAAGCAGTCCGCACGCACCATCGCGCAGCGCATCCACGCCGCCCCTTTCATCAGCAAAAGAGCACCGATAAAAACCTCAGTCCCCATCTGCACGCATCTGGAACATTTCGTCTTTCAGCATCCCCATAAGGAGGTTCCCCATGACAACACCACTCACCATCCGCATCGCCCGCCCGCAGGACGCGCGCGCCCTCGCCGCCATCTACCGCCCCTACGTCGAGCAGACCGCCATCTCCTTTGAATGCGAGGCGCCGACCGCCACCGCCATGCTGCGCCGCATGGAAAACGTCCTGACGCGCTACCCCTACCTCGTCGCCGAGCGCGGCGGCGACCTCCTCGGCTACGCCTACGCCCACCCCTTCATCGGCCGCGCCGCCTACGACTGGTCGGCGGAAATGACCATCTACCTGCGCATGGACGCCCGCCGCGCAGGCATCGGCGGCCAGCTCTACCACACCCTCGAAGACCTCTTGCGCGACATGGGCGTCCTCAACCTCAACGTCTGCATCGGCTACCCCCAGACCGACGACGATCCCTACCTCACGACCAACAGCGTCGACTTCCACAAACACCTCGGCTACGAATGGGTCGGCCGTTTCCATGACAGCGGCTCGAAATTCGGCCGCTGGTACGACATGGTCTGGATGGAAAAACTCCTCGCCCCGCACCCAACACCTCCCACCCCCATCTGCCCCTTCCCCGACCTCCAGTCCCCCAAAAAAGACGCCGTCCTGGGAAAATGAGCGCGGCCTAGAACCACTCCCACCTCGAACTCAGGCCAGAGCGGCAGGCATCGGACAGCGAACGCAGCGCGAAACCTATT
The DNA here is from genome assembly GCA_934202005.1 of uncultured Selenomonas sp. GTDB lineage: Bacteria > Bacillota > Negativicutes > Selenomonadales > Selenomonadaceae > Selenomonas_C. Next base: position 45,608 of record CAKPXP010000008.1, on the reverse strand, counting down.
CGGAAGCACGCAGGGCGCACCAATCCCGCGCCGGTCGCGCCGAGCGCGACTAGGCGTACTTGCGCCCATGCCAATCAGCTGCGCCCTCCGGGCTTGCTTCTTGGGGGCGCAATGTATGCTGACGAGAGTTTCCGCGCGGAGTGAGTCGCCCTGTACCCGCCGCCCGCTCCGCCTCGAAAGCTCGCCCGCCTCGAACCATTCCCGCCACACACTCCGCCCAGAGCGGCAGGCGTTGGACAGCGAACGCAGCGCGGAGCATATTTGGCTGCACGCACGCCGTGCGACCTGCCTCCCACCACCTTGCAGCCGAGAGTCTCCGCGCGGAGTGAGTCGGCCAATGCCTGCCGCTCGTCCGCCTCGAACAACCGTCCGCCTCGAACCAAAACCACACAACTATATTTTCAAAAAAAGAAAGGATCCTCCTACCATGAACGACCTCCTCGACGTCCACACCCACACCATCGCGAGCGGCCACGCCTACAGCACGCTGCGGGAAATGATCGAAGCCGCGAAACGCCGCGGCCTCTCCCTCGTCGGCATCTCCGAACACGGCCCGCGCATGGAAGGCTCCTGCCCCGAAATCTATTTCTGCAACTTCAAGGTCATCCGTCGCGACGCCTACGGCATCGACCTCCGCATGGGCGCGGAGCTCAACATCATCGACTACACCGGCTCGACCGACCTCTCCGCCCAGCGCCTCAAGAACCTCGACTACGCCATCGCGAGCCTCCACGACATCTGCATCGACCCGGGCAGCACCGAGGAAAACACCGCCGCCCTCATCGGCGCGATGAAAAACCCGCGCGTAAACATCATCGGCCACCCGGACAACCCCTGCTACCCCGTCGACTTCGACGCCCTCGCGCGCGCCGCCAGGGACCGCCACGTCCTCCTCGAGCTCAACAACAGCTCCTACCGCCCCGGCGGCAGCCGCCAGGGCTCATGGGAAAAGGGCAAAGAACTCCTCGCCGCCTGCAAGAAATACGGCGCCACCGTCATCCTCGGCAGCGACGCCCACATCGACCTCGACGTCGGCGCCCACGAACGGAGCCAGGAACTCCTCGCCGCCTGTGACTTCCCCGAGGAACTCGTCATCAACCGCGACCCCGAGGCCTTCAAATCCTGGATCGGCTGAAACGCGCTTCCTTCGCAGGGCCGCCCCTTCCCCCATTCCCGCCACACGCCTGCAAAGAAACGCGGCGCACCGTCCTACCGGACGGCGCGCCGCGCTTTTCTTTGCCCTGCGGCCGCAAAGCCGCACACGCAGCCCCGCCTGAAGCCAGCTCCCGCGCCACGGCGCGCAACCTGCGGCCAGAAAATCATTTTGATAACGCAAAAAAAGCACCGCAATCTCTTGCAGTGCTTTTGCTTTCAAATGGCAGGGGCAGCAGGACTCGAACCTACGCATGCGGGATTCAGAATCCCGTGCCTTACCAACTTGGCGATGCCCCTGTATGACGTTTGCTGTCAACAATGGATATTATAGGGGATATGCGCCGTTATGTCAAGCAATTTTTTCAGATAGCGAAAAAATTTTCTCACCGCCGCACACGGTAGACCGCCGCGTACATCGTCGGCAGCACGAGCAGCGTGAGCACCGTCGCGACGAAGAGCCCGCTCGCGATCGCGACGGCCATCGGCCCCCAGAATACGCTCGTCATGAGCGGCAGCATGCCGAGGATCGCGGCGGCCGCCGTCAGCATGATGGGACGGAACCGCAGCACCGCCGAGTCGACGACGGCGTCCCAGGGCGTCTCCCCCGCCGCGAGATGCTTCTGGATCTGGTCGAGCAGGATGACGGAGTTGCGGATGATCATGCCGAAGAGCGCGAGCACGCCGAGGATCGCGACGAACCCCATCGCCTTGCCGAAGATCAGCATGCCCCAGGCGACGCCGATGAGGCCGAGCGGCGCCGTCAGCAGTGTCAGCAGCATATCCTTGCCGCTCCTGAGCTGGAGCATGAGCAGCGTCATGATGAGGAATACCATCGCGGGCAGCGGCACCGCGAGATGCGCGACTGACTTGTCGCTGTCCTTGAGCGTGCCGGCCGCCTCGATGGCAGCCCCGGGCGGCAGCGCCGCCTGCAGATCCTTCGTCGCCGCGAGCGCCTTCGCCGTCGCGTCGTTCGCCGTGCCGCTCTTGACGTTCGCCTCGACGAGGATGGACGGACGAAGATCGTAGCGCCTTATGAGGCCGTCCTCCGCGTCATAGGAGAGCTTGGCGATCTGGCCGAGCGGCACATAGCCCGCCTGGCCGAGGTAGATGGGCAGCGCCTTCATCTGCTCGAGGCTCTGCCGGTCCTCCGGCGCGAGCCGCAGGTCGATATCGATCGTGCGGTCGCCCGCGTAGAACTGTGCGCCGGCCGCGCCCGTGACCTCGGTGTAGACGGTCTGCGCGACCGCCTGGCTCGTGACGCCGAGCGCGCGCAGCTTGTCCTGGTCGAGCGCGATGCGCAGCGTCTTCTGCTTGTCGCTCCAGTCGAAATGGAGATCCGTGAGATTCTCATCCGCCGCGAGGCGCGCGCGCACCTGCTCCGCCAGCGCCTTCGTCTCGTCGACCGTGAGTCCCGTCACGCGCACCATCACGGGATAGTCGGCAGGCGGCCCCGTCTGGATGTACTGGAGCCTGCCGCGCACATCGGAGAACTCGTCCGTGAACGCCTCGCGCAGCGCGCCCGCGAGCCGCTCGCGCGCCGCCGTGTCCTTTGTCACGACGACGAACTGAGCGATGTTGTCCGCGTCCGCCTTCGGATCGACCGTGAGCACGAAGCGCGGCGCGACGCGCCCGACATAGTAAGTGTAGTTGTCGATGTCGTCCATATGCGCCGCGAGGTAGTCGCTCATGCGGTCCGCCGCCGCCTGCGTCGCCGCCATGGACGCGCCCGCCGGCAGCTCGAGGTTCACGAGGATCTCCGGGCGCAGCGAGGCGGGGAAGAACTCCTGCTTCACGAAGCGCAGCGCATAGCAGGAGACGAGGAACAGCACCGCCGTCGCCGCGAGCACGATGCGCCGGTGCGTGAGGAACACGGCGAGCACGCGGCGGAACCACTGGTAGAAGCGGCTCTGATAGGGATCAGGCCTGCCGCTCGCGTCCGTCACGACCTCCGTCTGGATGAGATACGTGCCGAAAAGCGGCGCGACCATGACGGAGACGATCCACGAGAGCAGGAGCGCCGTGCCGATGACGGGGAAGAGCGCCTGGCAGAACTCGCTCGCCATGCCCTTCGCGAACGCGACGGGGATGAAGCCCGCGCAGGTGATGAGCGTGCCCGTGAGCATCGGCTTCGCCGTCGCGCGGAACGCGTGGCAGGCCGCGTCAAAGCGGCTGTGGCCGAGCTCCAGCTGCACGCTCATCATCTCGACGGCGATGATGGCATCGTCGACGAGCAGGCCGAGCGCGATGATGAGCGAGCCGAGCGACACCTTGTGCAGGCTGATGCCCGCCGCGTACATGACGACGAACGTGCCCGCGAGCACGAGCGGAATGCAGCCCGCGACGACGAGCCCCGTGCGCAGCCCGAGCGAGAGGAAGCTCACGGCGAGCACGATGACGATGGCCTCGGCGAGCGTCTTGACGAAATCGTGGATGGAGTGGTTCACGACGCTCGGCTGGTCGGAGACCTGGTGGATCTCAAGGCCGACAGGCAGGTTCTCCTGCGCGGCGGCGATCTCCTTCTTGAGGTCGTCGCCGAGCTGCAGGATGTTGCCGCCGTCCTGCATCGAGACGGCGATGCCGATGGCCGGCGCGCCGTCCAGGAACATCTTCGGCTGCGCGGGATCGACGCTCGTGCGCCGCACCGTCGCGATGTCGCCGAGACGGAAGCTGCGCCCGTTCGCGCTCACGGGCAGCGCCTTGATGTCGTCGACGTCCTCGAACGTCCCCGTCACGCGCAGGTAGACGCTGTCCGTCGCCGTCTCGAGCTTGCCCGCGGCCGTCATCTCGTTCTGCGCCTTGAGCGCCTGCAGGACGGCCTGCGGGCTGATGCCGAGCTCTGAGAGCTTCGCCGTCTTCACCTCGACGTAGACCTTTTCCTCCTGCTCGCCGAGCAGCTCCACCTTCTGCACGCTCGGCACCTGCATGAGCAGGCGGCGCGTGTTCTCCGCGGCCTCGCGCATCTCCTCATAGCTGTAGCCGTCGCCGGTCACTGCGTAGACGGAGCCGTAGACATCGTCGAACCTGTCGTTGTAGAACGGCCCGTAGACGCCTGAGGGCAGCTCGCGCTTCTCATCCTCGCAGAGGTTGCGCACATCATGCCAGATTTCGCGGATGGCGGACTTCTCCACATCGTCGGCGAGATCGACATAGATGACCGTCTGGCCCGCGCGCGTCTCGCTCTTGATATGATCGAGGCCGCGCGTATCCTGGAGCTTCTTCTCGAGCTTGTCCGTGACCTGCTCCTGCATCTCCTCCGCCGTCGCGCCGGGCCAGGCCGCCGAGACGACCATCTCGCGGATCGTGAACTGCGGATCCTCCATGCGGCCGAGCTTGTTGTAGCAGAAGATGCCGCCGATGGCCGTCACGAGGATGAAATACCAGACGAGCACCTTGTTCTTGAGGGAGACTTCTGTGAGATTCCTCATTTGTCCGCCTCCGTGCGCACGCTCTGCCCTTCCTCGAGGCAGTGTACGCCTGCCGTCACGACGACGGTATCGGTGTCGAGCCCGTCGACGAGCACATCATCCGCATCGAACTGCGTCACGGAGACGGGCGTGAGATGCACCGTCTCGTCATCGCCGACCACCCAGACCTCCGGCGTATCGCCCGTCTGATAGATGGCGGCGAGCGGCAGCTTCATCCCGGCCGGCGCCGCATCCTCGCCCGTCACGTTGACACTCGCCGTCATGCCGAGCTCCATGCCCGCGGGCGGCTGCGGCACGGAGACGCGCACGCGGTAGGTGCGCGCGGCGCTGTCCGCCATCGGCGCGACCTCGCGCACCGTGCCCTCCGTGCTCCCGGGGAGCGCCCAGAAACTCACCTGGACCGTCTTTCCCACGGGCACATCGGCGAGCCGGTTCTCCGGCACGTTGATCTCCACCTCGAGCTCATCCGTCTGCACGAGCGTCATGACCGTCTGCCCGGCCGCGACGACCTGCCCCTCCTCCGCGGAGATGGAGGAAATCACGCCTGAGGCGCCTGCCGTGAGATTCGTATAGCCGAGCGCGTTGTGGCCCTGCGCGGCCTCGGCGAGCGCGTTCTGATACGCCGCGAACGCCGCGTCATAGCTCGTCTGGTACTGATCGAGCACCGCGGCCGGCACGGCCTGCTCCTGATAGAGCTCGCTGTAGCGCGAGAGATTCGCCTGCGCGAGACTCAGCTGCGCGCGCGCCGACGCGACAGCCGCGTCGCCCTGGTTCGCCTTCTGCACGACATCCTTCGCGTCGATGACCATGAGCACATCGCCCGCCTGCACGCGGCTGCCCACATCCACGTTGCGCGCGAGGATCTGCCCGCCGACCTGGAACGCGAGATGCGTCTCATAGCGGCCGCGCACCGTGCCCGCGTACGTATCCGCCTGCGCGCCGTCCGCGGCGCCGAGCACCGTCGTCTTCACGAGCGGCGGCCGCTTCGCCGTCTCCTGCTGCGTCCCGCAGCCCGCGAGCAAAAGCAGCAGGCCGCAGACAAGCAGCAAAGATGTCAGCCTTTTCCCTCTCATGCTCATTCTCCCTTCTCCAAACAGCGCGCAACATCATCCGGAATCCTCAGCTCGCAGGCGCGCTTCGCCGCATCGTGAAAGCCCCGGATCGTCGTCTCGACCTCCGCCTGCTCCATGCCGGCCGCGAGGTAGCGCACCCAAGCGCGGATGATGCCCTGCAGGAATGTCTTCTGCGTCTGCGCGAACTCCGTCGGATAGATGCGCTTGATGCGCCGGTCGCGGCCGTCCTGCTCGCGGCGCACCATGCCCTTCTGCTCGAGCGAGGCGAGCGAGCGCGTCACGACCGCCTTGTCGAGGTAGAGCATCGACGCGAGCTCCTCCTGGCTCGCCCCCTCCGCGTCATAGAGACGGATCATCAGGACATACTCTGAATATGTGAGGTGCAGCCGCGCGCAGGCCGCCGTCACGAACGCCTGCGAGCGGCGGTGCAGGACGGTAAAGCAGCGTCCGATACTGACATAGTCCATAAACGATCTCCTCCCGTACTGAGCCGCACTCCCTGGCATCCTCATTGTTGACTCAGTCAACGATTCTCCTTCCAAAAAGCAAGCCGACTCCATACGCCTCATTATAACAACTTGTTCCACAAAGTTCAATGAGACAGCTGATGACAATTGCCGCAATTCCGAACAAACGACCTGCACAATGGCAGCGAAACAGCCGTCCGTGCATAAAAAAACGGCCCCGCCTCTGCGGAGCCGTAAGGAAGCGATCGGACAGCGAGCGCGCGCGCTCACTCCGCCACGCGCCGCGCCGCGGCCTTCTGGCGGCGGTGGCGCAGGTAGAGGCCAGCGATGACGACGGCACAGACCGCGACGAATACGACGCTCGCCTCATGCCCGATCGCGAGCATGACCTGCCAGCTTTTGCCGAGCATCATGCCCGCCGCGAGGATCAGCGCCGTCCAGGGCAGCGCGCCCGCGAACGTCAGCAGCACGAATTTCTTCCCATCAACGTGCGCGAAGCCCGCCGGCAGAGAGATGAACGTGCGCACGACGGGCAGCATGCGGCTGAAGAATACCGCCTTGAGCCCGTAGCGGTCGAACCAGTTCTGCGCGATATCGACATGATGCTTCTTGATGAAGAAATAGCGGCCGTAGCGGTCGACGAACGAGCGCCCGCCGTAGTGGCCGACGGCGTAGGCAAAGAGCGAGCCCGCCATGCCGCCGACCATGCCGGCCGCGAGCGCGGCCGCATAGCCGAGCTGCCCGTCGAAAATCAGATAGCCTGCAAAGCCTAAAATCAGCTCCGAGGGAATCGGGATGCAGGCGTTCTCCGCCGCCATGAGCACCGCGATCGCCACATAGCCCCAGGCCGCGATGAATTCCATGAAGTACACTGAAAACTGCTCCAACGCATTTCATCCTTTCTCGAGAAAAACAACATCTATTTAAGTTCCATTATAGCAGACTTCCCTGAAAAAAGGCGGCACGGGAAAGAAAAATCCCCGTACCGCCATCAGAGCGCGGCAGAGCCGCGCCCAGCGTCCGCGGCGTGGGAAACGACGACTCCTGCCCGCACGCCTCAGCGCGCGAATAAGAGCTGCGCGAGCCCCGCCGCGCCGAAGGCGAGGAAGATGACGCCGGAGAGCAGGCGCATGCGGCGCGGCGCGAGGAAGCGCTTGAGACAGGAGCCAGCGACGAGGCCGAGCCCATCGGCCAGCACCATCGCGAGCACCGCGCCCGCGAGCACGGGCAGCCATGCCTGCCACTGCGCCGCGAGCGTCATCGCCGCGAACTGCGTCTTGTCCCCCATCTCGCCGACGAAGAACGAGGTCGCCACCGTGAGCACGGGGCCGTAGCACGAGTCCGCCGCCGTCTCCTCCGCCTCGTCGCCGCCGCGCAGCGTCCAATAGCCGAAATAAAGGAAGAGCAGCGAGGCGATGAGCGTCATGCGCTCCGGCGAGAGCAGCTGTCCGACGAAGCTGCCGACGCCGACCGCGAGCGCGTGCACGGCGAAGATGCCGAGCGTCATGCCCGCGAGCACCTGCCGCCAGCAATACTTCGCGGCGAACGCCATGACGATGAGCTGCGTCTTGTCCCCGAGCTCCGCGAGAAAGATCATGACGAACGTCGCCAAGAATGCATCCATATCTATCCTCCCTGACCAGCAGATCCCCTGCAGGAAGCGGCGCCGCGGCAGCGAGACGGCACCCTGCCGCCCGTCCCGCACACGGGGCGCAGCGCGCCGCGCGCGGCAAGCCGCCGCGCCGGACGCAGAGAGCCGCCTCCTCCGCAATACGTACGAAAAAAGCCCGCCGAAGCGGACTCTTATAAGCAGATGGTGCCTCAGAGCGGAATCGAACCACTGACACGGGGATTTTCAGTCCCCTGCTCTACCGACTGAGCTACCGAGGCAAACTGGCGACCCGAATGGGACTTGAACCCATGACCTCCGCCGTGACAGGGCGGCATTCTAACCAACTAAACTACCGGGCCATCCTGGTGACGCGTATGGGATTCGAACCCATGAAGCCGCCGTGAAAGGGCGGTGTCTTAACCACTTGACCAACGCGCCGCAAGCATCGATGCTGATACTCACAGATAGGAATTATACTAGACCAGGCCTGCCTTGTCAATAAAAATATTCCCGCATCCTGCCTGGATGCGGGAATATCCCCTGCCCTGCGCCGCTCACTCCTCGAGCAGCTTCACGATGCCGGGCTGGACGATCGTCCACTTGCCGTCAGCGGCCGTGAAGATGGCCGGCAGCTTGACCTGGATGCGCGCGGCGTCCTTGTCTGTATAATTCGAGGCGAAAGTCTCCTTCATGCCGGATTTTTCGTGCAGGCTCTTCGTATAGCCCTTGAGCGGATTCGGCACCACGACGTAGCGCACGTCCTCCTTGCCCATCGGCCACGCCCAGAAATTGCTCTTGCCGGCCTGGCCGACCTCGACGAACTTCGGCGCGGGCTTGCCGTCGTCCTGCTTGGCCGTGGGATCGAGGCAGATGAGCCCCTTGAGGCTGCGCAGCGCGAAGAACCGGTCGCAGGCCTCCTGCCCCTGCTGCGGGCCGTCGAGGCTCGCGGCGAGCAGATTGTAATCGGCGAGGAAATCATCCCAGGGGTTCGCGGGCGCTTTCTTCGCGGGCGCCTGCCGCGGCGGCTGCGTCATCTCCGTGAGCTTTTTCTCGAAGTCCGCCACGCGCGCCTCGAGGATCTTCACCTTTTCCTGCAGCTCCGGCACCGCAGCGGCCCGGCTGCGCACGGCGCGCACGCCGACGAGCGCGAGCGCCGCCGCCACGAGCGCGAGCAACGCCGCGACAAATGACAAGACGATCACAAAATTCATGAAGAAACACTCCTTCCGCCATGTCCTGCGGGAATCATCTGTCAGAGCGTGCCGAAGATGCGGTCGCCCGCGTCGCCGAGACCGGGGACGATGTAGCCCTTCTCATTGAGATGGTCGTCGATGGCGGCGACGTAGATGGGCACGTCCGGATGCTCCTTGTTCACGAGGCGGATGCCCTCAGGCGCCGCGACGAGGCACATGAGCGTAATGGACTTCGCGCCCTTTTCCTTGAGCAGCGTGAGCGCCGCCGACGAGCTGCCGCCCGTCGCGAGCATCGGATCGACGACGATGAGCATGCGCTCGGCAACATCGCTCGGCAGCTTGCAGTAATACTCGACGGGCTTGAGCGTCTCAGGATCGCGGTAGAGGCCGACGTGGCCGACGCGCGCCGCCGGGATCATGTTGACGACGCCGCCGAGCATGCCGAGGCCCGCGCGCAGGATCGGCACGACGCCGACCTTCTTGCCCGCGAGTATCTTGCCCTTGCACTTCGCGACCGGCGTCTCGATCTCGACGTCCTTGAGCGGGAAATTGCGCGTGATCTCGTACGCCATGAGCATGGAGATCTCCTCGAGGAGCTCGCGGAAATCCTTCGTGCCCGTCGTCTTCTGGCGCATGAGCGTGAGCTTGTGCTGGATGAGCGGGTGGTCGATGAGATGTACGTTTAATTTTTCTTCTGCCATGATTTCAGTCCTCGTAGAGCGGGTATTTCTCGCAAAGAGCGGCGACGCGGCGCTTGGCCTCGTCCTTCTTCGCCGCGTCCTCCGGATAGTCGAGCACGAGCGCGATGATGTCGGCGACCTCCTTCATATCGGCCTCCTTGAAGCCGCGCGTCGTGAGCGCGGGGGAGCCGAGGCGGATGCCGCTCGTGACGAACGGAGAGAGCGGCTCGAAGGGGATCGTGTTCTTGTTCACCGTGATGTTGACCTCGTCGAGGAGATTCTGCGCCTCCTTGCCCGTGAGGTGCTTGCTCGTGAGATCGACGAGCATGAGGTGGTTGTCCGTGCCGCCCGTGACGATGCGGAACCCGTCCTTCGTGAGCTCGTCCGCGAGCACGGCGGCGTTCTTCACGACCTGCTCGGCATACGTCTTGAACGAGGGCTGCAGCGCCTCGCCGAGCGCGACGGCCTTCGCCGCGATGACGTGCATGAGCGGGCCGCCCTGGATGCCGGGGAAGATAGCCTTGTTGAACTGCTTGCCGAACTCGGCGTCTTTGCAGAGGATCATGCCGCCGCGCGGGCCGCGCAGCGTCTTGTGCGTCGTCGTCGTCACGACGTCGGCGTACGGCACCGGGCTCGGATGGAGGCCGGCGGCGACGAGGCCGGCGATGTGCGCGATGTCGACCATGAGATACGCGCCGACGCCGTGCGCGATCTTCGCCATGCGCTCGAAGTCGATGACGCGCGCGTAGGCCGAGGCGCCCGCGACGATGAGCTTCGGCTTGCAGTCCTTTGCGATGCGCTCGAGCTCGTCGTAGTCGATGCGCTCATCCTCCTTGCGCACGCCGTAGGGAACGATGTGGAAATACTTGCCGCTCATGTTGACGGGCGAGCCGTGCGTGAGATGGCCGCCGTCCGTGAGGTTCATGCCCATGACGGTATCGCCGGGCTGGAGCAGCGCGAAAAAGACCGCCATGTTCGCCTGCGCGCCGGAGTGCGGCTGGACGTTCGCGTAGGCCGCGCCGAAGAGCTTCTTCGCGCGGTCGATGGCGAGCTGCTCGACGACGTCGACGAACTCGCAGCCGCCGTAATAACGCTTGCCGGGATAGCCCTCGGCGTACTTGTTCGTGAGCACGCTGCCCTGCGCCTCGAGCACAGCCTTGGAGACAATGTTCTCCGAGGCGATGAGCTCGAGCTTCGTGCGCTGGCGATTCAGTTCCTTGTCGATGGCATCCGCTACAGCGGGATCAGCGGTTTTCAGGTTTTCCATAAGGCTCATGTCAGATCGTCCTCCCCTAGTCATTCCTTTTCCAGTGCCATGATCTTGTTCACGCGGCGCTCGTGGCGGCCGCCGTCGAAGCCGGTCTCCACCCAGGCGCGCACGATCTCGCCCGCAGGGCCGAATCCGAGCACGCGCCCGCCCATCGCGAGCACGTTCGCGTCGTTGTGATGGCGCGACATCTTCGCGGAATAGACATCATTGCAGAGCGCGCAGCGGATGCCCTTGATCTTGTTGCAGGCAATCGAGATGCCGATGCCCGTGCCGCAGAGCGCGATGCCGCGGTCGGACTTGCCGCTCGCGACGTCCGCGCAGACCTTCGCGGCGATATCCGGGTAGTCGACGGCGTCCGTGCCGAACGTGCCGACATCCGTCACCTCGATATCGCCGTACTCCTTGAGCACCATCTTGACCTCTTCCTTCAACGCGACAGCGCCGTGGTCGCTGCCAATCGTGATTCGCATGCGTTCATTCCACCTTTCCAAGCCTCTGCTACGCGAGCTGCGCGCACCATGCCCGAAATGCCGGCGCGCCTACGTGTAGTCTGTTTCTTATTTTAGCATACTTAGGCGCAAAAAAATACCGCCTCCCGAAAATCCCGCCGCACGCGTTCGGCAAAACAGCGCCGCGGCCGGCCGCCCGAAGCATCCTGCCCGATCTTCGCGGCGCGGCCGCGCCGCACCATCGCGCGCTTCCAAGGCAGCGCTTCCGGCGCTGCGCCGCACGCGCGCCAGGAGACGTTCCTCTCGCGACGCTCACGTCCCGCCATAAGCGCAGCGCCGCACGCGCGCCAAGAGACCTCAGGGCAGCCCTTTTACAAAAAATGTATCGAAATAGCGAGACAACTGTCCATGTATGTGGTACAATAGGGACTGTCCTTATTTTTAGCAAACTTTTGTCCTCTTTATGAGGACGGTATCTTCCAGGAGGTTGTATGTATGGAATTTCTCATCCCCGTACTCAATGCGATTGATACGTTCATGTGGGGCCCGCCGCTCATCACGCTGCTCGTCGGCACGGGCATCTTCCTGACGGTGCGGCTACATCTCTTGCAGGTGTTCCGCCTGCCGCTCGCGCTCAAGCTGATCTTCCGCGCGCAGAACAAGGGCGAGGGCGACGTCTCGAGCTTCAAGGCGCTCTGCGTGGCGCTCGCGGCGACGGTCGGCACGGGCAATATCGTCGGCGTCGCGACGGCAGTGAAGGTCGGCGGCCCGGGCGCGATCTTCTGGATGTGGCTGGCGGCGTTCTTCGGCATGGCGACGAAGTATTCCGAGGGCCTGCTCGCGATCAAGTACCGCTCGGTCGACGAGAAAGGCGAGATCGCCGGCGGCCCGATGTTCTATATCCGAAATGGCATGGGCGAGAAATGGAAGCCGCTCGCGACGTTCTTCGCGCTCGCGTGCATCGGCGTGGCGTTTTTCGGCATCGGCACGTTCCCGCAGGTCAACGCCATCGTCGACAGCGTGGAGCTCTCGTTCGGCTTCCCGAAGGCGGCGACGGACGCGATCCTGACGTTCTTCATCGCGGCGATCACGATCGGCGGCCTCCAGTCCATCGCGCGCGTCGCATCGAAGATCATCCCGTTCATGGCGCTCTTCTACGTCGCAATCTGCATCGGACTCATCGTCGTCTACATCGACCAGCTGCCGGCGGCCATCGCGCTCATCCTCGAGGATGCGTTCACGGGCCAGGCGGCCGTCGGCGGCTTCGCCGGCTCGACGATCATGATGGCGATGCAGAACGGCATCGCGCGCGGCGTCTTCTCCAATGAATCCGGCCTCGGCTCGGCGCCGATCGCCGCGGCGGCCGCGAAGACGAAGTGGCCGGCGGAGCAGGGCCTCATCTCGATGACGGGCACGTTCATCGATACGATCATCATCTGCACGATGACGGGCCTCGCGCTCGTCCTCACGGGCGTCTGGCAGGGCGACGCCGCGGGCGCGGCGATGACGAACAGCGCGTTTATGACGACGTATGGCAGCATCGGCGGCAGCCTGCTCACGCTCTCGCTCGTACTCTTCGCGTTCACGACGATCCTCGGCTGGAACTACTACGGCGAGCGCGCCTGCATCTACCTCTTCGGCACGAAGGGCGTGCTGCCCTACCGGCTCATCTTCATCGTGCTCATCGCCTCCGGCGCGTTCCTCAAGCTCGAAGCCATCTGGATCCTCGCGGACATCGTCAACGGCCTCATGGCCATCCCGAACCTCATCGCGCTCATCGCGCTCTCGGGCGTCATCGTCGCGGAGACAAAGAAATATATGGACTATCGCAGCCAGCCGCAGAAGGCAGACAAGAACCCGTATGTCTGACGTCGCTGCCATAGCGGCTATGTAACCTGCAGGCACAAGCTCCGCCCCGCGGACATCATGCGCCCGTCCTCGCAGAAAAAGAGACAGCGCCCCGATACCTGGCAACCTGGCATCGAGGCGCTGCCTCTTTTCGTCATGCCACACACTGCTACCTGCCGCCATGCCGCTGCGGCGTCCTCCAGCCGACCTGACGAAGCAACCAAGTATACCTCTCACCACCGCGCATATGATATAATATAGGCGGAAACAACGGCCGCCCCCATGGGAACGCTCCGCACAACCAACGAGGTACTTGCACATGAAAGCGAAACGGACATTCAAAGACTCGCTATTCCGCCACATCTTCAACGACAAACAGCGGCTGGCCAGCCTCTACGCAGCGCTGACCGGCCGCCACATCACGCCAAAAGAAATCACCATCACGACCCTGCGCGGTGTATTCTTCAACGACATCAAGAACGACATCAGCTTCCGCATCGGCGGTCGCGACATCATCCTCATGGAACACCAAAGCTCGTGGAACCCCAATATGCCCTTGCGCATGCTCTGGTACATCGCGAAACTCTACAACCGCCAGATCGACTCACAGGAAGTCATCTACCGTTCACGCATCATCAAGATTCCCGCTCCAGAGTTCTACGTATTCTACAACGGAGCACAGGAAGAACCCGAGCATCAAAAGCTCCATCTCCAAGACGCCTTCTCCCATCCGACCGACACCCTGGATCTCGTCGTCGACTGCTACAACATCAACTACTCCCCCGACAGCAAGCTCCTGGCATCCTGCTACGAACTGCGCTGCTACAGCATATTCGTACAGAAAGTCCGCGACGGCGTCCGCGAGGGACTCGAGCTCAAAACCGCAATCAGGCAGGCCATCACCTACTGTAAAACCCACGACATCATGACCAATTATTTTCAGAAAAACGAAAGCGAGGTATTCGACATGGTTAATTTCAAATGGGATCAGAAACGCGCGCTAGAAGTCGCAATGGAAGACGGTGAGGCACGCGGTGAAGCACGCGGTGAGGCACGTGGCAAGCGCAATGCCATGAAAGAAGTCACGCTGAAACTGCTCAAGTGCGGCATACCGCTCGGGGTCATCACAAACTCCACCCAGCTCTCCCCCGAGGAAATCCGCCAAATCGCCAAGGACAACGGCCTGGCATTCTGAGCAGCGGCATCCCAAACGCCTGACCGACTTCCTCGAAACAGCCCCGCCATCTCCCGATCCTCTTTCACAGGCGGCAGAAACAGCATCCTCAAAGCACAAATGCCCACTTTGTGGACATTGTGCGCCCGTCCTCGCAGAAAAGCCAGCACTATGAGACACATCTCTCGCAGCAGCCATAGGCCGCATCTCTCCCCGTGGAGAGGTACGGCCTATACTAGCATGCGAGGAACTCTCCTCAGTGCTGGCTTTCCTATCTCTGCTCACGTTGGCACGCCGCCCTTTGCCTCGTGGCTCGCGCGCGGATTCGGTGGCTCTCTCGCGCGGATTCAGTGGCTTCATGTAGCCGGAAGCTCAGTCTTCAATCCGCTTCACCGCCTCCACGCCGGACACGAAGCTCTGATGACTCCAGAGATAGTCCCATCTGCCAAACCGACCACAGGAGTGAATGCCCTTCGACGCGAGATATTGCAAGACCACATCGCGGTGCTGCTCCATCCCCTGATAGAAGATGACATTGGCATACTTCACATGGCGCACATCGATGACCTCGACATCATCCCGCGTAGCCAGCCCCATGCGTTCCATGGACTGCAAAACCTTTTCCTGCAGCTCACCATCGTTATAAGCAAGTGGCATCTCCTCGCTATAGTACACCTCGAACTGCAACGAGCTCTTGCCTTGCGGTGCGTTCCAGGCAGATTTCATGCTAGGCGAATGCACGCGAGCGAACGGGATATCCTCATCATAGACATAGAACCAAAGTGCCGGCGGGGCAATCTCCCTGCGGAACCCGACGGATACCAGTGCCATCGACGTCGCCGCGAGCTGCGCGGCCTCCTCCAGTACCTGCTCATCATCACAGACGAGCGGCAGGATCTCCGGCAGCGGCATCGTGCTGATGAGCTCATCATACGCATATTGCTCGCCATTCGTGAAATGCAGCACCTTCGCCTCCGTATCGATCGCGCAGACCTCCCAGCCGTAGCGGATATCCAGCTGCTCAGCCACCCTCTGCACGAAAGCACGGTAGCCGCCCTGCTTCGGATAGCGCATCTCCTTGGCATAATAGACATTCGCCGATGCATCCGCATCAGGATACGAGCCGAACAGCACCTCTCGCAGCGACGGCTGATAGATACGGCCACTGCACCAAGTCGTACTGAGCTCCTCCGCCCGCGTACCCCAGTACTTGGACGTATAGGTGCTATATTTTTAAAGACTCACATTGTATCCCTAAAGATGCCAATTTTTCTTTTAATTCTGCGACCTTCTCGTTTTCTATAGGTACATATTCATGATATACTTCTCCAAGATTTTGATATTTACTTTTTCCTAGATTATGTATAGGAAAAATTTGTATTTTTTTCACAGAGAATTCATTTAAAAAATCAATAAGTAGTCCTATATTTTCATTATTAATCGTATCTGGATTAACCATAGGAAAACGTAAAATCATATTTTTATTTTTGCGCCTAATCCATGAAAAGTTTCGTCGATATAAATTTATATCGCCACCTAATATATTCTTACACATCTCAGGAACAAGGATTTTAACATCTACCATATATAAATCTATCAATCCGTCTGTTAATGATAAATACTCTTCTGGTACAAATAAAGATGTTTCCACAGCTATATTGATAGAACGTCTTTTTAGTTTTTCCCAAACATCTACCAATCGAGGCGCCGATAATAATGCTTCACCTCCTGAAAAGGTTATCCCACCCCCATCGACAAAGAAGATCTCGTCGGCTAAAATCTCATTCAGCAATTCATCCGAAGTATAATAACGACCGTATATACTTTCGGCATCTGGATAGTGTCGTTGCTTCATAAGAAGGTTTTCAGGATTTGCACACCAAGGGCAGTGGATGCCACAGCCTAGCAAAAAAACGGTCGTACGTATCCCTGGGCCATCATGTAATGAGAAGCGCTGTATATTCCCTACTAAAATTTTATCGCTCATGCTGCCATCTCTGCCTTAACTGCACGTTCAATCAGCAAATCTTTATACTCATCTGGAAGATCCTTAAAGTATGCACTGAACCCCCAAACACGTACAATCAAGTTAGGGAATGCATCTGGATTCTTCCGAGCAGCAATAAGAGTTTTACTGTCTACTACATTCATCTGCATTTCGAAAAAACCTAATTTTATGCTCTGCTTCAAAAACAAGATAAACTTATCTCTATTTTGCTTCAAGAACGATGGTGTAATCATAAAATCAGTCACATTACCATTAAATCTGCAGCCCGTGTAATCTAACTTCCCTGCAAACTGCAATAGTTCTGTGTATGCAACACCGTCTGCACATGAAATATGCGGAGAAAATGGTTGTCCTGCATGTCTCCCATCCGGTGTAGCTTTTGTAATCTTTCCTAAATCGATATAAGAAGGCGCACTCACACCGAACTTATACCTCCCCCCCAATGGATTTCTGCATTCTTCGATAACTGAATTAACTGTGTCAATTACAGAATGTGTCAATTCAATCACATCACTCATGTCACGACCATATTTTCTTGGATTATCTTGAAAAGTCTTTTGCATCTCTGATTCCTTCTGGAAATCATTATTCAATGCCACTTTCAGTTCATCTATTGTATATTTTTTCTTTGCGAATATATAGTCGCGGATATTTATTAAAGAGTTGATGGCGCAACCAAGACCAGCTCCTGTGAAGCCAATATTATTATATCGAGCACCACCTTCTGTAATATCTTTTTTACGAAGGTCGCAATCATTCATAAAGGTCGACATCACAACATCTTCATTTATCTTAAGAGTATCTTCAACATCCTTAACCTCTCCGAGTACATACGATTTTAAGGATGATTTATATTTATCAAAAAGTATATCGAAGGTATCATATTGACTGTTATAATCATCAAGTACTTGCAAAAGGGGTTCCACATAATTTAACGATCTGACATTATTGGCATCAGATATACTACCTGGAACTAGAGGCTCCCAACATGCAGCGACCGCATAATGTCTTGCATCATCTAACTGATATCCATATTTTGTCATTGCAGGAATGATGACATCGCTATTCGCTAGCAACGGGCTACCAATCCCTGTAGCCATACAATCAACACCCTCTCCCAAAAGCGAATCAGGCATATCTTGAGCCACCTTAAGCAAGATTTTAGGATCTGGCAATGACAATTCTTGAATAACACTTATAAAGAGATGGGTCAATTCATTATACGTATACCGACCAGATTCATCAGTTCCTCCTAAGAGAATAATCTGTCCTGTATCGCCTAAGAGGCACGCACTTTTATATTCATAGTTACGATGTAGAATAGTACAAAACTCTTTCAGATAAGCATACGCCTGATCTCTAGATAAAGTACCAGAATCTATATCATGCTTATAGTATGGATAGAGAAGCATATCAAGATTCCCCAAGCCATTCAACATATGGCCAGTTTGCCATAGAATTTGATTCACGAACAAGATTCTCTGAATTGATTCATAGAAAGACTGTGCCGGACGGTTTTCCATGGATAACATAGTTTTTTCAATCAATTCTCTTTGAGGATTATCTGACGAACGAATCATTGCTACAGCTCTATGTACATACTGAATCAGAGCATCAATAAAGATTCTATTTCTAGTCGAATAACTATCATTACCTTGTAAACGAATAGTAGATAGGGATTCTTTTAGCAAACGATCATAATCTACGGTAGTATTACCATATAGTCCGAATGAATGCTCCCATGTTGACTTCTCATCAATGTAATAAAAGAAATTATCGGTTTTATTGACTTCGATGGGAATATGTTTTAACATATTCCCAATCGCCCTACCGGAGTCCTTGCCAGTATATACATGTACTCTATGAATATTTTCAAATAAATATTTCCACTTATTATCTTTACTTTTCCCCATACGAATATCTTTTCCTCGAATCTCCCTAAGGAAAAAAGCACGTCGACCATAATCTGTTGTTAAAATAATCTTTTTTATCACATGCTTGCCCATCTTTTTTATGCTCATAACTTAGCACGCACCTTTCCTAGAATTTTCTCCATAGTTTCCAAAAAGAAAGAATCTTTCCATATAAAAAGCAAAATTCCGTATATTATACACCCAATAAGCACAAGGGACATAGTACTCAAAATACTGGATGGATAACCCATAAGAAATTGAACAATTTCTAACACAAAAAACATTATCAGACTACAAAGAAAATATTTTATCGAAATAGATAATACATCTATTAAAGAAAAATATTCCTTTACAAAATGGAACTGAACCAGTGCTATTACCGTTTCTGCTGTTACTGATGCAATAGCTGCTCCTAAAGACATGAATATCGGTATCAGAACTAGATTTAAGACAAAATTTAATACCGCGCCAATCAAGACAGTGAGTGTGAATATATTTTGTTTGTTTATCGGAATCAAAAACTGTACACCTGTGACATTATTGATTCCGATTGCTAACAGAAGCCCACTGAATACCTTAACAAGGATGCCAACAGGTCCATATCCAGGTCCAAAGAACCAAGGTATAACTTGATCGATTATCCCGATTAAACCAAACATCATTGGTAAAGCAACCAACCATACAAAACGATACGATCGCATGATGTAATGACGTATCATCGCAATATCGCCATTTGCATAAGACGACGCAATCCTCGGAATCATAACCGTTCCTAAAGAAGTAACTACCATCAATGTCATCTTTACTATCTTTTCAGCTTGTTCATAGTAGCCATTCTGCGCTGGAGATGCTGTGATAACGCCAATCATCGTTTTATCTAAAACTGTATATATCTGAATAGCAATCTGTGGTAAAAAGAGCTGTATAATAATCAGGAAGTTACGAAATGGGCGAATATCTTTACGCTCAACATGAACAAGATATTTAGGCAAATAGAGCCAAATCGACAATCCTGAAACAACATTCATAAATCCTATCAAAAAGATATACAAATTCAAATCTGATGGATTGTGTATGAAGACAAAGATTGCAACGATATTTACTATCCTGACAAGAAAGTTTCGAGCAACAATCTTCCCAAACTCTTCTAAGCCCTGAAAGAACCATGTTATATCAAACAGGACCGCAATAATATTAATGGCCTGTATCCAGTAAATAGTATGGTCACTTTCTACCTGTGTAAGAAATAAATAATATGATACTAGACTAATAACAACTAGAACATTTCGTATCCCTAGTACTTCAAAAAAAGTTCTGCTTTGAATATACCTATCATTTTGATGATAAGCTATCTCTCGTTGAGCATAATCGCTAACCCCCATAGATGCTAACAATATAAAATATGAGACAATTGAGGTTGTATAACTATATAGACCGATACCATCAGGGCCCAAAACACGTGACAAATAGGGTGTAGTTATAAAAGGTGTTATCAACGTCAAAATTTGATAGCTTAAGTTGTATATGTAATTTCTAAGGACACTATTTTTCATAAAACTCTACTTTCCTAAGGAGAAAATCTCAGGATGGTTTTGATAAAAAACTTTCATCGATTCATTTTGCTGTCCAAAAGACAGATGACCAACCACCGTATTTTCTGAGACAATAATTGCTTGAGATTGTACTATGGCGTACGAACAAATCTGTGCTTCATCAGCACCCATTCCAGATCCACGAAGCGGAACATTCCACATCCCCATATCCTGCCATGTTTTACGTGAGAAAAGAATGCACCCTATTGAAAATCGTATTGGGCAAGGACGGTATGAAAAAGCTTCATTACCAAACCGTTCGCTCAATTCGTCTATCGAAGGAATATATCCCCCTTCGCCCCAAAAGAACCGAGCTACACGAGGATCTTTTTCTACCATGCGAGTTGGATAACTTGCATATTTTACACGTTCAAATCTTTTTTCATAGAACTCTATCATACCTAATTTATCAAGGATTCTAAGATGTCCATACCCATTTATAGGAATCAATGGTGCCACAAAACCAATATCATAGAGACCTTCATCACGAACCCTTTGATATGTTTGTTTTAACATATCAAAAGAATTCTTTGTCACGAATATATCTTCGTCTAATTTATAAATATACTCAGCTTTAGGATGATAAAGAATTGCTATATTTTGAGCTAAAGTGACACAATTCCTCTTAAGGCTTAAATACGACCAATCATTATTGGAGGCAATTTCACTTAGCCTCTTATCATATAAGCCCGATGAGACGATACATACATCCACCCCCCCCGGTACAAAAGCCTTTATACGGCTAAATACATTTTGATATAAATACGGCTTATACCCAGCAATAACCAATACTAATGTTTTTTCGCCTTTACGCCTATCTTCAAAACAGTGTCTTCCCTCTGTTTTCTTTCAACCAGCGTTTGATAGGACGAAATGGTTTTTTTATTGCTTGTAACATAATAGCTCCTTATCATCAAAAGTAAACAAATCTAAAAGATATTGGCATCTTGATTTTAGATAGATTTCCATATAGACAACGCACTCTTGATCACGTCATCCATATCATAGTACTTATACTCTGCCAGCCGCCCACCGAAGATGGTATTGGGCTCTTGCTCTGCAAGGGCTGCGTACTGCTGATAGAGGCTCTGGTTGCGTTCGTTGTTGATGGGATAATAGGCTTCTTCGCCCGGATGCCAGTCGGCGGGGTATTCGCGTGTGATGTAGGTGACAGGCTGCGTGCCGAACTCGAAGTGTTTGTGCTCGATGATGCGCGTGTAGGGGATCTCACGCTCCGTATAATTGACGACAGCGACACCCTGATGGTTTTCCTCCTCCAGACGCTCCGTCTCGAAGCGCAGGCCACGGTACTCGAGCTGGCCGAGCTTGTAATCGAAATACTCGTCAATCGAGCCAGTATAGACAACCTTCTTGGCCATCGCCTGATAGGGCGCGCGCTCCTTGAGGAAATCAACGCCTGTGCGAACCTCGATGCCGTCGAGCAGCGCATCAATCAGCTTGTTGTAGCCGCCGACCGGGATGCCCTGATAGCGGTCATTGAAATAATTGTTATCGAACGTATAGCGCACCGGCAGGCGCTTGATAATGAAAGCGGGCAGCTCCGTGCAGCTGCGGCCCCATTGCTTCTCCGTATAGCCCTTGATGAGCTTCGTATAGATATCCGTGCCGACGAGCGAGATGGCCTGCTCCTCGAGATTCCGCGGTTCACCCTTGATGACCTGGCGCTGCTCCGCGATGATGGCCTTCGCCTGCGCTGGCGTCACGATATCCCAGAGCTCACGGAACGTGTTCATATTGAACGGCAGATTGTAGAGATGTCCCTGATAGTTCGCTACCGGCGAATTGATGAAGTTGTTGAACTTCACGAACTGGTTGACATACGCCCAGACCTCCTCATAGCTCGTGTGGAAAATGTGCGCGCCATACTTGTGGATGTTGATGCCATCCTTTTCCTCGCAGTAGACATTGCCGCCGACATGCCCGCGACGCTCCAACACCAGCACAGACTTCCCCGCCCGCTTCACCTCATGCGCAAAGACCGCGCCAAAAAGGCCGCTGCCTACAATCAGATAATCGTACATGAAGAGTCCTCCCTGTATACTTTAAACGCTTTTTTTCAAAGACCATCCAGGCTTATAAACAGGATGAATACCTAGATTTCCTACCAGACCATCTTTAATCGCGGTCAAGCGCAACCGCATTTCTTGCAGACATTTCCCTTTCAACGGACATAAAATTGCTTTTGCCGTAAGCAACGACAGCACGATGAGAAACCGTAACGGAAAATATCGTTTCAAAAGGACTAAATTGTTACGGAGACCGTAATACGATTTCCAGGAAAGCGCGCTGTTCTGGCTATCGACATCATGATGAAGTTCATAGCGGGGAACGCAAAACATCTTTCCATATTTTCCCAGACGCTGCATGTGCTCGATATCATCGTTCCATATGAAGAAGTCTTTATCAACCAAGCCTACTTCCTGTAAAGCGACCTTATTCATAACAGGGCCTACATATGAAATATATGAGACCTCAAAATCTTTTTTCTGATAATCCTCCGGTCTCGTAACTTCTGAGTACTCTAAAGAAAATCCCTTACGTTTGAAGCGTCTATGCCACAAAGCATAGCTTCCCTTCTCAACAACGCTCCCACAAACAGCAGCTAAACGGCCACCAATGTATGATTGTATAAAAGAATCCATTCCCTCAATGTAGTCTGCTGACGGATACGCATCATCATCTGCAACCATAATCCAACTAGCAGACAACTTTATCGCTTCTTTTTCACCAGCATAGTATCCACCACTACCGCCAAGATTGTGCGAAAGATTTATAACAATCCTTTTATAAGGAGATGCCTCATTCTCCCACTCCGCTAAAAAATCTGTTGTACCATCATTAGAGGCGTTATTCACAACAATGATATATTGCGGATACAATGTTTGCTCAGCATAAGACTCTAGCGTTTTTTTCAACTTTTCCAAACGATTAAACGTAACTAATACCACACCAATGTTCGCATTTTTAATCATCAAAATCTCCTATTTCTCATCATAAAAGATCAGCCCGTACAGTTTGAGCAATCATGTATTCCCCTTCTCCTTATCTACGAAGCCTATTTCTACAGCAAACAATCCCCCCGTAGACTTTCAGTCCACCTACCCATGAAGATATCGCTACCGGTGATGCACGCAGCCGATATGGACGTACTCGCTGAGGCTCACGTTGTCGCCGATGACGAGGCGTGGGGTGAAGTGCTGCGCCGTCCCGCCCTCGCCGAACTGGTCAATCGCCTCCAGCCAGAGCCCGCGCCCGGCTCTGAAATGTGGGCCGATCTGCATGTACTCCGTGCCATTGACCCGTGCATCAGGATCCACGTTGATGTCCCATCTGCCAAAGACCAGCCGTGAGTAGAGGACAGTGCGCAGGCGCCCCCAGTAGAACCGCATCGACCAAAGGAGTCCCTTTGTGTGCAGATGCTGACAAACATGAATCCCTATGCGAATGCATCTCTGAATCATCTCAATATCTCTCCAAAATCAATGTGTGCTTGCGGTCTCGTGGAGATAGGCGGCACCTTCCTGTGCGCCATCCACCTCAAAGGCTCTATGTAGTGGCTCCATCTCAATTTCTGCAACAGCGTCGTAAATGAGCGCACCGGTCAAATAGTAGAAAAATATTCGATAAACTCACGCTGGAACTCTGCCTTTGACATGACACGGACATCTTTATACAGATACCGTTTCAGTTCGCTCAAGCCGAACTTTCCTTTGCCTCTGACGTGATTGCTGATCTTATTCCTCGCGGCAGTCCTCGGATCATCATCGGGATCATCCCAGACTACGATGAGGTCGATGTTCTGTCGGGAAAAAGAGATGTTCGCACAGAAGTCAGTTCTCCGCCACTCCAGGCCCATATCATGATCAAAAAGGACGAGCAGACTATCATATGCCTTCTGGATGATATTCTTCGGATTTACCTTACCATTCTTGAACTCGATAAAGGTGATATGCCCATCATCCACATACAGCGCATCATTCGAGCAAGGCGTATATTGCAGATGTTCTCGCGACGAATACGCTCCCATCACATCATCATAATCATAGACGGGTATCGTCTCATCCTCCACCATGTAGACTTTGTTGTCACTGTCAAAGGAGGTTTGTTTCAGCGTCGAACGATGGTTCAGATAGATCTCTTCGGGTGCCATATCAACACCATCCTTTGCCCTGCTTTATTGCATCTAGTTTATCAAATGGCTCAGCGAGGCGATGGTAGATCCTGGCGGTATCATCTGTCACGTCATCAAAGACCGCGTAGCCGTCCTGCTTATGGGCCAGATAGTACTTTGTCTCTTTCTCCAGTCCATGCTTTGCCGAGAATACCTCGATTGCCTCGAGGAAATAGGGGCTGTGGGTGGTCAGTAGGACAGTCAGGTGGAATGCCTTTTGCAGTAGCACGATCAGCTCGGCATAGATGAGCTGCCACTCTGGGTGCAGGTGGATCTCTGGCTCGTCGAGGATCAGAACGTCCTGTTCATTGAGATTGTGGTATTCCAGCAGGCGCTTGATGATGGCGAATGCCTTCAGGCCAGTTGATAGATTACGCAACAAGAGGTCATCTGTCATGCCCATCTGGTGGAAAACCGGGCCCTCTCGTGTCTCGATAAATTCTCCATCAATCACTTGATGAAGTTTATTGATGATTTCCTTCGTTTGATCTTTCCGTATCTGCTTAGAAAGAAGATCTATATCCCTGGACTTCCGCATCTTTATCTTTAAATCCTCGACCATGATATTTCTCCAGTTAGAAAAATGAAGTCCCACGAGATTATCGACGATAAAAGGATCATCAATGTAGGTAGCAGAATGTAAGATTTTTATTTCAGAAGAAACATCCTGACAAGTTTCATCTTTTAAGCCAACATGAACAACTTTATCTTTTATTGTCAGTCGCAAATCGGCAGCATCGGTATTTCGCTTGGAATTGGCCTGATGAGAAAACACATCATTAAATTCTGATGTCAATACTGTATCCCGAATCTGTGCATCCGTATATTGAAAAACCGAACGAATATCCTTTCGAATTGACGCTCGAAAATCACTAAAATCATTTAGTTTTCCTTGCACTAAATCTTTGACATAATCTTCTATGAAGGCCACACACTCCTCTTCATTAAGAGGATGTTTTTTCTTAAACTGCCTAAAAAGATGATGTTGATACCTCCATCTATCGTCAGAAAGTTCTCCATTCAACTGACTTGTGAAGTTCATGTTCTCATCAATATCCTGAGAGATTTTGTTCGAGATGGCCTGCCAACGATTGCTCTGAATCTTCTCCTTCATATTATAAAATCCATGGAACAGAGAGAAAAGTATCTTTCCCACAGTGCTCTTACCGGCATTATTCTCGCCTGCAATCACGGTAATACCGTCAAACTGGATATCAGCTTCTCGAATTGCAGCAAAGTTCTTGATCTGGAGTCTCATTTTGTACCCTCCCTGCTCGCTATGCTGATATGTCTCAGCCGCTCTTTTGCGCTGTAGTCGACTGTGAGGCCATGTGAACGCATCACACGCGCGGTACCAAGCAGTCCCTCCGCCACTCACCCCTGATACACGAAGTTCAGCGACGTCTCCACGCGCTCCTTGAGCGTCGGCGCCTTCGTATCCTTTTCCGACAGGATGACGGGCTCGATGGGCCAGGCGACGCCGATGTCGGGATCGTTCCAGCGGATGTTGCCGTCGCACTCCGGCGCGTAGTAGTTGTCCGCCTTGTACTGGACCTCGACGTCGTCCGTCAGCGTGATGAATCCATGCGCGAAGCCGCGCGGGATGAAGAGCTGGCGTTTGTTCTCCGCCGAGAGCTCGACGCCCACCCACTGGCCGAACTGCGGCGAGCCCTTGCGGATGTCGACGGCCACGTCGAAGATCGCCCCGCGCGTCGCGCGCAGGAGCTTTGCCTGGCTCATCGGGTCGAGCTGATAGTGCAGCCCGCGCAGCGTGCCCTTCTGCGCCGAGTAGGACTGGTTGTCCTGCACGAAATCCACCGCGATCCCGGCCGCCTCCATCTTGCGCTTCGACCAGCTCTCCATGAACCACCCGCGCGCATCGCCGAACACCTGCGGCTCCAGCACATAGACACCCTTGAGTTTCGTTTCCGTTGCTTTCACGATCAAACGTCTCCTTTATTTGTAACGTTATTCTATGCTACCCATTGTATCACATCCGCGCGCCGCATTCATCATTTAATCCGTTGCCAATCGCCGCGGCGCCGTCTAGACTCCCCTTGACTAGATAGGAACCATCGCTTAATATATAAATATAGGATTTATCACATATCAAAAAAGAGCACGAATGTCTGCTTTCCAAGTAAGCTTTTACACTCTCCCCAACGGCGATAAACCAGCAAAAACCTTTATCATCGATCTGGAGAAAAAGATGCGCGCTAAAATGTTGCGCACCATCGAAACACTAGAGGATAAAGGCAATCAACTCCGAGAGCCTTACTCCAAACATTTGGATGATGGTATATTTGAACTACGAGCGAAAGTTAGCAGCGACATTTCTCGGGTCATGTACTTCTTCGTGATAAACCATGAAATCATCTTAACGCACGGCTTCATAAAGAAATCACAGAAGACGCCCAAGGGCGAAATAGAACGCGCCAAAAAGTACCGCAAAGATTATCTGGAAAGGATGGGATCAAAGTGAGCGAATTCAAAGAATTTCTCCAAGAACAGCTGAAAGACCCAGAACTAAAAGCTGAATACGATGCTTTAGAACCAGAGTTCGCTATTATCCGCGCCATGATAGACGCCCGTGAGCGCCAAGGCATTACGCAGAAGGAGTTAGCCGCTCGTACCGGTATCGCCCAGGCAGATATCAGCAAACTGGAAAACGGCAACGCGAATCCCTCCATCAAGACCTTGAAACGCTTGGCCTCTGGTCTTGGATGTCGTTTAAAAATCGAATTTGCAGCCCGTTGAGTGGATAGTATGAACGCACTTTGCATTTTTCTGCAAAGTGCGTTTACTATATAAAGCCCCAAGAACGCAAGCCGCAGGCGCAGCGCGATTGGCAGGAAATCCTCTAAGGACGGGCGCACAATGTCCACAAAGTGGACGTTTGTACATGTAGCTTCGTGTTCTGGCTCTCACATGTCTTATATGTCCCCCTCACTCATACCGCACGATATCATCCTCGCCGATATACGAGCCGTTCTGGATCTCGATGATCTCGAGCGGGATGCGGCCGGGGTTTTTGAGCTGGTGCTTTGTCGTCTGGGGAATGAAGATAGACTCGCGCTCGTGGAGCATGGTCCTCTCCTCGCCGCGCGTGACCTCGGCCGTGCCGCGCAGGACGACCCAGTGCTCCGTGCGATGGTAGTGCATCTGCATCGTGATGGCCTGGCCGGGGAGGACGCGGACTTTCTTCATCCGGTAGCCGACGCCCTGGCCGATGATCGTCGACGTGCCCCAGCGGTGGTACATCGTCGTATGCTCGTCCGCCTCCTTGCGCCCCATCCGGCGGAGGCGCTCGACGACCGTCTTCACCTGCTGCGACGCCCCCTTCCGCGCGACGACGATGACATCGTCCGTCTCGACGAGCAAGAGATCATCGAGCCCGATGCCCGCGATCAGGCGGTCGTGCCCCATGATCAGCGAGTCCCGGCAATCGAGCGCGAGCACATCGCCCTGCACCGCATTGCCGTCCGCGTCGTGCGGCAGGATATCATACACCGCGTCCCACGAGCCGATATCGTTCCAATAACACGTCAGCGGCACCATGCGCACCGCCTGCGACCGCTCCGCCACCGCGTAATCGATCGAGATCTCCGGCATCGCAGCGAAATGCGCCACCGCCGCATCATAGCCATCCTCGAGGATCGCCGCAATCTCCGGCTGATGCCGCGCGAGCTCCCCTTTCATAAACTCCAGCGTGAACGCGAACATCCCGGAATTCCAGTAATAATTCCCCACCGCGACATAACGCTCCGCCGTCTCAAGATCCGGCTTCTCCTGGAACGACTCGACAGCGAACGACCGGCCATCCGAATCCCCCGCCTCGATATAGCCATACCCCGTCTCCGGCGACCGCGCCGGGATGCCGAACGTCACGAGACACCCGGCCCCCTCCTGCACCACCGCAGCCGCCTGCGCGATGCACGACGTGAACACATCCTGCGGCCGGATCACATGATCCGCCGCCGCCACCACCAGCGGCTCTGCCCCATCGCAGCCGAGCCGCTCCTCGCAGAACCGCAGCGCCAGAGCGATCGCCGGCGCCGTATTGCGCGCCACCGGCTCCAGGATGACATGCGCCCCCTCCGCATGGCACTCCGCGAGCTCGCTCTGCACATGATAGAGATACCGCTCATTCGTCACCACCAGAACATCCTCCGGCGCCACGAAATCCAAGAACCGCTCCACCGTATGCACCAGCAGCGACCGCTCATCCTCCAGCTTCAGGAACTGCTTCGGATACGACTTGCGCGACAGCGGAAAAGACGCGACCCGCCGCCGCCGGCGAGAATGATGACTTTCATGTGTGAACCCTCCTATTGATTGCCAAATATCAGCCAATCACCTCATAGATGCGCCGCGCAACCGTATCCCAGGAATATTCCTGCACATAGAACTCCCGGCGCTCACGAACATTGGCAGCCATTTGCTGATTGCCAAGCGCCCGATCCATGAGGTCTGCCAGTTCCTCCTTCCTCTCGCTCCGCAGCAGATAGCCCGTCTCGCCGTCCTCGATGAAGTACGGCATCTCATAGGCATCCCGGCCGATACAAGGAAGCCCGAACGTGAGCGCCTCAGGGAACACCAGCCCATACGCCTCGAACTTCGACGGCATGCAGAATACATCGCATAGATTGAAATACTGCGGCAACTCACGGTACGGCAGATTGCCCAGCAGATGAATCCCCGCATCCGATAGCTGAAGATGCTCCGGCCCAGCGATGAACAGCTCCACCTCCGGCCGACGCTCGCGCAGCAGACGAAATGCCTCCACAACCAGAGGCCCGTTCTTCCGCTCGAAATCCCGCCCGATGAAAAGGATTTTATTCCCTTGACGCTGTGCATAATTTCCAATTAATGAGGCATCTACGTTGATACCCCCCCTGCATGATATACCTTGTCTTTCACAGAAATATTTTTGTCCTCTTTTAGTTCCTTCACGAGCCACTTGCCCATCGTAAAGATACCCGCCGCCTTGGCGTAGAACGCATTCTGCATCCTGGCACGCGCCTTGATTCTCGGCATCTGGATATGCTGATAGGCACTATGCGCAAACACATCCGGCAGCGAGGTCGCCATTTTCAACACATAGTCTACGGACAAATCCTGATAAATATAATGCCGCTCATCCCCATGAACCGCCGGACACTCATCGAACTGCAGCGTCGCACCAGGCGTTCGCACAAAACGATTGGCCATACGCATCCGCAACACTTCCATATCATCACCGCCAAACACGCGGTGCAGTTTCCTCGCCACACGCAAGGGGAACGTCAGCCAGCCGCGGTGAAATATTCCTGTATTCACATTCTCCACCTCGTAGTATTTCTGCAGATGCGAATACAGCCCATAGTTCGTCCCCGACCAGCTCTGCCTGATATCCCCATATCCCCAGGCACAGGCGAAATTCAGTTTCTCCATTTGTGTCACTCCTCTGTGATTACTTCCCACGCAGCCAATGGTAAGGAACCAGCGCGCATTTTTCCAAATAAAAAACAGCCACCGACAACGCGTACGCCAAATCATCCAAAAATCCCCGTGACAAATAATGCCGATAGAATTTCCCTCGCGACTTCAGCAGCAACAGATCCGTTTGTAGACTCGAATAGATACTTTTGAGCGTAGTTGAGTGATCATGGAGGAACGCCGTCTGTGGCAGAACACCGATCTTCCATCCCTTACGATGAACGCGATACGCGAGAATATCCTCTTCAAAGAACAAAAACATCCGCTCGTCGAGCAGACCGATCTGCTCCCATGCACATCTGCGCATAAAAAAACAGCATCCTTCCACCACAGGAACCTCGACGAGATCCTGACCTGCTGCCTGTGACAACGTCTCACGAACAAAGCGCATATTATACTCCGTCTGGCGATTCGCGAGTTTATTCAGAAACCAGAGATTGGAACGTATCGTCGTCCAGCGCGTCAGCTCCGGCCAGAATGACCGATTGCTCACACTACCGTCTCGCCTGTGCTGGACACCTGTGAGGACGGCATACTCATCGTGTGCCGCAAACGCCCCGCGAATCTGCCGCAGGAACTCACCATCAAAACAAACATCGGGATTCACGATCCCGATGATGTCATCCTCTGTATGCTCCATGAGATAGCGAATGCCGACGTTATTCCCTGCCGAATATCCACGGTTCTCTCCCGACTGCAGGAGATGCCAGCGATGTCCCGGCTGTGCTGCCTGCAGCCTCTGATATGAGGCATTCGGCGAGTTATTATCCACTACGACAATATCATCGAGCTGCTCCAGCCGCTCCAGCTTGGAAAGACAATCCAGCGTCACATCATAGCTTTTATAGTTGAGAATAACGACACCTAATCTCATTGCTCTGCTCTCCCATGTTGCTTGTCATCCAAACTTTTTCCGCGCCAGCGCATAATCCTCCGGTATACCGATATCAATGAAATATCCCGACGATGGAAAAGCGGCCATCTTCATTTCAGTCAGTTTCTTCTCCATGAAATCTTTCTCCAAGGAAAATTTTGTCAGCGGAAAATCTGTCAGCAACGACCGACGCAAACAATAAACACCGCCATTGATCCAGCCATCCTCGCAGTATCTTTTCTCTCGAAAAGATACAATCCGACCGTCCTGCACCTCAACCGTACCATAACGATCGAAATCATGCATCTTCTTGACCGCAACCGTAAAATCCGCCCCTGTATCGGCATGAAACTGGCACATGTCATTCATCTTCACATCGAAATACGTATCTCCATTCAATACGAAGACCGTCTCCTCCTGACATCTCGACAGGGCCAGCTTCACAGCACCACCAGTAAAAAGCGGTGTCTCCTCAACAGAATAATCGATACGAACCCCTGCATACTCATTGCCGAAAAATCGCTCGATGACCTCACTCATATAGCCCGTTGAGAGGACAACATGCGTCACCCCATCTGCCGCCAATTTCTCCAGCAAGACGCTGAGGAAGGGTCTCCCCGTATCATTCATGGGGGCCATCGGCTTGGGAACATCAGACACCACCGTCTGCAGCCGCGTGCCAAAGCCACCAGCCAGTATGATTGCCTCCATCAGTCCGCCCCACCATAGAACTCGGCCTCGACTGCGAGGCACAGCGCATGATAGACCGGCAGATGCAGTTCCTGTATCTTGAACGTTTCCTTTTCCGGCACATTGAGCAATACATCCGCATAGTCCCTGAGCTTACCGCCATCATGTCCCGTCAGGGCGATGACCGTAATCGACTTGGCCCTAGCAACCTCAGCTGCATAGAGTACGTTCTTCGAGTTTCCCGAAGTGCTGATCGCAATGAGGACATCCCCCTCACTTCCCTGGCCAAATACCTGCTGCGCAAAATTCATATCCGGAGCCACATCATTCGCATAAGCTGTCAGCAATCCTGTCTCACTCACAAGGGAAATCGCTGGCAACGCCATCTGCAGATTGCGGCTCATATATGCCCCATTTGGCAGTTTCGCAAACTTCTCCTGCCACTCCTCAGTAATCGCCCTCTTGCAAACGAATGCCTTCATGAGCTCGCCCACGATATGGAGCGCGTCTGCCGCACTGCCGCCATTGCCGCAGACCATGATCTTATGACCAGTACGGTAGCAGCGAATCAGTCGCTCCGCGCTCTCGCGCAGCGACTCCTCCAGACTGCTAAGACTCGGATACCGCGTGACAAGCTCTTTGATGCGTGCTTCTGCCTGCTCCTTCATTTCGTACTATCTCCTTCCGTTTGGAAACGCTCAGGAATCTCATAATCCTCAGCCTTGAAATAAACGACCTGTGTTCCATCATTCTCGAACTCGAACGGTACATAGAGCAAATCCTGCAACGCATTCATCACCTGCGGCTGCTTGTCCTGCTCCACATAGAAAAGCAAAAATCCGCCGCCGCCCGCACCGAGGAGCTTGCCCCCTGTCGCACCAGCCACAATGGCCTTTTGGTAAATCGCGTCAATCGAGTCCGTCGAGATACCAGCAGAGATGCCACGTTTCAGTTTCCATGTATAATCGAGCAAACGACCGAACTCATTGAGATCACTATGAGCATCCGTCAGGATATCCTCCGCCTGATCGACCAGTGACTTCATCTCGAGAAGCTGCTTCGTCTTATCCGCCATACTCTTCTTCGTTCCCTTCTGGATATCTGAGGAGAACCGAGAAAAGCCCGTGAAGAACAGCATGAGATTGTCATTGAACTCGCGCTTGCGCTGATTCGAGATGATGACCGGCGTAACCTTGTAGCCATCCCTCGACATATCGATACGGTTCAGCCCGCCGAAAGCTGCCGCTATCTGATCCTGAATACCGCCAGCCTCGTTACAGAGCACACGCTCCGCATAGATAGCCTCATCCGCAAGACGGCGCTTGTCCACGCGCTTCCCTTTCATGCCATAGAACGCATTCAGCATACCCACGGCAAAAGAGGACGATGTACCAAGACCCGTACGGGCTGGCAGATCTGCCTCATAAGACAGACGAATCTCATGCATCTCCTTGAACTTCATCAGATTGCGGATCAAGGGATGCTCTATCTGATCCACATCCGTCACGCGCTCAATATTCGCATACGCAAACTCACTCGTATACTTGAAAAAGCGCGGCAAATGGCGTACTGTCACATAGCAGTATTTATCGAACGTCGTCGATAAAACAGCTCCACCATATTGCTCATAAAACTCCTTCATATCCGTCCCGCCACCGAAGAACGACATGCGAAACGGAGTCTTTGTAATAATCATTCAGCCTTCTCCCCCCATTATAAAAATCTACCCATTTCATTACACATTCGTCCTCACAATTCACCTATCATTGTATTGGCTTTTTATCAGCCAGCTTATCCATCATATCCCAGTAAATCGGTAAAAATAACAGGTATTCATAGCTAAAGATATAATTAAGATTAAATGATAATATAAATCCTGCTACTATCATCAGGAAGATTATCTTTAGAATATCCTGCTTATATGAGTCCACCATAGGATAAATTTTATAACAGTGAACCATCATATAGCCCCATAACAAAAGCCATATCATCATTCCCAAAGCTCCATTTTCTGCTAGCAGTCGTGGTAAAACAGCTGATGTTAATTCCCTATAGCTATATGAAATATTATCGACTACAGTTAATCCGTCTACAACTTCTGATGAATTTTTAGCCCAATCCGGATAGTATTCTGCCATATATAATCGGCTAGTACCAAATCCACAGCCTATGATCGGATTATCTTCCCATATACGGACACTAGCTGCCATTCCTCCTATACGAGTAATATTTGAATCACTAGACTGCCTGCCTTCTTCCGAAAAAATAGAGTTGACTGTCATTTCCACCATACTATCAATCGATACTGGGGCATCCCATATTGAAGATATGTATGACGGAATGATAGACAGTATAGATACAACTGCCACTACACTTATAAATACCTGAATTTTTTTACGAATGAACGCATGCATAATTTGTGAATGAAAGATAAGTGCCGAAATAAATAACATAAGGAAGAAACTTAACATTGCTGTCCTGGAAAAAGTAAAAAACAAAACGAAAATCATCACAAAGAATATAAGGAAACAGCTTCCCTGTTTGATTCTTTTATGATGTTCACTATGCGATGCCTGCAAAAAAGCAAATAACAGCCAAGGAAATATAAACACCATGTAATTAGCCAAACCAGATGGCTCTTCTGTAAGGCCATATAGTTTAAGCCAATAAGCACTCATTGAATCAATGCCTCGTCCAAAATATGGTCCGGTAAGTGCAATAAAATTGATTGCCTGCGTATTCCCAATCTGCTTAAGGAATTGAATACACGCATAGACTAACTGCAAAACCAATCCAAACATAAAAACATGGGTTATTTTTTTATATATTTCAGGAGTAGTATGCAGAATATTATAGATAAAAATCATCATCATGCACATAATAAGCAAAAAGATATAATAGTAAACAAATTTTTGCAATACCAGCTGATGATTATATGTTCTTGCCGCCATCTGCGGAATAAGAAGTATTCCAGAAAGCAAACAGTATATGACGAACTTAAGGAATAAATCAAAGGACGCGTTATAAGGCAATAACATTTTTTTCCTATGAATCACCTGACAAAGAAATACGAACATGCCCAACAGTATGCACGTACTAAATTCATCAGACAATACTACCATCACGGAACGCATAGGAAAATTTGCAATTGTAATGGCGATAAAAAATATCCCAATAAGAAACAACTTCTGCGATATTTTATTTACTGTCATATATTACCATCCAATCAAAATCATTCTACTACCAATTTCTTCATTGCCGTCCGGAACAATCGATTGATTGTATCTCTGAATCCTGTCCTTTCGTGAATCAGCTGCTCTAATTCATCGGATGAATTAGATGATTGCGATACTGCTATGATAAATTTTGCGAATCGATGCATATCTTTTGTCACATAAAGGTGTGTAAGCCCAGCTAAAGGAATATTTTCAACGCCCTTGCGAGTTGTGATTACTTCCAGCCCATTTGCCAAGGCCGTCAATACCCGGTTTTTTGTACCTGCTCCAGCAATTAACGGTACGCAGTGTACATCTCGTCCAATCTGGCAGACAGATTGATAGTCTTCCACCCATTTAATATAGGTTACATTTAATCTATCATTCTTCTGAAAAATATCATAAACCCATTCATTTTTTCCGCCAACAATCAGAATATTTATGGGGCTGACTTCTTTCGGGATAGTTTCTCTCAGAGCATCAGATAATTGCTGAATATTTCTTCCAACATAACTGTAACTCATGTCACCAGCAAAAACAAAGCGTTTCCTTTGGCCAGACTGTAGTGTAATACTGGAAAAATCGACTAATGCATTATTTACCAATGGATGTGGCAGGAACTGCACCTTATCCCGATACTTTTTATCCAGATGTTTTCGCAGCCAGCGGCAATCGCTGATACCTACTACCAGGTATCTCTCTACTAATGGAATATACTTTTTCTCCAGTGCCAAAAAACGAGCTGCAAACAGTCGTTGATATATCCGCTTAATCTTACCTACATTTGTATCTACACAATATGCACGATACTTGCTCCACCGAGCCATGCTGGTCGCATCAGGCCCCAATACAATAACTTTATGTAAAGTATACTTTGGCAGAGACACAAGCAAACTATCAGGATAAATCAAGACCTTATCATATTTCTCCCATTCTGCTTGAATATCTCCCCCTTTTAACGCAAAAATGGATAACTGATTTTGAATCACACTCTGCGGTTCTTTGCTTTCATAGACCTTCAGCTCAATTTCTACACTCTCCTGTTTTTTCAGGTATGCATATATAGTCCAAGTGAAGCCGCTACGACCTTCTTTACTATCTTTTTTGGGTTGTACATCTGTTATAAATAATACTTTCATTTACTAGCTCCATAGATAATGGTTTCTTTATTTTGTTGCACTTACATTGTAACTCGACACAAATTCAGCAATCCAAAAACGCAACGATTTTTTAGGCATCTTAATACATAGAGCCTAAGCCTTACCTCATCATTTTGTATGGGTCAGTTTCTTTTTTATTTTTATCCATAGATTTTTACTTCTCAAGCGAAAATAATGGAGATTAAAATGCTTGATTTTTATTTCTGAAAAATTATCACTCGTCACAGGATATGCTTCCAAGGGATCGAAAGAATTCGGGATGATTTTATAACGAGTTTCTTTCTCGTTAATTACCACTTTCATGGGACGAGACTGCATATGGATATAAAGGAACTCTTTCTTTTCGATGGTTTTCGCGTCGCGCTGTGCTTTAAGATACCGATAAAGCTTTCCATCTTCCCAAGCAAAGAAAGCTTTTTTTGCAGGCTCATGCGAATATGTCACACGATCCTCATTCATCGTTGTCAACCGGAAATCAGATGACTTCGTGTAGATATTGGCTTGATATTCTGTATAACATATTTTCTTTTTCTCTTGCTCAAAAATATCGTTAATGCTCTCTTTGAATTCTTCATCGAATGAGTGATTCCAGTATTCTTGCGCTACCTGCTGGAAACGCTGTTTGCCATTGAGTTTTTTCAGGAACAGCGTATTTAGCTCTTCCGTATTTCGATACAGCGTACAATGACCAAATATGCCAATTTTATCATAGCCCTCCTGCATCTTCGGGAACAAGAACTGATCGATATCGCCAAAAATCAAATCCGTATCGCACTCTCCCCAATATGGATATCCCTTCAGATATTCTGCAAAAACATAGCCATAGGCTGGTTTGTAGTCGCACAGTTTGTATGGCTTATCCATCGAGAGATCAAATGAAAACTTACTTCGAAATAAAGCCTTTATATCCGCAAACGTCGTATCGTGGACAATAACATTATCAGGATATTGGAAATGCCGTTTATCATCGGTAAAGATGATCCAATCATACGTCGGGTTCTTTGCACACGAATTCAAGAACAGCTGAAAATAATTATTGAACTTCCCAAAATAAGGGATAATGAAAGCTGCATGCTTCTGTCTCTCCACATCGCTCACCTCAAATATTTTTTCAAGCTGTTCGCCAGTGTCGTCAAAAGTAAAACAGAACGTGCCATTTCGTGTTGACACAACTTGTAGTAGACTCTCCAAATCAAGCCAACGTCATCATATGTAAATGACTTGAACCAATTCTGCAGTTCCTTTTTCGCGAGAAGCCCACGTATCAAACGTACCTTTTCCTGCAAATCCAGGCTGGAATTGGTCACATTGATGTTCAAAAGCAATATCTCAAACACTTTCCTATTATTCAACGCAGTCCGATATGTATCATCCTCGGACATCCCTTTCAGGATTTCCTCTACCCGCTGATAGTAATTCAGGCGCGTCTGGAAGAGATTTTTGTTATAGGTATGAACAACGGAGGTACTATTTTCCTTGTTGTAGTGGTAGTGAATAGATGGCGTATAGACTGCGTGACGAATATTTCGGAATATGCATAGGTTGAATAGGACATCTTCTGCCGAGCCAATCTCTTTAACATCGACGAAGAAGTGCCCCTTTAATAGTCTTGTGTCAAACATCTTCCCCCACATTGCATTGAGATCGCTCATGGAGTCCGGATGACGCTTTTCTGCACCATAGGGGCCAATCAGGCGGCGAAAGATTTTCGTGCGTACTGCTTCTTGATCAAAAACACGCAGCGTCGGGCCAAAGAAATCGATTGCCCCTTGCCTATCACCAAATTCACGGATATAGGGGAATAATACACACTGCGTCTCCGGATATTTCTGGAAAAGTTTGACACATGTCTCCACCGTGTCTAAATCCAGCCAGTCGTCGGAGTCGATAAACATCAGCAGCCCCCCGTTCTTTCGGTGGATGACACGGACTCTTGGATCCTGGGCTGCCAGTTCATCACAGATGTCCCCCGAATGGTCAGTAGAGCCATCATCGACCATGATGATTTCAAGATTCGTATACGTCTGATGAATGACGGTTTTCATGCAGCGCATCAGATATTGCTCTACATTATATACAGGAATGATCATGCTGACCTTGGGGTTATGATCTATCATACTCATGTCTTCTCTCCATTTTATCCGTCTTGATATAAACAAAAGCTATTTTTCTTGAACAACTGATCTTGATACTTCTCCCTGAACTCCATCACATTATATGCCCCAATGGCCTTGAATCCCGCAGGATCTGCTGCATCTAGAATCTCCGTCAGCTGA
The DNA here is from genome assembly GCA_934202005.1 of uncultured Selenomonas sp. Classification (GTDB taxonomy): domain Bacteria; phylum Bacillota; class Negativicutes; order Selenomonadales; family Selenomonadaceae; genus Selenomonas_C. Next base: position 7,864 of record CAKPXP010000008.1, on the reverse strand, counting down.
TTCGGCGTCTCGAAAGCGAATACATATCCATTCACACCATCCTTCACGAGTTCTGGCAACGCCCCCCGATCGCTCGCGATAACAGGTTTGCCGTATTTCATCGCCTCGATGGCGACGAGGCCGAAGGCTTCCCAGCGGCTGGGCATGACGACGGCGTCGCAGGCGGTGTAGTAGCTCGCGAGTTTTTCGTGTGGTACCCAGCCGAGGAAGGTGATGCGGTCGGTGTTTTTCTTTTCGATTTTTACGCCGCCGCCGACGACGTTGTCGCCGATGATGGTGAGGTGGAGGTCGTCGCGCTGGCAGGCGTTGAAGGCCTCCAGGAGGATATCCAGGCCTTTTTGGGGATCAAATCTGCCTACAAACAGGAGGTTAATTTTCCCCAGGGGCAGTTTCACCGCCGGGTCGATGGGGCCTTTTTCCGGGGAGATGCCGCTGTAGATGACGGTCTGGTTATCTTCCTTCAGGCCGTAGTGGAGGGCGGCCTGGTACTCGTAGCGCGATACGTTGATGATGGCGTCCGTCCGCGTCTGCAGGACTCTCTCTATGGCCGCGTAGATGCGGCGTTTCCACTCGGCGGTGTCGCGCAGGAAGGCCCAGCCGTGGGCGTTGTAGATGATGCGGCAGGGCTTGCGCTGGAGCAGCAGGGGGAGCCGGACGAAGAGGCCGGCCCAGGTGCTGTGGCAGTAGACGACGTCCGGCTGGATGGCCCGGATGGCCTTGCGGATGGCATGGATGGCATGCGGGATCTGCGCCAGGCTCCTATGGTAGTGGTAGTAGTGGATGTGATCCGCTGGCAGCTGCCAGTGCGTCTCGCTGTTCTTGTCCGCGCAGATCAGGAAGTCCTCGATGTCCGGGTACTCCGGATGGTCGAGGAGGGTGCGGATGTAGGTGGCGACGCCGCCCTGGACGTATTCGCCGACGTGCAGTACTCTCATCACGCACACCGCCTGTCTGCGGTGTATCCACTGTCATTGGGGATAAGGTGTGGATAAAGGGAGCGAAGGGCCTTCTCATACTCTCTCTCCGGAGATATTTCGATGTAACCTGTCATTCGTTCGCGAAATCTCATGATGCTAGACCTTTCTGCGTTCTCTCTACACCTGAAAAGCATGATAGCCTGCTATGTATCAAAGATTCTGACGGCTTCAGTGATGCTTTCTTTCGGCTGATGCTTTTTCGGCTTATGAAATATACTCTCACAGCAACTATATCTGACACTGCGCAGCGGCTGCTATGAGGGGCTGTCTCACGCCTCGCGCTTGTACATGACAAGGCTGTAGCCAAAGGCGATCATGCAGCCGAGGACGAGCCCGATGGCGGTGATGAGTTTTTTCCGCGGGGCGCTCGGTTTGTCTTCATCGGGGAGGTTGGCGGGGTCGATGACTTGGATGTCCATGGCTTCCATGGCTTCCTGGATTTTGTTTTGCTCGCACTGCTGGACGAGGTTGGTGTAGATGGTCTTTTTTATTTCGGCGTCACTTTTGAGTTCGAGGTAGGTGACCATTTCGTCGGGGTATTTGTTGACGTCTTGCTCGATTTCGCCTTTTTTAGCGCGGACGGCGGCTTCGCTGGCTTTGGCGGCGCTGACGGAGGCTTCGGCTATGGCCTGGTTCTTGAGGAGTTCCATTTGGGCGGGGTTGAGGCTGGCGGCGCTGGAGTCAACGACGGCGCTGACTTCATTCGCGAGCTGTCTCTGAAGCTGGGAGAGTTGCTGCTCGGCTACAACGACGCTCGGATGGCGTTCCGTGTATCTCTGGCGCAGTCCGGCGAGGTCGACTTCTTTGGCGACGATCTGGCCGCGGATGCTCTGGACGTTGCTGTTGTCATTAATATTGTAGGCTTTGGAGCTTGCTTTTTGCTGACCGAGTTTGTCCGTGGCGACGTCATACTGGGCCTGGGCTGATTTTTGCTGGCTCTGGAGGTCGGCGATGGATTTGTCATAGGCGGAGACCTGCGTGATGGCTGCCTTTAGCTGCTCATCTGGGCTGTAGAGTTTGTGCTCGCGCGAGTAGTCGGCGAATTTCTGCGCGGCTTCGTCAGAGTCTTTTTTGGCTTCCTCGATGCGGTCGTTGAGGAATTTCACGAGGAGGCTCTGCGTCTGCTGCTGGTTGTTGGTCTGCATGGCGAGGAAGTTGTCAACGACGCTCTGGGAGATCTGCTGGGCTTCCTCCGGGGTTTTGCCTTTGGCGGTTACTTCGATGAGGTTGGTGCTCTTGGTGTTTTTGATGTCGAGGTAGGATTTCGCGAATTCTTTGGCATCTGGTTTTTTCTCCGGGTCTTCCCAGTCCATGGCGTCGATGATGGGCTCGAGGACGGTGCGGGATTTCATGAGTTCCATGTAGTTGGTCGTGGGGCTCGCGACGCCGCTGCCACCGCCGAGCAGGGCCATGGCGGCAGCTGCCTGCCCGCCCATGGCTTTGTTGGCGTCACGCGTCTGCACGAGGGTGGTCGACTCGTATTGTTTCGGCAGGAGGAGGGAGATGACGGCTGCGAGGATGGTGCAGCCGACGATGATGCCGCCGACGACTTTCCAGTGTGTTTTTGCGACCTGCCAGAGCTTGCCGAGGTCGATGCTTTCTTCTTTCTCTAAATCCAATGAGTCCACTCCTTATCATTGTTCGTAGTGAGTGCTGCGCTGGCAGCGGTGTAGATGTTCTGACGGTGTTTATGCTCTTTGAGCATAGCCATTTCCCAGGGGGAAGTCAACTGCTTTTTCGTATCGGTGTATGGATGTATCGATGATGCTGCTCGCAGGCATGCCTGCGAGCAGGTCGTCGTAGGCCGGCGTGCCGGTATCGCTCAGGGAGAGCACGGGGATGCTCTTCTACCGCTGTGCGGTTCCCCGTCCCGGGCTGCGCTTTGTGCTGCTGTCAGTCGGTGAGGTTTTTGTAGAGGGCGTAGACGCTGACGTATGGGAGGATGTCTTCGTTGAATTTGAAGCCGTTGGAGGATGGGACGTAGATGATGTCGCCGTCTTCGACCATGACGTTTTGGGTGAGGTCGTGTTTTTTGATGTATTGTTTCATGTCGAGGCGGCGGTAGTACATGGTGCCGTCGATGACGCGGATGATCTGGGTGCGGGTACTGCGGCCGCGGCTGGTCCAGCCGCCGGCGCTGGCAAGGGCGGCGTAGGCGTTCATGTTGTCGATGCTGAGGTTGACGAGGCCGGGGTGCGCGACTTCGCCCATGACGTAGACTTTGCGCGGGCCGTAGCTGGTGATGAGGAGGGAGAGGTCGGGGATGCGGAGGTATTGGGTGAGGCTCTCCATGAGGACTTCTTTGGCTTCGTCGAGGGTGAGGCCTTCCATTTTGACGTTGCCGACGAAGGGGAGCTGGACGTAGCCGTCGATGCCAACGGTGAAGCCGTCGATGCCGACGGTGAAGCCGCCGATGCCGGAGCCGCTGAGTTTTGCGTCGCCGGCGTCCGCGTCGCCGGAGTCGAAGCCGACGGCTTTGATGGCGACGGTGTCGCCGCGGTAGAGACGGTAGCTGGGGGCTGTGGCCGCGCGGCGCAGCTCGGCGGTCTCGAAGATGTCGCTGCGCTCGATGTAGACAGGCTGGCCGGGAGCGGACTGGGATCCCCTGTCGGCTCTCGGTGTGAGGTCGACGGCGGCCGGGGCTGTGGGCTGGGCGGCGGCAGCGGCCGGGGCGGCTGTCCGGGCGGCGGCGCGGGCCGGGGCGGCGGTATCGGCGGCTGTCTGGGTGTCGGCGGCCATTTCGCGCGCGACGCTGTCGGTGTCGGCGGCCGCGGCGGTGGTGAGGGTGCTGCCCATGACGAGGGCGGTGGCGATCCAGGCGGTTAGTTTCTTTTTCATCGGTGGTTCTCCTTACTTTTCTATGATGGAAATGGTATGTTACGTGTTTCGGCAATCTACATACGCAGATGTCCCCTCCGGGGGCTATGGTGTATCGCCCTTGCGGCAGGGCGGCTCAGTAGGCGCCTTTGCTGTGGACGACGACGCTGAAGGTCTTGATGAGGTACATGATGTCGATCCAGACGGACCAGTTGCGCACGTACCAGGTGTCCATGGAGACGCGCTCGGCGAATGTGGTGTCGCTGCGGCCGCTGGTCTGCCACATGCCGGTGATGCCGGGCTTGGCGAGGGCGATGGTGCGCAGGTCGCTGCCGATCTTGTCTTTTTCGCGCGGCAGGTAGGGACGCGGGCCTACGAGGCTCATGTCGCCTTTGAGGACGTTCAGTATCTGCGGCAGTTCGTCGAGGCTAGTCCTGCGGAGAAAGGCGCCGACGCGGGTGACGCGTGGGTCGTAGCCTTTGATTTTTTGGTAGATATCCCATTCGCGTTTTTTGTCGGGATGGGCGGCGAGGTAGGTTTGCAGTTGTTCGTCGCTGTTTTGGTACATACTGCGGAATTTGTAGCATTTGAAGGTCTTGCCGTGGAGGCCGATGCGGTCGGCGTTGTAGAACGCGGGGCCGCGGCTGTCGAGTTTGATGGCGATGGCGATGGCGAGGAGGAGCGGCGAGATGAGGAGGCCGCCCGTGATGGTGAGTGTGAGGTCGAAGATGCGTTTGTAGATGCGGTTGCGCCGCCGGGCGAGGTTGTTGCGCAGGCAGAGCATGAGGATCTCCTCGGAGAAGAGGGTCTGGGTGTCGATGCTCGCGAGCGGTGTGCCGATGAGGTCGGGGACGAGGAGGATGTTGCGCACGTAGGGCTGGATGCTCTCGATGAGGCGCTGGAGTGCTTCCTTTTCCATGCCGGGGGCGGTGATGATGACGGTCTGGACGCCTGTGTGCCGGAGGATGCGCGCTGCTTTGGCGATGCCGCCGTAGAGGCGGTATTTCTCCGCGAGGCGCCGCGAGACGGGGGCGTCGTCGATGATGCCGCGGACGCGGTAGCGGCAGCCGAGGTCGCTTGCGTAGAAGCGGAGGACGCGCTCGGCGGTCTTGCCCGCGCCGATGAGGATGACGGGCTCGTAGAAGGCGTCGAGGCGTTTCATGATGCAGAGGGCTGCGTAGCGCTCGCCGTAGACGAAGAGGAAGGAGAAGAGGTAGAATGCGGCGAAGAAGAGGTGCGAGGTGCCGCCGCCCGGGGCCATGAGGAAGAGGATGCAGACGGTGGCGAGGGCGCCGAAGACGAGTGCGTAGCATGTGGTGCGCATGATGTCGATGAGGGGGCGCATCTCCCGGTAGGTGTGGGAGCGGAAGAGGAAGAGCTGATAGACGCAGGGGATCCAGATGTAGAGGTAGGAGTGCCGGAGCGCGAAGGGGCTCGTGTGGAGCGAGAGGCCGCGCTGCACGCCGAGCGCGGCGTACTCCGCGAGGAGGATGGCCGCGTAGTCGAGTGCGAGGAAGAGGAGCGGATAGAGGTAGTGTCCGCTGTACGCAAAGCCTGGGTAGGTTCGTTTCATGTATCGTGTTCCTCGTTTTCTTTGTCGTTTTCAGAGAGGATGGGGAGATGTCCGGGTGCGGCGGCTGGCGCGCGCGGCAGGCTACAACTCCCCTATCTTATGTATCTTGATGTAATCTTATACCAGATGATATGTTTTGGCAACTGGCCGAAGGGCGGGATTTTGCGGATTTTGAGCAATGGGTGAGAAAATCGCCCTCTGCTGTCTGCGGCAGCGGAGGGCGATGGAGGAAGGGAGCGATGGCTCAGGCGCCGAACATGAGGCAGCGGGCGTAGGCGGCCATCTCGAGGCGGTGGCGCGCGGTGTCGCTGGTGCAGAGGAGCGCGACGCGGCGGCCGTCGCTGAGCTCGTAGACGGGCGGATCGGCGGCGCGGCGGGCAGCGGCCGGGACGGCGGCATGGCGCGCGGCTACCGGGGCGGCGGCGCGATCACCGGGGGCTTTCCTGCCGCTACGTGCGGCCGCGGCGGCGTGCCCGCGCGAGCGGTGCGGCAGGGTGTGGAGAGCGCGGATGTGGGCGAGGCTGAAGTAGCCGATGGTCTCGTCGCCTTTGACGCGCGGGGTGACGACCTTGCAGGGGACGAGGATGAGCTGGGGGCTGATGGGGAGCGGGAGTTCCTGGCGGCCGCCGAGGAGGTCTTTCATGCGGCGGCGGATGAGGGGGATGGTGCGGCAGTTGCGCTCGGCGAGGCGCTGGAGGATGCTGCGCATGCGCCGCCCGGTGACGCGGCGGCCGCCGTCGGCGGTGTAGATGACGATGCCGCGGCCGTTATCGTCGTAGATGGGCAGGATGGCGGTGATGGCGCCGTCGGGCGCGAGGTCGTCGCCGGGGATGGCGGCGAGGGCGGGCGCGGCGCTGAGGGCGTCGGCAGGCGCGGCAGATGCGCAGGCGGGCGCGGCGGCAGGCACGCAGGTGGATGCGGCGGGCGCAATCGCGGCAGGCATGCGTGCGGACGCGACGGCAGCGGCGGGCGCGGCTGTCGCGTAGGCCGGCGCGGCGGGCGCGGCGACGTAGGTCGAGAGTGTGGAGACGGGCACGGCGCGTGCGGCGCTCTTTTTGATTTCTTCGTTGTTCATGGGAGACCTCCTTTTTGTGTTAAACTAGAGTTGACTTTATATATGATTGTATCACGTTTCTTTTCGCAATGCAATGGGATTCGCTGCCGGAATGGAGCGGCTGCCCGCGGTGTGGCGGGAGGAGTTTCGCGGCGGGGATCGGCGGCGGCAAGATGGATGTTCACGGCGAGGATCGGCTGCGCGGCGGGATGGTTTGGCGCACAGCCATCGGCGCGGCGGGATTTTTCGCGGCGGCAGCGGCATTGGCGGCGCGGCGGGATTGCCTTTCGCGGCGCGGTATAGGATAATGGAGGAAAGATGCGTTTGGAAAGGAGTCTATCATGCGGAAGAAGTTTTTCCTGACGGCGCGCGAGGCGGCGCTCGCGGAGAGGTCATCGTGTCTCGGGCGGCTGCAGCGGGTCTCGGTCGCGCGCGGGGTGGTGTTCGTGGCGGCGGTGCTCGCGCTGGCGGGCGGCTATGATGGGAGCGCGGGGCTCGGGGCGCTCGGGGCGGCGCTGTTGTTCGTGTTCGCGCGGCTGGTCGTGTGCCACAGGCGGGCGGCGCGGCGGCTGGTGCTGCTCACGGCGCGGCTGTCGGTGCTCGACGGGATGCTCACGCGGTTCGACGGGCACTGGCGCGATCTAGCGGAGGATGGGGCGGCGTATCTGGCGGCGGCACGGCCGCAGCTGACGGATCTGCATGTGTTCGGGCCGTCGTCGCTCTATCAGTATCTCTGCCAGGCGCGCACGCGGGCGGGACGCGAGCGGCTGGCGGCGGCGCTGCGCACGGAGGCGCCGCAGGGCGCGGCGCTCGCGCTGGTGCGCGCGCGGCACGGTGCGATCCGGGAGCTCGCGGCGCATCCTCAGACGGCGCTCACGCTCGCGTCGTACGGGGCGCTGCTGCCGGATGGGCAGGATGTCGCGCCGCTGCTCGCGGCGTTCGCGGAGGCGCCGCGGCGGCCGTCCGGGCTGCGGCGCGCGGCCTGCGTGCTGCTGCCGGCGGTGAATGTCGCGGCGTGCGCGCTGGCGCTGCTCGGGGCGGTGCCGCTGCTCTTGCCCGGCGGGCTCATCGCGGGTTCTTTCCTGCTGACGTGGCTCGCGGCGCGTCGGAGCGAGGCGGTGCTCGCGCCGCTCATGCCGCTCGCGCAGGCGCTCGGCGCGTATCGGCGGATCTTCCTCACGCTGGAGCGCGCGCCGTTCGCGAGTCCGCATCTCGCGGCGCTGCAGCGGGTGCTGCGCGAGGGCGCCGCGGCGACCGGTCCCTGCGAGGATGCGGCCGCGCGGGGCTGCGGGACGACGGCGCAGGGGCAAGCCGCAGTGCATGGGGCTGCTGTGCGGGAGGCAGCGGCCGATACACCGGCGGGCGCGGCTGCGCCGGGGCATGCGGCCGATGCGCCGGCGGGCGCGGCTGCGCCGGGGCGGTCGGCCAGCGCGGGGCTGCGGC
>CAKPXP010000007.1 GCA_934202005.1 uncultured Selenomonas sp. | reverse complement strand
GGATGCGCTGTATCTCCCTAGGAGACAAACCGGAGGCGTAGCGGCAAAACGCTCCATCGCGTTTTGTGCTGAGGATTTGTCGACGACGGGAGGACAACGCAGACGCGTGAAGACGGAGTGCCGAATTAATCAGTGGTTCCTTAAGTCCCACTCTATTTCTGACGATAAAATAGATGAAGGAAATATGTGGGGAGGAGGAGCTATGAGTACGATTGATGAGATCCGCGAGCAGAGCAAGACGGTCTGGGCTGTGAGCGCTGTACCGAGGACGGGCAGTCACGCGGCGGAGGACTCGTTCTCCGCGATGCTTGCGAATATGCGCGCTGGCAAGCCCGCGGGCGGCGGGGAGTCCTCGGACGACAGCCGGCAGACGACGGTCACGCAGGTGCTCTCCGACGGCTCGGTGCTCGTCACGGTCTACGAGGGGAACCGCGTCATCTCGGAGACGAAGACGCGCAGCGCGGATCCGGAGCAGACGCCTGCGGTCTTGAGCACGCGCACGGAGACGAGCGGCGCGGTGCAGGCGTCGCAGCTGGCGCAGGCAGCGTCCGGCGCGCTGGGGGAGAGCGCGCTGCTCAATTTCCTGCAGCGGCCGTGAGGTGTGCGGCAGAAAATTTCCCCTCCGGCAGGAAAACGTCCCATCTTTCGCGAATGGTTCTATATTATATCGATGTAGTATCATTCAGCTTGATTGCGAAAGATGGGACGTTTTATGTTTCACTCGATCAAAAGCAAATTCCTCGCGCTCAGCCTGAGCTCGCTCTGCGTGCTCGGCCTCGCCATCGGCGCGGTGAGCCTCACGGCGCTCACGCGGGCGACGAGCCGCGAGGAGTTCGAGAATATGAACCGCACGGCGGAGCTCTGCCGCAGCGAGCTCGATATGCTGCTCGTGCAGACGGAGGATGTCGTCGCGTTCGGCGCGACGGGCCTGCGCAACAATCTCGGCCAGGCGGCGGATCTCGCGGACAGCGGCCAGCGTGCGAGGATCACGGCGGAGCTTGACAGCGTCATGCGCGATACGCTGCTGTCGCTGCCGGAGGCGCGCGCCTACTATACGTATTACGCGCCGGAGCTGACGGGCGGCGCGCCCGGCGGCGCGTGGTATGTGCGCGAGGATGAGCATTCGGCGTTCCGCCGCCGCCAGTGGTACCAGGCGTCGGAGTTCCTGCCGGAGAACCAGCAGGATGTAGCGTGGTACAAGGCGGCTGCCGATACGGGGCACGGGCGCTGGAGCGACCCGCATTACTCGGTCGCGCAGGGGATGTATATCATTTCCTACGTCGTGCCGGTGTTCCGCGAGGGGCAGTTCCTCGGCGTCGTTGGCGCGGATCTCGATTTCCTCGCGATCCTGCGCTCGCTCGAGCAGCGCCAGGTCTACGAGACGGGCTATGCGTTCCTGACGGACGGGACGGGGAAGACGCATTACCATATCGAGTCGCCGCAGGGCGTCGCGGAGGATCATGTCGGCGCGCGGGCGCTCGACGAGGGCGTCAGCCCTGTCGGCACGCCGGCCGAGGATGCGCTGAGCCGCTATCTCGTGAGCGGGCGGACGTATGATATTGCGAGCTGTCTGCTGCGCAACGGCATGGAGCTGCGCGTGATCGCGCCGACGAGCGAGGTGCAGCATGAGGCGGCGCTGCAGTTCCTCTCGGTGTTGCTGCTTTGCCTCGTGTTCTTCGCGGTTGTCACGCTTGTCATCGCGCAGCGGATCACGTGCTATCTCCAGTCGCTCGGCAGCGCGGCGCATGAGATCGCGCACGGCAATCTCGATGTGCATATCGCCGTCGAGAGCGACGACGAGGTCGGCAAGCTTGCGCGCGTGCTCCAGCATACGGTGGACTCGCTCAAGGAGACGCTCGCGCGCCTGCACCGCCTCACGTTCAACGACGGTCTCACGGGCATCCTCAACCGGCTCGGCATCGACCGGGCGCTCGAGGATTGGCACGCGCAGGCCCAGGGAACGCCGGCCGTGCTCATCAGTCTCGATCTCGATGATTTCAAGTTCATCAACGATCTGCTCGGCCACGCGGCGGGGGATGAGGCGCTGCGGGCGCTCGCGCGGCGGCTGCACGATTTCTTCGGCAGGACGGCGCTCGTCGCGCGCAATGGCGGCGACGAGTTCACCGTGCTGCTCCCCGCGACGACGGCGGCGCAGGCCGAGCGGCTCCTCTCAGAGCTCACGCAGACGCCGCAGCACTATCTCTACGGCGGCGTCGAGCGCTCGTTCACGCTCTCCATCGGCTATGTGAGCTACCCGGACCAGGCGGAGAGCCTGCGCGACCTCACGCGCTACGCCGACGCGGCGCTCTACGCGACGAAGCTCAAGGGGAAGAACGGCTTCAGCCGCTATGCGGCGGAGCAGAAGCAGGTCGACCGTGCGAAGCTCTCGTTCAGCCTGCGCGACATCAGCCAGAACCTGCCCGGGGCCATCATCGTCTGCAGCGCGGCGGACGGCAAGGTTCTCTATGCCAACGACGAGGCGTTCCGCCTCCTGGACTGCACGGATTCCGACGATTTCGCGGCGTATACGCAGAAGGATGTCGTGCGCATCCTCTATCCCGGCGACCGCACGGAGACCATCGTGTCCGTGCGCTCGCAGACGTCAAAGGGCGAGGCGCGGCAGGCCTACGTCCGCTGCCGTGTGCGCACGAAGGAGGGCGCGGTCAGATACGTCCTCGCGTTCGCCCGCAAGCGCGCGAGCGCCTACTACGGCGAGGTCTACTACGTCGTCATGGTAGAGGAAAAGGAGCCGGCCTGAGCGCGGGCGGCGCAAAGAGAAAACCGCGGCTGACAGCCTGTCTGGGGCTGTCAGCCGCGGTTTTTGCCTTTGTGTGCCGGGGAAGGAGGGTGCCCGGGGCAGCGCGCCCGCTCAGTCGTTTTTGTCATACGTCATGAGCAGGCGGCCGTCCGCGTCGTAGACCTCGATGGGCGCGAGCGTGAGCTTCTTGTCCTTGATGCGGAACGTGTCCGTCTTGATATGCCCGCCGGCCATCTCGATGTCGGCGTCGTAGAACTGCAGGTCGTGGTAGCGGTCGGTGAAGCGGCCGGAGAGCTTGTCGAATACGATGAGGTGGTAGCGGCCCGGCCCTGAGACGAAGCTGCCGCTCGTCACCGTCTCTCGCGCGCTGCCCGCCGAGTCGATGGCGATGTCGAGCGCGACGAGGCACTTGAGATGCTTGCCGGGAAGCGCCTGCGCGGCGGAGAGGTTCTCGCCGTGGCCCTCGAGGTGGTACGTGCGCGCGTCGAGGTCGTAGGTGCCGCGCGCGGCGAAGCTGCCGCCGTAGACGCTTGCCATGACGTCCGTAAAGTCGAGCCGCGCGCCCTGGTAGGTGACGCGCCCCTCGACGTTCGTGAACGAGAGGCCGGGAAGGTTGAGCTCCGGCAGGCTCACGGTGCCCGTGCCGTCTGGATGCGTGACGGGGCCGGTGAAATGCGCCGTGAGCGTCATCTTGTCGTGGATGTTCATGCCGAAGCCGAGCGAGGAGGGATCGACCTCGCTCGCGAGCAGCGCGAGGCTGATCTCGGGCACGGGCTCCTGACGCGCGTCAATGGTGCCCTTGAGCGAGATGCCGCGCCCGACCATCGTGCCGCCGAAGCCGCCCGTCGAGAAATCGATCTGCGACACGCCCTCGGAGTGGAGGGCGGCCGTGAGCTGTGCGCCGCCGAGCAGGTAGTGGCGCTTCTCGTAGAGCACCTCGACCTTGCAGTGCTTCAGCACGAGATCGAGGTCGAGGCGGCGTCCCTCGCGGTTGAAGTTAGTGATCTGGGCCGTGAGCTGCGCCTCGCGCGCCGCGCGCGCCTTTTCCGCGCGCGCCTTGCGCTCCTCGGGCGAGAGCGGCGACCCCTTGCGCTTCCTGCGCGGCGCGTCCTTTGCCATGAGGGCGAAGAACTCGGCGGACGGCGTGACGAAGTCGAGCCGCGGCCGTCCCGTATCGTCCTTGCGGATGCGCAGGGAGATCGCCGCGTCCGTGAGCTCGAGGCGCGTGATGGAGCGCGAGGAGAGGCGGCCCGTGAGCACATCGAGGGGCTTGACGTAGAAGCTCCCCTCCGGCACGATGAGCACGGGGTTGCCCGCCTCGTCTGACCAGACGAGCCCCTCAAAGCGCACGTGCCCGTTGATGTGCGCGAAGAGCTTCTCTACGCGCACGCTGCCGCGCAGCATGTCCTGATGCGCGGCGACCTCATTGAAGATGGTCGCCGCGCCGTAGCTCAGCGCCTCGAGCGCGAGCAGGACGATGAGCGCGAGCGCGGCCAGCGTGCCGAGCACGTGATGCTTCCGGATGCGCATGCGATTCCCTCCCTGGATGATCTGATGTTTCGTTGCTTTTCATTATACAAGACGGGGGAGGCTTATGCTATTTTATTTTAGGAACCACTGATTCACTCAGCACTCCGTCCTCACGCGTCTGCACTGTCCTCTCGCCCTCGACAATCCTCAGCACAAAACGCGATGGAGCCTTTTGCCGCTACGCCTGCGGTTTGTTTCCTAGAGAGATACAGCGCATCCACGCAAATTCAGGGCACCTCGTTTCTTGGGGGGGATATGTATCATGTCCTGAGGCACAGTCGGGGAAAATATTTTTTCTTTTTGACCTATTGACTTTTTGACTAATTAGGCGTAGTATAAAGATTGTCAGGAGGATGAGGGAGCGAGGAAAGGGTCCGCGAGGAGCTTCCCCGGAGCCTGACACATGGCAAGCAAGAGAGCCGCTGCCGATGAGCAGCAGCTTCTTTCGCCGGCGCTCAGAGCCGGCAGACATAGAAAGGGGATCTTGATGATGTTTGGTTTGGTTCCATTTGTTTCTGATAGCAGCGTGAGCAATGGTGAGAATGTCTTCGACCGTCTGATGAATGTCTTCGATGAGCCGTTCATGCAGGGCTTCCGCGCGCCGGAATTCAAGGTCGACGTCAAGGATAATGGCGAGAGCTACGACCTCACGGCGGAGCTGCCGGGCATGAAGAAAGAGAATATCTCCTTGAATTATCGCGATAACTATCTGACCATCGCCGCGAAGAACGAGCAGAGCCATGATGAAAAGGATGCGGCGGGCAATTACGTCCGCCGCGAGCGCAGCACGAGCAGCATGAGTCGCAGCTTCTACATCGATAACATCGATGAGAGCAAGGCAACGGCGTCGTACCAGGATGGCATCCTCTCCGTGCATCTGCCGAAGACAGCGGCGGCGGAGGCGCAGGGACATACGATCCAGATCACCGGCGGTGCTGCGTGATACCTGTGCGGCAGCAGCAGGACGCTGCTGAGCGGGGTTCGGCGCACCGGGAGGGCGGCCGCGAGATATGCGGCCGCCCTTTTTGTGCCCGCGGGCGTTCGGCGTCTGGGCGCCCGTCGGCGACAAACGGCGGTGGAGAAATTTCAAGACTGTTTTTCAAAAATTTCTTGTGCTATACTCGTATCATTGAAAGCTGGCGGCGGCAGGAGGTGTCCTGGATGGGCAGGCCCGGGCGCCGCTGGCTTCGTGCGCGGCCAGGCCGTTGGCGCGCGGGGAATGCATGGATTCTGTACGGAGGGATGAGCGGAATGGATCGAAAAGCAGCAGAGGCAGGCATCGGGATTTCGAAGGAGACGCAGGGCAAGGAGCTCGCGTGCATCAACAAGCTCGGCGAGCTCTTCGCGCTGAGCGACTGGACGGAGGAGCCGCTCAGCGACATGATGACGCTCCTGCGCGACTACGCGGAGAGCCGCGCGGCGGAAGGTTATGAGGCGGGCTATCAGCAGGCGCTGCTCGACGCGCGCGCCGTCGCGGAGCACAGCGTCGTCGGCTGAGATCGTGACGGCGATGGGGGCGCCGTCAGGGAATTGGAGAGGATGTAGGGGTTTATGAAACTTGCAGCAACAGATTTTGACGGGACGTTCTGTCCCATTCGCGCGGCCGTGCCGGAGGAGAATCTCGCCGCGGTCAGGAAATGGCAGGCCGCCGGGCATAAGTTCGGCATCAATACGGGGCGCGGCATCCAGCTGATCGGGCTCGAGCTTGAAAAGTACGAGACGCTGGCGCCGGATTTCCTCATCTGCAACAACGGCGCGGTCATCGTCGATGGCAGGGGGGAGATCCTCGCGAGCCTCGTCTATCCGCAGGATGTGCTCGCGGGCGTGCTCTCTCTGCCGCAGTTCGCGGAGGGGCGCGATCCCCTGCTCGTCATCACGGAGCGGGAGACGTTCAGCCTGCGGCCGAATCCCGATGTCGAGCTCGGCATCGGCGTGATGCCGGAGGTGACGCTCGCGGCGGCGAAGGCCATGCCGGGCGTCGTGCAGCTCAGCATGCGGTGCGAGACGACGGAGGCCGCGGAGGCGGTCGCACGCGCCGTGCATGATGCGTTCCCGCAGCTCGTGGGCAATATCAACCGCAACTATCTCGACCTCAATCTGGAGGGCGCGGACAAGGCGGCAGGCATCGCGCGCCTGCTCGCTGTCACGGGCTGGCAGGTCGCGCCGGAGGATCTCTTCGTCATTGGCGATGACAAGAACGACCTCCCCGCCATCGAGCGGTATCACGGCTATACCGTCGAGACGGCGGCGGACTTCATGAAGCAGGCGGCGCGCGCCGTCTATCCGACTGTGGGCGATATGCTGCTGGAGAACCTCGCATGACGCGGGGCGGGCAGACCCGCCGCCTCATCGTCGGCATCAGCGGCGCGAGCGGCGTCATCATGGCGGCGCGCCTCCTGCGCGCCCTGCGGGAGCGGCCGGAGATCGAGACGCAGCTCGTCGTGACGGATGGAGCCTGGGAAAACTTCCGCGCGGAGACGTCGCTCACGCGCACGGAGGTCGAGGCGCTCGCCGACGTCTGCTACGACAGCCATGATCTCGCTGCGCCCATCGCGAGCGGCACCTACGAGACGCTCGGCATGCTCGTTCTTCCTTGCAGCATGAAGACGCTCGCTGGCCTCGTCACGGGCTACAGCGACAACCTCCTGCTGCGCGCGGGCGATGTCTGCCTCAAGGAGGGCCGTCCGCTCGTCCTCGTGCCGCGCGAGACGCCGCTCTCGCGCCTCCACTTGCGCAACCTCAAGGAGGCCGCGGATCTCGGTATGACCATCGTGCCGCCGATGCTCTCCTTTTACAGCGGCGCGACGACCGTCGAACAGCAGGTCGATCAGATCCTCGGCAAGGCCCTGCGCTTCTTCGGCATCGACTACGCGCCCTTTGTCACCTGGCAGGGCAGCGGACGGCAGGACATGATGCACTGAGATAGGCGCTGCATGCCAGCGCGCATAGAGAAAAGGCCCAGTCGCCGGGAAATGTACCTGGTGGCTGGGCTGTTTGGATATCGTGGCAGGAATTTCCGCAGAAAAAGCGAATAAAAGAACATGGGAAAGGAGCGCTGCGGGCAGCGGCGCTTCCGTAAGGACGAACCGGTCCGCGTGTTTGCGGGCTTCAGACAAAGGGAGTGGGCTTATGAAATGGAAGAAGATTCTGGCCGTTGCGCTGGCTGCGTCTGCGCTGGGCCTTTCGAGTGTCTCCGCGGCGACGCCGGAGGATATCGTGCCGTGGGTGACGCCGCAGACGGCGACGGAGCCCTGCATCGTCGGAACGCTCGCGCCGGTACAGGTCGCGCTCGGGCGCGTGCACATCCATGATTCGCCCAGCCAGGTCGTCGCGCTCTGGAAGGCGGCGACGAGCGTCAGCGGCCACGGCGCGTGGCTCACCTATACCTACGGCGACACGTTCGGCGTGCGGTTCCATCAGGGCGGCTACACGGGCCAGGACTACGGCGCGAGCGAAGTCTCGACCATCGCGCCGAACGGCATCGCGACGCCCGCCGGCATCGAGGTCGGCATGAGCGACAGCATCCTCACGCAGAAATACGGCATGCCGACGAAGCTCACGACGGCCGCGAAGGACAACGGCTATACGACGACGTATTTCTACTACGGCTACGGCAGCGAGATCGGCCACGAGCTGAGCTTTGACGTGCGCGAGGGCAAGATCATCAAGATCCGCTTGCGCTCGTACTACGAGTATCCGCAGCATTTCTACCGCTGAGCGGTCGCTTTGGCGAGAAAATCATGACGTATGGGGGAAGCGCTGGATGAAAAACGGGGCTGCCGCAACCGTGTGTTCTCACTGTTGCGGCAGCCCCGTTGTGTTCGCTTCATTCCATGCCGAGCTCTGTGAGGAGCTTCTGCCGATAAGCCGCGTCTATCATAATGCGTTCTCATTTTGCAGTAAACAAAAACTTTGTCAAAAGAAAATCCCGGACCATCGGCCCGGGCGCGGAGAGACTATCGCACTTCGTAGCCAGCCTCCGCGAGTGCGGCGAGTGCGCGGTGGAAGTTTTCTTCCTTGACGAGGATATAGTCTGTGTTGAATGTCGAGACGGCGAAGATGCCGATGCGGTGCGCCGCGAGGATGCTAGAGAGCTTCGCGAGGATGCCGATTAGCGAGAAATCGAGCACGCCCTCGATGCGGAAGCCGCGCCAGCCGTCGTCGCGCTCCGTGACGGCCGCGGGGACAGCCTCCGTCCGGCAGACGAGGGAAAGCTCCTCGTCGGTTCTCGCGAGGAAATAGAAATCGGCGCTCAGGTCGATTTCCTCCGGCCTGCGTACCTTGCAGATGGTGAAGTCATAGGGAAGTTTCTTGAGTAGCAAGGGAATGCCTCCTTTTGTATGGTGAGAAACGGAACTCTCTGCGGCGGGTGGATCTTCACAGGCTCGCCGCAGAGGCGAGAAAGAAAAAGGTTTCGCTCCTCGATGGGGACGAAACCTTTTCTTTCGTATGATGCCTGTCAAGGCCTTTGAGTTTTCGCGGCTCAGAAAGCCGGGACGACGGCGCCTTTGTATTTTTCTGTGATGAACTGCTTGATTTCGTCGCTGTGGAGGACTTTGATAAGCGCCTGGATCTCCGGGCGGTTCTCGTCACCTTCGCGCACGGCGATGATGTTGACGTAGGGGCTCGTGCTGTCCTCGATGAACATCGCGTCCTTCGTCGGATCGAGGTTCACCTGCATGGCGAAGTTGGAGTTGATGACGGCTGCGTCGACATCGTCGAGCGTGCGCGGCACCTGGGCGGCTTCGACTTCCTGGAACTTGATGTTTTTCTTGTTCTCTGCGATGTCGCCTACTGTGGCCTTTTCACCGACGCCCTCCTTGAGCTTGATGATGCCGGCTTTCTCGAGGAGCAGGAGGGAACGGCCGCCGTTCGTCGGGTCGTTCGGGATGGCGATCGTCGCGCCGTCCTTGAGCTCGTCGAGCTTCGTGATCTTCTTGGAGTAGACGCCCATCGGCTCGATGTGGATGCCCGCGGCGTTCTTGAGCTTGACTTCTTTGTGCTCGTCCATGAAGTTCTTGAGGTACGGCTCATGCTGGAAGAAGTTCGCGTCGAGCTCCTTGTCGTTGAGCGCGAGGTTCGGCTGGACATAGTCGTTGAACTCGACGATCTCGAGGGTGATGCCTTCCTTCTCGAGGAGCGGCTTCGCGGCCTCGAGGATTTCGGCGTGCGGCACGGCGGTCGCGCCGACCTTCAGCGTCTTCGCGCCGGACGCGGCGGAGCTGGCGCCTGAGGATGCGCCCTGCTGTCCGCCGCAGCCCGCGAGGGCGAGGGCAGAGAAAGCGAGCGCTGCGATGAGAGCAAATACTTTTTTCATGAAAATGCCTCCTTATATAGCCTTTATTTTTTATTCAGCCGTTTCGCGAGCAGGTTGCCGGCGAATTGGACGAGCTGGACGAGGATGATGAGGATGACGACCGTCGCGATCATGACGTCGGGGCGGAACCGCTGGTAGCCGTAGCGGATGGCGAGGTCGCCGAGGCCGCCGCCGCCGATGGCGCCGGCCATGGCCGACTCGCCGACGAGGCTGATGATGACGGTCGTGAGCTGGGCGACGATGCTCGGCATGGCCTCCGGCAGCAGCACGCGGCGGATGATCTGCAGCGGCGTCGCGCCCATGGAGAGCGCGGCCTCGACGAGGCCGTAGGGCACCTCCGTGAGGCTCGTCTCGACCTGGCGGCCGATGAACGGAACGGCGGCGATGATGAGCGGCACCATGGCCGCCGTCGTGCCGATGGCCGTGCCGACGATGAGACGCGTGAGCGGGATGATGGCGACCATGAGGATGATGAACGGGATGGAGCGGATGGCGTTGACGACGGCGCCGAGCGCCTTGTTGAGCGCGCGCGCCTCGAGGATGCCGCCCTTGCCCGTCGCCGAGAGCAGGACGCCGAGCGGCACGCCGAGCGCCGTCGCGACGGCCATCGAGACGGCGACCATGTAGACGGTCTCGCCGAGGGCCTTCATGAGCAGGTCAATCATGGCGCTTTGCATAGCCGATCACCTCCTCCTTGAGATCCTTTTCCTTTAGATAGGCGAGCGCGGCCGCGACGCTCTCATCCGGGCCCGTGAGGCCGACGATCATGCGGCCGAACGGCATCTCCTTGATCTGGTCGAGCGTGCCGAAGAGCATCGTCGTCTCGACGTCGGGGAACTTGCGGATCATGCCCGCGAGCACCGGATCGTCGGCGCTCTCCCCGAGGAACGTGAGCCGCAGCAGCAGCAGGCTGCCGGGCGTCTTTTCCTGCGTAACGGCGCTGCCGCGGAACGCGGCGGGCAGGTCGTTCGAGAGCAGCACGCTGATGAATTCCTTCGTGATGGGCTGCTGCGGATGCGTGAAGATGTCGAACACCGTGCCCTCTTCGGCGATGACGCCCTTGTCGATGACGGCGACCTTGTCGCAGATGTCCTTGATGACCTGCATCTCGTGCGTGATGACGACGACCGTGATATGGAGCTTTTTGTTGATGTCGGCGATGAGGCGCAGGATGGCCTTCGTCGTCTGCGGGTCGAGCGCACTCGTCGCCTCGTCGCAGAGCAGCACGCTCGGGTCGCTCGCGAGCGCGCGCGCGATGCCGACGCGCTGCTTCTGCCCGCCGGAGAGCTGCGAGGGATACTGGTGCGCCTTGTCCGCGAGGCCGACGAGGCTGAGCAGCTCCGTGACCTTCGCGCGGATGGCGTCCTCCGCCGTGCCGGAGAGGCGCAGCGGGAACGCGACGTTGTCGTAGACGGTGGCGGAGCTCAGCAGGTTGAAATGCTGGAAGATCATGCCGATGCTCTTGCGCACGGCGCGCAGTTCGCGGCCATCCATGGCCGTGAGGTCGCGTCCGTCCACCTCGACCGTGCCGCTCGTCGGCCGCTCGAGCATGTTGATGCAGCGGATCAGCGTCGATTTCCCCGCGCCGGAGAGGCCGATGATGCCGAAGATCTCGCCGCGTGCGACCGTGAGGCTGATGTCCTTGAGTGCGTGCACGGGCCCTGCGGGGCTGTCATACGTCTTGACGATATGAGAGAGCTTGATCAATAGGGCTCACTTCCTTCGTTTATAAACATACCATCGTGATATGTTTTGAATGATAGCATAGCGTGCCGAGGATGTCAAGCACATCCGGCACGGAAAGAAAAGAATTACAGAGGTATTATATCATAGACGGACGAAGGGCGGGCGCCTTGAAAAAAATTTTGCCGCTCCATGTTGTAAATGAGAATCGTTTGCATTATAATACAAGCGAAGGGAGTTGATGGCATGGGGAAACAGGCGTTCGAGCATCTGCTCGGGTTTCATGGGGCGCCGCTGCTTGTCGGCGTGAAGCCGGCGGTGCTGCTCTCGTTCCGGAAGGATCGGTTCGAGGACTTCGACGCGCTGCTCGCGTCGTACGTGCCCTGCTTTCACTGCAAGGGCATCACGGTCTGCCGCCTGACGGAGGGGGAGGCGTTCGTGCTCTTGCTCTTCTACCGCGCGCGGCCGCTCGCGCGGCTGCTGAAGAAGCCGGAGGCGCGAGCGCTGCTCGCGCGCTCCGGCTACGATGACGGCGCGCCGCTCGCGGAGTTGCTTTCAGAGCTCAAGCGGCGCATCGGCCTGCAGAAGTCTTTCCCGCATGAGATTGGCCTCTTCCTCGGCTATCCTCCCGCGGACGTCGCGGGGTTCATCCGGCACCGCGGGCAGAAGTTCTCCCTGAGCGGTTATTGGAAGGTCTATGGAGAGGAAGCCGAGGCGCGGGCGCTGTTCGCGCTTTACACCCGTTGTACGGAAGAGTTCTGCGAGCGGCTGGAGGCCGGGCAGAGATTCGAGGATTTGGTCGTCGCCGTCTGAGGCGTCTCTTTAGGGAAGCACTGATTAATTCAGCACTCCGTCTTCACGCGTCTGCGCTGTCCTCTCGTCGTCGACAAACCTCAGCGTAGCTTCGGCTACGCCTGCGGTTTGTCTCCTAGAGAGATACAGCGCATCCACGTAAATCCGGAGCACTTCATTTAATCAGCGCTTCCTTAGAGATGGGCCCCGGACGGGCAGAGGAGGTATTTTCATGAGCAAGACAGCGATCATCTATTGGTCAGGTACGGGCAATACGGAGGAGATGGCGAAGGCCATCCAGGCAGGCACGCGCCAGGCGGGCGCAGAGGCGCAGCTCTTCGAGGTGGAGCAGTTCTCGCCTGAGGAGATGGGAAGCTACGCCGGCTTCTTCTTCGGCTGCCCCGCGATGGGGGACGAGGTGCTCGAGGAGTCCGTGTTCGAGCCGTTCTTCGCCGCGGCGAAACAAAAGCTCGCGGGTGTGCCCGTCGCGCTCTTCGGCTCCTACGGCTGGGGCGGCGGTGCCTGGATGGAGGCGTGGGCGGAGCGCACGCGGCAGGCGGGCGCGAAGCTCTTTTCTGACGGCCTCGCCGTCGAGAACGGGCCGACGGATGAGGATCTCAAGGCCTGCGAGGCGCTCGGCAAGTCGTTCGTTGAGGCCTGCGGGAAATAGAGGAACCGCTGATTAAATGAGGTGCCCTGGATTTGCGTAGATGCGCTGTACTCTTCGGAGACAAACCGGAGGCGTAGCAGCCAAAACGCTCCATCGCGTTTTGTGCTGAGGATTGTAGGGCGATGAGAGGACAGTGCAGATACGCAAAGGCAGGGGCCGAATTAATCAGTGGTTCCTAAACATAGCGGGGGAAGTGCGGCGCGCCGCCTGCAATCGGCCGCCGCATACAGAAGCCCCGCCGCCAGATGCAAGGGAGCATCCGGCGGCGAGGCTTTTTGTGTCTGTGTCCCGTCATTTCTGCGGCGCGGCAGCTGCGGCCGGGGAGGATTTCCGCTTTTCCTTCCACGACAGGTAGATGTGGCGCAGGGTCATGATGGGGTGTCTGAAGAGCAGGCGCGGGCCGCCGTAGCGCATGACGCGCTGGATCTGCGCGTGCCGCTCGGGCGTGTAGCAGTGGACGGGGCAGATGCTGCAGAAGCTCTTGCTCGCCATGCGCGGGCAGGCCCGGACGCGCGCGGCGGCGTACGATGCGAGCTCCCGGCAGTCGGCGCAGAGCGCCTCGCCCGCCGCGCGGCGGTGGTGATGGCCGTGGCAGTAGCAGCGGATGATCTCTTCGAGCACGGCCTGTTCCTGCTGACGTTTTTTCTCTGTATCCAAGGGGTTCCTTCGTTTCTTCCTGGGGAAGCGCTGCATGAGTCCGTGCTTCCCTGGGCGCGCTGGTCTCTCTTCCGCGTGCGGCGCTTTCCGTGCGCGGGGCAGGGGCGGATGCGGGCCGGGCGCTGTCGTTTCTCGCCGCGGTTCTTCTCTTGCGCGGATGCGCCCTGCTCTTTTCCTTTTCTGCAAGCTGCCCTGATTTTCCTGCTTGTGATTGTCCGCAGGATTTTCCCTGACGGATATTGACAAAACGCGACGGAGTTGCTAAGATATGATTATGGAACTGATACCACATTCGTTTGGGGAATCATATAGGGAGTGGAGGAGCCGCCGAGCGAAACAGCGGTTTCTGGAAAGGAAAGACGGAGGTAGCGAGATGAGAGACATTCGGCTGACGAGCCCGGTCGCGGGTGAGCTGATCCCGCTCAGCGCGGTCAAGGATATGGTCTTTAGCACCGGGGCGATGGGACGCGGCGCCGCGGTGAGGAACCCGCAGGGCAAGGTTGTCGCGCCGTTCGACGGCGAAATCACAGTATTCTTCGAGACGAAGCATGCCATCGGTCTGAAGTCTGCGGATGGCATCGAGGTGCTCATCCATGTCGGCATGGACACGGTGAAGCTCAACGGTGCGCATTTCACGGCGCAGGCCGCGCAGGGCGACAAGGTGAAGAAGGGGCAGGTACTCCTGACGTTCGATCCCGCGGCCATCCGCGCGGCGGGCTACGATACGACGACGCCGGTCGTCGTGACGAACGCCGCGGAGTTCGGCGACATCACGGTGGAGTATGGCGGGCAGAGCATCACGTCAAAGGCCGCGGCTGGCGGAGCAGCCGCGGCGGCGGACGCGGAGGATCATTCCTTTGACGACCTGCCCGATGAGCAGCGCGTGGCGAAGCTCATCGAGAAGTACGTCGGCGGCATGGAGAATGTCCGCAACGCCGAGCACTGCGCGACGCGCCTGCGCCTCATCGTGAACGACAAGAGCAAGATCGACGGGAAGGCCATCGAGAATATCGAGGGCGTGAAGGGACAGTTCTTCGCGGCGGCGCAGTACCAGATCATCCTCGGCACGGGCTTCGTCGACAAGGTGTTCGCGGAGTTCGTCAAGGGGACGAATTTCTCCGGCGTGAGTAACAAGGAGGAAGTCTACGCGCAGATGTCGCTCGTGCAGAAGATCTCGCGCACGCTCGGCGACGTCTTCGTACCCATCATCCCCGTGCTCGTCGCGACCGGTCTTTTCATGGGCCTGCGCGGCGCGGCGCAGAGCTTGGGGCTCGAGTTCAGCGAGAACGTGCTGCGCATGAGCCGCATTCTCACGGATACGGCGTTCGCGTTCCTGCCGGCGCTCGTCTGCTGGTCGACGACGAAGCGCTTCGGCGGCACGCCGGTCATCGGCATCGTGCTCGGCCTCATGCTCGTCTCACCTGAGCTGCCGAACGCCTACGCAATCGCGGGCGGTACGGCGCAGCCCATCCCGATGAACATCTTCGGCATCGAGGTGCCCGTCGTCGGCTACCAGGGCTCGGTGCTCCCGGCGCTCGTGCTCGGTATCTTCGCGGCGAAGCTGCAGAAGAAGCTCAAGACCATCGTGCCGGACGTCGTCGACCTCATCGTGACGCCGTTCCTCACGCTCTTTCTCTCCATGCTGCTCGGCCTGCTCATCGTCGGCCCGATCATGCATACGCTCGAGCTCGCGGTCTTCGGCGCGGTCTCCGCGTTCCTGCAGCTGCCGTTCGGTATCGGCGGTTTCGTCGTCGGCGGTCTGCAGCAGGCCATCGTCGTGTTCGGCGTGCACCATGTGTTCAACGCGCTCGAGGTGCAGCTGCTCGCGTCGACGGGCGTCGATCCCTTCAACGCCATCATCACGGGTGCCATCATCGCGCAGGGCGGCGCGGCGGCTGCTGTCGCGGCGCGCACGCAGAACAAGAAGAAGCGCGCCCTCTACATCTCGTCCATCGTGCCGGCGTTCCTCGGCATCACGGAGCCGGTCATCTTCGGTATCAACCTGCGCCTCATGAAGCCGTTCCTCTACGCGCTCGTCGGCGGCGCCTGCGCGGGCGGTCTTGCGAGCTTCCTGCACCTCGCGGGCACGGGCATGGGCATCACGGTCCTGCCGGGCACGCTGCTCTATCTCGACCATCTCGGCGCGTACCTCCTCGTCAATGTCGTCGGCTTCGCCGTCGCGTTCGCGCTGACGTATCTCTTTTTCCGTCCGGAGGAGGACTGAAAAGGGAACACATTCCGCGAGATGGCTTACAGAAACGGACGAAATCACGTATAATAGAAGAGGAACCCGCGCGGTTTGGCGGGTTCCTCTTTCTTCATGAAAGCTCCCCCGCAAGGCGGAGGGAAGAGCGGCTCGCGTCCGCGCGGCACCGTGCGGCGGGGCGCTTTTCCAGAGATAGGATATCGGAGGGCATAGTATGGATACGATCGACAAGGGGACCATCGACGCGGCGGTGCGGGCGGCGCTGCCATTCACTGACCGCTGGCACAATCGGTTCCACCTCGAGATGCCGTTCGGCCTCATCAACGATCCGAACGGGCTCGTGCACTATGGCGGCTTCACGCACATCTTCTGCCAGTGGAACCCGCTGGGCTGCGAGCACAAGCACAAGAGCTGGGCGCACACGACGACGCGCGATTTCGTGCACTACACGGTGCCGGAGCTCTCGATGTGGCCGAGCGACGCGCATGACAAGGACGGCTGCTACTCCGGCTGCGGCCTCGTCGAGGACGGGCGCGTCCGCGTGCTCTACACCTGCAACGCGAAGGACGCGGCAGGCGTGCGCACGCCCGCGCAGCGCTTCGGCACGCTGACGGATGACGGCACCATCCGCAAGGAGGAGATCATCCTGCCGACGAATCCCGCGGGCTACACGGGCCATTACCGCGATCCTTACGTATTCTACCGTCACGGCGAGCGCTACCTCGTGCTCGGCGCGCAGCGCGAGGATGAGACGGGCACGGTGCTCGTCTACCATGACGAGGGCGAGCAGGGCTGGCGGTGCTGCGGCGAGATCGCGACGAAGTACAAGGACTTCGGCTACATGTGGGAGTGCCCGAATCTCCTGCGCTTCGGCAGCTACGACGTGCTGCTCTTCTGCCCGCAGGGCCTCCCTGCGAAGGAGTATAAATACCAAAACCGCTACCAGTCCGGCTATCTCGTGGGCCATCTCTCGCTCGAGAGCATGGAGCTCATGCACGGGCGGTTCCAGGAGCTCGACAAGGGCTTCGACTTCTACGCGCCGCAGGTCTTCTCCTGCGAGGGACGCCACATCCTCCTCGGCTGGATCGGCATGCCGGACGAGGAGGCGGCCTATCCGACGCGGGAAAAGGGCTGGATGCACAGCCTCACGCTGCCGCGCGTGCTGACGCTGCGCCAGGGGAAACTATTCTCGCAGCCCGCGCGCGAGCTGCGCGCGCTGCGCATCGCGGAGAGCGCCGTGGACATCGACGCCGCCGAGACGCCGGGCGTGCGCGCGGAGCTCGGCGACGGCGCGGAGGTGCTGCTCGACCTCACGTTCGGTGCGGCGCAGACGGTCACGGTCACGCTCGCTTACGGTCTCGAGCGCACGACGCTCACCTACGACCGCGCGTCGCAGGTCATGACCATTGACCGCACGGGCATGAAAAAGGGCGGGCGCGGCGTGCGCCGGTTCAAGCTCTTCACGGATCAGACGCTCTCCTTGCAGCTCTTCGTCGACAAGACAATCGTCGAGGCCTTCTTCGAGCACGGCGAGGAGACGGCGACGTGGAACGTTTTCCCGGAAAAGAACATCGCCCCGGAGCTCAGCGTCACCGCCGACGCGCCCATCGAGAGCGTCACGGGCCGCGTCTGGGAGCTCGACGCCATCCAGTTCCATTGAGGGGACCCATTCAGGGATCTGTTCCTATGTAGCGCTTGTCGCTGGGGGGCTGTGAATAATACCTTTCTCATTGGGAAGAGGTGCCTCGTTACGCTCGAAGAGGCATCGAACGATGAAGTGTTCGGATCAATGGCGTAGCGACGGTCGTGCCCCTCCCGTTACGCTCGAAGAGGCATCGAACGACGAAATGGCCGTGAAATAGCCTTCTCCTCAGGAGAAGGGGGACCGCGAAGCGGTGGAAGAGGTGTTGTACGGCGGGGAATCGTACCAGAAAACATGGTTCGAGTCCGCACACCTCTGCCGCTGCCCTTGCGTTCGGCACGTCTGGGGCGGTCGCTGGCATCCCGCGCTGATGCGTCTTCCTCCTTTTTTGATAAAAGAGCAGTCCCTCTATTCATGAGCGGATCCTTGCTGAAAACTCCTTGGGGAATGCGTGATATCACGCATTCCCCAAGGAGCTTTGTCTTTCAGGGAGTCGTTTCCTCCTCATTTCCCGCAGCCGCGAGCTGCTGCGCGATGAACTGTATCACGAGCCGCTGGTCCCTTGTGGACTGGCGGCTTTTCTTCGTGAGGATGGTGCCCGTGAGCCGCAGATCCTCGTCGAAGGGCAGCGCGACGAGGCCGGGCAGCTCGGCGAGGGCGCGCTCGTAGAGGATGGCGGGCAGCGCCCGCTGGCGTACGAGGCTGTAAAGCGTCGAGAGGTGCGGGGAGAAATAGCGCACGTCGGGGGAGAGGCCGCGCGCGTTCATCGCGCGCAGCGCGCAGCGCGTCACATAGAACTCCTCGGAGAGCATCGCGAGCGGGATGCGGGCGGCCTCGGCGAGGGAGATGTGCCCGCGCGCCGCGAGCGGATGGCCCTCCCAGACGGTGAGGCAGATGGGATGCGAGGCGATGCGGTGGTAGCGCAGCTCCGGCAGGCTCTGCTCGTCGGAGTTCACGACGGCGAAGTCCGCCTTTTCGCCCAGCACGAGCCGAGCCGCCTCGATGCCGTAGGGCTCGACGACGTCGAGCACGATCTCCGGGTGGGCGGGCTGGAACACGCGGAGGAGGCGCGGCATGAGGAACGCCGCCTGCTGCTGCGGGATGGCGATGCGCACCCGCTGGTGGCGGTGTGCCATGTCCTGTACCTCGCGCTCGACTGCATCGACCTGCGCGAGCAGGCGGGAGAGCTTCTGCGCGAGCCGCTGCCCGTCCTGGCTCATCATGATATGGCGTCCCGTGCGCAGGAAGAGATTGAGCCCCGTCTCCTCCTCGAGCCCCTGCATCGCCTGGCTCAGCGTCGACTGTGCGACATGCAGCTCCGCCGCCGCGTGCGTGATGCTTTGCAGGCGGCAGACCGTGAGGAAATAGCGCATCTGCATCAGAGTCATGGAATCCATCCTTTCGTCAGCCGGCGGGCGCACCGCAGCGAGACATCCCGTCCGCGCGTCGCCTGCCGGGCTCATCATGTCTTGTTGCCGGGAATCGCTAGGCCGCCGCGAGCCTGGGGCGCTTGTGCTGCCTTCATTGTAGCACGCCCTCGCGCTGCAATCCATCGGTTTTTCCGATGGATATATCAGATTCCCCCGCTTTTCTTGCAGATGCGCCTGTGGCATAATGAAGCCATCAAGAAAAGCGGCGCCGCGAAAGATGAGAAAGGAAGATCCATCATGACAAGGAAACAGGGAATCACTGCCGTCTTGCTCGCGGCGCTCTTCTTCATGGCCGTACTCGCGGATGTCGCCTCCGTGCGCGTGGAACGCGCGCGGGCGGCAGGAGACCCGGCAGCGGCAGAGACGCTGCTCGATGATGAGGGCGCGGCCGTCACGCCGGACTGTATGCTCCAGCAGGATGGCGCGGATCGCTGAGACAGATGACAAGCAGCCGCTTCGGACGTTTTCTTTGTCCAAGGCGGCTACTTGTTTTTGCTATCTGCGCTTCGCAGTCGATGGTGGCATCTTTTAGGAAACACTGATTAATTCAGCACTCCGTCTTTACGCATCTGCGCTGTCCTCTCGTTGTCGACAAATTCTCAGCACAAAACGCGATGGAGCGTTTTGCCCGCTACGCCTCTGGTTGTCTCTTAGAGAGATACAGCGCATCCGTGCAAATCCGGAGCACTTCATTTAATCAGCGTTTCCTTTACAGCAGCTGGATATCCAGCGCCTTTGTCTTGCGTCCTTTTTCAGGCACAGCGATGAAGGTGACGCGGTTGCCCGTTTTCAGAATTTCCTGCGCATGCTCCAGCTTCGCGGCTGCCGACTCGTGGATCACATATTCATGTCCCTGCGCGTCTTTGATATAGGCATATTGTGCCAGCGTTCCCTGACCGACAAAGATGATAGTGCCGCTTGTCCGCTTTGCTGACTGCATGGCGACGTTTCTTGTCAATGATGGTTCCTTTGGCAAAGGGGAGGATGTTTTTGGGAGCGGTGGGGCAGAGGGGAAGAGGGAGGGTTGTAACGTTTGCGGCGGAGGTGGCTGTTTTTTCACTGGGATGCTTGCGGCAGGCATGGGCGCGCTGGCATGGAAATTGGAGGATGTGTCTCTTTGTTGCTGGAAGGCTTCGACCTCTGCCGCTGTATCTGTCGCAAGCTCAGGATGCGCACTGTTGAATTGGGCGAGCAGGCGGTAGGTCTCTGTGGCGACGGCAGAGCCGAGCTTCAGGTAGAGGGACTTGTCGCCGATGACGTAGAATGCTTCCTTGGCGCGCGTCGCGGCGACGTTCATCATGTTGGCCTCAGCGACTGCCCAGCTCGCGGCACCGGTGCTCTGCCCGTCCGCGCCCAGCACCATGAAGACGATGGGCGCTTCTCTCCCCTGGAAGGTATGGATCGTGCCGACGTTTGTGGGCTTCTCGTTCGCCGCGTAGCGTGTGAATCCGATGGCTTTCAGGCGACGTGCGAGTCGGCAGGCGACATTGCGGAATGGGGAGATAACGTAGACGCGGTCTTTCTCCCTTTTGTCGCCGATGCGCGGATCGGCCTGCATCAGCTGCTGCAGCTTCCAGGCGAGGAAGTCGCCCTGCTCACGGACGTATTTGTCGTCTGCCTTGCCGGTGACATCGTACCAGCCGCCGCGGCCGTCTTTTTTATTTCCCTGCACCATGAAGCCGCCGTAGGAGATGGTATTCGAGATGGTGAACATCGGATAGCGGCAGCGGCGGTGCACCCAGAGCGGGATGCCGATCCATGAGGACTCTGTGCGATCCTGCTTCTTGTAGAAGCCGTACGGACTCGCGGAATCGGCGAGCGTTTGTGTTGATGCGGACTCGGAGAGGTATCTTTCCGTTACGCCGTAGTGTTTGCGCAGCATGGCGAGGATACTGGCATCCAGCGTCAGAACAGGCTTGATCTGCGAGGGGTCGCCGACTACCATGACATGCTTGCTGCGGAAGATCGCACCGACGCTGGCCTGCGGCAGCGCCTGTCCGGCCTCGTCGATAAAGAGATGGCCGAGTGTTTTCGGGCCCAAGTGCCGGAACATCCTGGAAAAGCTGGCGAAGGTTGAGCTGATGACCGGTACGGTCAGATGGATCCAGCCCCAAGCTGCCTCGGTGACGGCGCGGTTGCTTGCAAGGTACTGACTCTGGTTTTTCCGGATATAGACAGCGGCCTCGATATTCTTCCGGTTGTCGTACAGGAATTGTTTGCGCACGCGGAGTGCTGCGATGAAAAGCTCTGTCTGCGCGATGCGGTAGTTCTTGGTGAACCAAGGGTTCGATAGCTGCAGATTGTCGTAGTCCTGTGCGAAGTCGAGCGGCTTGCCGCAAGCGGCCGTGGCCGCCGCTCCCTCCTGTATGCGGCGCTCGAGTGCTGCATGTTGCGCTGCGCGCGCCGTCTGCCAGTGCGCGACGGCGGAGGAGGCATCTTGCTGCGCGTCGTCGATTTGCAGCCGCTTCGTCTGGAGTATTACGATCTCCTGCTTGAGGTCTGCTGCCTGGTCAAGAAGTGCGTTCTCTTTTTTCTGCACGGTTTCCAGCTCGTTCGCTTTCCTGCGCCGGTTCTCGTCATATTTTTTTGCTGCCCTGCAATTGAAAAGTCTGGAGAAGAACCCGGGAGGCTTGCCGAGTGCTTGGAGGTATTGCCAGATGTTTTCTTTCTCTTTGTTAGTATTTGATAAACGCGCGGCCAGTATCGCCTGTGTTTGCTCGACGATGGCCAGTTTTTGTTCAATCCTGTTCGCTTCTTTGGCAATCGCCGCAAGCGAGGCAGCAGAGTTCTTTTTCTGTATCGCGAGGTCTGTCGCATAGGAGGCGGAGAGGGTTTTAAGCTCCTGCTTGGCGGCAAGTCCCGCCACTGCCAAGCGGGAGGCTTCCTGCACTTGCGCTCGGAGCTTTTTGACCTTTTGATATTGCGTGCGGAATTTTTGATAGATCGTTGGGTCGGATACGAATTCCTCTGAGGAGAGGTACGTTGCGACCAGACTCACCCTGTTCAAAAGGTTCGTCATATTCTCCTTGCGGCCTCCCTCGAGGGAGAAAAGCCCTCAGAAACGCTCCTCCGCCGCTGGCTTTGCTGTCAGCTGTCGGTGCGCTTTGCCTGTTTCATCTGTCGTCCATGTCTCTTTGACTGCGGCATTGGCGATTGTATGGAAGTAATCTGCTTCGAGCAGTGCAGGCAGGAATGACGCATCGATCTCCTTTGCTAAAGGGAGTTCGTTTACGATGTTCTGCACAGCGCCATTGTTGGAGCTGGCGACGAGGATGCTCTTTGCGATGATTTCTTCTGGCAGGACGCCGATGGAGGCGCGCTCGTAATACGTCGTCTCTTCCGTCCCTCGGATGTATGGCTGCGCGAGCTCTGCCATCATCGCTGACTGCTCGACGATGAGTTCTGCAAAAATATCCTTGAGCAGAGTCGTCTTCCCCGTTCCCGGAGGGCCGTTGACGCTGCGGATCTGGCTGGCATCAGCACCGGTGGCAAGATTCACTGCCACCTGCTGCATGAGGGAGAGCGCATAATCAGGATTGCTCGGATAACGGCCGAGCGGATATTTTTCCGGCTGAAGGAGGTCTGCGAGGAGTTTTGGCGCGAACTTGGCGGAGTCCTTCTTGCCGTCAAGATCGTATCGCGCGCCCTTGTTCCCGAATAGGTAGGTCTCGAGATTCGCTGTTTTGATGCGTTTCGCGCGAGAGAGGTCATCGAGGAAGAAGGAATGGAGATTCGTCACATCCGTCTCCATGTTCCGCATCACTTGCATCCGGCAATTTTTTGCGGACACGCCATACTGTTGCAGCACAGTCTGGAACGCGGCGTTGAACTTTTCCGGAATTTCTGCCGTTTTATCGAACAGCTTGTCTAGATTGTCCTTGAAATCTTCCTCGAATTTCTGGAATTCCGTAGCCTGCGGGATTTCTTCCTCATAACGGATGAAAGCGCTCGCCGTGAAGAACGCCATATCCTTGACGAAGCTCAAATCTTTCGCGAAGCAGAGCGCGAAGCTGAACTTGTTCCCGACGGGAATCTCCTCTTCCGCCTGTGGGAGATGGAATGTTTTCCGCAGGAAATCAATGACTTCCTGGAACGCGAAGATATCGAAAAAGACGGCGATGCCGCCGTTTTTCTTTCGCTCGATCTTCTCCTTTTGCATGATGTCTCGGAAAAGTGCGTGGAAATCATGGTTTACGAGCTGATCGAAGCGCAGGTTTTTTCGGTCGTGCAGGTTGATGTCACCCTCAGCGAGATGTTCCACCATCATCCAAGCATTGAGGATGCGTTCTTTTTCCGACATGGTTCCTCCTAAGGCGATATGGAATGAGCGTTTCCCTAAAATTTCCGCGGTGAGCGGCAGAAGACTCTTATGCAGGTTATCTTTCGACAACTGGCGCGAAAATCCTGTTTTGTTTATGCAAGCGGTGAGGGTGGGAGCATCGTGTGTAAGATGCAAAAAATCCTCCATAAAAAGACAACATAGGGGTATCATCTTTTTATGGAGGATCGTTCTTGTATGTCGTGTAGTCTTTTATTTCCCCTCGACGGCGTCCCAGCCGACCTGCAGGGCTTTCATGTTCTGCTCGACGGTGTGGGGCGGGACGCGGTGGGCGACGGAGGTCTTGATGGTGTCAAACGAGACGAGGCCCGTGAGGTGGACGAGGGCGCCGAGCGCGACGATGTTCGCGAAGAGCGGGCGGCCGACTTCCTCGATGGCGAGCTTCGTGATGGGAACGCGCACGATGTGAGGGAAGTCAGGCACCTCGGGCACGAGCTCCTCGTCGAGGACGAGCAGGCCGTTGGGGTTCAGATCTTTGTAGTATTTGTCCGCGGCCTTCTGCGTCATGGCGAGTACGAGATCCGGCACCTCGACGTGCGGATGGTAGATGGGCGCGTCGTCGATGATGACCTCGGCTTTCGATGCGCCGCCGCGCGCCTCCGGGCCGTAGGACTGGGACTGGACGGCCTCCTTGCCCTCGGCGACGGCCGCCTCGGCGAAGATGATGGCGGCGGTGATGACGCCCTGGCCGCCGGAGCCTGAGAATCTAAGCTGCTTTCTCATTTCGCACCTCCTGCTCTCTCGATGACCTCATCGTAGGCCGTGTCGTAGTCCGTGGCGGTCGTCTGGTAGAAGAGGCCGATGGGGAATTTCTCGCTGGTTTTCTTGTCGTCGGGGAGCT
This sequence comes from uncultured Selenomonas sp., assembly GCA_934202005.1. Lineage (GTDB taxonomy): Bacteria > Bacillota > Negativicutes > Selenomonadales > Selenomonadaceae > Selenomonas_C. The sequence goes on along the minus strand of CAKPXP010000007.1, from coordinate 63,416 downwards.
TGTCCCAGGCGGCTTTCATCACGGCGTTGTCGCGCATCCATTTCAGCATGTTCGCGGGGCTGCCCATCTTGTTCTTGCGGCCGTAGGCCGTCGGGCACTGGACCATCGCCTCGATGAAGGAGAATCCCTTGTTGTCGAAGCCGCCGGCGATCATGTCGACGAGGTGTTTCTCGTGGTACGCGGTCGAGCGGGCGACGTAGGTCGCGCCGGCCGCCTCAGCGAGGCCGCAGGCGTCGAACGGGCGGTCGATGGAGCCGTAGGGGGCCGTCGTCGCCTTTTTGCCGAGCGGCGTCATCGGCGAGGCCTGGCCGCCGGTCATGCCGTAGATGTTGTTGTTGAAGAGGACGACCGTGAGGTCGACGTTCCTGCGGCAGCCGTGGATGAAATGGTTGCCGCCGATGGCGGTGCAGTCGCCGTCGCCCGTGATGACGACGACGTTGAGCTCCGGGTTCGCGAGCTTGATGCCCGTCGCGAACGGGATGGCGCGGCCGTGCGCCGTGTGGAGCGTGTCGAAGTCCATGTAGCCGGATGCGCGCGAGGAGCAGCCGATGCCGGAGACGATGACGGTGTTATCCTGCGAGAGGCCCTTCTTCTCGATGGCCTCGACGATGGCCTTCATGGCGATGCCGTTGCCGCAGCCGGGGCACCAGAGGTGCGGGAGGCGGTTCTGGCGGAAATATTTCTCGTAGCTTCTTTCCATGATGATTCCTCCCTTACTTCACGGCCACGATGAACTTGTCGATGGCCGTTTCGATTTCCTGCGGCTCGAACGCCTGCATGTTGTATTTGCCGCAGAGCTCGACGGGGCAGGCGCCGTTCGCCGCGCGGCGTACCTCGCCGACGACCTGGCCGTAGTTCATCTCCGCGACGAGGATGCCCTTGACCTTCTGCGCGAGCGAGGCGATGACCTTGTCCGCGAACGGCCAGATGGTGATGAGGCGCACGAAGCCGACCTTCTCGCCGCGCGCGCGCGCCGCCCGCACTGCCTCGTAGGCCGTGCGCGCCGTGCCGCCGAACGCGACGACGGCGTACTCCGCGTCGTCCATGAACGAGCATTCCGTATGGATGATCTCCTCGCCCGCGCGGTCGATTTTCTCGTGGAGGCGGCGGATGGACTGCTCCGTGATGGCCGGGCTGCCGACGGGGAAGCCCGTGTCATCGTGGATGAGGCCCGTCACATGGATGTGGTAGCCCTTGCCGAAATCCGCGACGTTCGGCACGAGATCCGTATCCGGCGTGAACGGCTCATAGCCCTCGGCGCGCGTCTTCTTCGGCTGGCGGCGCGGGTAGACGTCCACATGGTCGGGGAGCACGACCTTCTCGCGCAGATGGCCGACGACCTCATCCATGAGCAGGATGACCGGCGTGCGGAACCGCTCCGCGTAGTTCACGGCCATGACCGTCACGTCATACGTCTCGCGCACGCTCCACGGCGCGAGCGCGATGATGGGATGGTCGCCGTGCGTTCCCCAGCGCGCCTGCATCACATCGGCCTGGGAGGGCGCGGTCGGCTGGCCCGTCGAGGGGCCGACGCGCTGCACATCGACGAGAACGCAGGGAATCTCGGCGCAGGCCGCGTAGCCGATGAGCTCCTGCTTCAGCGAGAAGCCCGGGCCGCTCGTCGCGTCCATCGCCTTCGCGCCCGCGAGCGAAGCGCCGAGGATGGCGCCCATGCTCGCGATCTCGTCCTCCATCTGCACGAACTTGCCGCCGTGCTGCGGCAGGAGCTTCGCCATCGTCTCGGCAATCTCCGTCGACGGCGTGATCGGATAGCCCGCGAAGAAATTCACGCCCGCGGCAATCGCGCCCTCCGCGCAGGCTTCGTTGCCCTGCATCAGTCTCGCCTTGCTCATTTTGCCGCCTCCTCTGCTTTATCTACGAAAATCGCATAGTCCGGGCAGCGCAGCTCGCACTGGCCGCAGGCAATGCAGTCATCTCCCTTTACGACGTGCACCTTGCCGAGTTCGTCGAGCGCGAGTACCTGCTTCGGGCAGAACGCCACGCAGATCCCGCAGCCCTTGCATCTGGCCATCTTGATGGTGATGTCAGACTTCATACCGTTCCCTCCTAGAAATGCTACACAATGGTTATATAAAAGAATTTTATATCTTGTATACCTTATGGGTGATACTTTTTACATCATAGCAGAACGCTGCATAAAAATCCAGTCATTTTGTAAATTTATCGCACACAGGCAGGAACCTTGTGTAGTTTGCCTGACGATGACCGAGCTTGCGTGAAACGACGAAAAACCAGGCATTGAGCAGATGCCTGGTTTTTCGCTGTGTATTATATTAGTAGGAGAGCTTCGAGGGCGCTGCGCCGTTCGACGATTGGAGCAACATCCTCTAACGAAAGCCTGGATATAATATAGCACAAATGAGAATGAAAATCAATAGGTATAAAAGAAGTTTTGCCGCTGTGAGGAAATTTTTCTTTTTTCGAGGGACGGATGTAACGCAGGCGGATACCTTGCAAGTCAGGCCGCCGAACCGTATAATCAAAAAGAAGAATGCCGCTCTCGTGCAGTACAAGGAGGGCGATTGCGAAAGGGAGGAATCCGCGATGAAGGAACAGCCCATCGTTATCCAGGGCGCGATGGAGGTGGAGACCGCCGATCTCATCGAGCAGATGACGGAGGCGCAGGAGGAGCCGTTCGGCCCCTGGCGCTGCGTGCGCGGCCTCGTGGACGGCCATCCCGTCGTCGTGAGCGAGACGCAGTGGGGCATGGCGAACGCGGCGGCGCTCGCGGCGCTCGCTATCGAGCGCTACCAGCCCGCGGCCATCATCAGCCAGGGCACGGCAGGCGCGCATGATCCGGCGCTTGCGGTCTACGACATCGTGCTCGGCGCGCGCACCGTCAACGAGTCGGCCTGGCAGTCCCGCTACCGCGCGGCAGGCGCGGGCGCGCCGATGGAGGAGCTCAAGCAGCTCGGCGTCTTCGCCTGGGACGCGCAGGCGGGGAAGTTCACGCAGGAGGTCTATCACGCGGCGGACGCGGCGCTGCTCGCCGCCGGGCAGGCGGCGGCAGCGAGCTACCGCCGGGGGCGCGTCGTGACAGGCACCATCGGCACCTCCGACAGCTGGAACTGCGCCGTCGACCGCGTGCGCTTCCTGCACGCTTTCTACGGCACGGCCTGCGAGGAGATGGAGGGCGACGCCGTCGCGCAGATTGCGCAGTCCTTCGGCGTCCCCTTCCTCGACGTGCGCATCATCTCCAACAGCATCCTGCAGAACCAGGATCCGTGGGATCTCGGCACAGGCCCCGCGTGCCAAGGTTTCGTCCTCAGCCTCTTGCGCGCCTACTGGGCTGACAGGCAGGACGGCTGAGCAGGACGCCTGCGGGGGATCCCATGGGGGCGCAGCCGCGGCCCAGGCATCGCCCGCGCCTGCTCGCAGGGCCTGTCAGTTTTTAGAAGCGCTGAAGGAAGTAGCAGCCAGAATAAGAAAGGAAGCATCCTCTATGTACGAACTGCGTATGAAACGCATCTATGAAGGCATCGCCCTGGACGACGGTCAGCGTATCCTCGTCGACCACCTCTGGCCGCGCGGCGTGAAAAAAGACCAGGCGGCACTTGCCGCCTGGCCGAAGGAAATCACGCCGTCCGCGGAGCTGCGGAAACTCTACCACGCGGGAGAACTCCCCTTCGAGGGCTTCGCGGCCACCTACCTCGACGAGCTCGAGGCCAGCGCACCGGCCCGCGCCTTCGCGCAGGAATGCCGCCGCTGGCTCGAGGAGGACAACGTCACGCTGCTCTACGCCGCGAAGAACACGGAGCAGAACCACGTCCACGTCCTGCGACGCTGGCTGCTGCACGCGATGGGCGTGCGCTCGCTCTGAGAGGATTTTGTGCTGGTGCGCCGCTGGCATCGGGTGCATCGCGGGGCCTGCGTCGGGATAGTCTCACTCTGATACGAGCTTGTTCGTCGCCTGGAGGAATTGTGCGGGGATGGGGACATCGAGTTTCCAGATGATGCGGACGGGACGGGAGCCGCTGTGGCTGACGTGGTTTGCCGTACCGAGGAATATGTAGGGCGCGCTGCCGAGCGCGTCCTCTTTGTATTCGCGCACGAAGAGCAGGATTTGGTGGTGCAGCTCGCGGTGGTGGAAGTAGCGCTGCGCGGTGGGCGAGGTGTCGGAGGTGGTGCTTTGTGATTCCCAGTGAAACAGGCGATCGTTGATGGAGTAATCGGCGCAGAGCGTGGAGGGGGAGTAGTCTTTTTCGCTTTTGTTGAGGGTGACGAAAAAGATGTCGCAGTGTTTTTCCTTTACCTGGTAGACGCCTTGGCGCACGGTGGTCGGGCGGAGCATGTCGAGTGCGGCGCAGATTTGGTTGCGCGTGTAGTGCGCATGTACGCGCAGCGGGCAAGCGAAGGGGAGTTGGTTTTCCAGGCTGAGTTCTTTGAGATGGGCGAGCCGATAGGAGAGCAGTTCGCAGATTTCCTCGATGAGGGCGCGGTTTTTGCTGAGCGCGGCGAGGCGCTCGAACCCCTCTTTCATATTGCGCTTGTAGAGCTTCGTGAGCGGCAGACCGGCAAAGGTGAGGAAGCCGTCAAGCGTCAGCGGGGCGCCGGTTTGGCCGAAGTCCGCGAGCTGCGCGAGCAGGTAGTTTTTGTTGACGAGCTGCGCGCGGATGTTCTCTAGAATGTATTTTTGCGCCTGCCGCTCGAGCTCGACGAAGCAGCCGCGCGGCATGTGGGGGAAGCCCTGCTCGATTTCCTCGCGGGTGGCGTGTTTTGTCGGGCGGACGAGCGCGGTGTATTTTTCCTCAAAGCGATATTTGCGGTGCGCCTGGCCGATGAAGTCGAGGACGGTCAGGAATTCCTTCCCCGGGGCTAGCCGGAGGCCTCGGCCGAGCTGCTGCAAAAAGACGGTGAGGGAGGCTGTGGGACGCAGGAAGAGGATGGTATCGATGGCGGGAATGTCGACGCCTTCGTTGTAGAGATCGACGACGAAAAGGAAGCGGAGGCGGCCCCGGGTGAGGTCGTCTTTGGCGGTGCGGCGCGCTTCCTCTGAGGAGAGCGCCGTCAGGGCGCGCGAGGGCAGGCCGCGCGCGGTGAAGACATCCGCCATGAAGGCGGCGTGTTCACGGGAGACGCAGAAGCCGACGCCGTGGAGCTGCGTGAGGTCTGTCGTATATTTTTCGAGGCTGTCGACGATGTAGTCGGCGCGTCTTCGCGCGATTTCATGCGAGAAGACGTAGACGTCGTTGAGCTCGCTCGTGAGATAGCCGCCGTTTGACCACTTGAGGCCTGAGAGGTTGATGGTGTCGGTGACGCCGAAGTAGTGGAACGGCACGAGCATGCCGCGCTCGATGGCCTCGAAGAGGTGCAGCTCGGCTGTGGGATGGCCGCCGAAGTAGCGGAGGATGTCGCGTCCGTCCATGCGCTCCGGCGTAGCGGTCAAGCCGAGCAGGATGTTCGGCTGGTAGTAGGAAAAGAGTTTTTGGTACGTGGCGGCAGCGGCGTGGTGGACTTCATCGACGACGATGTAGTCATAGGCATCCGGCGTCGTCTGTTCCCACCATTTCTGCGCGTGAAAGGTCTGGATGGAGAGAAAAAGGTGGCCGATATCATCGCCTGATGTCGGCTGATGGCTGCCGACGAAGAGCGTGCCGAAGTTCTGGTCGCGCAGGATGCCGCGGAAGCAGGCGAGGCTTTGCGCGAGGATTTCCTCGCGGTGCGCGACGAAGAGCAGGCGGTAGGCCTCGCCCGGATGCGCTTTGCGAAAGCGCAGGTAGTCGAAGGCGGCGAGGACGGTCTTGCCGGTTCCTGTGGCAGCGACGACGAGGTTGCGGTAGTTGCCGCGCAGCTGGCGCTCGGCCGCGATCTCATCGAGGAGGGCGCGCTGATAGGCAAAGGGACGGATGGTGAAAAGATAGGCGGCGGGCGATTCGTGGATGGAGGTGCCGTGCCGCTCGGCGTTGATGGCGGCAGTGAGGAGGTCGTGCTTTTCCAGCGTGTAGGTCTCAAAGTCCGGTGATTGCCAGTAAGTATCAAAGGTGGCCGTGATCTTTTTCATCGTCGCGGGTGCGGTGTGATTGGTGATTTTGACATTCCATTCCAGACCGCTCGAGAGCGCCGGATTGGAGAGGTTGGAGGAGCCGATATAGGCGGTGTGAAAGCCCGTTTCGCGGTGGAAGATGTAGGCTTTGGCGTGCAGGCGCGTGCTCTTGGTGTTGTAGGAGATTTTGATTTCTGCGCCTTTGAGCCGCGCGAGGGCGTCGATGGCCTTGACATCAGTGGCGCCCATGTAGGAGGTGGCGATGACGCGCAGCTTGCCGCCGCGCTCGGTGAAGGCCTGTAGCTCCGGGAGGATGAGGATCAGGCCACTCCATTTGATGAAGGAAACGAGGAGGTCCAGGCGGTCCGAGGTGGCGATTTCCTTTTTGAGTTCGACGAACATGGACGGTTCTTGCCGTGCGCCGGTGAAGAGGGAGGTTTCGATGAGCGAGGTCGTCGGACGCGGGAGATGCGCGTTCTTTTTGAGCGGCAATTCGTTTTCCTGCGTGATGCCGAGCAGCTGCTTCCCTGCGGCATCGATGAGCGGCGCGTCCGCATTCTCTGCCACGTCGTGCTGCGCCTGCTGGCGTTTTTGCTGGAGGAAGGCGATGAGCTCGTTGGCGAGCGCGATCTGTGCGGGGAGCGCCTCTTTTGCCTCGTTTCCCTCACCGACTTCTGCGAGTGCCTGCTGCAGAAAGGCGGCGAGATAATCCGTGAGGATGGCTGGTGCTTCGGCCGCGTCGATGGAGCCTTCGTCTTTTCGCCCCGCGGGGAGCGCGTCGAGGAGCTGCGCGAGGCCGTTGCTGATGATTTGTTCGTAGATGCCGGGCGGCAGGGGATTTTTCATGGGAGACACCTCTTCTGAAGAAAACGCGAATGCAGTCGTATGAGATAATCATATCACGTGCTACGGAGAAGACCAAGGACGCGCCTTTTGCGTGTGGCCATGTCTTTGCATACGCAAGAGGGGACGATCGGTCAGGATCGTCCCCTCTTGATATTTGGAAGCGGCGCTTTTTCAGTGCTCGCTTTCCTCACCGTAGTCGGTGTTCTTGGCGTAGGCGAGGTATTCTTCTATGATTTCCTGCGTGGTCTTGGTGTCGTTGAATTTCTTCGTGCGCGCTTTCTGACATTCTTCGCAGGCGAGCTCGAGGGCTTTTTCGTAGAGGTGGATGGTGTCGATGGCTGCCTCTACGCCGTGGGCGCCGTAGATGTCACCGAGGTTCATGAGGCCGTTGTAGTCGTGTTCGAGGGCGTCGAGCATGACTTCGCGTGTCATTTGTTTTTTCAGCATGATGTATCTCCCCTTTTGGCGTTGATTGCGCGGAGGCATGTCCGCCCAGGCTTGAGGGGGCGGGGTGCGCTGTCTTGCCGCGCACGGGCGGTCTGTGCCGCCTGCGCGGGCGCGCGCGCGACCTGCGGTTTCTCCTCGCAATTCTTATTGATTTCTATTCGACTTTCTTTTTGTGAGTCCTGCTTGTTTGGTCTATCATAACTAAATAGAATCATTCCGCGCGTCTGATTGACGGGGCAGGGAGGGCGGTATAGAATGTCTGGTAGGACTGGGGACGGCCGGGGCTGCCGGTGCGTCCCATGTGCGCGGCTTTTGCGCGCTCTCGGAGGTGTGGTGTGATGGAGAAGGAGCAGGCGGCAGCGGCGGTGCGCGCGTTCCTCGCGGCGCTCGATGTGGATGTCAGCGCGCGGGGGATGGAGCGGACGCCGGAGCGCGTGGCGGAGATGTTTGGCTATCTTTTCGGCGGGCTGGGCCGCGATGCTGCCGCTGTCCTGGGCACGCCGTTCGAGACGGGGGCGACGGGGCTGGTGGCGGTGCAGCGGATCCCGTTCTCGTCGCTTTGCGAGCATCATCTCGTGCCGTTCTACGGTTCCATGGATCTTGTTTACCAGCCGCACGCGGGGCGCGTCGCGGGGTTCAGCCGGTTCGTGGAGGCGGTGGATGTGCTCGCGCGCCGGCCGCAGCTGCAGGAGCGCCTGACGCGCGAGGTCGCGGAGACGGTGATGCGGGGGCTCGCGGCGGATGGGGTGCTCGTGGTCTGCCGCGCGCATCAGTTCTGTATGGCGCTGCGGGAGGGCGGCACGCACGATACGCTCACGACGACGAGCGAGGCGCTCGGCGCGCTCGCGGAGCCCGCACTTGCGGCGCAGGCGTGGGCGCTGCTTGGCGGCGCGGGGAAAGAGGATGCTTGAGGAGGCGACAGTATGAACGATCGGCCCATCTATACGTATCATTTCGCTGACGGCAAGGAGCTCACGGTCGGAGGGCGCACGCTCGTGATGGGGATTCTCAATGTGACGCCGGATTCGTTCTCGGACGGCGGCAGGTTCGATACGGTGGAAAAGGCGCGCGCGCATATGCGCGAGATGGTGGCGGACGGCGCGGATCTCATCGATATCGGCGCGGAGTCGACGCGGCCGGGGTCGGCGGCGCTGACGCCGGAGGAGGAGCAGGCGCGGCTGTTGCCGTTCCTCGAGGCGATCGTGCCGGAGTGCCCGGTGCCGATCTCTGTGGATACGTATCACGCGGCGACGGCGCGGGCGGCGGCATCTGCCGGCGTGCATATCCTCAATGATATCTGGGGCCTCCAGTATGAGGAGGAGCCGGGGGAGATGGCGCGCGTGGCCGCGGAGACGGGGCTGCCGGTCATCGTGATGCACAACCAGCACGGCAAGTCGTATGCGGGGGATGTCATCGAGACGATGCAGGGATTTTTCCGCCGTTCGCTCGCCATCGCGCGGGAGGCGGGGGTGAAAAGGGAGCAGATCATCCTCGATCCGGGCATCGGGTTCGGCAAGGATACGGCGGCGAATTTGCTCGTGCAGCGGCGCCTCGCGGAGCTGCTCGTGGTGGACGGCGTGCGCTATCCGATGCTCTTCGCGTCCTCGCGCAAGCGGTTCATCGCGGATACGCTGGGGCTCCCGGTCGATGAGCGCATGGAGGCGACGGGCGCGTCGTGCGTGCTCGCGCTCGCGGCGGGGGCCGATATGGTGCGCGTGCACGATGTGAAAGCGATCGCGCGCATGTGCCGCATGGCGGATTTCATCTTGGGCCGGGAGGCGTATCATGCGCAGTGAGCAGACGGGGGACAGGATCTCCCTCGAGGGCATGCGGTTTTACGGCTATCATGGCTGTCTGCCGGAGGAGCGGGCGCGGGGGCAGGTGTTCCTCGTGGATGTCGTGCTCACGCTGCCGCTCGCGGCGGCGGGGGCGTCGGATGATCTCGCGGCGACGGTGAACTACGCGGAGGTGTTCGCTCTGGCGCGCTCCGTCGTGGAGGGCGCGCCGTGCCGTCTCATCGAGGCGGTGGCGGAGCGCATCGCGCGCGGCGTCCTCGCGCGGTTCGCACGCGTCGAGGAGGTGCGCGTGACGGTGCACAAGCCGGCGGCGCCGCTCCCCGGGCTGTTCCGCGACGCGGCGGTGACGGTCGTGCGCGCGCGGGACGCGGAGGCGCGGGCATGAGGGGCGGCGATGTCTGCGGCTGGGAAGATGGCGCTTCGCCGCGCGAGGACGCGCGCGTGACGGGCGGCGCGGCGTGGGACTGCTATCTCTCTCTCGGCGCGAATCTCGGCGCGCGGGCGCAGGCGCTGCGCGAGGCACTGCGGCGGCTCGCGCAGCTGCCGGGGACGCGGCTTTCGCGCGCGTCCTCGTTCTATGAGACGGCGCCATGGGGGAAGACGGATCAGCTGCCGTTCCTCAACGGCGCCGCGTGCCTCTCGACGCGGCTCGCGCCGGAGGCGCTGCTCGCCGCCTGCCAGGAGATCGAGCGGGCGCTCGGGCGCGTGCGCCATGAGCACTGGGGCGCGCGCACGCTCGACATCGACCTCGTCTATGGCGTGCGCGGGGGGCAGGTGGTGCGCGCGGCGACACCGCGGCTCACGCTGCCGCATCCGTATCTTTTGGAGCGGGCGTTCGTGCTCGTGCCGCTCGCGGAGATCGCGCCGGCGCTCGTGCTCGCGGGGCGGCCGATCGCTGCCTGGTGCGAGGAGAACGGCGCGCAGCAGGTGCGCCGGAGCGCGGCGCTCGCGCGGCCGTGGCCGCTGCGGCTCATCGCCTGCATCGACCGCGGGCGGGGGCTCGGGCGCGCGGGCAGGCTGCTCTATGATTTGCCGGAGGATCTCGCGCGGTTCCGCGCGCTGACGCGGACGCCGGGGAGCGTGCTCGTCATGGGCCGCCGCACGGCGGAGAGCCTGCCCGGCGGCAGGCCGCTCGCGGGACGGCTCCATCTCGTGCTCTCGCGGCGCATGGCGGCAGACGGCGCGCGGTTCGTGCGCTGGACGGCGGAGAGCCTGCCGGGCGGCCGCTTGGCATCGGCTGTTCCGCGGGGCGGGATCTGGACGTCGGGAGAGGCGGACAGGGAGGCGCTGACCGCCGGGCCGCGGAGTGCGGGGCGGGGGCCAGAGGAGGAGTCTCCTGGCGCTGACGCGTCAGCAGGCGCACCGCATGGCCCGCGCGAGGATGTCTTTCATCTGCTGCCGGATGTCTCCGCCCTGCGCGCGGCCCTCGGCGCGCTCTGGCAGGCGGCGCCGCGGCGGCCCGTCTGGGTGATCGGCGGCGCGGCGGTCTACCGCGCGTTGCTGCCGTTCGTGGGGGAGGCATACCTCACGGAGGTGGCGGCGGAGCGGCCCGCGGATGTCTTTCTGCCGGAGCTCGCGGGCTTTTCCCTCGCGGAGCGCCGCCCCGCCGCGACGCCGGGCGTGACGTTCTCGCTGTACCGGCGGAGGTGAGTTAAGGAACCACTGATTAATTCGGCACCCTGCGTTTTACTAACCTTCCCTTTAGGGGAAGGTGCCGAGCGCAGCGAGGCGGAAGAGGCGGAAGAGGTGTTTTGCCTCGAATTTAGGTTTTTCGGCGCATTCCCCCGCCGTGCAACACCTCTTCCACCGCTTCGCGGTCCCCCTTCCCCTGAGGGGAAGGCTAATGTTCGTTACCGTTCAACGCGAGTGCCAGATACGACCAGATTGCTGAATGAATCGGTGGATCATTAGGAAGGAAGGTTTCGTTGATGGAGATTTTTCATAACGATTGGGCGCCACTGCTGAATCCGGAGCTCGAGAAGCCGTATTACAAGAAGCTGCGCGAGTTCCTCATCCACGAGTATCGGACGACGCGCGTCTACCCCGACATGTTCGCGATCTTCAACGCGCTCCACTATACGAGCTACGCGGCGACGAAGGTCGTCATCCTCGGTCAGGACCCGTACCACGGGCCGGGGCAGGCGCACGGGCTCTCGTTCTCCGTGCTGCCGGGCGTCGAGCCGCCGCCGAGCCTCCTCAATATCTTCAAGGAGCTGCAGACGGATCTCGGCTGCCGCATCCCGAACAACGGCTGCCTGAAGCCGTGGGCGGATCAGGGCGTGCTGCTCCTGAACACGGTGCTCACGGTGCGCGAGCATCAGGCGAACTCCCATCACGGGCAGGGCTGGGAGATCTTCACGGACCGCATCATCGAGCTGCTCAACGAGCGCGAGAAGCCGATGGCCTTTATCCTCTGGGGATCGCCCGCGCGGCGCAAGAAGGCGATGATCACGAATCCGCGCCACTACATCGTCGAGTCGCCGCACCCGAGCCCGCTCTCCGCGAGCCGCGGTTTCTTCGGCAGCCGGCCGTTCTCCCGCGTGAACCAGTTCCTCGAGAGCTGCGGCGAGACGCCCATCGACTGGCAGCTGCCGGATATCTGAGGCGGCGGGATGCAGGCGCCGTTTTGAGAGTTCGCAGGCGACATGCACAAACTGAGGGGTTATCGATTGGCAAGCGAGAAGGAGAGATCATGCTGACTTGTGTCGAAATTTGCGCAGGTGCTGGCGGACAGGCACTGGGATTGGCTATGGCTGGCTTTACGCATGTGGCATTGGTAGAATATGAAGCGGAATACTGCGAGGTTCTGCGGATGAATCGCCCGGAATGGCCTGTCATCTGCGCCGATGTCCGCGATTTCGACGGCCGACCCTACCGTGGCGTCGATCTGCTGGCAGGCGGTGTCCCATGTCCTCCTTTTTCGGTGGCGGGCAAGCAGCTTGGGGCTGATGATGAACGTGATCTTTTTCCGGAGGCGTTGCGTCTCATCCATGAAATGGAACCGCGCGCTGTCATGTTGGAGAACGTACGGGGATTCCTTGACCCATCCTTTCATGCATACCGCGATGATATTTTGCAGACGATTGCGCGTATGGGCTATGATGTACAAATTAAGTTGTTGCAGGCTTCGGATTATGGAGTGTCCCAGTTGCGGCCGCGCGTCGTGATTGTCGGGATACGCAACGATGAACGGGGACGGTTCACGTTTTCGTATCCGGAACCGCATCCGGAATGTACGCCGTCTGTTGGGGAGTTGCTCTACGACCTCATGGCCGAGCGGGGATGGAAAAAAGCAAAAGCATGGGCAAGGCAGGCAGATCGTATCGCCCCGACCATCGTCGGTGGATCCAAGAAGCACGGCGGCCCTGATCTCGGCCCGACCCGCGCGCGCCGCGCCTGGTCGGAAATGCAGGTCGAGGGCAAGAGCATCGCGAATGAAGCTCCAGATCCGGACTTCGCAGGCATGCCGCGGCTGACACCGCGTATGATAGCCCGCATCCAAGGGTTTCCCGATACATGGACTTTTGGCAGGGGCAAGACCCGCGCTTGCAGGATGATCGGCAACGCATTCCCGCCGCCCGTCGCCAAAGCAGTGGGAGAGAAGATAAAGGAGGCGCTTCATGCCAGTGGACAAGGTTTTGCTCTCGCGCGAGCGGAGCGTATTTCATAAGAATCTCCTGGATACCATCCTTTCTGTAGACGCAGGCGGCATCCCTTCTAACGCGGATCGGAGCAACAAGCTCTCCGTACTGCTTGCCCAGGGGATCCATGCGCTGATTCTGCAAGAGGTAACGGGTCGGACTGGTATCGTGCGGGACGCTCCAACCGGTTACTCGGAACGGAAGAAAGCCAAGGGACAGACAAGCGGCAGCGTGTTTGAAGAAAAGGTCATGGAATTTTTGCAGGCGACATTCCCACGTTTGCAGCATATCAGGCCAGGGAATTGGCATATCTTGAAACTCGGCAACAAGAATGCGGTGAAAACTTCTGATTTCGCGCAGTATGAGCATCTCGCTTATCTCAACGCGTTGGTCAAGAGCGATGTTCATCTGGCTGCGGTGCTTGGCAACGACTATATGGTCGCGCCGGATGTGATTGTCTATCGGGATCTCTATACGGACGAGGCGTTGAATACTCCTGAGGCAATCGTCAATGGCTGTATCGCGAAGGCAGCCGCCATCCGCAAGGCCAATGGCGGCAAACCGGTGCTGCATGCCTCTGTGTCCGCCAAGTGGACTATGCGCAGCGACCGGGCGCAGAACAGCCGCACCGAGGCGCTGAATCTCATCCGCAACCGCAAAGGGAATCTCCCGCATATCGTCGTCGTCACCGGCGAGCCTGCTCCCTCGCGGCTGGCGTCTTTGGCTCTTGGGACAGGCGATGTCGACTGCGTGTATCATTTCGCTCTGTACGAGCTCGTCCGGACTGTTGACGAGCTGGCAGACCGGAACCCGGCAGTGGATGATGTCAGACAGCTGCTTAATACGTTGATCGATGGCAGGCGTCTCAAGGATATCTCAGACCTGCCGCTTGATTTAAGCGTATGAAACGTTTCGGATAAGACAGCAGTAAGGAAGAATCGCTTCCTTGCTGCTGTTTTATCGCGTATATTATCGCGTATAATAGAGGAAACTGTCGGACAGGAGGAGACATCATGGAACAGGATCTGGAGGAAAAGCGCGCGCGCCTCGCGGCGGAGCTGGTATCTTGCGGCTCGGTGGCGGTGGCGTTTTCCGGCGGCGTGGACTCGACGCTCTTGCTCGCGGCGGCGCAGGAGGCGCTCGGGGAGCGGGCGGTCGCTTTTACGGCGGCGTCGCCGTTCGTGCCGCGGCGCGAGGTGGAGGAGGCGGCGGCATTCTGTGCGCGGCGCGGCATCGCGCATGTCGTCGTGGAGTTCGATACGCTCGCGGTGCCGGGCGTCGCGGCGAATCCTGCGGATCGCTGCTATCTCTGCAAGCACGCGCTCTTCACGCGGCTCAAGGAGCTCGCGGCGGCGCGCGGCCTGCGCGCGGTCGTCGACGGGACGAATCTCGACGATGATGGCGACTACCGGCCGGGGCGGCGCGCGCTCGCGGAGCTCGCTATCAAGAGTCCGCTCCACGCGGTGGGCTTCCATAAAGCGGACATCCGCGCGCTCTCTCGTGCGCTCGGCCTCGCGACCTGGGACAAGCCGTCGATGGCGTGCCTCGCGTCGCGCTTCGCCTACGGGGAGCAGCTCACGCGCGAGGGGCTTTCGCGCGTGAACCGCGCGGAGGAGTTCCTGCTGGGACTGGGGTTCCGCCAGCTGCGCGTGCGCGTGCATGAGGGCGGGCGGCTCGCGCGCATCGAGCTCCTGCCGGAGGATATCGCGCGGCTCTTCACGGAGGGGCTCGTGGATCGCGTGCAGGAGGCGCTCGCGGGGCTCGGCTTCGCCTATGTCTCGCTCGACCTGCGCGGCTTCCGCTCGGGGAATATGAACGAGGGGCTCGCGCGGGAAGGGGAGAGCGCTCCGGAGATCCGCTGAGTTTTCGCCGGGGCGCGGATGGCGCACGAAGGGCCGGGGCGCGCCGAGGGTGACGGCGCCCCGCGGGACAGCGCGTGCCGAGATGGCCTGACGCGCGCCCGGGCGGCAGACGCGCGTCAAGGTGCGCGCACGAAGGGGAGATTGACATGGTGAAGATTACAGGGTATTACCAGCTGCCGGGCAGATTGCCGCAGGCGGTGGATTTTTCGGAGCTTTTCGACCGCTCGTTCATGCGGCGGTTCACGCATTGCCGCTCGTTCGAGCGGTTCCTCGCGGGCGGGCGTTCCCGCGTGCGCTCGCAGGCGGAGTTCGAGGCGCTGCCGGAGGAGGAGATGGACGCGTATGTGCGGCGCGCGACGCGGTTCGGCTCGTGGAAGGAGATGCTCGACACCGCGACGGATCTCTACGCGCGGCGGCAGCTGCTGCGGGAGTGAGGGGCGTGTCGCCGCCTGGCCGCGCGAAAGACGCCCTGCCGGCGTCTCGCGCCGCGCTGACGAGGGGCGCGCTGCCCGCGTCAGCGGCATCGCGGGAGGCTGCCGCGTCCGCGGCGCTGAGCGGCCCAGGCGGATTTTGGCGGCGTCATCCCCCTTGGGGGCTTCCGCCGGGGCGTTTCCTGCGTTAAGATGAAAAAGAATTTATGATGTCTTTCACAGGGAAATGCGGCGCAGCGGTGGAAGAGGTGCGGCACGGCGGGGGATCATGCCGGGATCATCCTTTCCACCGCCGCTGCGCTTGACGCTCATCCGCGTTTCCCTGCGTGTCCCGTCCCGCTGCGTTCAGCCGGGCGGCAGAGGAGGAGAGCCATTGCATATTCCAGAGAACTATCTGAGTCCGCAGACGTGCGCGGTGATGGGGGCGGCGATGCTGCCGGTCTGGCTCATCGCGGTGAGCAAGGTGAAAAAGGAGATCCCGCGGGAGCGGCTGCCGCTGCTCGGCATCGGCGCGGCGTTTTCGTTCCTCGCGATGATGTTCAATCTGCCGCTGCCGGGCGGCACGACGGGGCACGCCGTGGGCGGCGTGCTGCTCGCGCTGCTCTTCGGCCCGTGGGGTGCGTGCCTCGCGGTGAGTACGGCGCTCTTCGTGCAGGCGCTCTTTTTCGGGGATGGCGGCATCCTCGCGTTCGGCGCGAACTGCTTCAACATGGCATTCGCGCTGCCGCTTGCGGGCTGGGCGGCCTGCCGCGCGGTGCGCCGCGTGCTACCGGGGCATGCGCTCGTGGCGGCGGGCGCGGGCGCCTACGCGGGCATCAACCTCGCCGCGCTGCTCGCGGCCATCGAGTTCGGCGTCCAGCCGCTGCTCTTCCACGACGCGGCGGGGCAGGCGCTCTACTGCCCGTATCCGCTCTCCGTTTCCATCCCCGCGATGATGGTCGGTCATCTGACGTTGTTCGGCTTCGCGGAGGTCGTCTTCACGACGGCGGTGCTCGCCTATTTGAAAAAGGCGGCGCCGGAGCTCGTGCGCGGCGCGCGCGCCCGTGCGCCGCGCGCGGTCTACGGCCTGCTCGCGCTGCTCATCGCGGCGACGCCGCTCGGCCTGCTCGCCGCGGGCACGGCCTGGGGCGAGTGGGACGCGGAGGAGCTTCGGGAGACGGCGGAGCTCGGCGCGCCGCTTGGCTATACGCCCTCGGGCATGACGCAGGGATTCTCGCTCCCGGCGCTGCTGCCGGACTATGCGGTCGCCGGGATGCCCGAGGCGCTCGGCTATATCCTTTCCGCCGTGATCGGCACGGCGCTGCTCGTGATTTTCTTCAAGCTCGCGGCCACGCTGCGGCGGCCGCGTACGGACTATGGCGCGCCGTCCGCGGGGTGCTGAAAGAGGCGGTTTTCATGGAACTTCCGGCCTGGGCCCGCACGGATGAGGCATATCGGCCGACGAGAGATCGGGACGCGTTCTTGTCCCGGTCTTTTTTGCGTATCATGCAGGCGCTCGCGTCGCTGCGGCGCGATGGGGGGCGCGCGCTCCGGTGGTCGCCGCGGGGGCTTCTGGCGCTGCTTTTCTGCTGGGTGCTCCTCACGGCGCTCGCGGTGGGGCTGCCGTTCCTCGGCTGCCAGCTCGCGCTGCTGCTCGCGGCGCTGATGCTTTGCGACGGGCGCTCTCTCCGGCGCGTGTTCGGCGGGGCGCTCGCGGCGGCGGCCTTTTCCCTGCTGCTCGCGGCGCCGGCGGTCTTCTGGGGCGCCGGGCGCGCGCTGCTCCTGCCCGTCAAGACATTCCTGACGCTGGGGGCGGTGCTGCTCGTGGGGGAGACGGTGCCCTGGCACGCGCTCACGGGGGCGCTCGCGTCGCTGCGCGTGCCGCAGACGGTGATTTTTTTGCTCGATACGACGCTGCGGGGCATCTTCCTGCTCGGCGAGGAGGCGGGAGCGCTGCTCACGGCGCTCAAGATGCGCTCCGTCGGGAGGAACCGCAGGAAGCAGCGCGCGGCGGGCGCTGTGCTCGGCACGCTCTTTTTGCGCGCGCAGCGGCTCTCGGAGGCGACGTATGAGGCGATGGTCTGCCGCGGCTTCACGGGGGAGTATCCGCGCGCCCGCAAGGCGGCGGGGACCGGCGCGGCGGGCGTGTGGCTGCCGCCGCTCGCCGCGGTGCTGGATGGTTTGCTGTTTCTCTGGCTGGAGGGCGCGCTCGCGCGCTGGGGGGTGCTTGGATGATCGAGCTAGATGATGTCTGCTTTGCCTATGACGGCGCGCCCGCGCTCCGCCATGTGACCGCCGCGGCGGCGAAAGGGGAGACGGTCGCGCTCCTCGGGCCGAACGGCGCGGGGAAATCGACGCTCCTGCGCCTCATGAACGGGCTGATTTTCCCGGAGGTCGGGCGGTATCTCTTCGAGGGCACGGAGATCACGGCGCGGCGCATGCGGGAGCATCGCTACGCGAAATGGTTCCATCAGCGCGTGGGCTATGTCTGGCAGAATCCCGCCGTGCAGCTCTTCTCGGCGAGCGTCTGGGAGGAGCTCGCGTTCGGGCCGGAGCAGATGGGGTTCTCCGCGGCTGAGGTGCGGCAGCGCGTCGAGGACGCGCTCGCGCTCTGCGGCATCGAGCACCTCGCGGCGCGCGCCCCCTATACGCTCTCCGGCGGCGAGCAGAAGCGGACGGCCATCGCCGCCGTCCTCACGATGAATCCCGCGGTCTGGACGCTCGACGAGCCGCTCGCGGCGCTCGACGAGGCGGGGGCCGCGTGGCTCACGGACTTCCTGCGCGCGCTCAAGCGGGCGGGCAAGACGGTGCTCTTCTCGACGCATGACACGGCGCTCGCCGACGCGCTCGCCGACGCGCGCTGGCGGTTCACGCCTGCCCGCGAGGTGCGCGTGGAACGGTGAGAGGCCGTTTGCGGCGGCTGTATTTTCCGTTTGCTCCGCGGTCTGGCAGCGGCTTTGCGGCGTGCGGCGTATTTGGTGGCCGGGCGGCCGCTTTTTTCTTTTTCCAGGGCGCGGCACGTGTTATAATGAGGTGTGACGTGATATGGGCGGCGCGAGCCGCAGGCACAGACAGAGGAGAACGTATGATCAAGATGATTTTTTCCGATATGGACGGCACGCTGCTCGACGGCAGGGGACAGGTGCCGGAGGGCTTCGACGCGCTCGCGGCGGAGCTTGCCGCGCGCGGCGTGCGCTTCGCCCCCGCGAGCGGGCGGCAGTATTTCTCGCTCGCCGAGAGTTTCCCGCGCTACGAGGACGAGTTCCTCTTCCTCGCGGAGAACGGCACGAACGTCGTCTACCGGGGCGAGACGCTTTTCACATGGCCGATGGAGCAGGCGGCGGCGCACGCGATCCTCGAGGAGGTGTACGCCGCGGATCCCGGCATTTTCTGCGTGTTCTGCGGCCTGCGGGACGCCTATGCGCTCGCGTCGCAGCGCAGCGAGGAGAACGTCGCCGAGCTGCGGAAATACTATACGCACGCGGCCTGGGTGCCATCGTTCGCTGCGGTGGAGGATACGTGCGTCAAGGTGTCTTTTTTCGACGTGACGGCGCATTCCAAGGAGCGCATCGAGCCGCTCGTCGAGAAATGGCGCACTGCGCAGCAGGTCGTGCTCTCGAGCGACTACTGGCTCGACATCATGGCGCCCGGCGCGAACAAGGGCATCGCCGTGCGCGCGATGCAGAAGCACTTCGGCATCCGGCCGGAGGAGTGCGCGGCGTTCGGCGACTATCTCAACGACCGCGAGATGCTCGGCGCTGTGGGCTATAGTTTCGCGATGGCCAACGCGCATCCCGCCGTCAAGGCGGCGGCGCGCTACGAGACGGCGAGCAACGAGGAGGGCGGCGTGCTCCTCGGCATCCGTCAGCTCATGGCGAAGGGACTTATATGAGACGAGCCGGGGACATGTGTCCGCCGGCTTTTCTCGTAGGATTTGCTGATGAAATGAGGTGCCCGACTCTGTGTGGCTGCGCTGTGCCCTTGGGAGATGCGCCGCGGCCGCAGCGGAAGCTGCGCTTTGCCGGGGGCGAGAGGAGGAAGCGGCGCGCGGATTTGCTGGCGCGTATGCCCTGGCGGCTGCAGGCGGCCGGGGGAAAAGGAGGAAGAGCGAGATGAAACTCGATTACCACATGCACTTTGAGAAAGGCTCCTACGATGAAGCGTGGGCGGAGGGATTCTTCGAGGCGGCGAAGCGGCGCGGGATCGACGAGATCGGCATCAGCGAGCACAGCCACACGTTCCCGGAGTTCGAGGCGCTTTACTACCACGACCTCATCCTCGACGACAGCTTCATCGGCACGTTCCAGAAGAAATGGCTGAAGTCGAACAAGTTCAAGTATACGCTCGACGACTATTTCCGCTTCATGGAAAAGCTCCGCAGGCGCCATCCCTCGGTCAAGACGGGCATCGAGGTCTGCAACTTCGAGGAGCAGGACAAGGTGCGCGATATCCTGCGGGACTATCCGTTCGACTACATCATCGGCTCAGTGCATTTCCTGCGCGGCTGGGCGTACGACTCCGCGGAGATCAAGGCGGAGTGGGACCGCCATCCGCTCGAGGAGATCTATGACTGGTACGCCGAGGAGGTGGAGAAGCTCGCGGCGAGCGGTCTCTACGACGTGCTCGGCCACCCGTTCAACATCCGGCTGTTCCGCTATCTGCCGGACTTCGACGTGACGCCGTACCTCGAGCGCGTCGCGCGCGCGATGGCGAAAGCGCACATGGCCGTCGACGTCAACACGGGCACCTACTACCGCTATCCGATCAAGGAGATCTCCCCGTATCCGGACTTCATGCGCGTGGCCGCGCGCTGCGACCTGCCCATCATCACCTCGTCCGACGCGCACAAGCCGGAGGACTGCGGCGCGTATAACGACGAGGCCGTCGCCTACGCACGGGACTTCGGCTACACGCACCTCCTGCATTTCGAGCAGCGCAAGCGCACGGAAGTGCCGCTCGGCTGAAACGTCATCGTTGTGCGGAAATAACGACAAATTAAGAGAAAATCGCAGCTTGTATCCAGGATACAATAAAAAATAATTCCAAAACAGTTGACAGAGTACAAAAGATGGAATATAATAAAGACAAAGATAAGGAAAGAAAGCAGCCGAGACGGGAGTGGGGCTCCCGGGAGAAGGGAAGGATAGTAGTACAAAAGTCGTAATAAGATTTCTGCATCATGCACTTGATTTCTGGGTGGTAATTTCCGATAATACTTGCAAAGGAAAGACATCTGGCAGATGTCTGATCGGTAGGCCAGGAAGAGACTGAGGAGGGTCGTTCCGGATGGCCAAGCAAGAATGTGAGGAGAGTATCATCATGAAAGTCAGAGTTTATTCCCAGTGGATGGAAGAGGTAGAAGTACCTGTCCGCACGAAGCAGTTCACCAAGGCAGCAAGGCTCATGGGACATGCAGATTTTGCAAGCTTTGCCGCTGCAGATGACAGGGTCGGCCGTGATCGGAAGACCGCAAAATCTTCAGATCAGCAGGCAGTAGCAGAGTGGCTCGATTGCCGTGTTGTTGATAAAGTGAACGAGGGAGTTGCATGATGTGAAATGCCATGCAGGAGGGCGGCAGCGGAAGCTGGTCACGAGATATGTGGAGATACGCCCTTCCCACCGCACGAATGCAGGCAATAGATAAGGATCGTTCCTGACGAGGAGAGGCGGCTGCCGGAGCAAGCTCGGGCAGCCGCCTCTCATATTTTTATCGCGTGATTTTATATGGTGCTGTCGCGTGGTTTTATATGGTGCGTATGCAAAAAGAGGCGGGATGGCTGCCAGTGGCAGCCGTCCCGCCTCGTTTCGTGCGCGCTTTACTCCGCGGCGCCGACGCAGTCGTTGAGGCCCTGGATGAGGGCGTCGACGTCGATGCCGTGCGCGAGCGCGCCCTGCTCGATGTTCTCGAAGTGCGCAGCGGCGCAGCCGAGGCAGCCCATGCCGGCGCTCATGAAGACTTCTGCCGTGTCCGGATATTTCTGGACGACTTCGAGGATGCTCATATCTTTTGTAATTGCCATGTTAAAACCTCCTGACAAGATTGCTGGCGAAACATTTCCGGGTATCCCAGAGACACCCTGCGGCAGAAAACCCTCATGGGGTATTCCTGCCATCTGTTTCGCATTATAGCATAGTTTCCCGTGCATTTCATTATCCGTTGTTACAAAAAAGAGAATTCTTGCAGATGTGCGCGGAGGACTGGAATTTTCCTTTACTTCGCGCTAAAATAAGGAAGACATAAATGCTTGACAGGAGTGGTTTCTTTGGGCCTGATTGTGGGGACGGTCTTCGGGCTGCCCATCTATACGTACGGCTTGGTGGTTCTCGCGGCGGTGCTGGTCGGCGCGGCTGTCGACTGGATGAATGTGCGCCTGCACGGCGAGCGGACGGGGACGCTGCTCGATCTCTTGCTCTTGGGGCTGCCGGCGGCGCTCGTCTGCGGCCGGCTGGGCTTCGTGCTGCATCATTTCGCTGATTATGCGAGCCATTTGCTCACGGTGCTCTGCATCTGGCAGGGCGGGCTGTCGTTCTACGGCGGGATGCTGGGCTTCCTGCTGGCGGTCGTGGCCTACAGCCTGGTCCAGGGCGTGAGTGCCTGGCACTGGCTGGATCTGCTCGTGCCGGCGTTCCTCGTGGCGATCGCGGTGCACGAGCTGGGCATTTTCGGGATGCAGCTCACGATGGGCTCGCCGTTCCCGCCGGATCTGCCGAACGACCACACGCTCGCGGAGTATGTCGAGTACCGGTACCGGCCGATGGGCTTCCAGGATATGCTCTATTTCTTTCCCATCGCGCTCTATCAGGCAGGGCTGCAGCTGGCGGTGTTCGTGCTCGTCGCGCTGGCGGCGTTCGTCGACGGGAGGTTCCTGCACTGCCTGCGGCCCGGCTGCCTCTTCCTGCTGGGGCTAGGGCTCGCGGCCGCGGTGCGGCTCGGCTGCGGTTTTTTCTACCTGAGCTCGGATCCTGGGAGCGTGCTGCCGCTGGGGCGGCTGCTCTCCGGCGGGACGCTGCTCGCTGCCATCGCGCTCTTCGTCGTGCGGAGCCGCACGCGCCAGAGTCTGTTTTCGTGATTCCGTAAGGAGGAGTCTTCGTGATATCTTTTCGCTCCGAGGGACGTCCGCGCTGGCGGCTGCGATTGCTGCTGCTCGTGCTGCTGCTCGCGATCCCTTTCCTGCTCGCGAGCCCGAAGCCGATGACGGCGAGCATGGTCGCGGACAGCGAGAACGGCACCAAGGTGCTCGTGCTCAATTACCACAAGGTCGACAATATGAATATCTCGCTCTCTGTGCTGCCGGAGGATTTCGACCGGCAGATGAAGTATCTGAGCGAGAACGGCTACCATACGATCACGCCGGATGAGCTCTACGACAGCCTCGCAGGCAATGCCGAGCTGCCGGAGAATCCGGTGCTCATCACGTTCGACGACGGCTATGAGGACAACTACCAGAACGCCTATCCGATTTTGAAGAAATACGATTTCAAGGCGACGGTCTTCGTGATCTCGAGTTTCCTCGGCGTCTATCCGAACTACCTGACCTGGGACCAGGCGCGCGAGATGAATGAGAACGGTATCTCCATCCAGTCGCATACGGTCGATCATAAGTCCATGACCGACCTCACGGATGACGAGCTGCGCACCGAGCTCGTGGACTCGAAGAAGAAGATCGAGAAGGAGCTCGGCCACAGCGTCGACTATATGGCGTATCCGACGGGCACCTACAACCTGCACATCGCGGAGCTCGTGAAGGAGGCCGGCTACAAGGCGGCGTTCACCATCAAGTACGGCAATGTGGACAAGGCGAGCAACATCTACGCGCTGGAGCGCGTGCCAGTGTTCCATACGGAGGATACGAACAAGTCGTTCCTCGAGCGCATCCGCTATACGCCGATCTTCGAGCGCTTCGGCTGGATCAAGAGCTGAGGCAGCGCGCCCGGAGGGGCTGCGGCGCGCAGGAAACGGCGGATCGTGCCGCGCGGCGGCTGCGCTGTGTACGGCAGATCGTGCCGCGTGCGCCAGGCAAGTGGCTGCGCCGCTCGCGCAGGATGATGAAAAAGGATGCTCTCCTCAGGCGGCGTTGCTGCCTGAGGGGAGCATCCTTCTTATATCTTGTAGGCTGCGCGCGTCACGCTCACGCGAAGACGAGCTCCGGCGCTTTCTCGATGAGGCCGGTTCGCGCGGCGAGCTCGTAGAAGGTGCGGAGGCCGTCGAGGTATTCCTCGGTGAGGTCCCAGTGGATGACGCCGCCGAGGTAGTGGTCGAGCTCCTCGTAGGTGAAGGGCTTCTCGCCGAGGACGGAGCGGATGGCGGCGTCCTTGTGCGCGAGGCCGTAGGCGAAGCTCTCGCGGATGGCGCGGCTGACGCGGGCGAGGGAGGCCGTGTCCTGCTCGGCAAAGCGCCGGCTCGCGACCCAGAGCGCATAGACCATCTTCTTGCCCGTGAGCTTCTTCCACTCGGCGCCGAGGTCGTAGACGTAGAGGCTCGGGCTCGCGTGGTGGTAGAGGTAGAGCGCGTCGTCGCCGATGAAGAGCGCGGCCGTCGCGTCCTCGGGGATGGGGTGCTCGACGGAGAGGCTCTGTACGTTGTAGGTCGGCACGGCGCCGTAGCCGCTCCTGAGGATGATCTTGAGCAGCGCGTGCGAGGTCGCGCTCTTGGCCGTCAGCGCGATGCGGTCGTCCTCGATCTCCTCGATGGGCTTTCTCGAGAGAAGCAGGATGCTCTCGACGGCGCCGTCGGTCGAGACGCAGGGGCCGTGCAGGATGCGCAGCTTGTCCGCGTGACGCGCGTAGAGAATGGATGATACGTTGCTCACATCGAGGCGTCCGGCGATGAGGTCGCTGTTGAGGACGGCGGGGACGCCGCGCTCGATGGCGAGGTCGTCCGCGCCGCCGTGCACGTAGCCGTAGGCGAGCGGCAGCACGTTGAGGAAGTCGATGTGACCGACGCGTGGCAATGGTTCTGGCATAGGCAGAATCCTCCTTGCTTGAAAAAGCCGCAACCGTTCCTGCGGCTCTTGTTGTCCTCTTCATTATACACGGTCGCCCGCGCATCCGTAAAGTTTCTCTTGTTCTCTCGGGAGCTTTCTCATCTGTGGCGATGAGGAAGCAGGTGCTGATCACTGTGATGCGCGATGGGGGCTATCAGCGGATTTCGCCGCGGTGCGAAAAAATCAGAGGAAAGGGGCGCATTTTCAGCGCTTTTATTGTATAATAGAGAGGAAATCAGCGCGAAAGGGAGGACGCCATGTCGGTGGAACGGGAGGCCGTGATCTCGAATGAGAGCGGCATCCATGCGCGCGTCGCGGCGATGATCGTCCAGCGCGCGCGGGAGCTCAGTGAAAAGTATCATACGAAGCTCTACCTGCGCGGCACGCGCGGCGAGCGGTTCCTCATGCGCAGCATCATGAAGCTCATCGCGCTCAAGACGCGCCGCGGCGACGCGGTGTTCGTGACCGCGGAGGGCGGCGACGAGCAGCGGGCCGCGGAGGAGATGGCCGCGTTCCTCGAGGGCGACCTCGAGATGCATGAGCCGCAGGAACTCCACGAGGTGGACAAGCTGCTGCACGAGAATGCACTCATGCAGGAGCGGCTGCAGATGATCCTCGAGGCGGTGCAGGACGGCATCTGCGTCGTGGACAAGAGCGGCATCATCACCTATGTGAATCCGTCGTATCTGCGCATCGTCCACAAGACGATGGAGATGGTGCTCGGGCAGAACGTCTTCACGCATGCGCCGCACGGCAACCGCGTCGGCGTGCTGCGCTCGGGCGTCGCGCGCATCGGCGTCATCAGCCACAAGAAGAACGGCACGACGGTCGTCGCGAACGTCAACCCCATCTTCATCGACGGCGAGATCGCAGGTGTCGTCTCGGTCATCAAGGACATCACGGAGATCCAGAACCTCATGGAGCGTCTCACGCAGGTGTCCGCGCGCGCCGAGTACCTCGAGCAGGAGCTCCTGCGCACGAAGAAGGCGGCCTCGGCGTTCGGCAGCTACATCGGCAAGAGCGGCAAGGTCGTCGACGTGCTCGCGCTCGCCTCGAAGGCGGCGGCGAGCTCCGCGACGGTGCTGATCCGCGGGGAGAGCGGCACGGGCAAGGAGGTCATCGCGGAGGGCATCCACTACGCGAGCTCCCGCCGCCGCGGGCCATTCATCCGCGTGAACTGCGGCGCGATCCCGCCCGCCCTCCTGGAGTCCGAGCTCTTCGGCCATGAGAAAGGCGCGTTCACGGGGGCCGTGAAGCGCAAGCTCGGCAAGTTCGAACTCGCGAACCACGGTACGATCTTCCTCGACGAGATCGCGGAGATGGACAAGAATATGCAGGTCAAGCTGCTGCGCGTGCTCCAGCAGAAGGAGTTCGACCGCGTGGGCGGCGAGGAGACGGTGCATGTCGATGTGCGCATCATCGCCGCGACGAACCGCGACCTCGAGCAGATGATGAAGGAAGGGGAGTTCCGCGACGACCTCTACTACCGCCTCAACGTCATCCCCATCCTGCTGCCGCCGCTGCGCGAGCGCGTCGATGACATCCCGCTGCTCGTCGAGCATTTCATCGGCAAGATCAGCGGTGAGCAGAAGAAGCCCGTGCGCGGCATCACGCCGGAGGCGATGGAGGTGCTCATGCACTACCGCTGGCCCGGCAACGTGCGCGAGCTCGAGAATGTCATCGAGCGCGTGATCACGCTCATGGACGCGACGGAGATCACCGCGAGTGCGCTGCCCTCGTATCTCAAAGGCGAGATCGCGGCGCGCGAGGTCGAGGAGAGCCGCCTCACGAGCGGCGCGGTGCTGCCGTGGCCGGAGTACGAGAAGCGCATCATTGCTTACGCGCTCGAGAAATGCGGCAGCTTCAACGCCGCGGGGCGCGCGCTCGCGCTCACGCACAAGACCGTTGCGGCGAAGGCGAGGAAGTACGGGCTTGTCGAGTGACGGCAGGCGGCGTGCTGCTTCCTCCGCGCTTGCCGTCACGGAGGTATGGTAGAAATTACCCAACCTGCGTAAAATTTACCAAGCAAACAGCGTGAGTTGGTAAAATTTACCAAAAACGATTTTCAAAAATACATTTCAAGCCGAAGAACTCATGGTAATGTTTCCGAAAAGGCTCGCTGCTGCTGGGCTTTGCAGGAATTATTATAAAAATTTCCCAGCCTGCAGGAAGTTGGCACACTGTATGCAATATAATCAGATATATGCATCGGCTGTGCAGCAGGCACCGCTGTTTATCTCAGGATCGCCGCGGGAAGCGGCGGATCCGCAAGTTCCTAAGAAAGAGGTATTTCAAATGACGGAAGCAAATGTAACGATCGAGAACAAGACTGGTATCCACGCTCGCCCGGCTTCGGTGTTCGTGCAGACGGCGACGAAGTTCAAGTCCAAGGTGCAGATCAAGGCGAAGGGCAAGACGGTCGATGCGAAGAGCATCCTCATGATCATGAGCATGGGCCTTGTGAAGGGCACGGACATCACGATCGTCGCGGACGGTCCGGATGAGGCTGAGGCCGTGAAGACGCTCAAGGATCTCGTCCTTTCCAAGTTCGGCGAGGAATAATCGCATAGGGTGGGGCGCTGCCCCGCGTAGGCCCGCCTGCGTTCCGCGGACGGGCCTTTTTGCCGCATGTACAAGGGGACACATACAGCTGGGGGAAAGAATTATGGCAGAGAAAATTCGTGGCAAGGGCGTTATCTCCGGTATCGCCATGGGCAAGATCATGCTCGCGGGGCAGAATCTCGACGGCTATCTCGTGAGCTATCAGCCCGAGGACAAGGAGACGGAGAAGGGGAAGGCCAAGGCGGCGCTCACGGCGGTGGCCGAGCAGCTGCGTGAGGGCATCGAGAAGATGCAGAAGAATGAGAAGACGAAGGAGCAGGCGGCTATCCTCGAGGCGCACCGCATGATGGTGCAGGATCCGATGATGGCGGACAACATCGAGCAGAAGATCGACGAGCTCGGCAACGCGCCGCGCGGCGTGCTGCGCGCCTCTGAGGAGCAGGCGAAGATGTTCGAGCAGATGAACGACGAGTATTTCGCCGCGCGCGCCGTCGATCTCCGCGATGTCGGCAAGCGCATCGCGAAGTTCATCCTCGGTGTCAAGGAGCCGGAGATCGGCGATGAGAAGGTCATCCTCTGCGGCCATGAGATCGAGCCGTCGGTCATCGCCGGCATGCCGACGGAGAAGATCGCGGGCGTCCTCCTCGGCTCCGGATCGACGACGGCGCACGCCGTCATCATCGCCAAGGCGCGCGCCATCCCGACCATCGTCGGCCTCAACAAGGAGAACCGCATCGACAAGATCGCGGACGGCGACCATGTCATCATCGACGGCGAGCGCGGCGAGATCACCATCAACCCGACGCCGGATGAGATCGCGGCCTACAGCGACAAGATCAAGAAGCAGCAGGAGCTCGCGGCGCACTACGCGGCGCTCAAGGATCTGCCGGCGGTGACGCCGGACGGCGTCAAGGTCGAGCTCATGGCGAACATCGGCACGCACATGGATGTCGACAACGCGATGAACTACGGCGCGGAGGGCGTCGGCCTGTTCCGCTCGGAGTTCGTGTTCATGGGCCGTCAGGAGATCCCGACGGAGGAGGACCAGTTCAAGGCGTACAAGGAAGCCGTCGAGAAATGCAAGGGCAAGCTCTGCGTGATCCGCACGATGGACATCGGCGGCGACAAGCCGCTGCCGTACCTCAACATCCCGCATGAGGACAACCCGTTCCTCGGCTACCGCGCCGTGCGCATCAGCCTGCAGCGCAAGGATCTCTTCCTGCCGCAGCTCAAGGCCATCCTGCGCGCGGGCGTCTACGGCAAGGTTGCCATCATGATCCCGATGATCATCAACGTCAAGGAGTTCAAAGAGGTCAAGGCGCGCATCGAGGACGCCAAGGCCGAGCTCGTCCACGAGGGCAAGAGCTACAGCGACGATGTGCAGGTCGGCATCATGGTCGAGACGCCGTCGGCGGCCATCATGACGCCGGTGCTCGCGAAGTATGTGGACTTCTTCTCCATCGGCACGAACGATCTCGTGCAGTACACGCTCGCCTGCGACCGCGGCAACGCGAACATCTCGTATCTCTACAACCACTTCAACCCGTCGGTGCTGCGCCTCATCCAGCGCACGATCCAGAGCGCGCGCGACAACGGCATCTGGGCCGGCATGTGCGGCGAGATGGCGTCCGATCCCTACGCGTCTGTGCTGCTCATGGGCATGGGCATCCACGAGCTCTCCATGAGCGCGCCGAGCATCCCGCGCGTCAAGGAGATGCTGCGAAAGACTTCCTCGGTCAAGGCGAAGGAAGTCCTCGCCGATGTCATGAAGCTCGAGGACGGCGACGAGATCCGCGAGTATCTGCACAAGGTGCTCTGAGGCTGCTGCTGCAAGAAAGCGATGCGGCAAGCACCTCGATCAAAGGGCGATCCGTTGGCACAGGCAGTCAACGGGTCGCCCTTTGTGTTGCGGTTCCTTAAGGAATCGCTGATTCATTCGGCACTCCGTCTTCACGCGTCTGCGTTGTCCTCCCGTCGTCGACAAATCCTCAGCGTAGCCCGCTACGCCTCCGGTTTGTCTCCTAGAGAGATACAGCGCATCCACGTAAATCCGGAGCACCTCATTTAATCAGCGGTTCCTATAGGAGGACAGGCAGGTTGCGGGAGGTGCGTGATCCGTATGCTCGAAATCTATCAGGCGGGGGTGTACGGCATGACCCGCAGGAGCGAGACGGAGTTCCGCAAGGCGGCCATGCGCTGAGGTGGCCGTGTGATGTCTGGGGAGTCGGCGACGGAATCCGTGATTCCCTGGGGGGAGAGCTGCCCGCGGGAGCTTGGTGTGTGCCAGGTGCCTGCGGGCAGTTTGCGATGTAAATCCCCAAGAGCGCAGGCCGCAGGCGCAGCGCGATTGGCTGGATTTACTGCAAGGGCGATGTACAATGTCCACAAAGCGGACGTTTGTACATGTAGCTTTGTGACTGTGCAGCCATGGAAGGCACTGCAGGGCGATGCGGCGTTTCGAGTGCAGGTGAGTTCCGGAGGCGCCGGTGCAGGCGGCGGAGGTGCGCTGGCGATGGTGGGACGAGACTGGCCACGATGATGGGGGATGGGGCTGGCCGCGTTGGGGATGGGGTGGCCGCTGGATTGAAAAAACATAGCGCCTATCGTATACTAGGAATCATACGAATGTGGGGAAAGGAGTGGTCAGGGTGCGGATTGTCGTTGTCGGAGCGGGGAAGCTCGGGTACAGCATTGCGGAGCTTTTGTCGAAGGAGGCGTTCGATGTCGTCGTGGTCGACCAGGACGCCGCACAGCTCGAAGGGCCGAAGAATACGCTCGATGTGCTCACGATCCACGCGAACGGCGCGAGCCCCATCACGATGAACGAGCCGGACATCCGCGGCGCGGATATCCTCATCGCGGTGACGGCGAGCGACGAGGTGAACATGGTCGCCTGCATCCTCGCGAAGAAGCACGGCATTGCGCATACGATCGCGCGCATCCGCGATATGCAGTTCATGGGCGAGGCCAAGGAGTATCTCAAGGAGAATTTCGATATCGACCTCATGCTGAATCCGGAGCTCATCACGGCGGCGGAGATCAACCGCATCCTCATGACGCCGGCGGCGCTCAATGTCGAGGATTTCGCGCATGGGAAGGTGCGGCTGTTCGAGACGCGCGTGCGGCGGAGTTCGCCGTTCGCGCGGCAGCAGCTCCGCGATATCGAGCTGCCGCCGGGGGTGCTCGCGGGGATGATTTTCCGCGATCACCGCATGATCATCCCGCATGGCGACGATTATCTGCTGCCGCATGACAATGCGTATTTCATCGGCATTCCTGAGCAGATCGAGAAGTTCAGCCAGAATTTCGTGCAGCGCGACGCGCGGCGCATCCACCGCGTGATGGTCATCGGCGCAGGACGCACTGGGCGCGCGCTCGCGACGATGCTCGACGGGCAGGGCGTCGAGGTGAAGGTCATCGACAAGCAGCACGAGCGCTGCCAGCGCATGGCGGAAAAGCTCAGGAACGGTATCGCCATCTGCGGCGATGGCACGGATATCGATCTCTTGCTCGAGGAAGGCGTGGCGGAGGCGGATGTCGTTGTCTGCCTCACGGAGGATGACAAGCTGAATCTCATGCTCGCGCTGCTCGCGAAGCATCTCGGCGCGGACAAGACGGTCGTGCGCGTCGCGCGCAACGAGTATGTCGATCTCATGGAGAAGGTGGGCGTCGATGTCGTGCTCTCGGCGCGGCTGCTCTCGGCGAGCGAGGTGCTCGCGTTCGCGCGGCGCGGCGGCGTCGTGTCGGTGTCGCTGCTCGAGGGCGCGAAGGCGGAGGCGGTCGAGGTCATCATGCAGGAGGGGGCACCCGCGGCGGGCAAGCCGCTCATGCAGGCCAAGCTGCCGCGCGAATGCCTCGTCTGCGCCTACGTGCGTGATGGCGCGGCGGTCATCCCGAACGGCGAGTCCGTGCTGCTGCCCGGCGACCGCGTGATCCTCTTCGTGCAGACGCAGTTCGCGAAGAAAGTCATGGGGTGTTTCAAAGGACGGGAATAAAAGGGGCAGCGGGGGGCAAGTTGTTCGAGGCGGGAGGTTGTTCGAGGCGGAGGGGGCGGCAGGCGCCGTGCGACTCACTCCGCGCTTCGCTCTCGATGGCAAAAGCGTTCGCGGTAGAATTAAGGCTCGTCGTGCCATCGAATAGGCTCCGCGCTTCGTTCGCTGCCCGGCACCAGCCGCCCCGCTGCTGACGGGGAGGCGGAGAGGGAAGTACGCGTGATTGTTCGAGGCGGGAGGTTGTTCGAGGCGAGTGACGCAACGATGGTTTGTTCGCGGCGGTTTTATCGACCTTCTCCTCAGGAGAAGGTGCCGAGCGTAGCGATGGCGGAAGAGGTGTCTGCCTCGAAGCTGCGGAGATGCCTTGATGAGGTTGCAGCCCGAGGGGATAGGAGAGACGCATTGTCTGTGTTGGTACGATGTGTGCGAACGATCGTATGCGGACAGCTGATATAAGCGTGAGCCGGTTGTTTCGATGGGATGGCCGGAGTGGCGATGAGATTGCGAGGTGGGTTTGTGCGGCAGGGGTATGAGATTTTCTGGTATCTGATGAGCCGTCTGTCTTTGGCACTGGCGGCTGCGCTTTTGCCGCCGCTCGCGCTTTCGCCGCGGGATGCGCTGGCAGTGGGCTCCGGGGTGCGGGGCATGCTGGCGTTTGCGGGGAAGGGCGAGGCTGTCGCGGCGCAGGGCGAGGGGCTCATTTTGTTCGGCGTGCCACTGCTCGTGGCGCTCGGCTCGGGGGCGCTTTTCTACTGGCTGGGGCGCGCGCATCGGCGGCCGCTGCGGCTTGGGGAGGGCGCTTGTTTCGCGGTGCTCGCGTGGCTGTATCTCGCGGCGGTCGGCGCGCTGCCTTTTGTGCTTTCGGGGCGTCTCGCGCCGCTCGCGGCGTTTTTCGAGAGCATGGCGGCGTTCACGGCGACGGGGCTTTCCTGTTTCCCCGCGGCGGCTGCGCTGCCGCCGTCGCTCCTGCTCTGGCATGGGCTGATGAGCTGGCTCGGCGGGCTGACGTTCGTCGTGATGCTCGTGACGGTGTTGCCGCAGGTGAGCGGCTGCTTCGGCATCACGCTGACGGCTCGGCAGAGCGTCGCGTTCAGTCCTGTCTGGCGGCGCATGCATCTCGCGCTCTGGCGCGGGCTTTTCGTCTACGGCGGTTTGACGGCGCTCTTTTTCGCGGTGCTCGCGCTCCTGGGGCTCACGCCGTTTGAGGCGCTGCTGCTCGCGCTGCTCACGATCTCGACGGCGGGGAGCAGCCTGACGGCGGCGTTCCAGCCGTACGACAGCCCGGCGCTCGAGGTGGCTGGCTGCTTGATGATGCTCGTGACGGGCGGGAATTTCCTCCTTTATTGGAAGGCGATCTCGCGGCGCAGCCTGGGCCTGCTCGTGCGCGACGCGGAGCTGCGGGCGGCGCTCGTGATCGCGGCGGCTTCGGGGCTGCTCATCGGCGCGCATCTTTTCCTCACGCAGACGTATGCGGCGGGGGAGGCGCTGCGGCACGGGCTGTTTCAGGCGGTGTCGTTTTTCACAACGGTGGGGTTTTCGTCGACGGCAGTGGCGGGGTGGCCGGATTTTGACCGGTATCTCTTGTTCCTGCTCGCGTTCACGGGCGCGTGTCTCGGCTCGCCGGCGGGCGGGCTCAAGACGGTGCGGCTGCTCGTGCTCGGCCGCATGACGGCAGAGGAGCTGCGGCGGACGCTGCATCCGCACATGGTGGTCTGCGTGCGGCTCGACGGGCTGCCGGTGCCGGACAAGGTGGTGGGGCGGCTGCTCGCGCTCTTCTTCTTCACGGTGGTGGTGCTGCTCTCCGGGACGCTCGCAGTGGCGGCGTCGGGGGTGCCGGTGCTCTCCGCGCTCGGCCTCGCGGCGGGGTGTCTCACGAGTACGGGGCATACGGCGGCGCTGTTCGGTTTCACGGATCTTGCGGTGTTGTCGGCGCTCGGGAAGTCCGTCTGCATCAGTTTGATGCTTCTGGGGCGCGTGGAGATTTTTTCCGCGCTGCTCTTCGCGTGCTTCGTCGGGGAGCGGCTGCGGCGGCGCTGGTAAGGTTTGGCGGAAAGGAGGCGCGGGATGGATCTGCGCGTTGTCTTTTACGTGCTCGCGCGGCTGACGCTCGCGGTGTCGGGGGTGCTCGTCCTCCCGTGCGCGCTCGCGCTTTTCTGGGGCGAGGGGGAGGCGCTGCGCGCATTCGGCCTGACGCTGGGGCTCGCCATCGCGCTCTGGGGCGTGCTTGTGACGCACGCGCGGCGCGAGGTGCGCGCGATCACGATGCGCGAGGGCATCGCGATCACGGGGCTCGGCTGGTGCATCGGCGCGGGGCTCGGGATGCTGCCGTATGTGCTCGGCGGCTGCCTCGGCTTCCTTGACGGATTTTTCGAGAGCCTGTCGGGCTTCACGGGGACGGGCGCGACGGTCATCACCTCGCTTTCGGAGATGCCGCGGAGCCTGCTTTTCTGGCGCAGCATGACGCATTGGTTCGGCGGGCTCGGCATCATCGTCATCTTCATCGCGCTGCTGCCGCAGGCGGGGCAGAGCACGGTCTACATGTACAACGCGGAGACGACGGGCCCGACGCATGACCGCGTGATGCCGCGCCTGCAGTCGATGACGGGCGCGCTGTTCCGCCTCTATGCGGGACTGACGCTCACGGCGGCCGTCATCTACTGGCTCTGCGGCATGGACGCGGTGACGGCGGCGAACCACGCGCTCTCGACGCTCGGCACGGGCGGCTTCTCGACGTACGACGCGAACGCGATGGTGTTTGACAGCGTCTGGATCGAGGGCTGGATGTCGCTTTTCATGGTGATCGCGGGTGGCAATTTCGCGCTCTATTACAAGGTGTGGAAAAAGGGCGTGGGCGCGCTGCGGCGCAATACGGAGTTCCGGGTGTATCTCGCCATCCTCGCGTGCGCCGCGCTGCTCGTGACGGCGAACCTCGTGCTCGCGGGCGGCGAGCCGCTGCCGCAGGCGGCGCGCTACGCGGTGTTCCAGGTGGCGTCGCTCGCGACGACGGGGTTCGTGACGGCGGACTTCGACCGCTGGCCCGCGCTCTCGAAGGGCGTGCTGCTGACGCTCATGGTCATCGGCGGCTGCGCGGGCTCGACGGCGAGCGGGCTCAAGGTGAGCCGCGTCGTCCTGCTCGCGAAGAGCAGCGCGAATGTCTTTCTCGCGAAGCTCCATCCGCGCGCGCTGCACGTCGTGCGGCTGAACGGCCATACGGTGCCGGTCTCCGTCCTCCACCGCGTCGGGCATTTTTTCTTCCTCTACATCATGGCGATCGCGCTCTTCGCGCTCGCGTTCACGGCGTTCGGCGTGCCGGTCTTCGACGCGGTCGGCATCAGCGTCACGACGCTCGGCAACGTCGGCCCGGCGTTCGGTATCGCGGGCGCGACCTGCACGTTCGCGCCGCTGCCCGCGGGGATGAAGGCGCTGCTCTGCTTCGAGATGCTGCTTGGCAGGCTTGAGATCTTCACGCTGCTCGCGATGCTCCAGCCCGCTTTTTGGCGGACGAAGCACCCGTGGTGAGCGGGCGCAGGGAATGACGCGTCGACTGAAATTTTTTCAAAAAACAGCAGGATTTCTCCTGTTAGGGGAGAAATATTCCAGTATACGGAAGGGCGGCGTGCTTCGGACGAACGGTCTTCATGGGCGTGGATGCCGCGCGCATCAGGGCAGGTCTGCGTTGGTGGGATGACGCCTGTGCTGTGCCTTGCCGGTGGCTCGCGGGCTGTGCGGCCTGATGCCGCTCCTGGCGATGCGATGGAACATGGCATTTGATCCGGGGTTTGGTATGATTTGTGTAAGAGAATAAGGGAGTGTTTTTATGAGCTGGATGGACAATCTGAAGGTCGTATTCAAGATGGTAGTCCTCGGCGTCATTGCGGTGGCCGGGTTGCTCGGCGTGAGCATCGCGGGTTATCTCGGCCTGAATACGGTGCGCGGCGATCTCAACACGATGTATGAGTCGAGCGTCAAGGGCATCGACTACGCGGGCTCGGCGATGAGCAACATGCGCTATGCGCAGGGCATGGTCATCATCATGACGACGTGCCGTGATGATCCCGCGCGTCTGCAGGAGCTGAACCAGAAATATCAGGCGGGCGCGAAGCAGGTCGACGACGCCATCGCGGGCTACAAAGCGATCGACGTCGACGGCGATGACAGCGACTCGCTCATGAAGGACGTCGAGAGCGAGTGGAAGAACGTCCGCGCGACCTTCGACCAGGTGGCGAAGCTCTCGCTCGAGGGGAAATACGACGAGGCGATTGATCTTTACAGCAAGACCGGTGCGAAGCAGGCGACCCAGATGGGCAAGAACCTCATCGCGCTCACGCAGGATGAGCATCAGGGCGCCATCGACCTCAAGGCGAACACGGATAAGGAGATCAGCGCCGTCCTCCGCAATATCGTCATCATCGTGCTCGTCGTGCTCGTGATCCTCATCGCGGCGTGCATCATCACGACGAAGAAAATCACGACGCCGCTCGCCGCGGTCAACGCGGCCTGCAAGAAGATGCAGGAAGGTGACTTCCGCGACACGGGCGCGGCCGTCACGCGCGGCGACGAGTTCGGCGATATGATGCGCGGCTTCATCGAGATGCGGAGGACCGTGCGCGCGCTCATGAAGAAGACGAACGAGACGGTGCAGCAGCTCGCTGCCTCGTCGGAGGAGCTCACGGCGAGCGCGCACCAGAGCGCGCAGGCCTCCGATCAGGTCGCGCAGTCGGTGACGAACGCGGCGCAGGCCTCGGCGGAGCAGCAGCAGTACGTCGCGGAGTCCCAGGACAGCGTCACGGAGACGCTCGACTCCCTGAACCGTCTCGGCAGCACGGCGGATGCCGTGTCGGAGGACGCGGGCACGGCCTACACGCGCGCCGTCGACGGCGGCAAGCGCGTCGAGGACGCCGTCATGGACATCGAGAGCGTCGAGAAGGTCGTCAACAGCTCGCGCGATACGGTCGACAAGCTCGGCAAGAGCTCGCAGGAGATCGGCACGATCGTCGAGACGATCTCGAGCATCGCCGAGCAGACGAATCTGCTCGCGCTCAACGCGGCCATCGAGGCGGCGCGTGCGGGCGAGCACGGCCGCGGCTTCGCCGTCGTCGCCGATGAGGTGCG
Source organism: uncultured Selenomonas sp. (assembly GCA_934202005.1). Classification (GTDB taxonomy): domain Bacteria; phylum Bacillota; class Negativicutes; order Selenomonadales; family Selenomonadaceae; genus Selenomonas_C. The sequence goes on along the minus strand of CAKPXP010000007.1, from coordinate 27,760 downwards.
CAAGCTCGCGGAGGCCTCGCAGGAGGCGGCGCAGCAGATCACGGATCTCATCACGGGCATCCAGGCCGACACCGAGGCAGCCGTCGCCTCCATGCAGTCCGGCAGCCAGGCTGTGCAGGAGGGCACGGCGGCCGTCGCGCAGCTCAAGGAGACGTTCGGCGAGATCCGCGGTGCGGCGGAGAGCGTCGCGAACCGTGCGAAGACCATGGTCAGCGAGCTCCGTCAGGTCGGTGCGCAGACCGGCGTCATCCAGGAGAAGACGAAAAATATCGCGGGCAACGGCGGCAAGGTCGTCAACGAGATGGAGAGCGTCTCGGCCGCGAGCGAGGAGCAGAGCGCGTCGGCAGGCGAGATCGCCACGGCGAGCGACAGCCTCGCGCAGCTCGCGCAGGAGCTCTCGGAGTCGCTGCAGAAGTTCAAATACTGATTGCTGGATAGAAAAGGCGCTTCCGCCGCTTCCGCCCTCCGGGGCAGGCGTGGCGGGGCGCCTTTTTTGTACTGGGCGGCGAGAGATTTTCCCTTGCAAACTTCTTTGCCGCGTGATATAATTTTCTAGTCGCGAAAGCGACAGAAGAGACTCTGCCCTCTCTACGGGGGAGGGCCAAAGACCGAAGAGGAGGTGATTTCGTGAGAAAGTACGAAGTCGTATTTATCGTGAAACCGCTGGAGGAAGAGGCTGTGAACGCTGTCATCGACAAGTTCAGCAAGCTCATCACCGACAATGGCGGCACGATTGACAAGGAAGACCGTTGGGGCAAGAAGCGTCTTGCCTATGAGATCAAGGACAACACCGAGGGTTTCTACGATCTGTTCTATGTGACGGCTGAGCCGGCATGCATGAAGGAGTGCGACCGTGTCATGAAGATTACGGACGAGCTCCTCAAGCACATGATCGTGAGAGCTGACGAGGACTGATATTGTGAAGGTCTGGGAGGATTTGCCATGAACAAGGTTATCTTAGCCGGGCGTCTGACGCGTGACCCGGAGGTTCGTTACACGCAGAGCGGCAAGGCCGTCGCATCGTTCACGCTTGCGGTGGATCGTCGCTTCGGCCGCAAGAACGCGGAGGCGAACGGCCAGCCGACGGCGGATTTCATCCCCATCGTCGTCTGGGAGCGCCTCGCGGAGATCTGCGGGAACAACCTCATCAAAGGCAGCCAGGTGCTCGTCGAGGGGCGGATGCAGGTCCGTTCCTACGACGCGCAGGATGGCAACAAGCGCTATGTGACCGAGGTCGTCGCGAACGAGGTCGAGTTCATGGGCTCGCGCCCGCAGCGCGAGGGCGGCGCGCCGGCACCGCAGGGCGGCTACCATCAGAGTGCCGCGCCGCAGCAGTCGGCGCCGCAGGCGAACAACTCCTTCGGACCGTCCATCCCTGATGAAGAAATCCCGTTTTGATTGGAGGGAAACAGATTGATGAGACGTGACAGAGGCAGAAGGCCCCGCAGGAAGGTCTGCACGTTCTGCGTGGACAAGGTCGAGCATATCGATTACAAGGACGTGGCAAAGCTGCGCCGCTTCATTACGGAGCGCGGCAAGATCCTGCCGCGCCGTATCTCGGGCAACTGCGCGAAGCACCAGCGCCAGGTGACGGTCGCCATCAAGCGCGCGCGCAACATCGCACTCTTGCCGTTCACGGCGGAATAAGGATATGAGAGGCTCAGGCCGGGCATTGCCCGCCGGGGCCTCTTTTTTATGGAATCGCTATGATGGGACTTGCCTCTTCGGCGATTCCTTGTGGAACCACTGACCAATCAGCATTTCCTATGGAAAGGATGTTTGCTTTGCGTGAAAAGCTCCTTGCCCTCCTCGCGTGGCTCGCGCAGCCGGAGCGGCTGAAGCTCCGGCTGTTCCTCGAGGGAAATCTCATCGGCGTGCTCACGGGGCTCGTCGTGGCGGCGTTCCGCTATCTGCTCGTATGCTCGGAGGAGATCCTGCCGCGGCTCTACGCGTGGCTCGCGCAGGCGCCGTGGGAGTTTACGGCGCTCTGGCTGCTCGCGCTCGCGGGCACCGGCTATATCATCTACCGCATCCTCGAGGCGGAGCCGATGACGTCCGGCTCGGGCATCCCGCAGATCGAGGGCATCCTCGCGGGCGAGATGCAGATGAACTGGGCGCGCGTGCTCGTGCTGAAATTCACGGGCGCGGTGCTCGGCATCGGCGCGGGGCTCTCGCTCGGGCGCGAGGGGCCGAGCGTGCAGCTCGGCGCGTGCCTCGGCCAGGGCGTCGGCAGGCTCGCGCGCCGCGCGCCGGGCGAGGATCGCTACCTCCTGACGGCGGGCGCGGGCGCGGGGCTCGCGGCGGCGTTCAACGCGCCGCTCGCGGGCGTGATCTTCTGCCTCGAGGAGCTCACGAAGGATTTCTCTCCGCTCGTGCTCATGGGCGCCGTGGCGGCGTCGGTAACGGCGACGACGGTGACGCAGGAGTTCTTCGGGTTCGCGCCGGTCTTCCACATGGGCGAGGTGCCCGTGGTGGCGACGGGGGAGTTTTTCCTGCCGCTCATCCTGCTCGGCGCGTTCGTCGGCGTGCTCTCGCTCGCGTTCAACCGCACGCTCACGGCCTCGCTCGACACCTTCCTGCGCCTGCCGCTGCCGGAGGCGGTGAAGCCCGTGGTGCCGCTCTTTGCCTCGTGCGCGGCGGGCTTTTTTCTGCCGCAGATCCTCGGCGGCGGCAGCCCGCTCGTCGACAGCCTCGTGTGGGAGGACTACGGCCTGTGCTTCCTCCTCGTGCTCTTCCTCGGGAAGTTCTTCTTCACGATGCTCTGCTTCGGCTCGGGCGTGCCGGGCGGCATCTTCCTGCCGATGCTCGTGCTCGGTGCGCTCGGCGGCGCGGTCTTCGCGCGCGCGGCGGTGCTGCTCGGCCTGCTCGCGCCGCAGCTCGCCGTGGACTGCATGGTGTTCGGCATGGCGGCGTACTTCGCCTGCGTCGTGAAGTCGCCGATCACGGGGACGGTGCTCATCATGGAGATGACGGGCTCGTTCGCGCACCTGCTGCCGCTCATCCTCGTCTCGATGACGGCCTACCTCGTCTCGGAGATCGCGGGCGGCGCGCCTGTCTACGAGATGCTCCTCGCGCGCAGCCTGCGCCTGCGCGAGCGCGCGCGGCAGCGTCTGCGGGCGGCTGAGGCGCGACGGCACACAGGCGGCCGGGGCGTGGCGAAACTGTAATGATGAATTAATTTACTTTTTGTCGATAAATGCCGATAATAGGGACAAAGGGAGAGATAAAGGAGGTTTTTCCACATGAGAAAGTGGTTTGCCTTTGGGCGGCTCCTGCCGCTCATCTGCGCGCTGCTCGTCGCGAGCTGCGCGAGCGCCTTCGCGGCGGCAGGGACGGACTGGGAGAGCTCCGTCATCGAGGTCGAGGGCACGGGCGTTGCGCCCGCGAACGCGCGCAACGCGGTGCAGGCGCGCATGATGGCGCGCCGCGCGGCCGTCGTCGACGCGTACCGCCAGATCGCCGAGCAGATCGCGGGCGTCCAGGTCGACGCGTCGACGACGGTCGAGGATATGGCCGTCTCGAGCGACGTCATCAAGACGAACGTCAGCGCGCTCGTGCAGGGCGCCCGCATCGTCGATGAGAAGACGGTCGAGGGCGGCCAGGGCTACACGGTGAGGATGCAGGTGCCGCTCTTCGGCGTCACGAAGTCCGTCGCCGCGGCGGTCCTGCCGCAGACGGCGGCGAAGGAGCCGCTGCCCGCGCCGGTCGCCTCTGTCACGCCGTCTGTGCCGAGCAGCGTCCACGTCGATGTGACGCTCGGCGGCACTGCGGCGGGCACGACGGCCACGCAGGGCGCGACGAGCGCCAAGGGCTCCTCGGCCTCGGCGGCGCCCGCGGGCGCGCAGGCCATCGGCGGCTACACGGGCCTCATCGTCGACTGCTCCGGCCTCGGCCTGAAGCCCGCGATGAGCCCGGTCATCAAGAACGATCTCGGACAGCCCATCTACGGCTACAAGAACCTCGACTATGACAAGGTCGTTACGAATGGCATGGCAGGCTACACGAGCGATCTGAGCCGCGCCGCGCGCGCTGGCAGCAACCCGCTCGTCGTGCGCGCCGTCCGCCTCGACGGCGGCGTGAACCCCGTGCTCTCGACGGCAGACGCGAACCGCGTGCTCATCGAGAACGGCGCGACGGGCTTCCTCGACAAGACGAACGTCGTCTTCGTGCGCTGAGCGCGAGATGCTTTCGGGCGCTGCGCCGTAGGGCAGCCCCTCCTTTCGGGATGACGCACATTCCGTTCCTTTCCCCTGCGCGGGCGAGGCGGGATCGGGCGCCATTCCTTTTTATTTGGCGTGATTTCCGGGTCGCTGCATCGGTTGTTTATCTTTGTGGAAATTTGTGCCAATTTTTGGGGGAAAGGACTTGAAAAATTGAAAGTTGTCATGTACAATGTCACTTAATAACAAGATGAATCAATACCTTGGCTAGAAGAGTTCTCAGTATTTCAATCAATGGAGTGACGTAAAGATGTTTTTGGAAGAACGACAGGAAGCCATCCTGAACCTCCTTTCGCGCGACGGCAAGGTGCGCGTCAAGGATCTCAGTGAGATGTTCAAAGTGACCGAGGACTGCATCCGCAAGGACCTCGGCGCGCTCGAGAAACAGGGCAAGCTCAAGCGCACCTACGGCGGCGCGGTCGTGCGCCGTGAGAACCTGCACATGCTCGAGGTGAGCAAGCACCGCAACACCGATGTCGAGGCGAAGCGCCGCATCGCGCAGGCGGCTGTGAAGCTCATCCACGAGAAAGACATGGTCTTCCTCGATATCTCGACGAGCAACCTCGCGATCGCCGAGCTGCTCGTGAAGACGGATCGCGAGATGACTGTCGTGACGAACATGATCGACATCCTCGTCGTGCTCGCGCGCAATCCGAAGATCCGCCTCGTCTTCGCGGGCGGCAAGATCAACAAGAGCCGCGACGGCTTCTGGGGCGGCATGACGCTCGACTTCATCTCCCGTCTGAAGCCGGACATCGCGTTCGTCGGCGCGGTCGGCGTCGATGTGAAGGAGAACAGCGTCTCGACGTATGACATCGAGGACGGCATCAACAAGGCGGCCATCGTGCGCGTGTCGAAGCGCGCCTACGTCGTCGCCGAGGCACGCAAGCTCAGCTCGGACGGCAACTACAACTACACGAGCCTCGATACGCTCTCCGGCCTCATCACGGACTCGAAGCCCGCGGAGGACATCTGCGAGGCCGCGGAGGACTACGGCGTGGAGATCATCCTGCCATGAGGCGTCCGGCGGTTTTCGCCTGGGAGACATTCGATGATTTGCTGAGAAAAGGACTGAAGGTATGGCTCTTCTACCTTGCGGTCCTTTTCTTTTTTCGGCTGTTTTTCCTCGGCTGGATGCAGGAATACCTGGGCGCGGGCACAGGCACTGAGGATGTGCTCGCGGCTATCGTGCGCGGCACGCGCCTCTCGTGCCAGACGGCGGGCGCGCTCACGCTCGTCGCCCTCGTGCCGGGCGCGCTCGCGCACTATCTCCTGCCGCGGATAGAAAACGTCTGCTGGAAGGCGGCAGCGGGCGCGGAGCTCATCGTCCTCTCGGTGCTCTACGTCGCGAGCTTTCCCTACTACCGGCAGTTCCATACGAATTTCAGCCAGCTGATGTTCAACGCGGCGAACGACGATGTCTGGGCGCTCTTCCTCTCGCTCGTGCAGGAGTTCTACCTGCCCGTGCGGCTCGCGGGCGCGCTCGTGCTCGCCTATGTGCTCTGGCGGCTGTTCGCGCTGTTCGTGCTCGCGTGGCGCGGACAGCGGCTCGCGTTCGCCGCGCGCCTCGCCTGGCCGTTCCGCCTCGCCGTGCGCGCGCTCGCGCTCGGCGTCTGCTATCTCATCGGCCTGCTCTCTGTCTTCGGCGGCAGCCTCGGCTGGCAGACGGCGGTCGACTGGGAGAACGCGGGCGTGACGCGCGATGATTTCCTCAACGAGGCGATCCTCGACAACCTGCAGGCCGTACACCGCGGCTATGTGCTCCAACACCGCATGCTCGCCTGCAACGGGCTCGACTTCACTGTCGACGACATCCGCGCGCTCGCGGCGCTGCACGCGGGGATGGCGTCCGTGAGCGACGACCTCGACGACTATCTGCACCATACGGCTGCGGGCCCCGCGGCGGAGCGGCCGTCGCATGTCTTCCTCATCCTCTCGGAGAGCTACGCGAACTGGCCGCTGCTCGAGAAATACGCGGATCTCCACATCGCGGACGGCATGCGCGCGGTGATCGCGGAGGAGGACAGCGACTACTGCCCGACCTTCCTGCCGAACGGCGCGAGCACCGTCTCCGCCGTCACGGGTATCGTGACGGGCTTTGCCGACGCGAACCTCTACCTCACGACGATGCCCGAGGCGTTCGCCGCGCCCTATCCGACGGCGAGCGCGCCGCAGCTCGCGGCGCTCGGCTACGAGACGAATTTCTGGTACGCCGGCCCCGCGACCTGGGAGCGCATCGGCGCGTTCACGCGCGCGCAGGGCTTTGCGCATTTCTACAGCCGCGGCGACTTCGGCGACGTGCCGGGGAGCGTCTGGGGCTGCGAGGACGAGGTGCTCTACGAGCGCGTGCTCGCGGGGCTTACCGACGCGCCGAGCTTCAACGTCATTTTGAACGCGTCGAACCACTCGCCCTACGACGTCGACGTCGAGGCGAAGGGATTCGACAAGGAACGCACGCGCGCGGCGCTCCCCGAGGCGGCGCGCGGCGACGAGGCGCTCCTCAGGGAGCTCGGCCACTACTGGTACGCCGACCGCGAGCTCACGCGCTTCATCCGCGCCGTCAAGGAGCGCTGGCCCGACAGCCTCGTGCTCGTCATGGGCGACCACGCCGACCGCTACAATATCGAGAAAACGCCCACGACCTACGAGCGCTACGCCATCCCCTTCATCGTGACGGGGCGCGGCATCCACAAGGGCACGCTCGCGCCGGAAAGCGCGGGCAGCCAGATCGACGCCGTGCCGACGCTGCTCGAGCTCATCGCGCCGAAAGGTTTCTTCTACATGAGCCTCGGCACGAGCCTCACGGCGGGGAACCGGCAGGGCGTCAACTACGGCTTCTTCATCACGCGCCACGCCATCGGCAAGGCGGACACCGTGCCGCTCGTGCCCGAGCCCGTGGACGGCGGCCCCGCGCCAGAGCTTGACCAGCAGGCCATGCAGGACTACATCAACGCCATCCGCAGCATCTCCTGGTGGCGCGCGAAATACGGCCCCATCCTCGACGCGGCAAAGCTCGCGGACAGATGAAAGGGGAACGGGGCACTGGAGCCTTTCAGGAAAGGCTGATCCATGCAAAGACATTTCCACTTACTGCTGAGCGGGTGAGAACATACTCTAAGGAACCACTGATGAATGCAAGATTTTTCCACTTACTGTTGAAGCGGGTGAGAACATACCTTCTCCTCAGGGGGCGCGTCAGCGCGGGCTGCCAGTGGCAGCCCCGGGAGGGGGACCGCGAAGCGGTGGAAGAGGTGTCCCGCCTCGCACTTTGTTTTACATGTAAATCCCCAAGAACACAAGCCGCAGGCGCAGCGCGATTGGCTGGATTTACTGCAAGGACGGGCGCACAATGTCCACAAAGTGGACGTTTGTGCGTTGAGTTTGCTAGGAAAGGAAGCGACAGCCCATGACAACGACCCCTCTATCTCTCACCGCGCTCTCAAGCTGCACCCTCTGCCCGCGCCGCTGCCGCGTCGACCGCACGCGCGCGCACGGCTACTGCGGCGCGGGCGCGCGGGCGCGCATCGCCCTCGTCTCGCTCCACCCCTGGGAGGAACCATGCCTCACGGGCGGCGCGGACGGCAAGGGCGCGGGCACGGTCTTTTTCTCCTACTGCAACCTGCGCTGCTGCTACTGCCAGAACCATGAGATCTCCCACGGCGGCAAGGGCGAGGAGGTCACGGAGGAGCGGCTCGCGGAGATCTTCCTCGAGCAGCAGGCGCGCGGCGCCGCGACGCTCGACCTCGTGACGCCGACGCACTACGTACCGCAGATCCTCGCGGCGCTCCGCATCGCGCGGGCGCGCGGCCTCTCCCTGCCCGTCGTCTACAACTCGAGCGCCTACGAGACAGAGGAGACCATCGCTATGCTCGCGGGCGAGGTCGCCGTCTACCTGCCGGACCTCAAGTACATCGACGAGGCCTCCGCGCGCGAATACTCCGCGGCGCCCGACTATTTCGCCTACGCCTCGCGCGCCATCCGCGCCATGGTGCGCCAGGTCGGCCCCGTGGACTTCGCGCCTGACGGCAGCCTGCGGCGCGGCGTCCTCGTGCGCCATCTCGTGCTGCCGGGCCACCGCCACGAGAGCATGCGCATCCTCGACTGGCTCCATGAGAACTTCGGCGACAGCGTGCAGATCTCCCTCATGAACCAGTACACGCCGCTCTACCATGCCGCCGAGCACAAGGGCATGGGCCGCCGCCTCACGACCTTCGAGTACGAGAGCGTCGTCGAGCACGCGCTCGACCGCGGCATCACGCGCTGCTACGTCCAGGAAGGGCGCACGGCGGATGCGAAGTTCGTGCCGCGCTTCGACGGCCGCGGCGTGCGCGGCGGCGAATGAGCGCGCGGAGGGGGAACTTTTTTTTGAAACCTATGGCAAATCGCGTGGATTCATGGTAAAATTATGAAGGTGTATAGTCTTTGAACGTATGACTGCAATACGATAAAGGATGCGCTGATAGACAAAGCTGCATGCACAAACGTCCGCTTCGTAGACATTGTGCATCGTCCTTACAGTAAATACCCGCAGTGCGGACAGGCGCGCCGCTCCTCGGCGTCAGCGCGGCGGGCGTCAGCGCAGGCAGATACCAGCTCGATCAGTGATTTCAAGTAAAGCATGGGGGTTTCGACGGTGTTTGAATTAGATGATAACGTACTCGATCAATTCGCAAAAATCAAAGTCATCGGTGTGGGCGGCGGCGGCAGCAACGCCGTCAACCGCATGATCTCCCTCGGTATGCAGGGCGTGGAGTTCATCGCCGTCAATACGGATGCCCAGGCCCTCCTCCATGCGATGGCGCCGAAGCGCATGCAGATCGGTGAGAAACTCACGCGCGGCCTCGGCGCCGGCGCGCGCCCGGAGATCGGCGAGAAGGCCGCCCAGGAGAGCCGCGATGACATCCTCGAGGCACTGCGCGGCTCCGACATGGTATTCGTCACGGCCGGTATGGGCGGCGGCACGGGCACGGGCGCGGCGCCCGTCGTCGCGGAGTGCGCACGGGAGATCGGCGCGCTCACCGTCGGCGTCGTCACGAAACCGTTCTCGTTCGAGGGACCGCTGCGCCGCAAGCGTGCCGAGGCCGGCATCGCGGCACTCAAGCAGCACGTCGACACCATCATCACCATCCCGAACGACCGCCTGCTCCAGGTCGTCGACAAGCGCACCTCCGTCATGGAGGCGTTCCGCATCGCCGACGATGTCCTGCGCCAGGGCGTCAAGGGCATCTCGGATCTCATCGCGGTGCCGGGCATGATCAACCTCGACTTTGCGGACGTCCAGACCATCATGAGCAACTCCGGCTCCGCCCTCATGGGCATCGGCGAGGCCTCCGGCGAGAACGCCGCCGTCGACGCCGCCAAGGCAGCCGTCAACTCTCCGCTGCTCGAGACGAGCATCGACGGCGCGCGCGGCATCCTGCTCAACATCACGGGCACGACCGAGAACCTCACGATGTACGAGGTCGGCGAGGCATCGACGACCATCCAGGAGGCGGCGCACGTCGACGCCAACATCATCTTCGGCGCGGCCATTGACGACACCCTCGGCGACACCGTGCGCGTCACCGTCATCGCGACGGGCTTCGACGATCCGGATAAAATCGGCATCCAGTCGACCGTGGGCACGGCCGCCGCGTCCGCTGTCGCCGCAGGCCAGCAGCCCTCCGCCGCCGCGCCCCAGCCGTCCATCCAGCCCGCAGCGCCGAAGATCGACCTCCCCGACATCCCCATCTGGATGCGCAAGCACTGAGACGCGAGGTCATCGTGCAGCGGCGGAAACAGCATTTGGCATGCAGCCATGGCGCCAAGCACTTCTTATTTACCTTCTCCTAAGGAGAAGGGGGACCGCGCAGCGGTGGAAGAGGTGTCCGGCACGTCGTAGGCATACCGCCTACCCTACCATGTGCAGATCACACAACAGAGAATGCAAGGAATCACCACGCAGCTGGTGATTCCTTTTTTGCATTTTTACGTCGTTCCCCGTTGACAAATCTACCTGCTCCCTGTATAATATACCTTGTTCTTGCAACGCAAGGCATGGGTAGGTGCCCGAGTGGTTAAAGGGAACAGACTGTAAATCTGTCATCTTCGGATTACGATGGTTCGAATCCATCCCTGCCCACCACTTGGCGGCATAGCTCAGTTGGCTAGAGCATGCGGTTCATACCCGCAGTGTCCGGAGTTCAAATCTCTGTGCCGCCACCATGCGAATACAGCCGGTCAGACGTAGGTCTGGCCGGTTTTTTCATGAGAAATTCTCCAGAAAAGAAGGAATCCGCGCCGACGCGGCGAATAGGAAACATAACAGCCGCCATCTAGATGAAAAACCATCATCCGCTCCGCGCCTTGTCATATAAGGGCGGATGCCATTTTCGAGTCGTCGGCAGCGCTCTGAAAAAGAAATTTCAGCCTCCGCTCCGCAAACGGCTTGCTCAGGTCAGGAATGACAAGGCTTTTCGGAGGGACCGTTGAAAAACAAAATCCCCGTAAGGGGACGGAAACAGCCAATGATTTCCCACTCATCCTCCTCCACTTCTTTGTAGTTGAAAAACAAAATCCCCGTAAGGGGACGGAAACACGTCCGTTACCTGATACTTTTTCATTTTGAATTCCTCCAATGTTGAAAAACAAAATCCCCGTAAGGGGACGGAAACCCGCTTTTACCTGTCGTAGCATAATAGCATTTGTTGTTAATGTTGAAAAACAAAATCCCCGTAAGGGGACGGAAACTCTGCCGTGACAGGATAACAATACTTGACTTTCATTTTTAGTTGAAAAACAAAATCCCCGTAAGGGGACGGAAACACATTTACACTTTTCGCTTTACTCATTCAAACTCACAAAGAGTTGAAAAACAAAATCCCCGTAAGGGGACGGAAACCTCGATGAGTTCGGCCTGCAAGGCCTCTACCCTGTAATCGTTGAAAAACAAAATCCCCGTAAGGGGACGGAAACATTTCTCCTGTCACGGGATATTCGTGTTCTTCAAAATCGTTGAAAAACAAAATCCCCGTAAGGGGACGGAAACGTCATCATTGTCGATGACGCTGATTTCCACGTTGTCGATTGTTGAAAAACAAAATCCCCGTAAGGGGACGGAAACTCAGAGCCGCAATCGCATTATCCCTCTTCAGGCGTGCGACGGTTGAAAAACAAAATCCCCGTAAGGGGACGGAAACGAGAACCTGCGTGCTGTCGTTCAGCACGTAAGTAAACCGCGGTTGAAAAACAAAATCCCCGTAAGGGGACGGAAACCAAACGCATGGCCGCACTTTACGCAATACTTTTTCAGTTGAAAAACAAAATCCCCGTAAGGGGACGGAAACGTTGCTATATGAAGTTGTCAAAGAACAACTAGAAGTGAACACGTTGAAAAACAAAATCCCCGTAAGGGGACGGAAACGCCCTCAATCCCTCATATTCATCCATGTCAATATCCTTTAGTTGAAAAACAAAATCCCCGTAAGGGGACGGAAACTTTCGCGGCTCTCAACAATATTTGCATCCTCGATTGCTTTGAAAAACAAAATCCCCGTAAGGGGACGGAAACGGTATCCGCCCGTACGAATACAACACGCCGATAAACGCGTTGAAAAACAAAATCCCCGTAAGGGGACGGAAACCATTGGCCCTCTTTTGACTTTCACGCATCTTCATCAGTTGAAAAACAAAATCCCCGTAAGGGGACGGAAACATTTTGAATCATCCTTTCTTAACACCTTGAATTTCTTTTCGTTGAAAAACAAAATCCCCGTAAGGGGACGGAAACCCGTCGACGTTCACCGTGCGAACCTGCCCGAACTCCGGGTTAGTTGAAAAACAAAATCCCCGTAAGGGGACGGAAACTTTTTCTTCAATCACTTTCATCATTTTTTCCTCTCCCTTGTTGAAAAACAAAATCCCCGTAAGGGGACGGAAACGCTTCTTTCGTTTCGAACACCTGTGCCATTATCTTATCCCGTTGAAAAACAAAATCCCCGTAAGGGGACGGAAACCCCTCATTGATTGCCGCTATGAAGCGGTCAACTTTTTCAGTTGAAAAACAAAATCCCCGTAAGGGGACGGAAACGCGTGAACCGTATCACGCGCACGACGAAAGTCACGGGTAAGTTGAAAAACAAAATCCCCGTAAGGGGACGGAAACCCCTTTTTTGACTTTCACGCATTTTCATCACCGTCCTCGAGTTGAAAAACAAAATCCCCGTAAGGGGACGGAAACAACCGTAGTTCGGTGCCCAATACTCCGTGTTTGACAGTCGTTGAAAAACAAAATCCCCGTAAGGGGACGGAAACGTGCTGTCGTTCAGCACGTAGGTGAAGCGCTCCTCGCCGGTTGAAAAACAAAATCCCCGTAAGGGGACGGAAACCTATGAAAGTCTTTATCACTTTTCTCAGCAAGGTTAGTTGAAAAACAAAATCCCCGTAAGGGGACGGAAACAATTTGTGCCCACATTTTACACAAAACTTTTCTACTGGTTGAAAAACAAAATCCCCGTAAGGGGACGGAAACAAGATCTGCCCGTGATATACGTATTTTCCCGACAGCAGACGTTGAAAAACAAAATCCCCGTAAGGGGACGGAAACTACTTTTTTAATTCAAATATTCATTTCCTGCAACTATCATTGTTGAAAAACAAAATCCCCGTAAGGGGACGGAAACTTGTTGATGCGGCCCAGGGCTGTGCTGGAATAGGGAATCTTGTTGAAAAACAAAATCCCCGTAAGGGGACGGAAACGCTATAAATCATTATACCTAAATTAAAATACTTGAAAAACGTTGAAAAACAAAATCCCCGTAAGGGGACGGAAACGCCACGCAAACTTGATTTTATCATCAATGTCATGGATGAGTTGAAAAACAAAATCCCCGTAAGGGGACGGCCTGTTCTCATTGTTGCCAAACAGGCGATCATACGTCTAAAAGCAGATCATAGCACAAAGGAGGGAGCGGGATGAGTTTTGCCTATATCACAGAGGAGGGCGCGTATATCAAGAAGCGCGGCGGCGTGTTTGTGGTGGGGCGCAATCAGGAGGTTGTCATGGAGATCCCTGAGGAGACGTTGGAGGGGCTGACGCTCATCGATGGTGTGCAGGTTTCTTCGCGCGCGATGGTGGAGCTGTTGCAACTCGGGATCCCTGTGACGTGGCTTTCGAGCCGCGGGGCGTTTTTCGGCCGTCTGGAGTCGACGCGGCACGTGCATGTTTTCCGCCAGGCAAAGCAGATCGAGCTGATGGATTCGCCGTTTTACCTGGAGATGGGGAAGCGCTGCATCGCGGCGAAGACGCACAACCAGCTGACGCTCCTGCGGCGGTTGAACCGCTCGGCAGAGTCGGCGGAGGTGGCACGGTCGATCAAGGAGATTTTGTCGCTTTGGAAGCATATTTTCCAGGCGGCGTCCGCGGAGGAGCTCATGGGCTATGAGGGAGTCATCGCGCGGTCGTATTTCCATGCGCTCGGCACGGCGGTGCCGGAGGCGTTCCGTTTCGAGCGCCGCAGCAGGCGGCCGCCGCTCGATCCGTTCAATTCGATGCTGAGCTTCGGCTATACGCTTTTGATGTATGATGTCTATACATCGCTGACGAATGAGGGGCTTCATCCGTATTTCGGCTTCCTTCATGCGCTCAAGAATCATCATCCTGCGCTGGCATCAGATCTCATGGAGGAGTGGCGCGCGGTGCTGGTAGATTCTATGGTGCTTTCCCTGGTGAACCATCACGAGATTCGCACGGATCATTTCGTCCGGGCGGAGGATGGTACGCCGGGGATTTTTTTGACGCGCGAGGGGCGCGGGATCTTCCTGCGCGCGTATGAAAAAAAGATGCGTACGGTGAATCAATATATTGAAGGAAAGCATTCCTATCGTCGCAGTCTCGGCTATCAGGCGGCGCAGTACGCGCAGGCGCTCATGGCGGAGAACGCGGAGATGTATGAGCCGATTCGCCTGCGCTGAGCGCGGCACGTTTGCTTTTGTCCTGGAGGCGGTGGCGATGGAGTTCGAGGAGAGCGAGTTCCTCGTGGAGGATACGAGGCGATATATCGTGCTCGTTATTTACGATATTGTGGAGAACAAGCGGCGCTCGAAGATGGTGAAGTGCCTGGAGCGCTATGGTGTGCGCGTGCAGAAGTCGGCGTTCGAGGCGTTCCTCAGCAAGCGGAAGTATGAGCGGTTGATGCAGGAGACGAGCGCGCTCATCGAGCCGGCGGAGGATTCGCTGCGGATCTATCTGCTCGCGAATCATACGTCGGTGCGGTCGTGGGGAATCGGCGATCGGCATCAGGAGGATGTGATAATTTTCTAGCGGGGGAGGATTGTTCTTAGTTTTGGAGAATATATGTATTAGAAATTATGAAGGGGATGAGGCTATGGAGGACTTTGGTATACGAGTGGAGCGGGCGGCGCTGCTGCATGATATCGGCAAGCTCGTCTTGCGCGCGCATCCCGCGCGGATGAATCACTCGGAGGCGGGCGTGGCGTTCCTGCGGCGGTATGCGGAGCCGCAGGATGAGGATATCCTGCGGGCGGTCGGGCATCATCACGCGTCGGCGCTCCGCGCGCTTTCGCATGCGTCGCCTTCGGATCTGAGTTATCTCGTGTATGAGGCGGACAATCTGGCGGCGGGGAGTGACCGCCGCGCGCTGGAGGAGCCGGAGCAGGAGGGATTTTCCGCGCGCAAGCCGCTCGACAGCATCTTCACGGTGTTCGGGCGGGAGGCCGCGGGCGCTGACGAGGCGCCGGAGGTCGGCGCGTATCATCTGCAGGGGCTGCTCGAGAAGGGACGGCCCCAGTATCCGCAGCCGTCGGCGCGCGTGCAGGCGACGACGGCGGAGTATGCGGAGCTTTTATCGTATCTGGAGGCGAATTTTCAGAGGCGGTCGCCGTTCCGGATGGAGATCCATGAGCTCACGCGCGTGCTGGAGGGTGTGCTTTCCTATGTGCCGTCGAGTACGGCGCTCGGCGAGGCGGCGGATATCTCGCTCTATGACCATGTGCGGCTGACGGCGGCGTATGCGGTGATGCTTTATCGCTATCTTGCGGCGAAGGGCGTGACGGACTACCGCGGGGCGCTGTTTTCGCGGGACTCTGCGCAGGCACTGCGACAGGAGACGGCGGGACTGCTGGTGTCGGGAGATCTCTCCGGCATCCAGTCTTTCATCTATACGATTCCGTCGGCGGGCGCGCTCAAGAGTCTGCGCGGGCGGTCGTTTTATCTTGAGATTCTCATGGAGAATATCGCGGATGAGATCCTCGCGCGGGCGGGGATGAGCCGGAGCTCGCTGCTCTATACGGGCGGCGGTCATTTTTATCTGCTGTTGCCGAATACGCCGGAGGCGCGCGCGGCGCTAGCGGAGGCGCGGGAGAGCATCAATGACTGGATGCTCGCGCGGCTCGGTAGCCGTCTCTATCTCGCGCTCGCGTGGACGCCGTTCGCGCCGCAGGAGTTCCTGCCCGGCGCGGAGCCGGGGACACGCGGTGTGTTCCGCCGCGTGGGGGAGCTCCTGGCGGCGGAGAAGCTGCATCGGTACTCGGAGGCGCAGCTCGCGGCGATGTTTTCGCCGGAGAGCGACTATAACAGGACGCTGTCGGAGGGCCGGGAGTGCAGCATCTGCCATACGTCGTCGGTGGAGCTGGTGCCGTACCGCGATGAGGGCGCGGAGGCCTGCCCGCTCTGCGAGGGGCTGTTCCGCTTCGGTGAGCGGATTCTTACGGCGGATGTGTTCGGCGTGGCGTCGGAGCCGGTGGGAGAGGTGAGCCTGCCGGTGCCGGGCATCGGGCGCAGTCTGTATCTTTGCGCGCTCTCGGAGCGCGAGGCGGAGGCGCATGCGGACTGGGTGCGCCTCTATGTGAAGAATCGTGTCGATACGGGCGCGCATCTCATGACGCATCTCTGGCTGGGCGATTATTCGGCGCGGACGGAGAAGGGCAGCGTGCAGGAGTTCTCGGAGCTGGCGCGGCGGAGCGGCGGCTCGCTCACGGCGCGCGGTATATGCCGTCTCGGTGTGCTGCGCGCGGATGTGGATAATCTCGGCGCGGCGTTCCTTGCGGGCTTCCCCGCGCGCTATGCGACGCTTTCGCGGACGGCGGCGCTCTCGCGGGCACTGTCGCTCTTTTTCAAGCGATATATCAATGATGTGTGCGCGGGTCGGCTCGCGGAGGACGGGGCAGAGCCGTTTTCCCTGTTTGGCCGGGAGAAGCCGTGCGAGCGGTTCGTGCATATCGTGTATTCCGGCGGCGATGATGTGTTCCTCGTCGGCGCCTGGGATGACCTTTTGGAGCTTGCGGTGGATCTTTACCGCGCGTTTCGGAAGTTCACGGGCGGACGGCTGCATTTCTCCGCGGGGTTCGGCATGTTCGAGGCGTCGTTCCCGGTGGCGGAGATGGCGCGGCGGACGGGTGTGCTCGAGGACGCGGCGAAGCAGCACGCGGGGAAGAATGCGATCACGCTTTTCGGCGCGGCGGCGTCGGCGCGCACGGGCCGTACGAAGGATCTGCCGGCGGTCTATGGTTGGGAGGAGTTCATCGATGAGGTCTGCGGGGAAAAGCTACGGTTCCTGCAGTCGCATTTCTCCTTTGCCGAGGATGGCGGCGCGGGGCGGCGCATCGTGCTCGGCAAGAGCGGCGCGTATCGGCTGCTCAGCCTGCTGACGTCTGCGGGAGCGGGCATCGACCTCGCACGGTTCGCGTATACGCTCGCGCGGCTCGATCCGGGCGCGCAGGCGGAGGCGCAGTCTGCCTATCAGGAGGTACGTAAAGAGTTCTACGCGTGGTACCGGGACGCGCGGTCGCGCAAGCAGCTTGTGACGGCGCTGCAGCTGATGATTTATAGTGTCCGGGAGAAGGAGACGAGATAGATGGAAAAGACGAAAATCCCTGATGTGGCGGCGGAGGCTGAGGCGGTCATCCTGAAGCTGAAGGAGAAGGGGAATAATAAGATTTTTCTGAAGACGAGCCAGCTCCGCAAGTTCCTTTCCGCGGTGAATGCTGTGACGAATCGCGTCATGGTGTATCACGCGCAGCATATCGATGAGAAGCGTCTGCCGGTCGAGCTGGCGTCTGAGGTGAAGTATCTCAAGGTGAAGTTCGCCTATCAGGCAGGGCGCATGCGCGAGGTGCGGGAGTTCGGTGAGACGGCCCGCATCAAGGAGCATATCGACCGCGTGGGCGACAGCTTCCAGGCGTATCAGTGCTTTGCCCGCTATATGGAGGCGCTGGTGGCATACCATAAGTTTTACGGCGGACAGGAGAAATGAGGGGGCAGGGGTTGATGGAACAGCAGCAGGCACTCAAGGAAAAGATTTTGTTCAAGGCCGTTCTCCGCTTGGAGACGGGGCTTCATATCGGCGCGACGTCGGATTTCGCGCCGATCGGCGCGGTGGATTCGCCGTTCGTGCGCGATCCGCTGACGAAGGAGCCGGTCATCCCCGGCAGCTCGCTGAAGGGGAAGATCCGCACGCTGCTCGCGCGCAGCCGGGCGGAGGGATATGTGCTCAATGAGATTTCTGAGGACGGCGAGCCGATCCGCCGTCTGTTCGGCGCGGCGGCTGCAGGGAATGCGGGCGGACGGCCCGCGCGGCTGCAGTTTTTCGATCTGCGCCTGACCGATGCGTCGCGCGAGGAGCTCAGTGGCATGGAGCTCGATACGTATATCGGGGAGATCAAGTCGGAAAATGCCATCGACCGCATCACGGCGGGGGCGAATCCGCGCCAGATCGAGCGCGTGCCGGCAGGCGCGGAGTTCGCGTTCCGCCTTATCTATAATGTGGAGGATGAGCGCGAGCTCGCGGAGGATATGGAGGCGCTTTCGGAGGGCATCCGCCTGCTCGTCTTTGATTATCTCGGCGGGCATGGATCCCGCGGCTATGGGCGTGTGTCGCTCTCGGGCTTTACGGCGGAGAGCTGCGCGCTCCATGCGGGCGCTGTGACGGAGGAGCAGCTCGGCGCGTTCGCGGCGGAGCTGGAGAAAAGCGGGGCTGCTTTATGAGGTTCGCGATTTATTCTCTGGCGTTCGATACGCCGGTGCATTTCGGCGAGGCGGCGCAGGGCGGGAAGCTCGAGCAGGCGGGAATGCGGTATTCCGCGGATACGCTGTTCAGTGCGCTCTGCACGGAGCTTGCCGCGGAGGGGGCGCTCGCGGATGTCGCGCGTCTGCGCGAGGGCGTGACATCGGGGCGGCTGCTCTTTTCCGATCTGCTGCCTTGGCATGTGGCGGGGGAGGAGATGGCGTATTATCTGCCTCGTCCGGTGCTGCAGCTCGTGCGGCGCGCACAGCAGCCGCTCGCCTACCGGAAGACGTGTGTGCAGGCGACGGCGCGCAAGCGCGCGAAGAAGCTCAAGTATCTGCGCGCGAGCAGGCTCGCCGATTTCCTGCAGGCGATGCAGGCGGATGGCCGCTGGGAGGAGAAGACGCCCGCATTCGGCGCGCAGGTGCTCGCGGAGCGTGTGAACTGCCGCGGCGCGGAGCCGCTGCCGTATTTCGTCGGGGCGTTTTCCTTTGACCGTGACGCGGGGCTCTATCTGCTCGCGGGGATGGAGCGCGAGGAGGATCAGGACTGGCTGGAGGAGCTGCTTCGCTGGCTCGGCTGCCTGGGCATCGGCGGCAAGCGCAGCAGCGGCTACGGGAAGTTCCATCTGGCGGAGGATGTGCTGTCGCTCGATGAGCTCGGGCTCTATGCGGATGACGCGGCGCTCTATCGCATGCTAGAGGATGCGTCCGCGCCCTGGCAGATGACGCTCTCGCCGCTTCTGCCGACGCGGGAGGAGATTCCTGCGGTGCGGCAGGGGAGCTATGCGCTGCGCCGCGTGGGCGGCTTCGTCACGGAGGCGGCGCACGCGGAGAAGAAGCGCGGCGTGTATCTCGTGGAGGCGGGGTCGTGCTTCCGCGCGCGGCCCGCGGGACAGGTCGCGGCGCTCGGCACGAGCGGCGGCCACGAGGTACTGCGGTACGGCAAGGGACTCTACGTGGGGGTGAGGGTATGAGGTCAGGCGAGATGGTTTGCCGAGCGTATGATCTCGTGACGGTGGCGCCGGTGCATGTCGGTTCCGGAGAGATCCGGCGGGCGAATGAGTATCTCTATGACAAGGCGCACAGCATGGCGTATTTCCTCAATGAGACGCGATGGGTCGCATTCCTCGACAAGCGGCAGCTCATGGAGCCGTTCCTCGCCTATATCGAGGAGAGCAGCCGTCAGCTCGGGCAGCGGCGGGAGCCGTTCCGCGGGAAGAATCTCTGGGACTGGCTGCGCGCGCAGGGCGTCCAGCCGCGGGAGATGGAGGCGCTGGCTGTACGCCGGACGCGGGCGGAGCGCTGCGTGATCTCGAAGAAGGGCTCGCTCAATGATGTGCATTTGCAGATGGCGCTGTCTGACGGGCGGCCGTATGTGCCCGGCAGCACCATCAAGGGCGCGCTGCGGACGGGCATCCTCTACCGGATGATCCAGCAGGAGCCGGAGCGGTTCCGCGGCTTTTGGCAGGAAATCTTGAGGGAGGCAGCATCGAGAGATAAGCTGCGTGATAAAGAAAAGGCTTGGCAGAGAGCAATCAAGAGTCTGGAGACGCAAGCGCTGCATACGCTGCGGGTGGCAGAAAAACCGCGCGAGATGGTGAACAGCGCGCTGCGCGGCCTGCGCGTCTCAGATGCCGCAGTCGCGAAGCGCGAGGCGGAGACGCTGCTGTTGCAAAAGTGCGATGCGACGACGAAGCCGAACAAGCAGGGGCAGACGTATAAGGAGTTGCCGCTTTTCCGTGAGTGCATCCCGCCAGGACGCAGGCTGCATTTCACGCTGACGGCGGATTTTTCCATGCTGCGCACGATCGGCATCACGTCGTTCGAGGATATTTTCCAGGGGCTGCGGGCGTACACGGCGCAGACGCTCGCACTTCTCGAGGAGGAGTTCCCGAAGTACCGCCCGCAGTTCGAGGAGGCACGCGAGGCGGACTGCTTCCTGGGCGGCGGGACGGGCTTCCTCTCGAAGACGCTCGTCTATGCGCTCGCTCCGGATGCGCGGCAGGCGCGGGAGTTCACGGCGCATTTTCTGGATGAGAAATTTGGCCGGTTTGACCGTAAAGAGGGCAAATGGCGTCCGACGCATCATCATGTGAGGCTCGACGGCGCGCTTTCGCCGCGGACGCTGAAGCTCGCGGCTACGGCGCAGGAGGAGTGGCTGCTGGGGCTCTGCCGGTTCGAGGAGTGTCCGCGATGAATCTTTATTTGTTCGAGGTGCCGCTGGGCTTTCCGGAGGGGGTGCGTGCCGTTTCCTCCATGGGCTCGGTCTTTCATGGCGCGCTGATGGAGCAGCTGCCGGAGGAGGTGGCGGCGCATCTCCATACGGAGGAGCTGCGGCCCTATCATCAGAGCATCTTGTTCACGCGGGAGCGGGGCGCGGTCTGGCGGTTCGGCGTATTGGACGAGGGGCTTTTTTGCCTGCTCTGGTATGTATTTTCGGAGCTTGCAGCAATCGAGCTGCGGCAGAAGGGCTTCTCCGTCGCGCTCGGCGAGCCGCGCCTGCTGCAGGAGGCGACGGAGGAGGCGCTCGCGGACGCGGCGTTCGAGACGGATGAGGTCCTGCGGACGGCCGATTGGGCGTTTCTGACGCCGACGAGCTTCAAGCGGGACGGTGCGTATCAGATGTTTCCTGATGCGCAGCTCATATTGCAGAGTTTGCTTTCGAGATGGCGCAGCTTTTCCGAGCGGGTGCGGCTCGATGAGCCGGATCTCGCCGAGCGGCTCGCGCCTGCCTGCCGCATTTCGTCCTATCGGCTGCAGTCGGCGCCATTCTCGCTGGAGCACCATACGATTTATGGTTTCCGGGGGCAGCTGCGCTTTTATTTTGCCGGAAATGATATGGTGCGCCGTATCTTCCGCCTGTTGTTTTCCTTTGCGCCGTTCGCGGGCGTCGGCATCAAGACGGCACTCGGTATGGGCGCCGTGGATGTTTTCTGGAAGGAGTGAGCGCCTTGGAGCGCATCCTGTTTTCGCCGCTGGGGGACTCGGATCCCGTGAGGAATTGCTATGACGGGGCCTGCCTGCACATCGTGCGCCATTATCAGCCGACGCAGGTCGTGCTTTTTTATACGGCGGAGATGGAGCGGAAGGAGCGACGCGATCATCGCTATACGCGCGCGCTCAAGCGCCTGGCGCCGCAGTGCGAGGTGCGCGAGATCTTCTCCGGCATCGAGAGCCCGCAGCAGTTCGACGCGTTCCAGGGGGTATTGCCGGAGGCGGTGGGCGCGCTGGCGGACGCGCATCCGGCGGCGCAGATCCTGCTGAACCTGAGCTCGGGGACGCCGCAGATGAAGACAGTCATGGCGCTGCTCTCGGTGGATTTCCCGAATTGCGTCGGTGTGCAGGTGGATACGCCGGTGCGCGGCTCGAACCGCAGCGCGTTCGCCGCGCAGGATGATGAGGATGTCGAGGCGCTGCTCGAGAATAATTTCGACGAGGAGCCGGATGCGGTGAACCGCTGCCATGAGCCGGCGCTGCGCGTGTTCCGCTACTATGCGGAGCGGAGCCGCATCCTCTCGCTGGCCGAGACGTATGAATATCCGGCGGCGCTGCGCCTCGCGCGCAGCTGCCCGGAGCTGCCGCGCGCGGCAAGGCAGCTGCTCGAGCACGCGGCGGCGCGGAGCGCCCTGCAGGCAGAGAAGGCCAAGAAGGCGCTCAGCCGGTACGATGGCAAGGAGCTCTTTCCTGTCGAGGGCGCGGCGGGCGAGCTTTTGGAGTATTTTCTGCTCATGCAGATGGACGAGCGCTGCGGGCGGCTCTCCAATATGATGGTGCGCGTGATCCCGTTCCTTTACAGCTATCTGCTCGCGTATGAGCGGAAAAATCTCAAGTCGCAGCTGCGGTCGCTTTGTGAGCGGAAGAAACAGGGCTATCGCCTGACGCGGGCAGCGCTTGCGGCGGCGGACGCCGGGTTCCTCGCGTATCTCGACCAGGAATTTTGGCCGGAGTACCGGGAGGGAGACCTGTCTTTCCTGTTGCTTTATTATCACGGGGGGTATCTCAAGGGCAAGTCTACGGTCCGAGACGCCGCGCTGCATGCACAGGTGATGGCGGAGGTCGAGCAGGTGGCTTGCGCGCGCGAGCTACGGAACTCCGCGGCGCATGAGATGGTGAATGTGACGCGGACATCGTTCGTCGAGGCCGTCGGCATGGAGCCTGCCGCGCTGCTCAACCATTTCTGGCAGATGCTGCTCCTCCTCTGCGGCCCGCGCATCCGCAATCTGCGCGGCATCTACGATGACCTGAACCGCGCGTTGGTGAAGGAGATGCGGTAGGCGGATGGTGGAAGATCAAATTTAGAGAACCGCTGATTAAATGAGGTGCTCCGGATTTACGTGGATGCACTGTACTCTTCGGAGACAAACCGCAGGCGTAGCCGAAGCTACGCTGAGGATGGCAGGGCGACGAGAGGACAGTGCAGACGCGTGAAGACGGAGTGCCGAATTAATCAGTGGTTCCTCAGGGAAAATCAGCTCGAGTCCTTATATATATAGGTCTCGAGCTGATTTTACGTGGCAAAGGCGGGAGGCCATCCACCACGTGCGCAGCTGTTCGACGCCGCTGCCTGAGGGCTGGAAGTCCAGGATCGATGAGGATGTGCGGCGGCGCAGCAGGAGGTCGCGCGGGCGCACAATATCGCGGAGTTCAAGCGCAAGCGGTTCCGCTATCAGTGCACGCCGTATACGGTGGAGATCGAGCGCATGGTGGAGCGGCTCAGAGGGCTGGGGGATTCGTTCGGCGGCTCGCTGGAGACGACGCAGTTCGATCGGCTGCTCTCTCATCTTTCGTCGCTGCTGCTCGACGCTGCGGGGCAGTCGGATGAGCAGCTCTTGCAGACGTGGGAGGATCTCCTGCATTATTTCCGCACGCTCGTGGAGAATGCGTCGGACTATCTCGCGCATCTGCGGAGCGCGAAGGTGGAGGAGCGGATGCAGACGAGTGCGTTCCTCGCGTATAAGGATATGTTCACGCAGTATCTGCGCTCGTTCGTGCTCGGGCTGCAGCGGGCGGCGCAGCAGGTGAGCGCGCTGCTGGAACAGGCGGAGGACGAGACGCTGCAGGCGGTGTTCGGCCGGCTGGCGGACAGGTGGCATATCATCCACGCACTCGATGAGAGCGCGAGCCGCGAGGCGTATCTCGCGGAGGTGCGGGAGCGGTGGCAGGTGCTGCGCGAGTGGTTCCTCGGCACGGAGTATCACGCGAGCGAGCTCTCGGTGCTCGGGGATGAGACGATCGAGACGATCCGGCGCATCACGCGGTTCGCGCAGCGCATCGCGCAGGAGCGGCAGACGCTCCGGAGCCGCAAGGCGGAGTATCTCGATCTCGCGGGGATGTTCCTCGCCTGCGAGGGGAAACGGGAGGCGGACGCGCTGGCGTCTGTCGTGTTCGGCGCATCGCGCTCGCGCCATTTCCAGGTGACGCCGCGGGCGTCTGAGGATATTCACGGGCATATCGAGGCGGAGCCGCCGATGGTGGTTCCGCTGACGGCGCGGCGGCGGGGCGCGGCGAGTCGCCGCCATGTGTCGGCGGTGCGCGACCGCAGCGAGGAGAAGGCGGCGGCGCTCGCGGCGTATACAAAGCGTCAGGCGGAGCTCAGGGAGATGCTCGCATCGCTCGTGGTGGATGGGGAGATCGATTTCGCCCATCTGCCGGTGCTGCGCACGGAGGTGCGCCGCGCGCTGCTCTCGTGGGTGGACCGCTGCCTGCCGCAGAAGGGCAAGGCGGTGGCGCTCGAGAACGGGGCGCGCATGCGCCTCGTCCTCGATTCTCCGTCGGCGCGTGTCTGCGTGCGCTCGGAGGATGGAGATCTCTGGATGCCGGCGCTGCGCCTCGTGATGGAGGATGCCGGAGAGACGGGAGGACTGGGCGATGGCGGTAGATGATGAGCTTGCTATGGCGGCGCAGCTTTTGCTGCGCGATCGTTTTGTCCTGCGGGAGGAGGATCCGGAGGGCTTTTTCCTGGTGCGCCGCCACGAGCGGGCGCTGCGGGAGTTTTTCCGCGAGAAGCTTGGCTGGACGCTGCTCATGAATATGCGGTTCTACAAGCTGGAGAAGGTGCCGGCGGCGGGAGCGGCGTATCTCGGCATCGAGGCGCTGCAGGGGCCGGAGGACTACGCGCTGCTCGCGTGTACGCTCGCGTTCCTCGAGGAGCAGGATGTCGACGGGCAGTTCCTGCTGAGCCGTCTGCTCGAGGTGCTGCCGGGGCTCTATCCCGCGGACGCGCCGCTCGCGATCTCGTGGGAGTCGTATGCCTGGCGGCGCGCGCTCATCCGCGTGATGAAGTATCTCGAGGCGGAGCGGCTCATCCGCGTGGTGGATGATGAGAGCGAGGGGTTCCTCTCGGCGGGGCTTTCCGGCGGCGCGCCCGCGGGAGAGGCGCTCTATGAGGTGACGGTGCTCTCACGGTATTTCCTGCGGCTCTTCGCGCGGAATCTCCGCTCGTATCACGATGTGATGCTGCTCGGGGAGACGGGCGAGGAGGGGCTCGATGTGCGGCGGCGCGTCTATCGCCAGTTGCTGCTCGCGCCGGTGTTTTACCGCACGGCGGCGACGGAGGAGGAGTTTTCCTATCTGCGGCATCAGCATCGTGAGATCGATGCGAAATGCCAGCAGTGGTTCGGCCTTTCGCTGGAGCTCTACGACGACGCGGCGATGCTCGTGTGCGAGGAGCCGCCGTCGCTGTTCGCCGAGCTCTATCCGTCGGCGCGCCGCGGCCTGCACGACATCATGCTGCAGTTCGCGGCTGCCTGGCGCGCGCGGGGAGATGCGGCGGCGCACCGCGACGCGACGCGCACGGAGCTCGTGGCGCTGCTCACGCGGCTGCGGGAGGCGCACGGTGAGAACTGGACGAAGGAGTACCGCGAGATGGCGCCGGAGGCGCTTTTCTCCGCGCTGCTGCCGGAGCTCGTCAACTGGGGCATGGCCGAGGAGCGCGAGGATGGTCTTTATCGCCTGCTGCCGGCGCTCTGGCGGCTGGCGGGTGGGTATGAGGAAAAGGGGGAAGCATCGTGAGCGTGAATCGCTGGCAGGTGCATCGGGCGGGAATCCTGAATTATTGGTATTATGACGAGGCGGAGTTCCTATTCGCGGGCGGGTGCCTCATGCTGCGCGGGAGCAACGGCTCTGGCAAGTCGGTCACGATGCAGAGTCTCGTGACGGTGCTCCTCGATGGCGTGACGCAGGCGCGGCGGCTCGACAGCTTTGGCTCGCAGTCGCGGCGCATCGAGGACTATCTGCTCGGGGAGAGGGAGATTTCCGAGGTGGACGAGCGCATGGGGTATCTCTTTTTCGAGTACAAGCGCGAGGCGACGGAGCAGTATGTGACGACGGGCATCGGCCTGCACGCGAAGCGCGGCACGGGACGCGTGGATTTCTGGGGGTTCGTGCTCGAGAACGGCCGCCGGGTGGGGAAGGATTTCTCCCTCTATCATCTCGGCCATGACCCGGAGACGGGGAAGACGGTGAAGATCCCGCTGTCGCGGCGCGAGCTCGTGCACGCGATCGGCGCGGACGGGCAGGTGGTGTCCTCGCACAGCGAGTATATGGCGCTCGTGAACGCGCGCGTGTACGGGTTCCGCGAGCTCGGCCAGTATGAGGAGCTCATGCGCCTCCTCATCCAGCTGCGCAGTCCGAAGCTCTCGCGCGATTTCAAGCCGACGGTGATCTATGAGATCCTCAACGCGTCGCTGCCGGCGCTGACGGATGAGGAGCTGCGCCCGCTCTCGGAGACGCTCGCGAATATCGAGCAGACGCGCCTCTCTCTCGAGCAGATGGGCCGGGAGGAAAAGGCGTTCTCCCAGCTCTGCCAGGCGTATACGGCGTACAACCGGAGCGTGCTCGGCAAGCGTGCGAGCCTGCTTTTGGGCCAGCGCGAGCGGCTGCAGGCAGCGGAGCGCCGCCTGGAGGCCATCGGCGGGGAGCAGAAGGAGGCCGAGGCGCTTTGCGCGCAGGCCGCGGCGGCGCTCGCTGCGCTCGGGGAGCTCGCGGCGGACGGCGTGTTCCCGGAGCACGCGGCGCTTGCGGCGGAGGCCACGGCCGAGACAGCAGACGACGCGCTCGCGCAGGTGTTCCGGCAGCGGCTCAAGGCCTGGCGCGCGCATCTTCGCGCCGTGCGCGCCGCGTTCGCGGACATCGGACAGCGCCGCGAGGAGCTCGCGCGTCTCGCGCAGGAGTTTTCCGAGGAGCTGCGCCAGCTCGATGTCTACAAGGAGGAAAAGGCGCAGGCGGAGCGCGCGCTCGGCGAGGCGCGGCAGGCGCTCGTCGCGCAGTACTACGAGTGGAAGAAGGCGTATGCGGAGCGCCTGCCCGTCGAGGAGGAGACGAAGCTCCTCGGGATGCTCGCAGACCTCTATGAGACCTGCGACTGGCAGGATGTAACGGAGGTGCTCGAGGCGGCGCAGACGGCGGCGCAGCAGCGTCTGCTCGCGCAGGAGTCAGAGGTGCGCCTCGCGCTCATCGAGACGCGAGAGGCGCGTGAGGCGAAGGAAATGGAGATCGCGCAGCTCAAGGAAGCGCGCGAGGCGGAGCCGGAGCAGCACGAGGCTGTGCGCGCGACGCGCGCGCGCCTGCGGGCGGCGGGCATCCCCTGCCAGCCCTTTTACGAGGCGGTGGAGTTCAAAAAGGAGGTCTCGCCGGAGACGCGCGAGCGCCTGGAGTCGGCGCTCACGGAGGCGGGGCTGCTGCAGGCGCTCATCCTCGCGGATGACGCGGCGGACGCGCAGCTCACGGCGGAGGACTACGGCGCGGTCCTGCGCGCGGGCGAGCCGGTGCTCATGGGCCAGTCGCTCTGTGATTATCTCGAGCCGACGCCGGACGAGGCGGCGGGCGTGACGAAGGAGCGCATCGCCGCAGTGCTCGGCGGCATCCAGGTCGCCCTGGCAGCCGGCGCCTATCCGGCGGCTGATGGCGGTGTTACCTGCATCGATATCGAGGCGGGCGGCTACGCGCAGGGCTGCGTGTCGGGCCATGCGCCGCACGCGGAGGGCGCGCGCTATATCGGCAGGCAGGCGCGCGAGGCCCTGCGCCGCCGCCAGCTCGCTGCGGCGGAGGAGGAGCTGGCGGCGCTGCGCCAGCGGGAGGAGCGCCAGCAGGCGGAGATCGCGAAGATCGCCGCGGCGCGCGCGGCTGTCCTCGAGGCGCGCCGCGCCTTTCCTGCGGAGACGGCGTGCCGGACGCAGTATGAGGCGGCCAGGGCCAAGGAGGCTTTCATCACGCAGCAGGCGCAGCGCGTGGAGGAGAAGGATGCGCAGCAAAAGGAGCGCCAGCTCGCGCTGCGCGAAAGCATCGCCGCGTTGCGCGAGCTGCGGGCGGACGATGCGCTCGCGGCGGAGGATGCCGCCTATGAGGCGGCGGAGCGGCAGCTCGAGGAGTACCAGCAGGAGCTCGACGTGATGTTCCGCAAGGCGGGCGAGCTGAGAAGCGCGCAGAGCCTGGCGGCGCGCGACCAGTGGCTCGGCGCGCGCCTCGCGGCGCTCGATGAGCTGCTCGCGGCGCTCGATGAGCTGCTCGCGGCGCTCGATGAGCTGCTCGCGGCGCTCGA
>CAKPXP010000006.1 GCA_934202005.1 uncultured Selenomonas sp. | reverse complement strand
TATTACCTCATCCGTTTCGGCTTGTCAAGAACTTTTTGAATTTATTTTCGCAAGCTCTCAGCGCCGTCTGGGATTCGTCTGCCGGCGGCTTTTGCGCTCGTGGCTGCCTGCCGCCGACTCGTAATATATTACACGGTTCGATGCTCTCTGTCAAGGATTTTTTCATATTTTCTACAAAAAAACCTCAACGCAGCCAAAGCTGTACCGAGGTTTTTCAGAGAAGATCGCTCAAAGCTCAATGTTCGTAATGATGCGGCCGAGACGCAGACCGGAGACAAAGTTCCAGAACCACTTGAGGCAGACGGTGATGTTCGTATGCGCGCCGGAGAGGCGGAGGAGATGGACGAACATCCAGGCGAACCAGGCGAGGATGCCTTTCATCTTGAAGCTGCCGTTCTCGATGACGGCGCGGCCGCGGCCGATGGTCGCCATCGTGCCCATGTCCTTGTATTGGAATGTCTCGAGCTGCGTCTCGCCGTGCAGGAGATGCACGATGTTGCGCGCGCAGACGAGCGCGCCCTGCGTGGCGACGGGCGCGACCGTCGCGAGCGGGCGCTCCGTGCCATGCTGGAAATGCGCGCAGTCGCCGATGGCGAACACGCGGTCGCTGCCCTCGACGCGCAGATGCTCGTCAACGATGATGCGGCCGCCGCGGTCGACCTCGCCGCCGCAGTTCGCGATGAACGGCACAGCCTTGACGCCGGCCGCCCAGATGACGGTTTTCGTCGGGATGGAGGAACCGTCCTTGAGGTGCAGCGTGTTGCCGTCATTGTCGACGACCTGCGTGTTGAGCAGCACCTCGACGCCCTTTTTCTCAAGCACATGGATGACCTCGTCCTGCATGTCCTGCGTGAGCATCGGCAGCACATGACCCGTCGCCTCGATGAGTTTGACGCTGACCTCGCTGAAGTCGAGGCGGTGGAACTCCTTGCGCTGGATGTCGACGAGTTCCGCGATGGCGCCCGCCTCCTCGATGCCCGTTGGACCGCCGCCGACGACGACGAACGTGAGCATGCGGCGGCGCTCCTCCTCGCTGTCCTCGCGCTTGTTCGCACGTTCGAACATGTGGAGCACATGGTTGCGGATGTGCAGCGCCTCCTGCAATGTCTTCATGCCATAGGAATTGCGCTCGACCGTCTCCATGCCGAAGAAGTTCGTCGTGGAGCCTGCCGCGAGCACGAGATAGTCATAGGGAATCTCACCGTGATTCGTAAGCAGCACGCGCCGCGCCTGATCGACGCCCTGCGCCTTCGCCATAAAGAACTCGACATTCTGGTTCTTGCGGAAATAGGCGCGCACCGGGTACGCAATCTCATCCTCGGAGAGGATAGCGGTCGAAACCTGATAGAGGAGCGGCTGGAACAGGTGAAAATTGTGACGATCCACCAGCGTGATCTCTACATCCTCCTTTGCGAGCGTCTGCGCGAGCTTGATCCCGCCGAATCCGGCGCCAACGATCACAACATGCGGTTTCTTCTCTGACATGAATAACATCTCCCTGGCTTTCGTGAATTTTGTAACTTTCCTCCGGGAAAAGAAACGCTGATCTTCTCAGCGAATTTCCCAGTGCACCGACGCCCCTCCTGCAAGAATTGCAGCTGCCGATGCGTTCTGATTGGCTTGTATGTCTCTCAACGAACCCTATATTAGCACATTTGGCTTTTTTTGCAAGCAAAATTTTACACTTTTGCAAAATATAATTGTTTTATCCTATCTATTGTGTAAACCAGATAATAATAAGTGAAAAGAATAACAATCGTGGTTCCTCCCGCCCGTCGATTCCATCCACAAAACGCGGGATTGCGTGCCGCATCTCCATCCAGATGGTATAAAAATGCAGCCGCCGAGCATAGGGTACTCAGCGGCTGCACAGGGAGCAGCGATTATGTTCGCAGGATATATATTCAGTAACGTTTGCGCTTGACGCTGGACGCGTAGCCGAGCTGCTCGCGGTACTTGACGACGGTGCGCCGTGAGACGGCGCAGCCGCGTTCCTCGAGGAGCTTCGCGAGCTTCGCGTCGGAGAGCGGCTTGGCGGGATTCTCCCCCTCGATGAGCGCCGCGAGCTCGCACTTGACCTGCACGGCGCTGTATGCCGCGGCGCCGCCGGCGGCGAGGTTCGCGGTGAAGAACGACTTCATCGGCACGATGCCGCGCGGCAGCTCGACGTATTTTCCCGCGGCCGCGCGGCTCACCGTCGACTCGTGCACGCCGATGGCGTCCGCGACCTCCTGCATCGTCATGGGGACGAGGGCCGCCGGCCCCTGCTCGATGCAGGCGCGCTGGCGGCGCACGATCTCCTCGACGACGCGGCGGATGGTTGTGCGGCGGCTCTCGATGCTCTTGATGAGCCAGAGCGCCGCGCGGAAGCGCCCGCTGATGTAGGCCTGCGTCTCGCTGTCGAGCCCCTCCGCATGCTGGTAGAGCTTCGAGATGCGCAGCTGCGGCACGCCCTCGTCATTGAGCTCGACGCGGTAGCCGCTGCCCTGACGGCGCACGATGACATCCGGCGTGATGTAGCCGGGCGTCTCCGCGCCGTAGGCCGCTCCCGGCTTCGGGTTCAGCGTGCGGATGATGTCGACGGCGAGCTGCACGTCCGCGGGGCGCACGCCCTCCGCGGCTGTGATCTGCTTGACCTCGCCCGCGGCGATCGCGTCGAGATGGCGGTCGATGAGACGCGCGACGATCCCCTCGTAGATGCCGCGCCGCACAGCCTGCAGGCGCAGGCACTCCGCGAGGTCACGCGCGCCGATACCCGCGGGCTCGAAGGTCTGGAGGACCTTGAGCACCGCCTCGGCCTCCGCCTCGCTCACCTGCGTCGCGCGCGCCGCCTCCGCGAGCGGCACCCGCAGATAGCCGCTCCCGTCGAGGGAGCCGATGAGGAAGACGGCAACGGCGCGCTCCCGTTCCCTGCCCGCCGGATAGGCGAACACGGCCTGCTCCATGAGCTCCTCCTCAAGGGTGCGGCTCGCGGGGCGCGCGAGGACGGGATTCTGCTCCGCCTCGGCGGTTCCCGCCTCGTCCCCACGGCCGGAGCCGCCGAGATAGGCGGCGAGCGCCGAGATATCCTCCGCGCGGTACGCCTGCTCGCTCTTGCCCGTCTCAGCAAAAGAAACCGCACGGTCATAGTCGATTTCGAGCGCGGGATTCTCGAGGTATTCCTTCTCAATGACGCCGCGGAGGTCTTGCGCGGAGAGCTGCAGGATCTTGATGGCCTGCTGCATCTTCATCGTCATCGCGAGGTGCTGAGAAAGATTTTCCTGAAGCGCTTGTGACTGTTCCATACGGTTTCTGATCCTTACTTATGGAAATGCCTCTGTCCTCGTTCCGCGCCGTGCCTTGCCGCGCCTGAGGTCATTCGCGTTTCCCATGTTGTTTTGCGTTCTGCGGCGCAGCTCAGTTCTGGCTCACCGCTGCCGCGATGGCGGCGCCGAGGCCCGAGCCGCCGTTCTCGAGGACGGTCTCGACCTTGGCCGCGTCTGTGCCGAGGAGCTCGGAGAGACCTTTTTCGAGGTTCTCCTTCGCGTGCGGCATCTTCTCGTAGACGGAGCCGTCGACGGCGATGGTCTGCGGCTGCTCGATTCCCTCGCCCTCAAGCTGCCAGAGGATGCCGACGAAGCTCGCGGCCACGAGGCGCGCCGAGCGGTTCACGATGCGCAGCACGAGATCCTGCACGAGCGAGGCGTCCGCCGCCGCGATGTCGCGGCCCGTCCTCTTCGCGACGAGCGCGCGGATGGCGGCGCAATCCTCGCTCTCGTCCTCCATGATGGCGGACATGTCGATGCTCGTGAAGCCGTATTCCTTGCCGGCTTCGCCGAGGAGCTCCGCGAGCGCCATGCCGAAGAGCTCGCCCATATAACGGCCCGAGACCATTTTCTCGAGGCGCTGCTCGCCCGGCTTTTCGGAACGCTCGTCAAGCGCGACATCGAACCGGCCCGGCGCGAGGCGGTTGAAGCCGCCCGACTCAAGATTCAGGATCATCGGCTGCTCCGCCTTATCCGCGAACGGCTCGAGATAGCAGGTGTTGTGACCCGTCGCGTAGATGCAGCCGATGTTCACGTTGTCATGCTTGTAGGCGGCCGCGAGCTGGACAGCGACCGTGTCGTTGATGACGGCCGTCGGCTCGACGTTGTCGAGACCCTTGCGGTGGAGCGCCGCCTTGAGCAGGTCGTTGACGACCTCGCCCTCGACGCCCGGCGTCGCGAACTCTTTCGTCCAGGTGATGAGCTTCGCGTTGTAGAGGTTCGTCTGCGATGAGGGGAAGGAGAACGTATGGCCGAGGAAATACTGCTTCGCATGGTCGCCCTCCACGGCCTCCTCTACGAGACCGGCGATGAAGTCGAACATCTGCTCCGCCGTGGCGTCCGCGGCGATGTAGTTATAGGAACCGGGCACGACGAGCGGCTTCGCGACCTTGCGGAGCACCTCGAACTTCCCGTCGCCCTCGAGGCGGATGAGCAGCACGCGCACGTTCGTGCCGCCGAAGTCGAGCGCGAGATACTCGCCCTTTTCCTGGCGCGTCGGCAGGCCGATGTATGACTTGAGCATCTTGAGCGAGCTCTCCGCGGAATCCTTGAGCCCCTTCTTGAGATCGTAGCGGAAATCAGCCGCGATGGTCTTGAGCTCATCGCTGTCGATCGTGAAATCCTTGAGGATGCCCTCGAACTGGTTCTTGTCAAACGACATGATACATTCTCCTTTTCCCTTGTATGTGTGTATGGGTATATGTGTCCGCGCCATCATGGCAGACGCCTGTCGGCGCTCTATCGGCATCCCGGGAGGTCCCGGGAACATCCATCTCGCTGAATTCTGCTAGTCCTGCTGCGCCTCGGCGATCTCCTCGAGGTACGCCCAGCGTTCCATGAGGCCGTCAAGCTCGGACGCGAGGCGCTGCTCCTCGCGTCCGAGCTCCGCGAGCCGCCCGTAGTCAGAGGCATTCTGCTCCATCTGCAGGCGCACGACCTTGAGCTCGCCCTCCTTGCTCGCGATGACGCCCTCGATCTGCGCGTATTCCCTCTGCTCCTTGAACGTGAGCTTTGGGGCTGCAGGGCGCGTCTTCGCGCGCGGCGCGGCGGCTTTCTCCGCTGCGGGCGCAGGCTTCTCCGCAGCTGCGGGGAGCGCCGCCTGCTCCTCCGCCGCCTTTTCCTTGTAGTAGGTATAGCCGCCCGGGTACATGCGCAGGCTGCCATCCGGCTCGTAGACGAACACCTTGTCCGCGAGGCGGTCGACGAAGAAGCGGTCGTGCGAGACGAAGAGGATCGCGCCGTCGAAGTCGTCGATGAACTGCTCGAGCACCGCCATCGTCTCGAGGTCGAGGTCGTTCGTCGGCTCATCGAGCAGCAGCACGTTCGGCGCCTCCATGAGGATGCGCAGCAGGTAGAGGCGGCGCTTCTCCCCGCCTGAGAGGCGCGCGATCGGCGTCCATTGCAGGCTGCCGGGGAACAGGAACCGCTCCATGAGCTGCGAAGCGCTGATGCGCGAGCCGTCCGCGAGGGTGATGGCATGCGCCGCCTCCTCGATGTACTCGATGGCGCGCAGGCGCTCATCCATCTCTGCGGCACGCTGCGTGAAATAGCCGATCTTCACCGTCTGGCCGATGGTGACCGTGCCGCGCGTCGGCGTCCTGCGCCCCGCGATGAGGTCCAGGAGCGTCGTCTTGCCCGTGCCGTTGCGGCCGAGGATGGCGGCGCGGTCATGGCGCAGCACCGTATAGGAAAAGTCCCGTACGATGGTGCGCCCGTCCGCCTCATAGCTCACATGATCGAGCTCGATGACCGTGCGGCCGAGGCGGCTGCCCTTGAGACCGATCTCCACCGCCGCGCGGTCGAGGTCGGGCGTCTCATTTTTCACCGTTTCGTAGCGCGCGATGCGCGCTTTCTGCTTCGTCGAGCGCGCCTGTGCGCCGCGGCGCAGCCACTTGAGCTCGTTCCGGAGGAAATTCTGCCGCTTCGCCTCGCTCGCCTGCTCGCGCTCGATGCGCGCCGCTTTCTGCTCGAGGAACGCGAAGTAATTTCCCGTGTACGTGTAGGAACGGCCCTTGTCGAGTTCGAGAATGCGCGTCGCCGTGTGATCGAGGAAATAGCGGTCGTGCGTGACCATGAGCAGCGCGCCCTTGCGCGCGGCGAGATACTCCTCGAGCCAGGCGATCGTCTCGCTGTCGAGGTGGTTTGTCGGCTCGTCGAGCAGCAGCAGATCGGCGGGCTGCACGAGCGCCGTCGCGAGCGCGAGGCGCTTCTGCTGGCCGCCTGAGAGCGTGCCCGCCTTCGCCGTGAAATCCGTGATGCCGAGCCGCGTGAGCACCGCTTTCGCCGTGCTCTCGAGCTGCCAGCCGTCGTGGGCGTCGATGGCCTCCGTGCTGCGCGCGATAGACGCCTGCGCGGCTTCATCGTCAGGAGCCTGCGCGAGCCGCGCCGCCGCGAGCTCGTAGTCCCGGAGCGCCTGCATGAGCGGCGAGCCGCCGCGGAACATCTCCGTGAGCACGGTCTTTTCCGCATCGAACACTTTGTCCTGCGCGAGGTACTCGATGCGCAGGCCTTTCTGCGTGATGCGCGTGCCCGCGTCCACGGGGATGAGCCCCGCGACCGCCTTGAGGAACGTGCTCTTGCCCGTGCCGTTCACGCCGACGATACCGACCTTGTCGCCCGCGGCGAGGCTGAGGTCGACGCCTGAGAAGAGCAGCTTCTCGCCGTAGCTCTTCGTGAAATTTTCGAGTGTCAGAATCATTTGCTTGGTCACCTTGACTGGCGCGCTTTTGTCGCCATCTTTATCATTATAGCTTGTTTAAGGGAAAAATCCTAGTCTGGATAGAGAAATTCTTTCCAAGTGAAAAGGAACGTCGGAAAACGCTTGGCACCTCAAAACGCTCCGTCGATGCCCACGATCTCGTCATGCTCCTCCGCGAGGTCGCCCGCGCGGTGGATGCGCACGCGCGTGATGCGCACGCCGTCGATCTCCTCCACGTAGAAGATATGTCCGCGGTAGGCCGCCATCTGCCCGATGCGCGGCTCTGTGCCGAGCTGGGCATAGAGCCAGCCGCCGACAGAGTCGACCTCCACGTCGTCGATGTCGATCTCAAGGATGTCCTCGAGCTCCTCGAGCAGCATCTTCGCGTCGACGGAGAAGATGCGCGGCGCGCGCTGCTCCGCGGTCGGCCGCTCCTCGTCAAACTCGTCCTGGATGTCACCGACGATCTCCTCGACGATGTCTTCGAGCGTCACCATGCCCGCCGTGCCGCCGTACTCGTCGACGACGATGGCCATCTGCGCGCGCTTTTTCTGCATGGTCTTGAGGAGCACGCTCACATCCATGCTGTCCGGCACGACGAGCGCCTTGCGCGCGAGACGGCGCAGGCTCACGCGGCGGCCCGGCGTCGTGTAGAGCGCTTTCATGAGATCCTTGACATGCAGGAAGCCGACGATATGATCCTTGTCCTCCTTGCAGAGCGGATAGCGCGTGAGCTGCTCCTCGAAGATGATATGGAGGTTCGTGTCGAGATCATCGCTGAGGTCGAGGCAGACCATGTCCGTGCGCGGCGTCATGATCTCGCGCACATTGAGGTCGGTGAAGTCAAAGACGTTGTCGACGAAGTCCGCCTCCGTGTCGTCGATGAGCCCCTGCTTGTAGCTCTCCTCCATGAGCAGGCGGATCTCCTCCTCCGTGTGCGCCTCCTCGCCGTCGCCATCCGTCTCGAAGCCGAGCCGGTGCGCGACCCAGTTCGCGACATGGTTGAGCAGCCAGACGAACGGATACATGACGCGCTCGAAGATGAGCATGGGCAGCGCGACAGTCAGCACGATTTTCTCGACGCTCTGGATGGCCATCGTCTTCGGCGTGAGCTCGCCGAGCACGATATGGCCGCCCGTGATGATGGCGAACGCGAGCGCGAGCGCGACGGTGTGCCCGACGGCGTCCGCGAGTCCGAGCGCCTGCGTGACGGGCAGGATGAGCGTCGCGACGGCCGGCTCGCCGACCCAGCCGAGGCCGAGGGAGGCGAGCGTGATGCCGAGCTGCGTGACCGAGAGCGAGGAGTCGAGATGATCGCTGAGCTTTTTCGCGTAAACCGCGCGCTTGTTCCCCTCCTGGATGAGCGTCTCCAGGCGCGACGGACGGATCTTCACGATGGAGAACTCCGCCGCAACGAAAAAACCGTTCATGAAAATGAGGAACGCGACGAGCACGAGCTGCATGAGGATCGGCACGATGTCCATGGATGTAAGTTACCCCCTGTGTATGTCAGTGGAAAATGATGCGCACCAATGGCTGCTATGTGGCCTTTGCGCGCGTTTTTATTCAACTCAGCGTCGCCCTTGCTTTTGCGGCTTGAGCGGTGAAAAGTCAAAACCGAGCTGGCGGGAAAGGCGCGTGAGCTTCTCCGCCTCGCGATAGTCCGCGAGCGTGATGACGCGCCCCTCCCGGCCCGCGCGCCCCGTGCGGCCCGCGCGGTGCAGATAAGTGCGCGCGTCCTCCGGCAGGTCGAGGTTGAATACCGTATCGACCTCCGGGAGGTCGAGCCCTCGCGCCGCAACATCCGTCGCGAGGAGCAGCGTGACGCGCCCGCGGCGGAAATCCGCGATGGCCTTCTGCCGCGCCATCTTGTCCGCGGTGCCGACGAGCGCCTCCGCCCGCACGCCATCGTAGCGGAGCTTCGCGAGCGTCCGTTCCGCGTCGAACGCGCGGCCCAGGAACACGATGCCGCGCCGCACGCCGAGCCGCCGCGTGAGCCGCCGCACGCGCTCGGCCTTCTCGCGGAACGGCGTCATGACGGCGTAGTGACGGATCGTGGACGGCACATGCGCCGCCCCCTCGATCGTGATGCGCACCGGCGCGCCGAGGAAGGCCGCCCGCTCGCACGCGAGCTTCGTCGCTGTCGCGGAAAAGAGCGCGTAATGCGGCGCCTCCGGCGCCTCCCGGCGCAGGCGCTGTACGAACGCCGCTGTCTCCTCGCCGCCCTGCTTGTCGAGCAGCCGGTCGAACTCGTCGAGCACGAGCGACCGCACACCTGAGAGCTTCAGCTTGCCCTTCTGCGCGAGCTCGAGGATGCGCCCCGTCGTGCCGACGACGAGCTGCGGCTTTTCCTTGAGCTTCTCCAGCTGCCGCTTGATGCTCGCGCCGCCGATAAGCCCGAGCACGCGCACGGGGATGCCCGCCGCCTGCGCGAGTTCCCGCGCCGTACGCGCGATCTGCATGGAGAGCTCCTGTGTCGGCGCGAGCACGACGGCCTGCACCTGCGGCAGCGCCGCATCGAGGCGCGCGAGGATGGGCAGGAGATAGGCAAGCGTCTTGCCCGTCCCCGTCGGCGCCTGCACGAGGAGATTCTCTCCCGCGAGCAGGCGCGGCACAGCGGCCGTCTGCACCGGCAGCGGCGTCAGGATTCCCTGCGCCCTGAGCGCCGCCGCGAGCGGCTCCGGCAGCCCGAGTGCTGTGAATGTCTGTTCCATGGAAGTATTCCTTTCTTAATCAATCCAACAGAAGCCACATGAAAATGTCCGCCACTCGGACATATCGTGTCCTGCCTCCAACATACGCAATCTCTCCCCTGTCCTGCCACACCTCTGAAGCCTCAGCCGAGTGCCGGCTTTCCGTGATCGTCGTCAAAGGTGGCGGTGCAGCGCGGGTAGTTGCTGCAGCCCCAGAAGTAGCCGTTCTTGCCGCGCACGCGCCGCAGGTGTCCCTCACGGCAGTGCGGGCAGAGGACGGCGTCCGGCGCGGGCGTTTTTTCCTGCGCCATCTTTTCGAGCGGGCTTGCGGAGTATTTCGGCTTGTCCCCGTAGCCGCGCCCTTTGCCCGCGAAGGGGACGGGCGGGCCGAAGAGGTCGTTGAGCTCCGCCCAGTCGGCGGCCGTCGGCGCGGCGGAGGCTGTGGAAGTATCCGCGACAGGCTGCTGCGAAGAGGCATTTGCCGCGTCGCTCCCCTGCCGCTGAGCAGCCGCCGCACCGCCCTGCCCGGCCTGGTAGGCGGCAGCACGCGCGCTGCGCCACGGCGAGACAAGCGCAGCGTCTCCGCGCTCCGCGCCGCTCTGCCAGCCGCCCGCCGCGCGCGCCTTCGCCTCGGCGAGATCCGGCTTACCGTCCTTGTCGCTGCAGGTCAGGCGGCAGCGCGGGTAGTTGCTGCAGCCCCAGAAGATGCCGTTCTTGCCCTTGCGCTGCTGGAGGACGCCCTTATGGCAGCGCGGGCATACGTTCTCGCCCTTGACCTCGAGCTTGAGGTCGAGCGCCTTTTCGCAGAGCTTCTTCGTGAACGCGATCTGCGCCGCGAGGAACTCGTCGAGCGTGCCCTCGCCCTCCGACAGCGAGTGCAGGCGATCCTCCCAGATGGCCGTGGAGTCCGGGTACGTCATCTCATCGGGCAGCGCATCGATGAGCAGGTAGGCGGACGGCTCGGGGATGAGGTATTTCTTCTTGCCCTGCGGGCGCAGGAAGCGCCGCCGGATGAGATCGTCGATGATGGTCGCGCGCGTTGCCTCGGTGCCGATGCCGTAGACATCCTTGAGCTGCTTTTTCGCCTCGGGGTTCTTGACGTATTTATGGATTTCCTTCATGCCCGCGAGCAGCGTTGCCGGTGTGAAGCGCACGGGCGGCTTCGTGACGCTCTCTTTGAGCTCGCCCTGCGTATAGGCGACGCCGTCGCCCTTTTTCATCGCGGGCAGCGTGCCGTCCGTCTCATCCGCCTCGCGCTTTTCCTCCACCTCGTCTTTCTCCTCGCCCGCGGCCTGCCGCGCTTTCGCCTGGTACATGATCTTCCAGCCGGGATCGCGCTCCGTGCGGCCGCTCGCGGTGAAGAGCTCGTCTTTATAGGTGACCTCGACCTTTGTCTGGTCGTAGACATGGTTCGGGTAGAACTGCGCGAGGTAGCCGCGCGCGATGAGCGTGTAGAGGTTGCGCTCCGTCGCGGGCAGCGTCTCCGGGTTCACGCGCACTGTCGTCGGGATGATGGCATGGTGCGCGGAGATTTTCTTATCGTTCCAGGCGCGGCTCTTGCGCGCCGGGTCCGCGCCCGCTGCCCAGGACGCAAGCTCCGTCCCCTCCGCCTGCCGCAGATTCGCGAGGATGGTCTTCGCCTCGCCGAACTGGTTCAGCGGCAGATACTCGCAGTCCGAGCGCGGGTACGTCGTGAGCTTCTTCTCGTAGAGCTTCTGCGCCGTATCGAGCACGAGCTGCGGCTCGTAGCCGAACCGCTTGCCCGCGAGCACCTGCAGACTCGAGAGAGAAAAGGGAAGCGGCGCGCTCTCCTGCTTCTTCGCGCGCGTGTAGCCCGTGACGGTACCCTCACGCGGCGCTTCGGAGAATGTATGGAGCATCTGCTCCGCCACCGCCTTGTCGATGAGGCGGTTCTCGCTATCGAGCCCCGCGATGGTGTCACGCGGCTTCCACTGCGCGGTGAAGCTGCCGTTCGCATGCGCGAACGTCGCCTTGATCGTGTAGTAATCGACGGGCTTGAAATGCTCGATCTCCCGCTCGCGCCGCACGACGAGCGCGAGCGTCGGCGTCTTGACGCGGCCGACGGGCAGCACGAGCCGCGCGTGGCCCGCGCGCCGCGCCGCGAGCGTGTAGGCGCGCGAGAGATTCATGCCGATGAGCCAGTCCGCGCGGGCGCGGGCGAGCGCCGACTGCTTGAGCGGATAGAACGCCGCATTGTCGCGCAGATGCGCGTTCGCGCTCTTGATGCTCTTTTCGTCGAGTGCGTTGAGCAGGATGCGCTTCACGGGCTTCTCGTTGCCGAGATAGTCGAGCACCTCGTCGACGAGCAGCTGTCCCTCGCGATCCGGATCGCCCGCATGGACGATCTCGTCGGCCTTCGCGATGAGGTTCTTCACGACGGCGAACTGCTTCTCGCTGCCCTTCGCGACATAGAGCTTCCACGCCTGCGGCAGGATGGGCAGATCCTCTGCGCGCCACCGCTTGTAGCGCGCATCGTACTCCTGCGGCTCCGCCTGGCGCAGGATGTGACCGAAGAGCCACGTCACCACGCCCTCGCCGGTCACGAGATAGCCGTCATGGCGCGCGACCGGCCCGTTCAGGCACTTCGCAATCTCCCGCCCCATGCTCGGCTTCTCGGCAATATACAAACGCAACACGCACACCTCTCAAAAAACAGCGCCCGGACAAGGCGCTTTCCTATTTCCTTCTATAATATTAGCGAACCTGGCAAATGTTCCCTCGCCGCGACACCCTCAAACAGCCCCGCATACACCGCAGCGCGCCATCCCCGTCGCGTCACGGCAGCAGCGCGCCTCCTCTCGTCCCCTGCTCACGCGAACAAATGATATATTCCCCAGATGATGAGCGCAAGCCAGAGCAGGACGAGGAGCCCGGCGACAGCGAGAATGGCCCCGCCGTGACGCAGCAGGAGATCCGCCTCGTACTCCGACCGCTGCCGCACCGCCGGCGGCAACAGACGCAGGAGCGCGCAGACCGCCGCCGGCACGAGCACCGCATCATCGAGCACACCGACGACGGGTATCGTATCGGGGATGAGATCGATGGGGCTCAGGAAATAGAGGATTGCGAGCAGGAAGAACACGCGCACGCGCCCCGGTGTCTCCGGCTGCTTCGCCGCCATGAGCAGCACCGCGAGATCCCGCCGGAAAAACTTCAGAAATGAAAAAATCCTCCGCATGCCGCGCCTCCTTTTTGCCAACACATCATGATTTCCTCCTATTATATTACGTAAATCCCCAAGAGCGCAAGCCGCAGGCGCAGCCCTCCGCCACACTTCGCCGCAGCGCGCTCTCTGATACAACTTTCATGGAATAGAAATTGACACAGGTATGTATATTTTGTTATAATTGATTTACATTTTTACAGGCAAAAGCAAGCCGCGCGGTTGCCACGTGCGCACCGCGCGATGCCAGCCGAAGCCTGCCGTCGACGCGGCGCCTGCCGCTTCTTTTTAGGAGGCTACCTGACCATGTCCGAAAAAACATTCCCGCTGACGCTCGCCGAGCTGCGCGAGGTCGTCAAAAAATATCCCACACCGTTCCATATCTACGACGAGAAGAAAATCCGCGCGAGCATCCGCGCGCTGCAGAAGGCCTTCGCCTGGGCGCCGCGCTTCCGCGAGCAGTTCGCTGTCAAGGCGCTGCCGAATCCGCGCATCCTGGAGATTCTCCACGAGGAGGGTGCGGGCACGGACTGCAGCAGCCTCGCCGAGCTCGTGCTCTCCGACGTCTCCGGCATCAAGGGCGAGGAGATCCTGCTCACCTCAAACGATACGCCCGCCGATGAGTTCCAGAAAGCCATCGAGCTCGGCGCCATCATCAACCTCGACGACATCAGCCACCTCGACTACCTCGAGCAGAACGCCGGCCTGCCGCAGTGCCTCTGCTTCCGCTACAATCCCGGCGACCTCATGGAGGGCAACGACATCATCGGCAAGCCGACCGAGGCAAAGTATGGCCTCACGCGCGACCAGCTCTTCGAGGCCTACCAGATGGCGCAGGAAAAGGGCGTCAAGCGCTTCGGCCTGCACACGATGGTCGCCTCGAACGAACGCCGCACAGAGGCGTTCCTCTTCACGGCGAAGCTCATGTTCACGCTCGCGCGCGAGCTCAAGGAGCGCCTCGGCATCCACGTCGAGTTCGTGAACCTCGGCGGCGGCTTCGGCATCCCCTACCGCCCCGAGGAGGAGCCGCTCGACCTCATGGAGATCGGCGAGGGCATCCACAAGCTCTACGATGAGCTCATGGTCCCCGCCGGTCTCGGCGACGTCGCGATCCTCACCGAGAGCGGCCGCGCCATCACCGGCCCCTCCGGCTGGCTCGTCTCGACGGCCATCCACGAGAAAAAGACCTACAAAGACTACATCGGCCTCGACTCCTGCATGGCGAATCTCATGCGCCCCGCGATGTACGGCGCCTACCACCACATCACGATCGCCGGCAAGGAAACGGCGCCCTGCGACCACAAATACGACGTCACGGGCTCGCTCTGCGAGAACAACGACAAATTCGCCATCGACCGTATGCTGCCGAAAATCGACATCGGCGACCTCGTCATCATCCATGACACCGGCGCGCACGGCAGTGCGATGGGCTTCAACTACAACGGCAAGCTCTGGTGCGCCGAGCTCCTGCTCCGCGAGGACGGCAGCATCGAGCTCATCCGCCGCGCCGAGACGCTTGACGACTACTTCGCCACGCTGAAATATCCTGGCTCCGTCATCAAATAATCCAGCGCCTGGCAGTCGCCCCCTTTCCCAAACGGGAATGGGGGCGCTTTCATTTGTGGTATCTTTCGAAACCGCTGAAGCTACAAACATGAATGCCCGGCATCTCAATCAGTGATTCCTTAATGCTCCGGCCTGTCACCATGACATCAGCCGCGCGCTCCTCCGGCGTGCAACATATTGCACACCGCCGCATCTCACGCCCCTTCTCAAACGAGGAAACGCCAAACCTATTGGCTTCGCCGCACAACAAAAGCGCCTGCCTCCGCAGGTTTCCGGGAAAGGAAACCTGCGCCGAGGCAGGCGCTTTCTTCCTATGTCAAGCGGTATACTACCACTACTGAGACAGGTCTTTACTCATCCTTTGCAGGGAAATCCTGCAAAGCATCGAAGCCCTCCTGGCCCGTGCGGATCTTGACGACATTCGTGACCGGCGTGACGAAGATCTTGCCGTCGCCGTAATGGCCCGTATGTAGGACTTTCTTCGCCGTATCGATGACCGTCTGCGGCGGGATCGCGGAGACGACGACCTTCACCTGGATCTTCGGGATGAGCTTCGACGCGACCTGCGCGCCGCGGTACATCTCGCTGTGACCTTTCTGCAGGCCGTAGCCCGAGACCGGCGTCA
Source organism: uncultured Selenomonas sp. (assembly GCA_934202005.1). Classification (GTDB taxonomy): domain Bacteria; phylum Bacillota; class Negativicutes; order Selenomonadales; family Selenomonadaceae; genus Selenomonas_C. The sequence goes on along the minus strand of CAKPXP010000006.1, from coordinate 84,331 downwards.
CCGTCATGCCCGTGATGCCGATGCCCTCGAGCGCATTCTTGAGCGCCTCGAAGCGCTCGCGCGCCGTGACGATCGAGACGCAGGTGATGGCCTTGCCGCCCGGCGTCACCGTCTGCGTGACCGTCACAGGCTCCGGCGCCTCCGCGCTGTCGATCGGCGTCGGCGCCGACGTCGAGCCGGGCACCTCGGGCATCGGCATGAAGTCCGCATAGGCGGACGCGAGGCCGTGCTCCTCGAAGTCGAGGCCGGAGATCTCCTCCTTCGCCGAGACGCGCAGGCCGATCGTGGCCTTGAGGATGCTGAATACGATCGTGATGACGACCGCGACATAGATGGCGACGGCGACAACGCCGAGCACCTGCACGAGGAAGAAATGCGCCTCGCCCGTGTAGAGCAGGCCGTCCTTCACAGCGAAGAGGCCCGTGAGGATCGTGCCGAGCGCGCCGCAGACGCCGTGGACAGCGACCGCGCCGACCGGATCATCGACTTTGAGCTTCTGGTCGATGAACTCGACGGCAAAGACAACGACGATACCGGCGATGAGGCCGATGAAGAACGAGCCTACGGGGCTCACGGCATCGCAGCCCGCGGTAATCGCGACGAGGCCTGCGAGCGAGCCGTTGAGCGTCATCGAGACATCCGGATGGCCGTAGCGCAGCCACGTGAGCACCATGACCGTGACCGTCGCCGTCGCGGCCGCGAGGTTCGTCGTGACGAAAATCGACGCAGCCGAGACGAGCGTCTCATCGCCGGACATCGAGACCGTCGAGCAGCCGTTGAACCCGAACCATGCAAACCAGAGGATGAACACGCCGAGCGCCGCGAGCGTCAGGCTGTGGCCCGGGATGGCGTTGACGGAGCCGTCCTTGTTGTACTTGCCGATACGCGCGCCGAGCATGTAGGCGCCGACGAACGCGCAGATGCCGCCGACCATGTGGACAGCCGTGGAACCGGCGAAATCATGGAAGCCCATCTCGCCGAGCCAGCCGCCGCCCCAGATCCAATGACCCGTGACCGGGTAGATGATCATGCTGATGAGGATGCTGTAAATGCAGTAAGCGGAGAACTTCGTGCGCTCTGCCATCGCGCCGGAGACGATTGTCGCCGACGTCGCGCAGAACACCGTCTGGAAAATCACATACGCCATCGTCGGATAGCCCGCGTCGTCCGCGACCTGCCAGTTCTGTATGAAGAAATCCGGCGCGCCGATGATGCCGCTGATGTCATCGCCGAACATCAGGCCGAAGCCGATGACCCAGAAGACCACCGTGCCGAGCGCGAAGTCCATGACATTCTTCATGACGATGTTGCCGGCGTTCTTCGCCCGCGTGAGGCCCGTCTCGACCATCGCGAAACCAGGCTGCATGAAGAAGACGAGCGCCGCGCCGAGGAGCACCCAGATGGTATCTACCGCCACGAAGCGCCCGGCGTCAGCCGCCTCCGCGGCCAGAGCATGCGGCGCAGCCGTCGCGAGCCCGAGGCCCAGCGCCGCCGCACTGGCGATTTTGCTTCTGCGTGAAAACATAATGTCTCACCCTTTCTCATCATTCCACCGGCAGGCACAGGCGTGCCCGCCCCTTTCGTGAGGCCGGGCGCCGCGCTTCCTCGCACGTCCCGCCTCCTTACGAAAGAACAAAAAGAGCGCCGACTCCGCATATCGCGAAATCGACGCCCTTGTCGATGATTCCTTTGTAAAGGTTATCCTGCAGGTAAAACCTCTTGTCCATTATATTAGTCTTGCCCGCGCGCTTTGTCAAGGAAAAGTTTCAGCAACGCCGCGAAGCACAGCCATTGCCGCAACGCCAGCGCCGCAGACTCAGCCAAGGCGGCCGAGGATCGTGCGGGCGACGTAGACGCCGCTCGCGCCCGCCTGTGACAGGCCGCGCGTGACGCCCGCGCCGTCGCCGATGGCGAAGACATTCGGCAGCTTCGTCTCGAGCTGCTTGCTCAGCACGACGCGCGAGCTGTAGAACTTCACCTCTACGCCGTAGAGCAGCGTATCGTCATTCGTCATGCCGGGCGCGACGTAGTTGAGCTGCTGGATCATCTCGATGATGTTGTCGAGATGGCGCTTCGGCAGGATGAGCGAGAGATCGCCCGGCGTCGCCGCGAGCGTCGGGCGCGTGAAGCTCTTCGCCATGCGGTGCGCGTTCGTGCGCCGCCCTTTGATGAGATCGCCGTAGCGCTGCACGATGATGCCGCCGCCGAGCATATTCGAGAACGACGCGATTCGCTTGCCGTACTGATGCGGCTCCTTGAACGGCTCCGTGAAATGGTTCGAGACGAGCAGCGCGAAATTCGTATTGCGGCTCTGCAGCTTCGGATCGCTGTACGAATGGCCGTTGACCGTCACGATGCCGTCCGTATTCTCCATGACCACATGGCCGTGCGGATTCATGCAGAACGTCCGCACGAAATCGCCGTACCGCTTCGTGCGGTAGACGAGCTTCGCCTCGTAGACCTGCGAGGTGATATCGTTCCAGACCTCGTCCGGCACCTCGACGCGCACGCCGACATCGACGCGGTTGTTCTCCTGCCGGAGTCCGAGCCGGTCGCACTCGTTGCTGAACCACTCCGCGCCCGCACGTCCCGGCGCGACGACGAGATACTCCGCCGCGATGCGCTCGCCGCTCTCGAGTTCGACGGCGTTTTCCCCCTTGCCGTCGGAACACAGATGCGCCACGGGACACTCGAAGCGGAACGTCACCTTTTCCTTCAGATATTCATACGTCGCCTCGAGCATTTTGAGGTTGTTCTCCGTACCGAGATGACGCACGCTCGCCTCGAGCAGGTGCAGATCGTGCTCGAGCGCCCGCTTGCCGAGCGACGAGCCCTTCGTCGTGAAGACCTTCACGGGCGCGCCGTGCTTGCAGTTGATCGCATCGACATAGCGGATGAGATCCATGACCGCCTCATCATCGAGATACTCGTTGAGCCAGCCGCCGAACTTCGTCGTGAAATTGTACTTGCCGTCGGAGAACGCGCCCGCGCCGCCGAAGCCGCGCATGATGCTGCAGGGCTTGCAGCCGATGCAGCTCTTCACCTTGCCCGCGGAAATCGGACAGACGCGATGATAGATATCCTTGCCGCTCTCAAGCACGAGAATCCGGAGCGACGGCTTCTTCTCGATGAGCTCATACGCCGTCATCACCCCCGCCGGGCCGCCGCCCACGACAACTACATCATACTTTTCCATAAAAGCCCTCCTCAAAGCATAAAAAAAGCGCAGAACGCAATCTGCCTGCGCTTATATCTTATCATTTCCTTCGGAAAAATTCAAGAAGCGGCCCGCCCCCGCTGCGCCTGCGGCTTTCGTTCTTGGGGATTTACAAAGTAAACTCAACGCATAAACGTCCACTTTGTGGACATTGGGCACCCGTCCTTGCAGTAAATAAGCCAGCTGCCTACCGTGATGATTGGAGTTTCTCATCATCATTCTGGGTAGGCAAGCTGGCTTGTTGATTCATGCGCCCCCGCTACTTCAAGAACTGGTCGATGGCCTTGTTGAGGTGCGCGATGGCTTCCTCGTCGTGATCCTCGACGGCATGGACGATGCAGTGGCTGATGTGATCCTTGAGGATGAGGCGGCCGACGCCCTTGATGGCGCTGTCGACGGCGGCGAGCTGGACGAGGACGTCGCTGCAGTCGCGGCCATCCTCGACCATCTTGCGGATGGATTCGAGGTGGCCGATGAGGCGCGCCATGCGGTTGAGCACGGCCTTGGTCTGGGTATGGGAATGCACATGGCCATGGGGATGGCCCTGCGTGTGGCGATGGGCGTCCCCCTGCGCCGCCTTTGTTCCCTTGTCCTTCGCTTCCATACTGCACACCTCCTGAATGCACCGCTTCACGCGTCAAAATGAATTGACGATGTTCTACACTGCGCCGCTCGGAAACATGTTCCATGCCGCAGTGCGGTTCGATGCGCCGCACCGTGTTCTTACATGATCACTGGATGGCGAGTGTGACGGTCTCGCCGTTGATGTTCCATTCCTTCTGATGGCCGTCGAGCTTGCCGTAGCTGACGCTGTCGGCGAGCGTGACGCGCCGGAGCTCTGCCTCGTTTTTCTTCACGAGGGCTGCGAGCTTCTCGTTGCCTGCGAGGAAGACGGCGATGTGGTCGGTGACCTCGTAGCCGTTTTCCTTGCGCATGGTCTGGATCTTGCTGATGATCTCGCGCACGAAGCCCTCCTCGATGAGCTCAGGGGAGAGCGTCGTCTCGAGCGCGATGGTCACGCCGCCGTAGCGCTGGCAGTTGTAGCCCTCCGTCTGCGCCATCGTGATCTCGACGTCCTCAGGCGTGAGCGTGACGTCGCCGTCCGCGAGATGGAGCACGAGTTTCCCCGTGCTGTCGAGCTCCTCCTTGGCCGCGTGGCCGCTGAGTCCCTTGAGCGCTTTCTGGATGGCGCCCATCTTCTTGCCGACCTTCGGCCCGAGCACGCGGAACTGCGGCTTGAGCTTGTAGGTGAGATAGGCCTCCATATCGTCCTTGAACTCGACGTGCTTGACGTTGAGCTCGCCCTCGACGATCTGGCGGAAATACTCCGGCAGGACGGTCTCGGCCTTGACGTACATCATGCCGATGGGCTGGCGGTTCTTGATGTTTGCCTCGTTGCGCGCGGCGCGGCCGAGCACGACGATCTCGAGAACCTCGCCCATGTTTTTCTCGAGCGCCGCGTCGATATACGCCTCGTTCGCCTGCGGGAAGTCGCAGAGATGGACGGACTCGGGCGCATCCTTGTCGATGGAGCGCACGAGGTTCTGATAGATGGACTCCGTCATGAAGGGGATCATCGGCGCAGCGGCCTTGGCCGTCGTGACGAGCGCGGTGTAGAGCGTCATGTAGGCGTTCACCTTGTCCTGCTCCATGCCCTTGGTCCAGAAGCGGCTGCGGCAGCGGCGCACGTACCAGTTCGAGAGCTCGTCGACGAACGTCTCGAGCGCCTTGGCGGCCTCGGTCACGCGGTAGTGCGAGAGGTCGCTGTCGACTTCCTTGACCATCGTGTTGAGGCGCGAGAGGCACCATTTGTCCATGACGGAGAGCTTCTCGTAGTCGAGCGTGTGCTGCGTCGCGTCGAACTTGTCGATATTCGCGTAGAGCACGAAGAACGCGTAGGTGTTCCAGAGCGTACCCATGAACTTGCGCTGGCCCTCCTGCACGGCGTCGTCGTGGAAGCGGTTCGGCAGCCAGGGCGCGCTGTTCTCGTAGAAGTACCAGCGGATGGCGTCGGCGCCGTGCTTCCTGAGCGCGTCCATCGGGTCGACGGCGTTGCCCTTCGACTTGCTCATCTTGCGGCCTTCCTTGTCCTGCACATGGCCGAGCACGATGACGTTCTTGTAGGGCGCCTTGTGGAAGAGCAGTGTCGAAATCGCGATGAGCGAGTAGAACCAGCCGCGCGTCTGATCGACGGCCTCGGAGATGAAGTCCGCGGGGAAGCGCCGCTCGAAGATTTCTTTATTCTCGAACGGATAATGCCACTGCGCGAACGGCATGGAGCCGGAGTCGAACCAGCAGTCGATGACTTCCTTGACGCGGTGCATCTCCTTGCCGCACTTCGGGCATTTGATCGTGACGTTATCAATGTACGGACGGTGCAGCTCGATATCGTCGGGGCAGTTGTCGCTCATCTCCTTGAGCTCGGCGATGGAGCCGATGACGTGCTGCTCGCCGCAGTCAGGGCAGACCCAGACAGGGAGCGGCGTGCCCCAGTAGCGGTTGCGCGAGAGGCCCCAGTCCTGCACGTGCTCGAGCCAGTTGCCGAAGCGCCCCTGGCCGATGGACTTCGGGATCCAGTTGACGGTGTTGTTGTTCGCGACGAGCTCGTCCTTGACCGCCGTCATCTTGATGAACCAGGTCGGGAACGAGTAGTAGAGGAGCGGCGTATCGCAGCGCCAGCAGTGCGGGTAGCTGTGCGTGAACTCCGGCGCCTTGAAGAGTTTGCCCTTCTCCTCGAGATCCTTGAGGATCAGCGGGTCGGCCTTCTTGACAAAGACGCCCGGCCAGTCCGTGTCCTCCGTGAGCTCGCCCTTGCTGTTGACGAAATTCACGAAGCCCACGCCGTATTTCATGCAGACGCGGTTATCGTCCTCACCGAAGGCCGGCGCCATGTGGACGATGCCCGTGCCGTCCTCCGTCGTGACGTAGTCGTCGCAGAGCACGATGAAAGATTTCTTGCCCTGCTTCATCTTGCCGACGGCGTAGGGATAGAGCGGCTCGTACTCCCTGCCCTCGAGTTCCTTGCCCTTGCAGCGCGCGAGCACCGTGCGCTCGCCCGGCACGTCCTCGAACACTTTCTCGACGAGCGCCTCGGCGAGGATGTATTTCTTCTCCCCGACCTGCACCTTCACATAGTCGACCTCAGGATTCACGCAGAGCGCGAGGTTCGACGGCAGCGTCCAGGGCGTCGTCGTCCAGGCGAGATAGCAGGTATCCGGCTCGCCCTTTACGCCGAACTCGACCATCGCCGAGCGCTCCGTGACGTCCTTGTAGCCCTGCGCGACCTCGTGCGAGGAGAGCGGCGTGCCGCAGCGCGGGCAGTACGGGACGACCTTGTAACCCTCGTAGAGCAGGCCTTTCTTCCAGATCTCCTTGAGCGCCCACCACTCGGACTCGATGAAATCGTTCTCATAGGTGATATAGGGATGCTCCATGTCCGCCCAGAAGCCGACGACATCGGAGAACTCCTCCCACATGCCCTTGTACTTCCAGACCGACTCGCGGCATTTCTTAATGAACGGCTCGATGCCGTACGCCTCGATCTGCTCCTTGCCGTTGATGCCGATGGCCTTCTCGACCTCGAGCTCGACGGGCAGGCCGTGCGTGTCCCAGCCCGCCTTCCTCAAAACCTTCTTGCCCTTCATCGAGGCGAAGCGCGGCAGCATATCCTTGATGACGCGCGTCAGCACATGGCCGATGTGCGGCTTGCCGTTCGCCGTCGGCGGGCCATCGTAGAACGTGAACGTATCGCTGCCCTCGCGCTGATCGATGGCCTTCTGCGCGATGTCATGCTCCTTCCAGAATTTCAGGACTTCCTGTTCCCTATCCACGAAATTGAGGTTCGTGTCGACTTTCTTATACAAACGAATTCCTCCTCATGGGCCCTTGGAAAACGCAGGCGGGTGCTGCGCTTCCCAAAGATGCCCTATCCACAAAAAAGCCTCCATCCCAAAACAGGATGAAGGCTCATACGCACATCAATCAACCACCTATTTCACAGACCAGCATCTGTTATTCCCTAACGCGGAAACACGGCGAAGCCTACTCCTCGTTCAGCCCGCTGCTCAGGAGCGATCTTCGCGCCAGGCTACTCCCCGCCGGCTCCCACCTCACCCGGCTCGCTTGCGGTTTCCCCTCGCGGTACTCTCTCCGTCATCGCATTTACATCTTGACGAGACTTATTTTAGCATAGCGGGACTGCGATTTCAAATTTTATTTGCGGCGCGCATGCGCCATTTCACGTTCCGAAGATTCGCAGCCATATCACCTCACGCGAGCTCGAGGAATGCCATGTAGCCCTTTTTCGTCTCGTAGACATCGACCTTGCTCGTCGCCTCCCAGGGCGCGTGCATGGAGAGGACGCCGACGCCGGAGTCTACGACCTGCATGCCGTAGAGGCTCATGATGTAGGCGATCGTACCGCCGCCGCCGAGGTCGACCTTGCCGAGCTCGGCGAGCTGGTAGCGGACGCCCTTTATCTCGAGGATGCGGCGGAGCTCGCCGAGGTATTCGGCGTTCGCGTCGTTGCTGCCGCTCTTGCCGCGCGCGCCGGTGAATTTATTGAAGACCATGCCGCGGCCGAGGTAGGCGACATTCTTCTTGTCATAGGCACTCGCGTAGAGCGCGTCGTAGGCGCTCGAGACATCGGAGGAGAGCATCTTGCAGTTCGCGAGGCAGCGGCGCAGGGCGAGGTCGCTCTCCGTGCCAGTTACGAGGCGCATGAGCTCGGCGACGGTATTCTCGAAGAAACGCGACTGCATGCCCGTCGCGCCGACGCTGCCGATCTCCTCCTTGTCGACGAGCAGGCAGCAGGAGGTGCGGCGCTTGCTCGTGTTCTCGAGCATCGCGCGCAGGGAGGTGTAGGCGCAGACGCGGTCGTCCTGCCCGTAGGCGAGCGTCATGCTGCGGTCGAAGCCGAGCTCGCGCGCCTTGCCCGCCGGCACGAGGCGCAGCTCGGCGGACTGGAAGTCCTCCTCCGCAAAGCCGTATTTCTGCTCGATGAGGGCGAGCACGCCCGCCTTGACGCTCTCCTTGTCCTCTTTCTTCAGCGGGTAGTTGCCGACGAGGATGTCGAGGTCCTCACCCTCGACGACCTTGGCGCCCGTCTTTTTCATCTGCTCCTGCGAGAGATGGATGAGCAGGTCGGTCACGCAGAACACGGGATCGTCCTCCGACTCACCGATGCAGATGTCGACGACCGTGCCGTCCTTCTTCACGACGACGCCGTGCAGCGCAAGCGGCAGCGCCGTCCACTGGTATTTCTTGATGCCGCCGTAGTAGTGGGTATCGAGGTAGGCGAGCCCGCCGTCCTCGTAGAGCGGGTTCTGCTTGACGTCGAGGCTGCAGGTGTCGATGTGCGCGCCGAGGATGTTCATGCCGTCCGCGAGCGGCGCCTCGCCGATCTGAAAGAGGACGATGGCCTTCTTCATGTTGACGGCATAGACCTTGTCGCCCGGCTGGAGTCGCTCGCCGCCCTCGATGAGTCCCGCGAGGTCGCGGTAGCCTGCGGCCTCCGCCTGGCGCACGGCCTCCCGGACGCTCTCGCGCTCCGTCTTGCACTTGCTGAGGAACTCGCGGTAGCCCACGTTGAGCGCCTCGAGCTCCTTTTTCTCCTCCTCGCTGTACGTCAGGTAAACGGATTCCTTCTTTTCTTCCTCTGCCATGAAAATCTTCCTTTCCAGTCTGAGCGGCAGCCGCTCAGGCGTCATAGTCAAAATATTCTCTGAGAATGTCCACGAAATCCTCGCGCGTCGTCGCCTTGTTGAAGCGGTCGCGCAGGATGGCGCCGTGGACGATGCCGCGCGTGTACCAGGTCGCGTGCTTGCGCATCTCGCGCGGGCCGACGTAGTCGCCCTTGTATTTCAGCAGGAGGTCGAGGTGGCGCAGCAGCACCGCGGCGCGCTCGTGCAGCGTCGGCCCCGGCAGGCGCTCGCCCGTCCTGAGGTAGTGCGTGAGCTGGCGGAAAATCCAGGGATTCCCCTGCGCCGCGCGGCCGATCATGACGGCGTCGCAGCCCGTCGCCGCGCGAATGGCCGCGAGGTCGTCATAGGTACGCACGTCGCCGTTGGCGATGACGGGCACGCGCACGGCCTCCTTGACGCGGCGGATGATGTCCCAGTCCGCCTTGCCGCGATAGAACTGCTCGCGCGTCCGGCCGTGCACGGCGATGGCATCGACGCCCGCGGCCTCGGCGCGCCTTGCAAGCTCGACGACATTGACATGCGCCGCGTCCCAGCCCATGCGCATCTTGACGGTCACGGGCATCTTCACCGCGCGGCGGATGGCCGCGAGGATGCGCTCCGCCTTTTCCGGCTCACGCATGAGCGCGGAGCCCTCGCCGTTCTTGACGATCTTCGGCGCGGGACAGCCCATGTTGAAGTCGAGGATGTCGGCCGTGCCGAGCGACTCGACGTAGCTTGCCGCCTCGGCCGCCATCTCCGGCGTATTCGCAAAGATCTGCATCGCGAGCGGCCGCTCGCCGGGCTCCGAGGCGAGCATCGAGAGCGTGCGCTCATTCCTGAAATGGATGCCCTGGCTCGACACCATCTCCGCGTAGCAGAGCGGGCAGCCCATCTCGTGCGCGATGATGCGGTAGGCCGTGTCCGTGACGCCCGCCATCGGCGCGAGGAAGACGGGCGTCTCGAAGCGGAACGCGCCGATGCAGATGCTCCATACGTCGCTCATGCCTGCGGGTTCCTTTCGCGGTGCTTTTCCTCGTTGCGCTCGTAGAGCACCTGGAGGCCCGAGAGCGTGAGGAAATGGTCGACCTTGTCGATGGTCACGGACTCCCTGGCGATCATGCGCGCGAAGCCGCCCGTCGCGATGACCTTCATGGGATGACCGTACTCCTGCTTGATGCGGCGCACGATGCCGTCGATCTGGCCGACGTAGCCGAAGATGATGCCCGCCTGCATGCCCTGGATGGTGTTGCGGCAGATGATCTGCTTCGTCGGCACGAGCTCGATGCGCGGCAGCTGCGAAGCGCGCGCGAAGAGCGCGTCCGACGAGGTGCCGAGGCCCGGCGCGATGACGCCGCCGAGGAAGTCGCCGTTCGTGTCGACGACGTCGAACGTCGTCGCCGTGCCGATGTCGATGACGATGAGCGGCCCGCCGTAGGCTTCGTAGGCGCCGACGACGTTGACGATGCGGTCGGCGCCGATCGCGCGCGGGTTCTCATAGTGCAGGCGGATGCCCGTGCGGATGCCGGGGCCGACGACGAGCGGCTTGATGTGGAAATAGCGTTCGCACATCTTGATCATCGGCACGACGAGCGGCGGCACGACGGAGGAGATGATGATGGCGTCGATGTCCTCCATGCGGATGCCCTGGTAGGAGAACAGGTTGTTGATGAGCATGCCGTACTCGTCGCCCGTCTTCTGCCGGTCCGTCGAGACGCGCCAATGCTTGAGCAGTTTCCGGCCCTCATAGGTGCCGAGCACGATGTTGCTGTTGCCGATGTCGAATACTAGTAACAAGTGGTTTCCTCCTTCAGCGGCCCTGCCGCGCGTCTGCCGGACGGATGGAAACATCGGCAGCGAGCACGCGCCGTCTGCCTGTTTCCGTATCGACGAGCAGCGCGCCGTCCGCGTCGATGTCGACGGCACGCCCCGTGAACGTCTCATTGACGCCGATCACGCGCACCTCCTGCCCGAGCGTGAGGGAGAGGCGCCGCCACTCGTCGAGGACGGGCGCAAATCCCTGCGCCTGCACATCCAGGGATAGTGTCTCCATCTCCTGCAGGATGTCTGCGAGCAGCTGCCGACGGTCGAGCGGATGGCCCGCTAGCAGGGAGAGCGAGGTCGCTTTCTCGCGGATCTCCGGCGCGAACTCCGCCGCCTCGATGTTGACATTGATGCCTGTGCCGATGACAATGTAGTGGATGCGCTCCATCTCAGCGCTCATCTCCGTGAGGATGCCAACGAGCTTCTTGCCGTCCGCGAGCACGTCGTTCGGCCATTTGATGCCGACGTCGAGGCCGCGCGCGCGGCAGGCGCGCACGACGGCGACGGCCGCGAGCAGCGTGTATTTCGGCGCGTCCTGCGGCAGGATATCCTGCGGACGGAGCAGGACGGAAAAGAGGACGCCCTTCCCCTTTGGGCAGAACCAGCCGCGCGAAAGGCGGCCATGCCCCGTCCCCTGGAACTCCGTGAGCACGACCGTGCCGTCCGGCGCGCCCTCGGCCGCCGCGATCTTGGCGTCTTCGTTCGTCGAGCGCGTCTCCTCCTTGTAGAGGAGCTTCGCGCCGATGACGCGCGTCTTGAGCAGCGGCGCGATCTCCGCTGGCGTGAGCAGATCCGGAGATTTCTCGAGGCGATAGCCGCTGTGCGCCTGGCTCACGATGTCGTAGCCTGCGCGCCGCAGTTCCTTGATGTGCTTCCAGATCGCCGTGCGCGAGACGCCGAGCGTCTCCGCGATTTCCTCACCGGATAGATAGTGATCGCCCGCCTTGCGCAGCAGGCGCAGGATTTCTTGCCTCAAACAAATTCCCCCTCGCATTTCATCACCTTATTATAGCGCAAGGACGGCCCGTTGCAAAGAACGGCAACCTAAAACTACATGCCCAAACGCCCACTTTGCGGACATTGTGCGCCTGTCCTTACAGTAAAAAAGCATGCCCGCCCTCTGGCTGGCATGCTCTTATTTCCTTGGATGGGAAAACACTACTTGCTGTAATGCGTGACGTTGAATTTCGGCTCCGTCTCGCCGGTCGGCGCGGGCGCGTGTTCAGGCGCCTCCTCCGCAGCCGACTCCTGTGCGGCGCTGACTGGCTCCGCGGACGCGAGCGGCGTCATGGCCGGCTTGCCCGTATCATCATGATCGTCGTCCTGCGGCGGATTAGGGAGCTTTCCCGTGCGCATGAGCTCTTCGAGCTCTGCCGCCGTGAGCGTCTCACGCTCGAGCAAGGCGTTTGCGATGAGCTCGAGCTTGTCGCGGTTCTCCGTGATGATCTGGCGGCACGCCTCGTAGGCGTCCTCCATGATGCGGCGGACCTCCTTGTCGATCTCGCTCGCGACCTCTTCAGAGTAGTTGCGCTGGTTGTTGAGGTCGCGTCCGAGGAATACCTGATGATCCGCGCCCTCGCCGTACGATACCGGGCCGAGCACATCGCTCATGCCGTACTGCATGACCATGCTGCGCACGATCTGCGATGCCTGCTTGATGTCCTGCGAGGCGCCCGTCGAGATTTCCTTGAGCACGACCTCCTCGGCGACGCGGCCGCCCATCGCGACCTTGAGCCGGTCGAGGAGCTCGCTGCGCGTCGCGTAGTTCCTGTCCTCCTTCGGCAGCATGAGCGTATAGCCGCCCGCGCGCCCGCGCGGGATGATGGTGACCTTGTGCACGGGATCGGCGTGCTCGAGCATCATGCCGACGAGCGTATGGCCGCCCTCGTGGTAGGCCGTGAGGCGTTTCTCCTCATCGCTCATGATATGGCTCTTGCGCTCCGGGCCGGCCATGACGCGCTCGATGGCTTCCTCGAGCTCCGTCATGCCGATCTGGTGCTTATCGCGGCGCGCGGCGAGCAGCGCCGCCTCGTTCACGAGATTCGCGAGATCCGCGCCCGTGAAGCCCGGCGTGCGGCGCGCGAGGATGTCGAGGTCGGCGTCCTTCGCGATGGGCTTTCCCTTCGCGTGTACCTTGAGGATTGCAAGGCGTCCGCGCACGTCCGGCTTGTCGACGACGATCTGACGGTCGAAGCGGCCGGGGCGCAGGAGCGCCGGGTCGAGGATGTCGGGGCGGTTCGTCGCCGCGATGATGATGATGCCCTCGTTCGCCGCGAAGCCGTCCATCTCGACGAGCAGCTGATTGAGCGTCTGCTCGCGCTCGTCGTGGCCGCCGCCGAGTCCCGCGCCGCGCTGGCGGCCGACGGCGTCGATCTCGTCGATGAAGACGATGCAGGGCGCGTTCTTCTTCGCCTGCTCAAAGAGGTCGCGCACGCGCGACGCGCCGACGCCGACGAACATCTCCACGAACTCCGAGCCGGAGATGGAGAAGAACGGCACGCCCGCCTCGCCCGCGACGGCCTTCGCGAGCAGTGTCTTGCCTGTGCCCGGAGGACCGAAGAGCAGCACACCTTTCGGGATGCGCGCACCGAGGTCGTTGTACTTCTTCGGATGCTTGAGGAACTCGACGACCTCTTCAAGCTCCTGCTTCGCCTCGTCGGCGCCCGCGACATCGCCGAAGTTCACCTTCACCTTGTCGCCGCCCGACATGCGCGCGCGGCTCTTGCCAAAGTTCATCACGCGGCCGCCGCCGCCCTGCGTCTGCTGCATCATGTAGAACCAGACGCCGCAGAGCAGCAGGATGGGCAGGATGGACGAGAGCATCTGCGACCACCAGGGCGGCTCCGGCGGATTCTCCGCCGTCACGTTGATGTTCTTCGCCGCGAGCTTGTCATAGAGACCCGGATCGCTGTTCGGCGCGTCCGGCGTCACCGTCGTGTACTCCTTGCCGTCCGTCCCCGTAACGCGCAGCGTGTTCTGCACGATGGTGACCTTCTCGACATTGCCCGCGTTCACTTCCTGCAGGAACTGGGTATAGCCCACCTCCTGGCGCGTCGTCTTCTGCATGGAGAAGTAGTCGATACAGGAAATCACGACCAGGATGAGCAGCAGGTAGAACCCCACATTCCTCAGGAACTTATTCATATTCATTGCGCGTTCCCCCTTTCGGAATCAGGCGTCTCAGGCATAGACCTCCGGCTTCAGCACGCCGATGTACGGCAGATTGCGATAGATCTCCGCGTAGTCGAGCCCGTAGCCGACGAGGAACTCATCCGGCACCTCGAAGCCGCAGTAATCGATCGCGACCTCCGCGGTGCGGCGCGAGGGCTTCGAGAGCAGCGCGCAGAGCTTGACGCTCGCTGGTTTCCGATGCTCGAAATACTTGAGCAGGTAGCTCATCGTCGTGCCGGAGTCGATGATGTCCTCGATGACGATGAGGTGCTTGCCCTCGATGTCGTAGTCGAGATCCTTGAGGATCTTGACCGAGCCCGTCGTCGACGTGCCGTTGCCGTAGCTCGAGGCAATCATGAAATCAAAGCGCACGGGCAGGTCGATGGCGCGGACGAGATCCGTATAGAAAACGGACGCTCCCTTGAGAATACCCACGCAGTAGATATCCTCCTTCGCGTCCTTGTAGTCCTCTGTGATCTGACGGCCGAGCTCGCGGACCTTTGCCTGCAGCTCTTCCTCCGTAAAGTATACCTTTGCGATATCATCCTTCATCATGGTTGCTTTCCTCTTCCTTATTGTATTTCTTCACGGCCGGCCGCAGCCAGCCGCTGTCGTATGCGATGACGAGCCGCGGCAGCTCCACGCGCTGTCCCGACGTACCGGAGAGCAGGCGTCTGAGCGCCTCCGTGCGCTCGAAGCTCACGTCCTGCGCGCGGCCGAGGCGGGCGAGATAGATGCGCAGCACGCGGCGGCAGAGCGCCCGCGGCAGCGCGCGCGCCGTCTCTGCCCGGAGCGCGGGCGCAGCCGGCAGACGCCAGGAAGCGGCATCCTCGCCGCGCGCCCGCCCCGCGGGCAGCTGCTCGATGAGGCGCGCCGCCTCCCGCGCCGCCAGATGCCCCACGGCCTCGCACTCCTCCGCCGCGATGGCGGCCAGACGGCAGAGCCCTTGGCGGATGGCGGGATTGTACGCGCGCGCAAGCTCCGGCAGCAGCGAGAGCCGCACGCGGTTCCGGAGCGCGTCCGGCACATCGTTCGTCGCGTCATGACGCGGCGAGAAGCCGCGCGCGCGGCAATAGTCCACGAGCGCCTGTTTTGGAAACGGGAGCAAGGGCCGCACGAGATGGCGCGCCGCGTCGCGTGCGGGAATCCCCGCGAGTCCGTCCAGCCCCGTGCCGCGCAGGATGTGCAGCAGCACTGTCTCCGCCTGATCGTCCGCGTGATGCGCCGTCGCAATCAGCGAGGCGCCCACGCGCTCGCGCGTGCGCTCGAGGAACGCATAGCGCAGGCGGCGCGCCGCCGTCTCGAGAGACTCTGACGTCCGCGCCGCCGCCCGCGGTACATCGCCGCTTTCAACGATACAGGGAACCGCGCGCGCCGCGCAGAACCGCCGCACGAACGCGGCATCCTCCGCCGACGCCTCGCCGCGGATGCCGTGCTCATAATGCGCCGCCGTGACCGCGAGCGAAAGTAGCGGCCGCAGCTCCAGCAGGAGCGAGAGCAGCGCGAGGGAATCCGGCCCGCCCGAGCACGCGACGACGATATGCGCGCCGCGCGGCAGAACCCCCTCCCGCCGCACATGCTCATAGAGACGATGCGCGAGATGCGTCAGCTGCGCCATAGCGTCCCTCCCCGGCGGAATCGCTGATTTCTCAGCAGTCCCAAAAGTAAGAAAAGCCTTCCCCTCCCATCGGGGCAGGCTTTTGACCAATCAATCTCTTCTCGACCCACGGCCGCCGCGCTTGGAATCCGTCTTGCGGCGCAGATCTGTCAGGCGTTCGTCGCTGTCCTTGAGGAACTTCGAGAGCTTGTCCTCGAACGATGCGTTTGTGCGCGGCGAGCCGCCGAACCGCCCGCCGGAGCGGCGGAAATCCCGTGGTCCCCGGCCAGCCGGACGCTGGGAAGAATGAAAACCAGACGCGTGCGCATGCGTATGCGGCCGCCCCTGTCCATCGTGAGCATCTTTCTTCTCTTCCAGTGCCTTGATGGAAAGGCCAATCTTCCCCTTGTCATCAATGCTCAGAACCTTGACCTTCACCTTCTGGTTCTCCGAAAGGAAATCATGCACGTCTTTGACGTAAACATCTGCCACCTCAGAGATATGGACCAGGCCGACTTTCTTCTCGGGGAGCTCGACAAAAGCACCGAAATTCGTGATGCCTGTGACGATGCCCTCCACTACGCTGCCTACTTCAATGGCCAAATTCAATCTTCCTCCTTATGGGCACCTCGTGTCATGATAGGTACCCGTACACTCAACAACATATGTCGGTTACTTGCGGGCGGTCGTATAGGGGAGCTCGCCATGACGCGTCATGCCGAGTTCCTCGCGCGCGATCTTCTCGATGTACGCGGGATCGCTGAGCGCGGCCTTCTCCTGCTTGAGCTCCTCGTTCTCCTCCTGGGCAGCCGAGAGGCGCGCCTCCGCGGCTGCCTGGTTCTCAGCGAGCTGACCGAGATGCACTTGCTGGCTCACGAGCACGAAAGCGAAATAGCCGATGATGATGGCCATGAGCGGTACAAAGAAATCAAACCGCCGCTTCCTCTTCCTGCCTTCCATTTGCACCCCTTCTTCTTCACCCTGCTGTAACATTTCCTATCATACAAGGAAATCCGCATTTCTGCAAGTTTTTTCCGCGCCTGCAGTTGAAAGCGCGGTGGAGCGGATTGCGCATCGCCTCACCGCTCCGACCACTGGAAATAATCCGTCGTCGCGATGCGGCGGAAGACCGAGCCGCAGTACGAACAGCGAAAATGATCCATGACGTTTTCCATATCGGGCTTGCCATCGACGATGCGCACCGGCTGCCCCTCGACGAAATCCATGCGCTCGCCGCAGCGCGGGCAGGCACAACGGCCATCCACCTCGCGCTTCAGCTGGACCGGCTCGAGCTCTCCCGTTGAACGCAACGGATGCTTTGGCTTCGCCGGACGCCGCTCAGGCGCCGCTGCCTGCCCCGCATCTGCGGGCGCGTCCGCTGCCGGCAGGCGCGCGTCGACGCCCTCGTACTCCTCGAAATACCCCGAGCCCATGAGCTCGCGATAGCTCGTATGACACTTGTCGCAGACGTAATACGGCTGCGTGCGCGTCATATCGACGCGCCCATCCACGATGGCGACCGCATCGCCCGGCACATAGCGGAGCTTCTGCTGGCACCGCGGACAAAGATATCTTTTTTCCCACACAACGGATAATTTCTGTACTGCCATCTCACTCACCCGTCTATCATCGATCAACTGCCCCGCCGCCTGACGGCCGCAGGGATGCGCGCCTCCTAGAAGCCGTCCGTTGCTTGCTTCCCCATTTCGCACCGGCAGCAGAAGACACTGCACATGCTAACAATTTTCCTTTTATAAAAATTCCACACGAAATGGAAAAAACCTCCCATGGAAACGTTAAAATTTATTACTATCGTCCTCTGCGGCTGTCAGCGTGCGGGCAATCTCACGCGCGGCATCGGGACGCGCACAGGAGCGGGCCCCCTGGGAAAGCGCTGCTTGTTTTTCATGGCTCGCGAGCAGATGGCAGACGGCTCCCGCGAGGGACTCACCGGGATGCACCCAGAGTGAGGCGCCGTGCTGCGTCGCGTAGACGGCATTCTCCTCTTCCGGTCCCGGGATCGGATCGTGCAGCACCGTCGGCAGGCCGAGCACGAATGACTCGCTCACCGTGAGTGCGCCCGGTTTCGTCACGAGCAGATCCGCAGCGCGCATGAGGAGCGGCGCGCGCTGCGTGAAGCCCCAGACGTAGAGCGCATGGCGCGAGGTCGCGATGCGCGCCCGGATGGCGAGCTCGAGGTCCTCGTTGCGGCCAGCGATGACGAGGAGCGTCAGCCTGGCCTCGATACCCTCGAGCTCATCGAGCATCGCCTCGATGCCGCCGAGGCCAAGCCCGCCGCCCATGAGCAGCACCGTCGGCACATCCGCTGCGATACCTAACAGCTCGCGCGCCCTGCGCTTCTCCGGCAGGCGCAGGAGCGCGCGGTCGACGGGGATGCCCGTCACATGCACCGAGGGCGCGGGGAAACCGCGCGCGACGAGCCCCTGCTGCATCGCGGGGATGGCCACGAAGTAGTCATCCACGCGCGGGTAGATCCAGATCTGGTGCAGCGAATAGTCCGTGAGCACCGCGGCGAGGCGGAAGCGACGCCTCGAAAGCCGCTTGATGAGCGAGCACGCCCCCTCTGGGAAAGGATGCGTGCAGATGACGACATCCGGCGCGAACGCATCGATGAGGCGCGCCATGCGGTGATACATGATGAGTGCGAACGCATCCTGCGTGAGCGTGCCGATGGCACCGCCGCCTGAAAACTTGTAGCAACGGTCGTAGAGATCCGGCACGAAGGCGAGCATGAGTAGATAGATCTTCTTGAGCAGCCAGTGGAGCGTCGAGACGCCGCGCGACATGAAATCGACGACCTCGATGATGGCCTCAGGGTCGGCCGCGCGCAGCTCGCGCGCGATGACCTCCGCCGCCTTGATATGGCCAGAGCCGATGGATGCCGTCATGATGAGATAGCGCTTCATGCGGTCAGCCCCCCGTCGATGGAAAGAATCGTCCCCGTGATGAACGCCGCGTCAGGCGACGCGAGGTAGTAGATGGCGCTCGCCGCCTCCTCCGCCGTGCCGATGCGCCCGAGCGGATAGACGGAGCGCATCTCGCGAAGCGCCGCCTCCCGATCCGCCGCGCCCGCTATCTGCCGCTCCGTGAGCGGTGTCATGACGTCTCCCGGCGCGATCGCGTTGACGCGGATGCCCTCGTGCGCGAGCTCGAGCGCGAGCGCGCGCGTGAGGAGCGACACCCCGCCCTTGGCCGCGCAGTATGCCGTGCAGAAGTAATTGCCATGCACGCCCGCGTCCGACCCGACATTGATGATGGCGGCGCTCCCCGCATGCTGCCGCAACGCCGGCAGGGCTGCGCGGCACATGAAATACGTCCCCTTGAGGTCAGTGTCCATCACGCGATCGTAAATCTCCTCCGTCATCTCCTCGATGGCACCCTCCACGTAGATGCCCGCGGAATTGACGAGCACGTCGAGCCGTCCGAACGCGCGGACGCATGCCGCGGCGAGCCGCTCCGTGTCGGCAACGCGCGCGACATCTGCCGCATAGAAACGCACGCGCGGCCGCACATCTGCGGGCAGCGCGCGCAGCGCCGCCGCGCCGCGCGCCGCGTCCCTGCCCGCGATCAGCACACAGTCCCCCGCCGCCGCGAAGCGCTGCGCCGCCGCGAGTCCGATGCCCGACGTGCCGCCCGTGATGAGCACGGCTCTTCTCTCCTGCTGTCCCTCCAAGGTTTCCTCCCTTTCTCCCTTCACCGCGCCTGCACCGTCGCGCGGCCCTACCTTCTCTGTTCCCGCAAACAAAAAAGGCGCCCCTGCCTCTTTGCACGTCCACCTAGCGATGAAGCGTACAAATCATCAGGAACACCTCTCCTGCCCTGCGTCCGCAGCGTATCAGCGGTGCAGCAGCTTATGCGTTCACAGCATCCTTCAGCGTCTTGCCAGCCTTGAACACCGGGTTCTTGGAAGCCGGAATCTCAATGGCCTTGCCCGTCTGCGGGTTGCGGCCCGTGCGGGCAGCGCGCTCCTTGACCTCGAACGTACCGAAGCCGATGAGCTGGATCTTTTCACCAGCGACGAGCGCCTCTTCGATGGAAGAGAAGAACGCCAGAACAGCCTTTTCTGCATCTTTCTTCGTCAGGCCTGCATTCTCAGCAACCTTAGCTACCAGTTCAGTTTTATTCACAATCGTAGCCTCCTTAGTATATATCGGATTGCGAGCGCTCCTGCGCCGCTTCTATCTACTCACAAAAATATAGCAAGAAACCCTAGAAAAATCAAGGCTTTTCACGAAAAAACCCGGAATTTCCTACGAAATCCCCCTGTTCTCTGGTACCGCCGGCACAAAAATTGTCGTGAGGTGGTCGATCTCCGGCTGCCGGTCGAGCTCGTAGAGCGGGATCTTGCGCACGATCTCATCGGGCAGCGCGAGGTTGTGGATGAACGTCACCTCGGTCTCATCGCCGTAGAGCTCCATGAGCGCGAGCTTGCAGTCCGACGCCGTGAAGGCATCGTAGACCTGCGTGATGACGAGGCTCATGAACGGCCGCACCGCAAGGCGCGCGACATCCTCGGCATCGAGGATGGCAAGTCCCGCCACGGGATCGATGCCGAGGCGCGTGTAGAGCACCTCGACGAAGCTCATGCCCGGCAGGATGGTGAGCGGCACGCCCTGCGCCGCCGCGCGCTCGCGGAGCAATACGACCGTGCGCTCCGCGACGAGCGGACTGCCGGGTACGGCGTAGACGATGGACGCACCTGCCGCCGCACGCCGCACGAGATCCGCCGCGATGGCGCGATAGAGCGCCTCGAAGTCCGGCGCCTGCTCATAGAAGCCGTCGTACGTCGTGAAGGAAAGCCCTGCCTCCCGCAGCGCCGCGACCGTCGGATGGACGGCCGTGCGCAGCACGAGCGTCTCCGCTTGCGTCATGAGTTCCCACGCCTCGCGCGTGATGAGCCCCGCGCGCCCCGGCCCCAGGCCGATGACTTTGATCTCTCCCATCTCAGGCTCCTTTCTTCGTGCGGCACGTGAGCGCCTCCATATCCCCCGCGAGCGCCATGAGCACGCGCGTGAGGAAATTCGTGATGTCCTTCTTGTACGACGGCAGCAGGCGCAGACGCAGCATGCCCTGCTGAGGCAGGATGGTCAGGTTCGGGCCGAGCCGTTCCTTGAGCTGCATGAGCCGCTCCATCGAAAGCGTCGGTTCCTTCGTGAGGCGCAGCTCGACGAACGCCGGCTTCTCCGAGATCGACGCGATGCCGAGCTCGCGCGCGTAGTTGCGGATGCGCGTGACGGCGAGGAGATTCATGACGCCCGGCGTCGGCTCGCCGAACCTGTCGATGAGCTCGTCGATGAACGCGGGAATCTCCTCGTTCTTGCGAATGGCCGCGATGCGCTGGTAGATCTCGAGCTTGTGCTGCGCGTCGCTGATATAGCCGCCGTCGATATAGGCCTCCGTCTGGATCTCGATGACGGGCTCCGGGCGCACCTTCGCTGGCTTCTTCTGCTGCAGGGCGGCGATGGCCTCCTCGAGCAGCTTGCAATACATCTCGAAGCCGACACTCGCGATATGGCCGTGCTGCTGCGAACCGAGCAGGTTGCCGGCGCCGCGGATCTCGAGGTCGCGCATCGCGATCTTGAAGCCCGCGCCGAGCTCGGCGAACTCCTTCATCGCCGCGAGGCGCTTCTCCGCCGTCTCCGTGAGCACCTTGTCCGCCTGATAGACGAAATACGCGAACGCCATGCGCGGCGAGCGTCCGACGCGCCCGCGCATCTGGTAGAGCTGCGAGAGTCCGAAATGATCGGCGTTGTAGACGATGATGGTATTCGCGTTCGCCACATCGAGCCCATTTTCGACGATGCTCGTCGCGAGCAGGATATCCCCCTTGCCCTCGTAGAAATCCATCATCACGCGTTCAAGCATCTCCTCAGGCATCTGCCCGTGCGCGACGAGGATGCGCGCCTCCGGCACGAGCTTTGCGAGCCGCGCGCGCATCGCGTCGATGCTCATGACGCGGTTGTAGACGAAGAAAACCTGACCGCCGCGCCGCAGCTCGCGCTTGATAGCGCCCGCCATCACGTCGTCGCGCGCCTCGACGACATACGTCTGCACGGGGAAGCGCTCCGCCGGCGGCGTCTCGATGATGCTCATATCGCGCGCGCCGACGAGTGACATGTGGAGCGTGCGCGGGATCGGCGTCGCCGAGAGCGTGAGCACGTCGATGCCCGCCGCGAGACTCCGGATCTTGTCCTTCTGCTTCACGCCGAACCGCTGCTCCTCATCGACGATGAGCAGGCCGAGATCCTTGAAATGCACCTTGCGCTGGTTGAGGATCGCGTGCGTGCCGATGAGGATATCGACCTCGCCGCTCGCCACGCGCGCAAGCGTCTCTTTCTGCTCCCGCGCGGAGCGGAAGCGGCTGATGACGTCGACCGTCGGCAGGAAGCCCAGGAAACGCTGCGAGAACGTCTGGTAATGCTGCTGTGCGAGCACCGTCGTCGGCACGAGCACCGCGACCTGCTTGCCGTCCAGCGCCGCCTTGTACGCCGCGCGGATCGCGACTTCCGTCTTGCCGAACCCCACGTCGCCGCAGAGCAGACGGTCCATCGGCTTCGGCTGCTCCATGTCCGCCTTGATCTCGCGGATGGCGCGCAGCTGATCCGCCGTCTCCTCGTAGGGGAACGCGTCCTCGAACTCGCGCTGGCTCGCGTCGTCCGGTGAAAAGGCATAGCCCGTCGCCTGCTTGCGCTTCGCGTAAATCTCGATGAGCTTCTCCGCGATGTCCTCGACGGACTTCTTCGCGCGCACCTTGGCCTTGACCCACTCCGTGCCCCCCATGCGCGAGAGGCGCGGCACCTCGCCCTCCGCGCCGATGTATTTCTGCAGGAGATGCACCTGATCCGTCGGCACGTAGAGCTTGTCCTCGCCGCCGTACTTGATGTGCAGGTAGTCGCGGTGCACGCCGCCCACATCAAGCGTCACGACGCCAAGGTACTTGCCGATGCCGTGGTTCACATGCACGACGTAGTCGCCGGGCTTGATGTCGCGGAAATGGGAGATCTTCTCCCCGTCCGGCGCCTTGGCCGTGAGACGGCGCTTCACGCGGCCGAAAATATCCTTTTCCGTGAGCACGACGAGATGGTCCTGCGCAAACTCGAAGCCTGCGAGCAGCCTGCCGACCTGCACGCTCACGAGCCTGCTGTCAAGCGCGGCGCCCTCCTCGGTAACAGCAGAGGGGATGCGCCGCTTGGCGAGCAGCTCGCGCAGTCCGTCTGCCTTCTCGCGCGTGCTGACGAGCGCGAGCACGCGCTCTCCCGCGGCAAGCCAGCGCGAAAGCTCGCTCGCGAGCAGATCCATCTGCCGCTGGAACGGCGTCATGTTCGTGACCATGACGCTCATCGTCACGTCAGGCGTGCAGCCGTGCACCTGCTGCAGCATGAGCGCGGAGAACACCACCGTATGCTCCTCGGCGACCGCGAGCAGATCCTCCCAGCGGAACAGCTGTCCCTTGCCGTCGGGATTTTCCTTGACGAGCGTGCGGATGGCCTCGCGGATGCGCGTCGGCTCATCGAAGATGACCGTGCCCTCCGCGCTCAGATACGAGAGGAACGGCTCCGGCTTCCCCGTCGCCTCCGCCTGCGCGAGCGGCAGGATGGAGAGCGCGCCGATGCTCTTCACCGAGCGCTTCGTCCCGAGGTCATACTCGCGCAGCGAGTCGATCTCCTCGTCGAAGAACTCCACGCGCACCGGCGTCGTGCGGTTCACTGGGAATACGTCCACGATGCCGCCGCGCGCGCTGAACTGCCCCATGGCCTCGACCTCCTCGACGCGCTCATAGCCGAGACCGGCGAGCCGCTCGATGAGATGCGCGAGGCCGACCGCCTCCCCCGTGCCCAGGCGCAGCGAAAGGCGGGAGAAGTCGCTGCGCGACATGCCCTTCGCAACGGCGGCGCCCGCGAGCGCGAGCACGATGAGTTGCTCGCCGCGCACGAGGCGGCCGAGCACATCCATGCGGCGCGCCGAGCGCTCGCGCCCGCTCGCCGCGGCGCGTAACACCTCGCCGGCCGCGTCGACCTCCGGCAGCTCGAGCACTGTCACCTGCGGCAGCAGCCCCGCGAGATCCTCGCGCCAGTCCTCGAGACTCTCCCTGCTGTGCACGATGATGACCGTCGGCCGCGGCGCCGCGGCATAAGCCGCGGCATAGACCGCGTGCTTCTGCGAGCCGGAGAGGCCGTAGACGAGAGAGGTGCCGCCCTCTCCCGCGAAAAGTTCCTGTATCTTGCGCACCGAGGCATCTTCCCCGAGCGCGCGGAATAAGGTATCCATCAAAGCAACAAACTCCTAAACACATGCCAATAGGCCGGAAACCTACATTTCCGGCAAAGAATCACAGATGTCTCCGGCGCTGCGCTCTCGCACGCCAGCAGTTCTCCCGCGCGCGCACGCGCCTGGCGCAAAAAGACGGCGGGCACGCAAGAGGTGCCCGCCAAGTCCATCATTTCTCAGCGGTTGCGTATGAGGTCCGGACGCAGAAACGTCACCTCGCAGCCTGGCTGAAGCTGCCGCAGATCCTCCGGCGTGCGCGCCGGGATCACCGCGTAGCTGCCGCAGTGCGTGCACTCGAGATGAATGGCGTCCTCCGCGATGTCCGCCGTGAACTCATGACCGCCGCAAGGGCAGAGCAAGTCTCCCTCTGCTGCGAGATCGTGCAGCCGGTTGAACGCCTCGAGCAGGATCTGCTGACGTTCCATGAAATTATAGGCATCCTGCGGATGCAGCGCATCGTATTCCGCCGCGTTGAAATCGAGAAATTCCGCGAGATCCTGCCAGCGCCCGATGTAGCCGAGCTCGAAGTGATCGGTCCCGCAGTAGACTTTCTCGAAGCGCAGCCCTTTGACCTGGCGGAGCGGATAGACGAGACGGTTCTTCGAGCCGCAGACACTGCAGGCCGTCTCGATGACGAGGCCGCTGTGCGGCTCGAAGCGGAGTTTCGCCTTCTCCGTACCGCAATGCGAGCATCTGAGCACTTGCTGCCCATGCCCTGTGAACACAGGCACATCCGTGATCTCGATCTGCCCGCAGCGCTGGCAATAAAAAGCCACGCTGCAAAGTGTATCCACCAGCACAAAAATCCGCTCCTTTCACCATGATGTCATTCCTGGGGAAGCGCTGATACATCCAGCGGTTCCTTTAGGAAGCACTGATTCATTCGGGCCTCCGTCTTCACGCGTCTGCGCTGTCCTCTCGTCGTCGACAAACCTCAGCGTAGCTTCAGCTACGCCTGCGGTTTGTCTCCGAAGAGTACAGCGCATCCACGTAAATCCGGAGCACTTCATTTCATCAGCGCTTCCTTTATGGCATACTTTCGTCATGAAAAGCGAAATTCCTGCCTTGCCTTGGTAAAAAGAGCGGAATGTATTCTTTTTTGGGAACGCCCGTCCGCGTTACTTCGTGTTCAGTGCAGCCCGCACGAACTCGCGGAAAAGCGGATGCGGATGGTTCGGGCGCGACTTGAGCTCGGGATGTGCCTGCGTGCCGACGAACCAGGGATGATCCTTGACCTCCACCATCTCGACGAGGCTGTCGTCGGGCAGCGTGCCGGCGATGACGAGGCCTTTCGCCTCAAGCGCTTCGCGGTACTCGTTGTTGAACTCGTAGCGGTGGCGATGACGCTCGTGGACGAGGTTCTCGCCATAGGCCTCCTGTGAATGCGTGCCGTTGACGAGCTTGCAGGGATAGGAGCCGAGCCGCATCGTGCCACCCTTGTCCTCGATGCCCTGCTGTGATGCCATGAGATCGATGACGGGATGCTGCGTCTCGGGATTGAACTCCGAGCTGTGCGCGTCCGTCATGCCGCAGACGTGGCGCGCGAACTCGATGACGGCGCACTGCATGCCGAGGCAGAGGCCGAGGAACGGGAGCTTGTGCTCGCGCGCGTACTGGATGGCCTTGATCTTTCCCTCGATGCCGCGGTCACCGAAGCCGCCCGGCACGAGCACGCCCTTGCAGCCGACGAAGACCTCGTCGAGATCCGTCTCCTCGTCCTCGATCTCCTCCGCGTTGACCCAGTGGATCTTCACCTGCGCGTCGTTCGCGATACCGCCGTGGTGCAGCGCCTCCGTGACGGAAATGTAGGCATCGGGGAGCTCGACATACTTGCCGACGACGGCGATCTTGACCTTTTTCTGCGGGTGGTTGATCTTGTAGACCATCTTCTCCCACTCGCTCATGTCCGCGGGGCTGTAATCCATGTTGAGTTTCTCGAGCGCGATCCGGTCGAGGCCCTCTTTCTGCATCATGAGCGGCACCTCGTAGATCGTCGAGGCCGTGCGGTTCTCGATGACGGCCTCCGGCTGCACATCGCAGAACATCGCAATCTTGTCCTTCATCTCCTTGGAGATGGTCTTCTCCGTGCGGCAGACGAGGATGTCCGGCTGGATGCCGATGGCGCGCAGTTCCTTGACGCTGTGCTGCGTCGGCTTTGTCTTGAGCTCGCCGGCCGCCGAGATGTACGGCAGCAACGTCACATGGATGTAGAGCGTGTCGTTCTTGCCGACTTCCTTCTTCACCTGGCGGATGGCCTCGAGGAACGGCTGGCTCTCGATGTCGCCGACCGTGCCGCCGATCTCTGTGATGACGACATCGGCGCCGTCCGCCTTCGCGACATCGTAGACGCGCTGCTTGATCTCGTTCGTGATGTGCGGGATGACCTGCACCGTCGAGCCAAGATACTCGCCGCGGCGCTCCTTCGTCAGCACGGACCAGTAGACCTTGCCCGTCGTGATGTTGGAGTTCTTCGAGAGGTTGATATCGATGAACCGCTCGTAATGGCCAAGGTCGAGATCCGTCTCAGCGCCGTCGTCCGTCACGAAGACCTCGCCGTGCTGGTACGGGCTCATCGTACCCGGATCGATGTTGATGTACGGATCGAATTTCTGAATGGTCACCTTGATGCCCCGGCTTTTCAGGAGACGGCCGAGCGAAGCCGCCGTAATGCCTTTGCCGAGGGAAGATACAACACCGCCGGTAACGAAAATATACTTTGCCATTGTTCTGCCTCCTGTTCTGAAAGAACCGCCGATGAAATGACTGCGGGGACTGCTTCCTAAGATTCTAAAAAACTCTGCCTATTTTACCGCGTTTTCAAAACGCCGTCAATCAGGAAACGCAGCGCTTCGCCCTCACTCCTGGATGCTCTCGAAGAGTTTCTCCTTGCGGCGGCTCGCCTTGTTCGCCGCGCGCGAGGAACCGGAGGATGTGCTCGAAGAGGAACGCGTATGGCGCTTCGTCTCCGGCGGATTCCACTCCGTGAGCCCCCACTGGCCCTCGCCCTCGTAGTGGAAGCGGCTGTCCATGTTGATGAGCGTATAGACCTCGGAGATGGCGGCCGAGAGCGACTGCACCGGCTTGTGCTTCTTCTCGATGACATCGAGCACGAGATCTTTATAATACATCGTCTGACCGGCATGAGAAAGGATATAGTAGGCGATGTCGACTTCTGTCTTTTTCGTGAAATCCTGCGTATCTGACATGAATGAACTCCTCCTCTTTACATATGCTCCGGGGCGGAAACGCCGAGGATGCCGAGCGAATGGCGGATGACGTGCGCCGTGACAGTCACGAGCGCGAGACGCGCCTCGGCGAGCTGCGGCTCCGTGCCCATGATGCGGCACTTATTGTAGAAGCTGTGGAAGAGCGCCGCGATGTCATAGGCATAGCGCGCGATGCGCTGCGGCGCGTAGTCGCTCGCCGCGCGGTCGATCTCCTCGGGGTATTCCTCGATCTTCTTGATGAGCTCTACCTCAGACGCGTCAGTGAGCAGCGAAAGCCCCGGCTTTGCCGAGAGCTTGAGCCCCGCCTCCTCCGCCTGGCGGAAGATGCTCATGATACGTGCGTGCGCGTACTGGATATAGTAGACGGGATTGTCGTTCGACTTTTTCTTCGCGAGGTCGAGATCGAAATCGAGCTGGCTGTCGAGCGAGCGCATGAGGAAGAAATAGCGCGCCGCGTCGGTGCCGACCTCCTCCATGAGCTCGTTGAGCGTGACGCTCTGTCCCGTGCGCTTGCTCATCTTCACGAGCTCGCCGTCGCGGTAGAGCGCGACCATCTGCAGCAGCAGCACCGTGAGCTTGTCCGCGTCATGGCCGAGCGCCGACATCGCCGCCTTCACGCGGCAGACGTAGCCGTGATGGTCGGCGCCCCAGATGTTGATGAGACGCTCGAAACCGCGCGCATACTTGTTGTCGTGATAGGCGATGTCCGCCGCGAGGTACGTCGGTACGCCGTTGTCGCGGATGACGACGCGATCCTTGTCGTCGCCGTACGCCGTCGATTTCAGCCAGAGCGCACCGTCCTTCTCGTAGATGTTGCCGTTCGCCTTGAGTTTCTCAACCGCCGCGCGGATGGCATCCGGATGGAGCGTACGCTCGCTGAACCAGTTGTCGAATGTGACGTGGAACGCCGCGAGATCCTCCTTGAGCAGCGCGAGCTTCTCCTTGTAGGCGAGATCCTTGAAGATCTCGAGGCGCTCCTCCTCGCTGAGCGCGAGGTATTTGTCGCCGTCCTTCTTGATGATGCGCTTCGCCGTATCGATGATGTCCGCGCCGTGGTAGCCGTTCTCGGGGAACGTAACCTCCTTGCCGAGGAGCTCGAGGTAGCGCGCATTGACAGACGCCGCGAGGATGTTCATCTGGTTGCCCGCGTCGTTGATATAGTACTCACTCTCGACGTCATAACCCGCCGCGCGCAGCAGGTTCACGAGCGCCGAGCCGGCCGCCGCGCCGCGGCCGTGGCCGACATGCAGCGGGCCCGTCGGGTTCGCGCTCACGTACTCCACCTGAATGCGGCCGGCATCTTTCTTCGGCAGCTGGCCGAACGCCTCCCCCGCCGCAAGGATCTGCGCGAAAGAATCGTAGAGGACATTCGACTTCAGGTAGAAATTCAGAAAGCCCGGTCCCGCGATCTGTGTGTGATCGAGCCAATCTCCCGCGATGCGGGCGGAAATAACCTCCGCGATCTGGCGCGGGCTCTTGTGGAATACGCGTGCCGACTGCATCGCAAAATTCGTCGCGAAATCGCCGAACGCCTTCTCCGGCGGTACCTCGAGCACCACCTCCGGCAGCTCGCCTGCCGGAAGCTCGCCCGCCTCGATGGCAGCGCGCGCGGCATCCAGAATCGCCTTGGTCAACGTCTCCTTGATATCCAAAGAACATCCTCCTCCATCTATATACGCAGCACACAAAGACCACCTCGTGGGCATCATGCGCCAGATTTTGCCGATCCACAGAAACGCCAGCCTGCGGCTTTCTCACTCCGCTGCCATCTCGATGGTCAGCTGACATCTACCCTGGAACGCTCCCTGCAGGAACAGGTCATAGCGCAGCTCGACGCGCCCCGTGCCGTCAACACGGCAGGCCGACAGAAATTCCCGCGTGCGCACCGCGAGCGGAATCCTGCCGTAGGGAGAGCTGTAGCTGCCCGGCCGCTCGGCGCGCGGCACGAACTCGAGACGCTGCTCGACCGGCCCATGCCGCACAAGCGTGAGCGACGCCGGCGCGATCTTGAGGAGCGACGGCACGGCCTGTCCCGCGAGCAAGGTGGTATCCTCATAGCGGAGATAATGCGTTCCGTTCTTCACGTCATGGCGCGCCATCGCCCGCATCTCCGTGTGCTGCACCGCGCCCGCCGCGTCCGTCTGCTCACCGCAGATGCGGACGCGGATGCGGCCAGACTTCTCCATGAAACCACCTCCTGCAAAAATACACTAACTGATATTATAACGTAAGGAAGTTGGCTTGCCAACATTTTTTTAGTTGCAACAAAAAAGACTGCCGCTTGCGCGGCAGCCCCCTCTTTCTCTGGACGGGTTTCCCATCATACCTTGAACTTATGCACCTCGCCCTGAAGATCCTCCGCGAGCTGCGAGAGGTTGCGCGTCGACGCGGCGATCTCCTCGCTCGATGCCGACTGCTCCTCCGTCGTCGCTGAGACGCTCTGCGTGCGCGAGGCGTTCTCGTGGCTGACGCTCGCGATGCTCTCCATCTCTCCTGTCATCGACTTCGTGCCTTCCGAGATGGTCTGGATGCTGTTGGAGACATCCTGGATACCGCCCGCAAGCGCCTCGATCTGCAGCTGGATGGAGGTGAAGATCTCATCCGCTTCCTTCACAGACTGACGCGACCCTTCGACACTCTGGCTGCTCTGCGCGCTGGCCTCGACGGCTTCCTTCATATCCGTCTGGATCTTCGCGACGAGCTCGGCGATCTTCGTCGCCGACGCGCCGGACTCCTCCGCGAGCTTGCGCACCTCATCGGCAACGACGGCGAAGCCGCGTCCCGCCTCGCCCGCACGCGCCGCCTCGATGGCCGCGTTGAGCGCGAGCAGATTCGTCTGCTCCGCGATGCCCGTGATGACATCGACGATCTTGCTGATCTCATCCGACTGCTTCGCGAGTTTCGCGATGGTGTTTTGCACCGTCCCCGTGCCGTCATTGATATCGCCCATCGCCGTGACGATGTCCTGGATGGCCGCCTGCCCATGCTTGACGGCCTCTACGGTCTGCTCCGTGACAATGGCGATGGCCGAAGCGTTGTTTGCCACGTTCTCCGTCTGCTCCGAGATCTCCTTGACCGTCGCTGCCGTCGTCGTGATGGACTCCGACTGCTTGCCGATGCCCTCGGCGATGTCGACGACGCTCGTCGCAACACTCGTCGAGGCCTCCGCCGTTTGTTGGGCCGCTGCCGTGAGTTCCTCCGACGAGGCGGAGACACGCTCCGCGTTCTTCGTGATGCTCGTGATGAGATCGCGCATTGTATGGCGCATATCGGAGAACCCATGCGCGAGTGCGCCGAGCTCATCATTCGCCTCAAGGCAGAGCGGGCGTTTCGTGAGATCGCCGCTGTTGATGAGCTCGCACTCATCGCGCAGCGTGCGCACCGGCTTGCTGAGCTTCTCCGAGATGTAGACGATGACAGCCGACACAATGATGAGCATGAGCAGCACGAGGCCCAGCATCGTCTTCATGAGCGAGTTCGCGGACGCCTCCACCTCGCTGAGCGGCGCCACGGCCACAGCCACCCAGTGACGGTAGCCGAGATCAACCGGCGTCATGACGGCGAGCGAGTCCACGCCCTTGGAAGTTCTATACTGCGTGACAACCTGCTGCTTCGAGCTCGCCGCCTCTTTGAAACCGTCGACGAGCTTCTGGTCGATGGTCTTGCCGTTCGTCTCCGTCTGCGTGAGATCCATCTTGCCGATGTCCTCCGGCTGCTGCGCGTAGGCGACCGTCAGACCTTCCTCATCGGCCACATAGACGCGACCCGTATCGAAGAACTTGATATCGCCGACGAGCGAGTTGATCGAGTCGAGCTCGATCGTGCCGTAGACGATGCCGACGAGCTGCTCTTGCTCATCGAGCACCGGATAAGCGATGATCGTGATGAGCTTGCCGCTCGTGCCCGAGACGGAAGGCCCCGTGATGCAGGGCTGCTTCGTCTCGCGCACCTGCTTGATGTATCCGCGCGTCGTGCGATCCATATCGACGCCCTTGTCGCTAAAGGCATGGCCGTCGACATCGGAGAAGGCTAACATGGCGAAGTCCCCGCCTTCCTTCTCCTTCATCGCGGCCAGAGCCGCCTCGCGCTGCGTCCGATCGCCGTGGATGATGGCCTTATTGTACACGAGCCCCTTGACCGTCATGACGCTGCGCTGGAACTTCTCCTCGATCTGCAACGCCGCGACCTGGCCTGTCCGCTTCGCCATATCATCCGCATCGCTCTTGAGCGCCGAACTCGACATGTAGTAGCTCACGGCGAAAAAAAAGATGAAACTGCCGATGAACAAAGGCAGCAGCGCTACAAGAAATTTCGTCTTCAAACTATTGAACTGCATGAATGATCTCCCTCCATTTGTACCAGGCTTACCTCCAAGCCTTGTTTTCTTTCAATCATTCACCCACTGGGGAGACGTACCACTGCCTGCGCCTCATCTCTGCGCAACCTCAGAGAGGCCACCAGCCGCACTTCTCCGACACATTTCTCTACTCCCTTGGACTTTCTACTTCTGCTCCACAGCGATGTCTAGCTCGAGCAGATGGCTCGCCACATCCATGGCCACCGTGAGATACGGCCCATCGCTGATCTTGAGCTGGAACCCCTCGCCGATGGAAAGGCTCGGCGTCGAGATATCGACCTCGAGCTCCATGCCGGCAAGATTTGTCGCCGCCGTCGCCGTGAGCATATTGCTCATCTCAGAAATCGCGCTCTGCGCCATCGCGTCAAACTCCGCGACGGGCATCCCCATCATCATCGTCGAAGCGATATACTTCGCGGTCTCCTCGTCCATATTGTAGACGACATTGCCGCGCAACTGCTTTGTGAAACCGACGATGACCGAAACGCCAAGCCCCGTCACATTCTTTTGCCGGAGGCTCAGCGATGTGCGTTTCGGCGCAGGGAATCCCATCTGCGGCAGCACCGACTCCACAGCGCTCACGAAAGGATTCACTAACTTTGCATCCATATATTGTTCATTCTCCCTCTGCAAAACCGATGTTCATATAGATATTCCCCGCCGGCGTCACCGCCTCGATGCGGAACGTCGTGAGCTTGGGACTCGCAATGCGGATATTCCTGCCGCTGATCGTTCCCGGCGGCGTAATGCGCATCTCCTTGTCCTTGAAGATATTGTTGATGTTCGAGATGCCGCGCCCAACGATGATGTTCGCAGCCTCCTCGACCGCCTCAGCGGCCTCGTCCTCCGTCACGTCCTCCACGCTCTCCTTGCCAAGCATGATGGCGGAGAACTTGCGCTGCGTCTCCTTGTCCATGTAGAAAATCGCCCGCCCCTGCGGATATCCCGTAAGGCCGATGATGACCGCCACGCCGCTCACATCGATGAAACGGCGGTTATCGAGCTCGAGATCCACCTCGCTGTGCAGGCCCGCAATGCTGAAGACGCCCTGCGAAAGCGCCCGCACGAACGCTTTCGCATACGACTCACGCAGCACGGCCACCTTGCCGACCTCCGTCTGGCAGAGCGTCATGAGCGTATCGATGAGTTCGTTCGTGCTCACCGGCTTCTGCAGGAAAGCACTGATGCCGACCTCCCTGCCACGCGTGATGAGACTCGCATCCTTCATCGCGGAGATCATGACGATTTTCGCCGCGGGATCGATATCGTAAATCCTGCGGCTGCACTCGATGCCATCTGCATCGGGAAGATTCATATCCATCGTCACGAGCGCTGGATGCGTCTTCTCGTAGAGCGATACGGCCTCCGCGGCATCCTTTGCCTGCGCGACGACCTCGAAATTTGTCCGATTGAGTTCATTGGCCAACATCGTACGGCTCACGCGCGAGTCATCGACGATCATAATCCTGACCTTTTCCATAAATGCTCACCTGCTTTTTCCCTGCTATCCCCAAGTGGAGGGAAATGTGCCGCTTACAGGCGGCAGTCATCTCCGATCCCTGCAATATGATGCGTTTATAGATATATTCGATAAAAGCGTAAAAAATCCCTGCTTTTCCCCTTAAGAAATCACTGATTCATTCAGCACTCCGTCTTCGCACGTCTGCACTGTCCTCTCGTCATCGACAAATCCTCAGCACAAAACGCGATGGAGCGTTTTGCCGCTACGCTTCCGGTTTGTCTCCTAGAGAGATACAGCGCATCCACGCAAATCTGGAGCACCTCATTTAATCAGTGCTTCCTTAAATTCTTTTCCCTATACAGGATAGCAAAAAAAAAGCACAATCTCAATACTTTGTGCCCAGAGTTTTTCTCGCCGGTCTCTTTCCCGCCCTGCCGCACAAAATCGGGCGCATAAGAAACCACTGATGCATCCCCCTGCCTCGGCAATAAAAAAGACGCAGCTTCCCTGCGTCTCTTGCAGGAAAGCTGCGCCTTCCGTGAACATGCGATGCCACCTGACGGCGCGCCGAGGAAAACCTATCTCCTCAGCGCATCGCCTGACCTCTCTATTTCTCGTCCTTGATGGCATCCTCACCGCGGTCGCCCGTACGGATGCGGACCGCATCGCTGAGCTCATAGACGAAGATCTTGCCGTCGCCGACCTTGCCGGTCTTGAGAACTTTTTCTGCGACTTCGAGCACGCGCTCGACGGGAATCTCGCAGATGACTGTCTCCACCTTGATCTTCGGCACGAGGTTGACCTCGTACTCCTGCCCGCGGTAGATCTCCTTGTGCCCCTTCTGCAGGCCGCAGCCATAGACCTGGCTGACTGTCATACCGAGCACGCCGATCTTGTTAAGGGCCTCCTTGAGATCCTCGAGCTTGCTCGTGCGCGTGATGATTTCGACTTTCGTAATTTTCATCTCAGACGCCTCACTTTCCCGGATTTTCCAGCATCGTGCTGGAGAACGATGCGGCATCGGCAGATTCGCCGAGGAAGGAACTCAGCATCGGGCTGGCCGAGAACGTCTCGCCCGTGTAACCATGCTCGCCATGTTCAACGATATCGAGGCCTGCCGTCTCCTCCGCCTCATCCGCACGCATCGGCGTGATGGCATTGACGATTTTGTAAAGGAGGAAACTGCCGACGATGGCGAGCGCATAAGCGACGACCGTCGAGATGACCTGCGCCATCAGGAGGTGCGCATCACCGTAGAAAAGTCCGTCCGCGCCAGCCGGATTGACGGACGTCGTCGCAAAGAGACCCGTCGCGATAGACCCCCAGGTGCCGCCGAGGCCGTGCACGCCGAATGCGTCGAGCGAATCATCGTAGCCCATCTTCTCCTTGAGCACCGCAACAGCGCCATAGCAGACAGCGCCGCCGACGAAACCGATGAAGATGGCGGGCATCGGCGCGACGAAGCCAGCGGCCGGCGTGATGGCGACGAGACCGGCGATGCAGCCGGACGCCGCGCCGAGCACTGTCGGCTTGCCGCTGCGCACCCACTCGAGGAGCACCCAGCTGACTGTCGCGGCGGCCGCCGCGCCCTGCGACGCGATGAACGCGTTCGCCGCGAGTGCGTTCGCGCCGAGCGCCGAGCCGGCATTGAAGCCGAACCAGCCGAACCAGAGGAGCGCCGCGCCGAGCACCGTCATCGGCAGATTGTGCGGGAGCATTGCCGTCCGGCCGTAGCCGCGGCGCTTGCCGAGCAGGATGCAGAGCGTGAGACCGGAGACACCGGAGAGGATGTGGATGACGAGGCCGCCCGCAAAGTCGAGCGCGCCGAGCTGCGCGAGGAAGCCGCCGCCCCAGACCCAGTGCGCCATCGGGTTGTAGATGAAGATGGCCCAGAGCAGGATGAAGAGCGTGAACGCGCGGAACTTCATGCGCTCCGCGAACGCACCCGTGATGAGCGCCGGCGTGATGACGGCGAACATGCACTGGAACGCGACGAACGCGAGCTCGGGAATCGTGCCGTTCTCGAGAACGTTCATGCCGACGTTCGCGAGGCCGAACTTCTCAAGGCTGCCGATGAAGCCGCCGACGTCCGCACCGAACGTCATCGTATAACCGAGGATCAGCCACTCGACGGAAATCATCGCGACGATGAAGAAACTCTGCATGATGGTCGTGAGCACGTTCTTGCTCCGCACCATGCCACCGTAAAAGAAGCCAAGACCAGGTGTCATGAGGAAAACCAGGGCCGCGCTGATGAGGACCCAGGCAGTATCGCCCGTGTCAATCATAAAAATCAGTCCTTTCGTACATTATATTGAAAAAATAAATTCGGGGAGCGGGGCAATCAAATCCCTTCCCGTGTACGACTACTGAGAAGGGCCAGCGGTCAGAGCCGCTGACAAATAAAAATGGCGTCCACCAAGAAAAACAGCCTGTGAGAGTAAGCCGCCTTCCAAGGTGGGACGCCGTTGTCCCGCTATGACAGATGATGTCTATCAGCAAAAACAGAAAAAGCCTGCGCAGTCTGGTACCATGACTGCGCAGGCTCCATTGCCTGTCTCTTGCTGATGGGGTCATTATATTGCACAAAACGACGCGTGTCAAGCCGAGTGATAAATGTATACAAGTATACAGATATCCTGAAGCATATCACGATAGAGAAAGCAATGCGGCAAACACGTGCGTCCAGGGTGCGAAGCTATCTTCCCTTTTCCTTCTAAAATGAATCAGAACCGCACCGCCGCGAGCCTGATATGCGTCTCCTGCCCCGCCCGAACCTCGATTTTCTGCACGAGACAATTGCGGATGCCGACGAGGCGAAACTCGAACTCATCGAGGCGCGGCAGACGGGCGAAAAGTTCCTCTCTCGCCGCGCATTCCGCCGCGCCCTCATCGAACGGCTTGCCGAAAGGATCAAGCGTCATGAGATAGTAACGGCCGGGCGGTATCTCCTCGAACCTATACGCGCCCTTCGCGTCGGAGTGCGTGCGGTAGATGGGCGCGCCCGCGGGAATCTCCTGCCGTTCGTAGAGCGCGTCGATTGCCTCATCAGAAAGCTTGGAGAAAGCAAAGTCCTCGCGGATGAGCCAGATATCCGCCCGCTGCTGCGGCTTCTTGTTCTTCGGGGCCGCGACGTCCCAGCTCACCGTTCCCGTCGAGAGCATCTCGTCAGAGCGGATCTGCATCGCGCGCTCCGTACCTTTCGTATGTGTCGTTCCCGTCACGCTGCCGCCCTGCGCCGCCTGCGCGGCGGGCGCGGACAATGCAAGCAGCAGCGCGGCGAGCAGACAAATCTTTTTCATAAATACGCGCTCCTTTCTCAAATCGCCTGCCCCGGCGAGCAGGCAATCTTCCCGCTGCCCGATACTTCCGGCATTTTCAGGCAACTACTTGCATAGTTCGCCCTGCGGAAAGGGAAATCCTTCCCGTTGACGACAAATAAAAAAGAGGCTCCCGCCCCTTCTGTCATTCAGCAGCGCCACTATCAGCAAGCAGCGTCATTCCTGTTTCTCGACAATGTCTTTCATCTTGAAGTAATCACCAACGTAATACGCGAGCATGTAGTCGAAGCAGACGACGGCATCGTCGAAGTCCGCGCCGGTGATTTCCTTGATCTTGTTGATGCGGTAGCTCACGGTATTGCGGTGCGCGTACATGGCGCGCGCCGTCTCCTGCAGGCTGTTCATGTGGAAGAGATAATAGCGCAGCGTCGGCGCGAGCTGCGCGTTGTGCTGCTCATCGTAGCGCAGGAGCGGCACGAGCAGTGTCTCGTAGAGCTTGCGCAGCGTGCGCATGTCCTTGAGCGCGAAAAAGACGCTGTAGACGCCGATGTCGTCGAACTGCATGACCGGCTTTTCCGTGAGGCGCGCGACCTCGAGCGCCGCCTCCGCCTGCTGGTAGGCCTCCGTGAGTCCAGCGTACTCCATGTGGATCTGACTCTCGCCGCAGAACTGCGGCGCAGCCTCCTTCGGCAGAGACGCGAGCAGCTTCTCAGAGACCGCGAAGCTCTCCTCCGGATTCTTGTGGAAGATGATGAGCAGCAGATAATTCTGCTGGAAGAAGAGCAGATACGGACGGCGCAGATGGTTGAGCATGCGTTTCCAGCTCGCGACGATGGATTGCTTCTCGCTCTCCTGGATGTTTTCCCGGCGCAGTTCATAGAGCTTCAGCCGGAACGCCGTATGCGGATACATGCCGCCGCTCAGCGCCTGCAGATAGTCATCTTTCTGGCAGCTCGAGGAGATGACGCCGCGCACGAGCATCTCGAAGTTCAGCTGGTTCTGCTGCGCGAGCAGCAGGCGCTTGCCGTAGTCCTGCACGATGTCTGCAAAGCGGATGTGCCAGGGAATCGTGAAGAGCGCGAAATCCTTCTGCCCGCAGTACTCGAGTACGGTGTCAGAGATGTCCTGCTACGTCAGATACTTGCCGATGTTGAGGATGAGGCCGCTCGCGCGGCAGCGCACGAGCGGCTCGATGAACGCCTGCAGCCCCCCTCCCGGCGCTCGCACATGAGCCCCGTCGTGATGACGAGCTCGCCGCCGCGCAGGAACTTGAACGTGTCGATGTCTTCGCAGAGCTGCACCCACGAGCATTCCCGCGTGAGCCCGGAGTCGCCTGTGAGCTTGTGGATCTGATATGTTTTCGCCGTATCCTGGTAAATCTTCTGAATCTGTAACGACAAGAAGCTCACCTCCCTGATAAAACATCCTGCTGTCCGCCTATCGGAAATCCCCATGGAAGCCAGCGGATATCGAGACTTCCGATAACGCACGGAATAGGCACAGCCCTGGAAAGGAGCGATGTGCCTATGAAAGCGTGCCTACCGCCTGTCAGCTGAACAGGTGATAGAAGCCGAGCACCGTGCAGACGCCGCAGAGAATCGCGAAATAGGGAAGCATGCCGCACTTCTTGAGCGCGGCGCCGTTCTCCTCCGCCTCGAGGTACCATAGACAGCAAAGAGGCGCTCCGCACGGTCAT
Source organism: uncultured Selenomonas sp. (assembly GCA_934202005.1). Lineage (GTDB taxonomy): Bacteria > Bacillota > Negativicutes > Selenomonadales > Selenomonadaceae > Selenomonas_C. The sequence goes on along the minus strand of CAKPXP010000006.1, from coordinate 46,532 downwards.
CCCGTGCGGAGCGCCTCTTCTCTATCAATAGGAAACAACTATGAGAAGCCGCCGCGCGCCCGCCCACGGCACCGCACAAAGCGGCCGCGCCGCCAATGCGGCATTTCATGCGCCGTGCACAAAATCCCGCGCATCCACTTGTGCGAGCTGCTGTCCGCACTTGCTCAGAGCTTGCCGCGCAAAACTTCCTCGGCCTTCTCGAGCTGCACATCGCTCGTCGCGCCCTGCGGCAGCGCGACCTCGACATCCGGCTCGATGCCGATGCCGTCGATGCAGCGGCCGCTCGGCGTGTAGTATTTCGCGATTGTGAGCTTGAGCGCATCATCGTGGTGCATGGGCACGACGACCTGCACGGAACCTTTGCCGTAAGACTTCGTGCCGACGAGCGTCGCGGCACCCGTATCCTGCAGCGCGCCCGCGAGGATTTCCGCCGCGCTCGCGCTGTTGCCATCGATGAGCACGACGATGGGGTATTTACTCTCCGCGAGATCCGACTCGTACGTTTCCCTCTTGCCGTTCTTGTCGATGACGGAGACGACGGTACCCTGGGGCACGACGCGATCCGCGACTTCGACACAGCTCTTGATGAGCCCGCCGGGGTTCTCGCGCAGGTCGAGGATCAGGCCCTGCATGCCCTGCTCCTCGAGCTCCTGCAGCGTGCCCGCGAACTCCCTGCCCGTGTGCTCGGAGAAGGTACCGATGCGGATGTAGCCCATACCGTCCGCGAGCATCTTCCCCGCGACGGTCTTCATCTCGATGGAGTCGCGCGTCAGCGTGTAGTCCTTTTCCTCCTCGGCCGCACGACGGATCGTGAGCGTGACATCCGTACCGACCTCGCCGCGGATGTGCAGAGCGACCTCCTCCGGTTGGTACTCCGTGACCGGCGTGCCGTCGACAGCGACGATCTCATCGCCCGCGCGGAGTCCGGCCTTCTCTCCCGGCGTTCCCTCCATGACGGAGACGATGCTCACGGTGCCGTCCTTGAAGCCCATGTAGACGCCGATGCCGCCGAAGCTGCCTTCCGTCTGGTTCATGAGCTGGCCGTACATCTCCGGATCGAGATAGATGGAGTGCGGGTCGCCGAGCGCCTGCACCATGCCGCTGATGGCGCCGTCCATGAGTTTCTCATCGTCGACGTCGCCGACGTAGCGGCTCTCGATGAAGCGGCGCGCGCCGAGAAAGCGCGCGAGGTCGCTGATATTTTCCGCGCGGAAGCCGACGAGATAGCAGATGCCGCCGACCGCAGCGATGCCGCCCGCGAGAAACGCGGCGAGACAGCCTGCCATGATTTTCTTCTTGCTCATTCCCTCATCCTCTTAGTGCCAGGCGCGGGCTGCCGCCCTCTCCTGGCGATTTCTCATAAATAGCCGTACGGGCTCACGGGCTCGCCGTTCTGACGCACCTCGAAATGGCAGTGCGGTCCCGTGGAATTGCCCGTCGAGCCGCAGTAGGAGATGACCTGCCCCTGTGATACTACCTGGCCCTCGCCGACTGCGAGCGACTGGTTGTGCCCGTAGAGCGTCGTGATGCCGCCGCCGTGGTCGATGATGACCGTGTTGCCGTAGCCGGAGATCCAGCCCGCATACGTCACGGTGCCGCTCTGCGCCGCGTGCACGGGCAGGCCGTATTCGCCGCCGATATCGAGGCCGCTGTGGAACCGCTGGTCGCCCGTGATGGGATGCGTGCGCCAGCCGAACTCCGAGGTGATGGGCCCCGAGATCGGCCAGATCATCGCGCCGCTGCCTGAGGGCTGGACATTATAATGACTGCCGCGGATCATCTCGCCGACCTGGCGCGAAGCCGCCATGAGTTCGTCGTACTGCTGGTCAAAGACAGCCTTGTCGCTCTTCATCTTCTCGATGAGCGCCTGCTGCTTCGCGACCTTCTGCTCCATGATCTCGCGCGCCGTGCGCGCCTCCTGCTCCTGCTCCGCTTGGGTGCTGCGGTCGCTTGCGAGCTGCTTCTGCCGCTGCTCGATCTCCGCCTGCTCTGTGAGCACCGTATGCACGAGCTCGTAGTCATCGCGCACGACGCGCTTCAATAGATCCATGCGCGTGAGCAGGTCGCCGAAGTCCTTCGCGCCGAAAAGCACGTCGAGGTAGGAAATCTGCCCGTTGATATAGATATCGCGTACGCGCTTGCCGAGGCGCGTGCGTTTCTTGTCGTAGTCTCCCGCGAGCACATCGAGCCGCGCCTCGTTCTCCTTCATGCTGCGCTCCGTCTCATCGAGTGCGGCCTTTGCCTCCTTGTGCTCGGCGATGGCGCGCTCCGCCTCTTCGTCGAGCTGGCGTTTTTCCTCGGAGAAATTGTTGATGCGCCCCTGGATCTCATCGCTTTTCTGCTTTTTCTGCTGCGCCTGCTGTTCGTAGCTCTTCGCCTCCTGCTCCGTCACAGCATACGCGGGGAGCGTCGGCGCTGCGGCCAGGAGCAGCGCGAGTGCGGCGGCCGTCGTGGCCGCTGCTTTGTTCTTCCACATAGACGAGCCTTCTTTCAAACCTTGAGGAACCGCTTGAGCGAGATCGTCGAGCCGAGCGCGCCAATGCCCATGCCGGAGAGCAGGATGGCGGCGCTCACATAGTACATATAGGGATACTGCGGCAGCAGCGGGAAAAAGGCGAGCGTCTCGTAGATCTTCGCCGCCATCGCCGCGTAAAAGCTCTGCAGTGCGATCGCCGCGAGCACGCCGCCCACGAAGCCAAGCACCATGCCCTCGAGCAGAAACGGCCAGCGGATGAACCAGTCCGTCGCGCCGACATACTTCATGATGGCGACTTCCTTGCGCCGCGCGAAGACCGTGAGACGGATCGTATTGCTGATGATGAAGAGCGTCGCGCCCGCGAGCAGCACCATGAGCGCGAGGCCGAAGATGCGGATGAGACGCGTGATGGCGAAGAGATGCTCGATGACGTCCTGCCCGTACTTCGCCTGCTCGACGCCGTCCATGCGCGTGATGGCAGCGGCGGCTGTCTCAACGAGGGCGGGGCTCTTGAGCACGACCTCGAATGAGTCGGGCAGCGGATTTTTCTCGCCGAGCGCGTCGAGCAGATATTTCTGATCGCCGAGACGCTTCGCGAGACGCTCTTTCGCCTCCTCCTTCGGCACGTAGCGGATCTCCTCGATGCCCTGGAGCGCCTCGATGTCCGACGCGATGTCCTTGCGCGCGCTCTCGCTGAGCCCATCCGCGAGATAGACGCTGATCTGCACCTGCGACTCGAGCGAGGAAGCGAGCCGGTTCATATTGAGCACGAGCAGTAAAAAGACGCCGAGCACGAAGAGGGAGACGGCGACCGTGCCGACGGACGCGAACGACATCCAGTTGTTCCGACGGAGACTCCGCAGCGTCTCCTGGATGAAATATTCACTCGTCCTAAGCTTCATAGCCATAGCCTCCTCTTGCCTCATCGCGCACGACTTGTCCATCCTCGATGGCAATGACGCGCCGCTTCATCGTATCGACGATATTCCTGTCATGCGTCGCCATGACGATGGTCGTACCCGCGCGGTTGATGCGCTCAAAAATTTCCATGATGTCCCAGCTCGTCTCCGGGTCGAGATTGCCCGTCGGCTCATCGGCGATGACGATGGCCGGATCGTTGACGATGGCGCGCGCGATGGCGACGCGCTGCTGCTCGCCGCCTGAGAGCTGGCGCGGGAAGCACTTGTACTTGTCGCGCAGGCCGACGACATCGAGCACGGCGTTGACGCTGCGCTGCATGAGGCGGCGCGGCGCCTCGATGACCTGCATCGCGAACGCGACATTTTCAAATACCGTCTTATCGGGGAGCAACCGGTAATCCTGGAAGATGACGCCAAGCCCGCGCCGCAGGTAAGGCACCTCGCGCCGTGGCATCGTGACGACATTGCGCCCTGCGACGCGGATCTCCCCTGCCGTCGGCAGTTCCTCGCGCAGGAGCAGTTTGATGAACGTAGACTTGCCCGCGCCGCTCGCGCCGACGAGGAATACGAACTCTCCCTTCCCGATGTCGATGCTCACATGGTCGAGCGCGACGGTGCCGTTCTCATAGACCTTCGATACGTCCTTCAGCTGAATCATCATCTGTCTCCTTCGTGCAAGATAAAAGCGTCCGCCGCGCTTGCGGCCCGGATGCGCGGCGTTCCAATTCCCAAGCGCCTGCCTTGCGGACAGCGTGCGCCCGCCTCACAGGAAAAGAGGCTGCTGCACAACGGATGTCGTACACAGCCTCCTGCGTCACTTTTCCAATAGTTCGATGGCGAGTTCCGCGTTGCGCGCCGCGAGGCCGCGCTGCTTCTTGAGCAGAGCCGCATTGTGCTGGCGGATGGCACGCCTGTGCTCCCATTTCTCCCGCACGGCGGCGAGCAGCACGGGGGCCGTGAGCGTATCGAGCTTCCCCACCGGCTGCTCACCGATGGAGTCGAGAAAGCGGTCGATCTTCGGATCGTAGGAGATGCCGATGAGCGGCACACCCATGACGCCCGCGAAGATCAGCGCGTGCAGACGGACAGCGATCATAAGATCCATGTTGCCGACGAGCGAGAGGAGCTCTGCCGTCGTGTATTCCCCGGGCAGCACCGTATAGGGCTCCTGCATGCGCGCGGCGACGCTCTCGGCAGCGCGCACATCCTCCGGGAACTGCATGGGCAGGAATACGACGCGCGCGCCATACGTACGCACGATCTCATCGGCCGCCTGCGCGAGCACCTCCTTGTACTGTGTCCAGCCGCACCAGTCGCGCACAGAGATGCCGACGACGGGCCTCGCGCCCTCAGCCCGATTCGCTGTGAGGATCAGACGCCCGGCCTCGCGGTCGACGGGATGGATGGCGAGCACGGCGTCGGCCGTTGCCTCGATGCGCGGCCGCCGGATGCCGAGCCTGGAAAGCTCCGCGAGCGAGCCATGGTCGCGCACGGTGATGAGCTGGACGCGATTCACGATATGGCGCGTGAGCGCGCAGGCGAGGCGCCCGCGAATGGGGCCGATGCCCTGCGCATAGAGCATGACAGGCGTCTTCACGGCGAGCGCGAGGAAGATGATGCCGAGATAGTAGTAGAGGCTCCTGCGACTCGTGACGTTCTGCAGCAGGCTGCCGCCGCCCGAGATCAGGAGATCGGCGCGCCCGAGCAGCTGCAGGATGCGCGTGATGTCGAGCCAGGAGACGGCATCGACGCCGTGCCGTGCTCTCGTATCCTCAGGATCCGCCGAGATGACCGTGATATGAAGTTTTGGGTCCAGATCGGATAAGACTTCCAGCATGGCTGCGAGCATGGCTTCATCGCCGGCATTCTTCGAGCCGTAATATCCGGATACGACCAGATTCCTCATAGATGTTACTTTCTCTCCTTTGCGGCTGCGGCCGCCTTCTTGAGGAGGCACTGCCAGAGCTCGATGAGCACCATGCAGAGCGCGCCGATACCGGCGCCGAGCACGATGCCGCCGATGCCGCGCATGAACGACATATAGACCGGTGTGCGCATGTGCGCGAATGTCTCCACCATCGATCCCTGGCCGATCGTCGCGACGAGCACGAGCGCGCAGAGCACCATCGTCGGCCACTTGCGCCAGAACGCCATCCACGCGAGCAGGAAGGCCGGATGGCCGATGAGCAGTTCCTTCGTGCGCGGGCGCGCGTAGAACGCCTGCTCGAGCGCCGCGCGGAACCTGAGCTCGAGGCTCGAGACCGGCATGCCGGACGTATGGCCGCTGCGCGCGACGAAGACAACGGCGGCGGCGAGCACGACGAGGCCGATGAGCAGCGTCTTGATGCGCACGGGCATGTCGAGGATCTTCTTCATCTGCGCGACGACGCCGTCCGTATCGTCCATGCGTCCGTCGAAGATGTCGAAGCGCTGCAAAAACGCGATGCCGACGAGCACGATGGGCAGCAGGAACGTGAGCTTGATGCCGCGGAAGATATTGAACTCGAGCAGATACTCTGTATCAGCGAGCGCACCGGAGAGGTACGCCGCGCCGACATAGGAGAGCGCCCCCGTCACGAAGAGCGCGGTAACACCCGTCGCGACGAGCGCCAGCAGGCTTTTTCCCGTCCGCTGGCGCGCGCGGATGCGGTCGAGCTGCCAGATCACGGCCAGCGCGGGGAACACGTTCGCGCTCACGAGCGCCGCGAGCACGCGGATCTTCGCGCCGTTGCCCATGAGCACGGGCACGGCGGCGAGGAGTGCCAAGACCGCGAAAATGAGGTACTGGACGCGCGGGCGCGCGTTCAGACGCGGGATGACGAGCGAGAGATAGAGCACGCCAGCCGCCGCGACGCCGAGCATGAGCACGGCGCGCAGGTATTTGCTCGGATAGAAACTCGAAAACGTCGCCGCAGGTCCGACCGTGAAACCGTGGCGCAGCAGCACCTCATGCGTATCACGGAAATACTTCATGTTCGTTTCCATGAGCGTCATGTCGGGCGACGGCTTGTCGTAGATGCGCAGGAGGTCGATGCGGATGTTGCGCTCCATGTCCGTATTTGCCCAGCGCTCGACGGCCGTATCGATCTTGAGCTTCGGCTGCTCGTCCTTCGGGATGGCGTAGAGGCGCGCGACCTTGTCGTAGCCGAGGCCCTTCGCAATCTCCGTCATGCCGTCCTGCTTGTAGAACTGCAGCTGCGTGACCGCCTCGATGAGGCCGAGATTGATGCCGCGCGCCTTCATCTCGTCGATGGTCGTTTGGAGCGCCTTCGGCGTGCCGAGCACCTGGTTGCCGGAGAAGACGATCTCCGAGATCTGAAAGCCGTCGAGGCGCGAGAAGACCGCCTTGACGTCATCAGGCGTGCATTTCTCGTAGTTGCTCGGCCGCGCGAGCACGTAGAATCCCGCGTCGTTCACCGCCTGCATCTCGTCGGTCGGCATGCCGAGGTTCATCTTCATGAGGGACTCGTAGTGCGCCTTGACGGCGAGCACTTCCTCGCCGCCCGCGCTGAGCACGGTCACGCGGTCGCTGCCGAGGCGGCGGTAGAGATCCTCTTTAACCTCACGGTAGGTGCGCTTGTCGTGGCCCGTGACGTAGACCTCTGTGCCCTTGATCTCGCCGTCCTCGACGAGCTTTCGCCAGGCGGGATCCGTGAGCGTGCCGTCATGGTAGCTTTCGAGCAGGCGCGCGCCGCTCACCGCCGTCGTCTTGCCGTTCTCGTTGAGCTTCTTGAACGTCGTCTCGTAGACGGCGAGCGAGGTGATGCCCGCGTCCTTCGCCGCCTGGAGCACCTCGGCCTCCGGCAGGCCCTCGCGCTGCGCGAGCTCCTGCAGCCCCTCGTAATCGATGGCGAGATCGACGCGCGTGTTCTGCTGTTCCACGCCGCTGCGCGCGAAATCAATGGCCAGAGCCGCAATGAGTCCGATCGCGATGATGGCGATGAGCACGCGGCTGTATCTGAAAACCTTCATTTGTTTCCCTGTCCTTTGTCTATCTTCTTGAGGCTGCTGCCGTCCCTCAGTTATCGTAGTAAGGCGCGAGCACATCGCCCGCAGCCGACGCGTCATAGGCCGCCTGGATGACGACCTTGCCCGCCTGCATCTTGACGTCCGTCACCTTCATGCCGAGCGGCATCTTCCCCTTCTTCACGAGCGGGATGTCGCCGAACACGCTGCCGAGACTCGCCTTGCCGAACGGTGCGTTCTTGATGGAGAGGCTCGTCATGTGGAAGATGAGCTGGCCGCCGTCGTCAAGCACCGTGCCCGTGAGACGCGCGTCCGCCATGCGGCCGAATACCTTGACATTCGCCGTGACTGTGACGCCGTCCGGCGCGATTGCAACCTCGGTGTTCTCGAGCTTGTCCGCCTTGCGCGCGAGGAGTTCCTTGAGGTTTTCCTCCGTCACGACGCCCGTGAGCGCGAGCCTGCCCGCGCGCCTGAGCTCGATGTGCTCTCCGCTTGCGAGCGTGCCCAGGTCGAGCCGCAGATCCTCGCCGTCGAGCGCGAGCTCGCTCACGAGGACCTCGCCGAGCCTGCCCTGATGGGCGACGACGTGGGCATGATCCACCTGTCCAAGCAGGAGCAGCGCACTGGGCGTCGAGGAGAGCTCCGCGCTCACATCGCTCGTGCCGAGACGTTCCTCGATGCGGTGCGTGAGCGTCCGCTGTACGACGGCGGGGAGCACGACCTCCACGCCGAGCACGGCGAGCGCGAGCAAGAGCGCGAGGAAGCCTTTAGATTTCATGGTTGGCCTTCGCCGCGAGATAGGCGCGGATGAACGGATCGAGATCGCCGTCCATCACGGCCTGCACGTTGCCCGTCTCCTCGTTCGTGCGGTGATCCTTGACCATCGTGTAGGGCTGGAATACATAGGAGCGGATCTGGCTGCCCCACTCGATCTTCTGCTGATCGCCCTCAAGCTTCGCGAGCTCTTTTTCCTTTTTCTCCTGCTCGAGCTCGAAGAGCTTCGCGCGCAGCATCTTGAGGCACTGCTCGCGGTTCTGGAGCTGGGAGCGCTCGTTTTGGCACTGCACGACGATGCCCGTCGGCTCATGCGTCATGCGCACGGCGGACGACGTCTTGTTGATGTGCTGGCCGCCGGCGCCCGACGCGCGGTAGGTATCGACGCGCACGTCGGCCATGTTGATGTCGACCTCGACGGCATCGTCGATCTCCGGCATGATGTCGCAGGCCGCGAACGACGTATGGCGGCGCGCGTTCGCGTCAAACGGCGAGATGCGCACGAGGCGATGGATGCCCTTCTCCGACTTGAGGAAACCGTAGGCGTTATGGCCCTTGATGAAGAGGGTCGCGCTCTTGACACCAGCCTCATCGCCGGGCAGCAGATCCGCCGTCTCGACGGTGAAGCCGTGGCGCTCCGCCCAGCGGCCGTACATGCGCAGGAGCATCTGCGTCCAGTCCTGCGCCTCCGTGCCGCCCGCGCCCGCGTGGAGCGTGAGGATGGCGTTGTTCGCGTCGTAGGGACCGGAGAGCAGCACCTCGAGCTGGAGGTTCTCGAGGCCATCCGCTACCTTGTCAAGCGCGTCCTTGATCTCCTCCTCGAGCGACTCATCGCCGTCCTCCATCGCCATCTCCCAGAGCGTCTGCGCGTCCTCGAACTTCGCCTTGAGGCTCTTGAACTTGTCGACGCTGATCTTCACATCGTTGAGTTCCTGGTTGATTTTCTGCGCTTCCTCAGCGTCGTCCCAGAACGTCGGCTCGCCCATCTTGTACTCGAGCTCGGCGATCTTCTCCTCCTTCGCCGGTACCTCGAGCGAGACTTCCATCTGGTCGAGCTTTTCCTTGAGTTCCCCGAGACGGGGCTTGATATCTTCTAGCATTGCGTTCCTTTCTATATATATGAGGGCTGTCGTGGAGCTGCGCGCGTTACGCGTCCTTGCCGCAGCAGTTCTTGTACTTCTTGCCGCTGCCGCAGGGGCAGGGATCGTTGCGGCCGACCTTCTTGCCGTCTGCCGTCAGAGGCGCCTTTTTCTGCGCCTCGGCGGCGCTGACCTCATCGCCGTGCGAGGCCTGCGCACTGCGCAGATGATCCTGGAGCTGGCCGCGCTGCTTCGCGATTTCCTGTTCGGCGCGGCGCTTCTGCGCCTCCGCCTGCATCGCCTGCTGCTGTTCCGGCGTCACGATGCTCACATGATACATGAGCGAGGCAATCTGGTCCATGATGGCGCCTTCCATCTCCTCGAACATGTTGAGCGCCTCGATCTTGTACTCGGCGAGCGGGTTGCGCTGGCCGTAGGCGCGCAGGTTGATGCCCTCGCGCAGCATATCCATGTGGTCGAGATGTTCCATCCACTTGTTGTCGACGACGCGCAGCATGACGACCTTTTCGAGCTCGCGCATGTTCTCCTCGCCGAAGAGCAGTTCGCGCTGGTTGTAGCCCTCGAGTGCGACGCTCTCGAGCGTCTCCTTGAGGCCGTCGCGGCTCATCTCCGCGAGTTCTTCCTTCTTGAGTTTGCCCTGCGGCGCATAGATCTTCTCGGCGTCCTCGATGAGACCGTCGAGCGTCCATTCCTCAGGGTAGAGCTTCTCGTTCGCGTACTGATCCATCTCCGTCTTGATGATGTGGTTGACCATCGAGAGGATATTGTCCTTGAGGTTCTCGCCCATGAGGATTTTGCGGCGCTCGCCGTACATGACCTCGCGCTGCTGATTCATGACGTCGTCGTACTCGAGGACGTGCTTGCGGATGTCGAAGTTGCGCGCCTCGACCTTCTTCTGCGCGTGCTCGATGGAGTTCGTGATGATCTTGTGCTCGATGGGCTCGTCTTCCTCCATGCCAAGCTTGTCCATGATCTTCGTGATGCGGTCAGAGGCGAAGAGGCGCAGCAGATCGTCCTCGAGCGAGAGGAAGAACCGCGAGGCACCGGGGTCGCCCTGACGGCCCGCGCGGCCGCGCAGCTGGTTGTCAATGCGGCGGGACTCATGGCGCTCCGTGCCGATGATGAAGAGACCGCCGAGCTCCGCCACGCCCTCGCCGAGCTTGATATCCGTGCCGCGGCCCGCCATGTTCGTCGCGATGGTCACAGCGCCCTGCTGGCCCGCGTCCGCGATGATCTGCGCTTCCTTCTCGTGGTTCTTCGCGTTGAGCACGTTGTGCGGGATGCCGAGGTGCTTGAGGATGTCGCTGAGTTCCTCGGACTGCGTGATGGACGTCGTGCCGATGAGCGTCGGCTGTCCCTTCGCGTGGATTTCCGAGACGGCGCGGCCCACGGCCTTGTATTTCGCACGCTTCGTCTTGTAGATGACATCCGGATAGTCGATGCGGCGGACGGGCTTGTTCGTCGGCACGACGATGACGGGCAGGTTGTAGATCTTGAGGAACTCATCCTCCTCCGTCTTGGCCGTGCCCGTCATGCCCGCGAGCTTGTCGTACATGCGGAAATAGTTCTGGAACGTGATCGTCGCGAGCGTCTGGCTCTCGCGCTGTACCTTGACGCCCTCCTTCGCCTCGATGGCCTGGTGCAGGCCGTCGGAGAAGCGGCGTCCCGGCATGACGCGGCCCGTGAACTCGTCGACGATGACGACCTCGCCGTCCTTGACGATGTAGTCGCGGTCGCGCTTCATGAGCGCCTTCGCGCGCAGCGCCGCCATGAAGCAGTGGGAATATTCGATGTTCTCCGGCGCGTAGAGATTCTTCACGCCGATGAGCTTCTCGATCTTCGGCACGGCGCTGTCGGCCGGCGAGATGGTCTTCTGCTTCTCATCGACCTTGTAGTCCGTGCCTTCCTTGAGCGTCGCGACGGCATGCGCCATCTTGACGTAGATGTCCGTGGACTTCTGTCCCGGCCCCGAGATGATGAGCGGCGTGCGCGCCTCATCGATGAGGATGGAGTCCACCTCGTCGACGATGGCGTAGTGGAGCGGGCGCTGCACCATCTGGCGCTCGTCGATGACCATGTTGTCGCGCAGATAGTCGAAACCGAACTCGTTGTTCGTGCCGAACGTCACGTCGCAGCCATAGGCGAACTTGCGCTCGGGGAAATCCATATCGTGCGCGATGAGGCCGACGGAGAGCCCGAGGAAACGGTAGAGCCGCCCCATCCACTCGCTGTCGCGCTTCGCAAGGTAGTCGTTGACCGTGACCATGTGGACGCCCTTGCCCGTGAGCGCATTGAGATAGACGGGCAGCGTCGCGACGAGCGTCTTGCCCTCGCCCGTGCGCATCTCCGCAATGCGTCCGTCGTGCAGGCACATGCCGCCGATGAGCTGCACGTCGAAGTGGCGCATGCCGAGCACGCGGCGCGATCCCTCGCGCACGACGGCGAACGCCTCCGGCAGCAGATCGTCAAGCGTCTCGCCGGCCGCGAGGCGTTCCTTGAACTGCCGCGTCATGCCCACGAGCTTATCATCCGTCAGCCCCTGCATCTTCGGCTCGAGCGCATTGATGCGGTCGACGACAGCCCGGTATTCCGCGATGTATTTATCATTATTATCGCCCAGGAATCTCTTGATAAAGCCCAGCAAAAAGAACCACTCCTCATCTATCCATCAAACTACACACGCCCCGCCTCGCGGCAGCGTGCGCCCGTCTTGCAGTAATACAGCCCGGCGCGCCCGTTTTCTGCGCGCGAGACTCACAAAACAAACCCATTTATTGATTTTATCAGACAGTATTATAGAAGTCAATTAGTCCCGGCGAAGTACGCATCTCTAAGACGCGTGCGCAGCGCCACGGGAAACTCTCCCTGCCGCAAAAAAGGAGACAGGGCTCTTCCCCTGTCTCCTGTCGATATTTTATCAATTACTCGAAGCCTCCGGCGTGGTAGGATGCGGCGAGCAGCTGGATGGGATGATAGACAACCTGCGGCAGCTTGCGGTGGATGATGCCGTCCGTGATGTGCATGCGGCAGCTCGGGCAGCTCGTCGCGACGTAGTCGGCGTGCGTCGCCGCGATGTTGTCGCACTTCCTGTCGTTGATCTTGCGGCTCATCTCGTAATGCGCCATGCAGAAGGAGCCGCCGGAGCCGCAGCAGCGGTCGTGTTCCTTCATCTCGCGGAACGTGAGCCCCGGGATGGATTTCAGGATCTCGCGCGGCTGCGCGGTGATGCCGAGGCCGCGCACCATGTGGCACGGATCGTGCATCGTGACGACCTTGTCGACGTTGCCGAGCATGTCCTTTCGATATCCCTTTTCTACGAGCAGCTCGCTGATCTCGCGCACCTTCGCCGCCATCTTCTCGGCGCGCTCCCTCCACGCGGGATCGTCGCTGAGCCACTCGGGATAGTGCTTGAGCGCCTCGACGCAGGAGCCGCAGGCGCCGACGATGTAATCGACGTCGAGATGCTCGAACACCTCGATCGTATGCTTCGCCATCTCGTTCGCCAGCGCGAACTCGCCGGAGACGTGAACGGGCGTGCCGCAGCAATGCTGCTTCGGCGGCAGGACGATCTCGACCTCGTTGGCGCGCAGGACATCGATGACGGCCTTGCCGATGTCCGTGTACATGTAGTTGATCGTGCAGCCCGTGAAGAAGGCAACGCGGTACTTCGGATGCGGGCAGACGATGACCTCGGGATACTGGCTGCGGAGCGGCTTTGCCGCGAGCGGCGGCGTCGCGCGCTCAGGATCCATGCCCGGCATCGGCAGGCGTGAGACGACGGCGTTCTTGCCGGGGATTTCCTTGAACGTCATCCAGCCGAACATGCCGCCGAGCTTGAGCGCTGCATCGAAGAGCGAGCGGTTGGCGAGCAGGCGGAAGACGTTCTTCTTGACGGGATGGAGCCCGCGCGCCTTGACGGCCGCGTTCCGCGCACGCAGGATGAGCTCATCCGCCTCGACGCCGCAGGGGCAGTTCGCCGCGCAGCTCTTGCAGTTGAGGCACATCGCCATGATGTGATCGAATTTTTTCGATACGGGCAGTCTCCCCGAGAGGACGCCCTGCATGAGGGAAATCTTGCCGCGCGCGACCATCTGCTCCTGATGCGTCTCACGGTAGATGGGGCAGACTGCCTGGCAGTTGCCGCACTTCATGCAGTTCGCCATCGCGTCATCGAGATCCGCCAGCAGCGTGGCGTCCTGCGCATTGAGATCGGCTGCCGTTATTTTCTTCCCCTCTGACATATCAGCACTCTCCTAACAGCTTTCCGGGGTTCAAGATAAGATTCGGATCGAGCGCGCGCTTGATGCTCCGCATCGCCTCCATGCCTTCCTTGCCGTGCTGGAGCTCCATCCAGGGGAGCTTGCCGAGGCCGATGCCGTGCTCGCCGGAGAGCGTGCCGCCGAGGCTGACGGCGCCGCGGAAGATATCGTCCATCGCCGCGCGCACGCGCTTCGTCTCGTCCTCATCACGCAGGTCACAGACGATGGTCGGATGCATATTGCCGTCGCCCGCGTGACCGAACGTGCCGATCGTCACATTGTGCTCCTTGGCGGCTTTCTTGATGATGTTGAGGAACGCCGGAATCTTGCTGCGCGGAACAGTCGCGTCCTCGACGAACGTCGTCGGGCGGAGTTTGGCGAGACAGGGAAGCGCCATGCGGCGCGCCGTCCAGAGTTGTTCCTTATGAGCGGGATCGCGCGCGAGCGTGACCTCGCGGGCGTTGTTCTCCTCGAGGACCTTCATGACCTTTTTCGCATCATCCTCGACGATGACGGGATGGCCGTCGACCTCGATGAGCAGGATGGCATCCGCATCCGTCGGCAGGCCGACATGCATGAAATCCTCCACGGTGCGGATGGTTGCGTTGTCGAGGATCTCGAGCGTCGCGGGGATGATCTTCGCCGCGATGATGCCCGAGACGGCCCGTCCGGCATCCTCGATCGTATCGAAAATGGCGACCATGCTCTTCTGCGCCTGCGGCGCCGGTACGAGCTTCAAAAGCGCCTTTGTCACGATGCCAAGCGTCCCCTCCGAGCCCGTGAAGAGCTTCGTCATATCGTAGCCGGAGACATCCTTGACATTCTTGCCGCCCGTGTGCAGCACGTCGCCGTTCGCGAGAACGACTTCGAGCCCCTGCACGTAGTTTTTCGTGATGCCGTACTTGAGTCCGCGGAGCCCGCCGGAGTTCTCCGCGATCGTCCCGCCGAGGCTTGCCGTCTTGACCGTGCCGGGATCGGGCGGATAGATGAGGCCGTACTGCGCGATGTGATCGTTGATGTCCTGTACGATCACGCCCGCCTCGACCTCCGCGATGAGGTTCTCGAGATCGACGTCGATGATCTTGTTGAACCGCAGCATCAAGAGGACGATGCCGCCCTTCAGAGGTGCCGTCCCCGCCGAGAGATTCGTGCCCGAGCCGCGCGTGTAGACCGGCACGCGGTTCGCGTTCGCCAGCTTCATGATCCGGGAGACTTCCTCTGTCGTACCGGGACTCACGACGACATCCGGCAGATACGTATGCCCCGGCGTTGCATCATAGGAATACGCATAGAGATCCTCCTGGGACGTCTGCACATATTCGCTCCCAACGATTTTTTTCAGCTCTTCGATCAGTTCTTCTTTGCTCATCTCTTTACTCTCCTCTTTCAGAATCACGGATTCCACCAGGGCTTCCTTGCCAATCCACTCCATATCCCTAGGTATCATTTTATCTTATCAGGATGCCGTTTTATATTATTATCCCTGTTTTTGCTATTGTTGTCAATTTTTTTATTTTAGAATACGCTGTTTGTACGAACTGCGCAGGCTTGCTTTGCGCTTCGGAGAGAACGCGAGATCATGCCGCACACAAAAAACTGCCGCAGGAATCTTCCTGCGGCAGTCTGCCCCGCGATGGGGGAAATGGTAAAACTCACCCTTACAGCGAGCGATGTTCAGTTACCGGACTCGATGAGGCCGTAATTGCCATCGTTGCGGCGATAGACGACGTTGACCTCCTCCGTCTCGGCATCACGGAACACGAAGAAATTATGGTCGAGCAGATTCATCTGCATGATGGCCTCCTGCACATCCATCGGCTTCACGACGAAGCGCTTCGTCTTGACCACGGGGTACTCAGGGCTCGCATCGCGCTGATCGACGGGATGCTCCTTCTCCTGCGCCTCGATGACCTCGGTCTTGAGGCTGCCGCCGCGCAGACGGCGCGAAAGCTTCGTCTTCTGTTTATGGATCTGGCGCTCGAGCTTCTCGACGACGAGGTCGATGGAGGTGTACATATCCATCGTAGCTTCCTCGCCGCGCAGGACGATGCCGCCCTGGATGGGCACCGTCACCTCGACGATATGGCGTCCTTTCGATACGGTGAGGAGCACAGTGATCTCGCCGACATGCTCAAAGTATTTCGTGACTTTGCCCACGCGCTTCTCCACATACTCGCGAAGCGAAGGAGTGATCTCGATGTTTTTTCCTCTTACAGTGAATGTTGCCATAAGACACATCCCCTTTCTTATGTTCCTGTGCTTATGCTATACCTATTCGCCAAGCGGCGGGGAATTCCTGCCTGTATTGGAAAAATTTTCTGAAGGAAGCGCTGAATTCATCAGTTCTTCCTGAAAGAATTGTGCCACAAAGAATATCGAACACAAAACGACTGTCTGCCGCAAAGGTAACCATCACGACAGAAAAACGGCCGCTGCAGCCAGGCCGCAGCGACCGTCGGTGTCTTATTCTCAGGCCGTCTTGACGACATTCGCAGCCTGCGGGCCGCGCGCGCCCTCAACGATATCGAACTCTACGCCCTGCCCCTCGTTGAGCGTCTTGAATCCCTCATCCTGGATGGCGGAGAAATGCACGAACACATCGTCGCCGTCCTCGCGCTCGATGAAGCCGTAGCCCTTCTCTGCACTGAACCATTTTACCTTACCTACCATGATAATTCCTCCTAGATACGATATGCGGCCGGACTTCCGGCCACGTACTCATTATACGTTGCCGCCATTGACATGTCAACGCAAGTTTCATTTCTTTCGTTTATTCCGAGCCTCTCCTCCGATAAATCAGAGCACCTTCGAGAGGAAGTTCTTCGTGCGCTCCTCCTGCGGATGCTCGAAGACCGCCTCCGGCGTGCCCTGCTCGAGGATGCGCCCATCGTCGACGAAGAGCACGCGGTCGCCGACCTCGCGCGCGAAGCCCATCTCATGCGTGACGATGACCATCGTCATGCCCTCCTTGGCGAGGGACTTCATGACGTCGAGCACCTCGCCGACCATCTCCGGGTCGAGCGCCGAGGTCGGCTCGTCGAAGAGCATGACCTTCGGCTTCATCGCGAGCGCCCGCGCGATGGCGACGCGCTGCTGCTGGCCGCCGGAGAGCTGCTTGGGGTAGCTTTCCGCCTTGTCCGCGAGGCCGACGCGCGCGAGGAGCGCACGCGCGCGCTCCTCCGCCTCTTCCTTCGGCACCTGGCGCACCTTCATCGGCGCGAGCATGATGTTTGCGAGCACCGTCATGTGCGGGAACAGGTTGAAGCGCTGGAACACCATGCCGACTTCCTTGCGCACGTCGTTGATGTTCGCCTCGCTGCCGAGGATGATGCCGTCGACGCTCACCGTGCCGGACGTCGGCCGCTCGAGGTAGTTGATGCAGCGCAGCAGCGTGCTCTTGCCCGAGCCGGACGGGCCGATAATGACGACGACTTCCTTTTCCTTGATATGGAGGTCGATGCCCTTGAGGATGTGGGCATCGCCAAACGATTTATGCAGGTTCTCAATGTCTATCATCCGTGTTGTACCTCTTTTCCAAATATGCGACGAGACGGGAAATCGAGAGCGTCATGACCAGGTAGATGATGGCGACGCTGAACCAGATCTCGAGCGAGCCGTACGTCTTGGCGATGATGAGCTGGCCGCGGCGCGTGAGCTCCTCGAAGCCGATGACCGAGACGAGCGAGGAGTCCTTGAGGAGCGCGATGAACTCGTTGCCAAGCGGCGGGATGACGCGCTTGATGGCCTGCGGCACGATGATGTAGCGCATCGTCTGCGCCCAGGTCATGCCGAGCGAGCGGCCCGCCTCCATCTGGCCCTCGTCGATGGACTGGATGCCCGCGCGCACGATCTCAGCGACGTAGGCGCCGGAGTTGATGCCGCAGGAGCCGACCGCCGCCACATAGGGGTCGATGCGCTGTCCCGTGATGACCGGCACGGCGAAGTAAAAGAGGAAGATCTGCACGAGGAGCGGCGTGCCGCGGAAGAAGTCCACATAGACCGCCGCGAGGAACCGCAGCGGCTTCACGCGGCAGATGCGCGCGATGCCGACGAAGAGGCCGATGAGCACGCCGAGCGCCACCGACATCACCGTAATTTTGATGGTCACGCCCGCCCCGAGCAGCAGCAGCGGGAACGAGGTCACCACGAGGTCGAAATTGAAATTCATAGACGTCACCTTTTCCTATCAGATTCGGGCAGCTGCCCACTGACACACGCCTGTGGCTGACGCCTCGTGTCGGCCGCAGGAAACTACATAAATATACAAGATTTACAACAAAATATTCTATCCCAGGTCTGCGTTCCTGTCAATGAAGGTTTCCTGCCAAAACAAAAAGAATCCGCAGCGGCCCGTATCAGCCGGTGCGGATTCCTCATCAGCCCGCGGCAAGCGGACGTTGCTGCACGCGCGTGCAGCTCCAGCAGCGTTCCGGAATCACGGATTCATCCGGAGCACCTCATGGAATCAGCGCTTCCTTCAGGAAAGCAACGCTTCCTTATTATTTCTTATCGCCGAACCATTTCGCGTAGATCTTGTCGTACTCGCCGCTATCCTTGAGTTTCTTGAGCGCGGCGTCGATCTTCTCCGCGAGCTCCTTGTCGTCCTTCGCGACGGCGATGCCGTAGTCCTCAGACGTCAGACGCTCCGGCAGGGCCTTGACGCCCGTCTGCCCGCTCTTCTGGATGAAGTAGTCGTTGACAGGACGGTCGTTGACGACAGCGTCCACGCCGCCAGACTTGAGCTCCATGAAGCAGTCCGCCGGCGTGTTGAGCTCCTTGACCTCGACGCCCTCGAGCTTCTTGACCTCTTTCGCGCTCGTCGTGCCCATCTGGACTGCGACTTTCTTGCCCTTGAGATCCTCGAATTTCTTGATATTCTGTTCATCCTCGCGCACGACCATCGTGAGGCCCGACTCATAGTACGGTGCGGAGAACGTCACCTTCTGCTTGCGCTCGTCGTTGATCGTCATGCCGGAGATCAGCACGTTGACCGTCTTCGCCTCGAGCGCTGGGATCAGGCCGTCGAAGCCGATGTTGCTGACCTCGACCTTGTAGCCCATCTCCTTGCCGATGGCGCGGATGAGATCCATGTCGAAGCCCTGGTACTCCGCCTGGCCCTCATCCTGGAACTCAAACGGTGCGAAGTCGATGGAAGAACCGACCTTGAGCACCTTCTCGCCACTCGCGCCGGAACCAGAGGACGTCGCCGCCTGGTTGCCGCCGCAGCCGGCGACAGCCACGACCGAGGCAAGCGCGAGCGCGCCTGCGATGAGGAGTTTTTTCATCTGGAACATAAAATCCCCGCTTTCTCTTTCCTTTGATACCATCTGCACAAAGGAGCCCTTGGCATTCCAGGGCTCCTTTGCTCATCTACATTCCATATTATAACAGGATTTTCTTTTTCCGCAAGACATTTGCCTGTCTAGAGACAAATTTTCTTCCCCGCCGACTGTTCAGCCGACAAGCTCGTAGCCCGCGTCGGCAATAACCTGCGCGAACTCCTGCTGCGGGATTTCGCGCGTCGCCTCGACGCTGGCGCTGCCGCCCGCGAGGTCGACGGTCACGTTCGTCACACCCGCCATCTTGCTCAGCGCGTCGTGCACATGCTGCTGGCAATGCGCGCACATCATGCCTTTGATTTTCAGAGTTTTTTCCATCATAGATCCTTCTTTCTTTTCCTTCTCATCATGAATCATTTCTGCTGCCTCCCGGCGCTCCCCCGCCTCGGCCGCCGCGTGCACCGGGCGGAAGAAGCGCAGCCGCAGCGCGTTCAGGACGACGCAGACGCTCGAGAGGCTCATCGTCGCCGCGCCGATGACCGGCGAGAGCTTGACACCGAGCGCCGGATAGAGCACGCCCGCCGCGAGCGGGATGCAGACGACGTTGTAGATGAGCGCCCAGAACAGGTTCTCCTTGATGTTGCGGAGGACGGCGCGCGCGAGGCGCACGGCGTTCACCGCGTCGAGGAGGTCGCTCTTCATGAGCACGGCATCCGCGCTGTCGATGGCGATGTCCGTACCCGCGCCGATGGCGATGCCGACATCGGCGCGGGCGAGCGCCGGCGCGTCATTGATGCCGTCGCCGATCATCGCGACGCGGTGGCCCGCCGCCTGCAGTTCCTTGACATGCGCGGCCTTGTGCTCGGGCAGGACGCCCGCGATGGCACGCTCGATGCCCATGCGCGCGCGCATGGCCTCCGCCGTGCGCTCGTTGTCGCCCGTGAGCATGACGACAGAGAGACCGAGCGCGTGGAAGTGCTCGATGGCCTCGCGGCTCGTCGCCTTCGGCTCGTCTGCCGCGCCGAGCAGACCGATGAGCCGGTCGTCCGCCGCGAAGAGGAGCGGCGTCGCCCCCGCCGCGGCGAGCGCGTCGAGCTTCTCGCGCACGGGAGCGAGACCTATGCCCCGCTCCGCCATCAAGCGCTCGTTGCCCGCGAGATACACGTGGCCGTCCGCGCGCGCCTCGACGCCGCGGCCGAGCGCCGCGGCAAAGCCCGTCATGGCACGCGGCAAAACGCCTTCCTCCGCAGCAACAGAGAGCACGGCCGCCGCGAGCGGATGTTCGCTGCCCACCTCGAGCCCCGCGGCGATGGCGAGCAATTCCTCGCGCGGGATGCCGAGCGGCATGACGGATGTGATGCGCGGCCTGCCCTCCGTGATGGTGCCCGTCTTATCCATGACGACGGTATCGACAGAGGCAAGCGTCTCGAGCGCCTCGCCCGACTTGATGAGGATGCCGTTTTCCGCGCCCTTGCCCGTGCCGACCATGATGGCGACGGGCGTCGCGAGCCCGAGCGAACACGGACAGGAGATCACGAGCACGCAGATGGCGATGGAGAACGCGAACTCGACACTCGCGCCGAGCGCGAGCCAGATACCGCCCGCTGCGAGCGCGATGAGGATGACGGCCGGCACGAAGACGCCGGCGATCTTGTCCGCCATGCGCGCGATCGGCGCCTTCGACGCACTCGCCTCGTCGACGAGGCGGATGATCTGCCGGATGGTCGTCTCCTCGCCCACGCGCTCCGCGCGGAAATGGATGGCGCCGCGCTGGTTCATCGCGCCGGAGGTCACGCGGTCGCCCGCCCGCTTCAGCGCGGGCATCGGCTCGCCCGTGATGGCGGACTCATCGAGCGTCGTCTCGCCCGAGACGACCGTGCCGTCCGCGGGGATGCGCTCGCCGGGGCGGACGACGACCTCGTCGCCGACGGCGAGCTGCTCGACGGGCACGACGCATTCCTTGCCGCCGCGCACGACCGTCGCCTGCTGCGGCGCGAGGCGCATGAGCTTCTCTAGCGCCTGGCCCGTCTGCCCCTTCGCGCGCGCCTCGAGGTACTTGCCGACCGTGATGAGCGTCACGATCATGCCCGCCGACTCGAGATAGAGGTTCTTGCCGTACGCCGCGACGAGCGCGAGATCCCCGTGGCCGAAGCCCCAGCTCATGCGGAAGATCGCGAAGACCCCGAACGCGGCCGCCGCCATCGAGCCCATGCCCACGAGGCTGTCCATGTTCGGCGCGCCGTGGAAGAGATTGCGGAAGCCAGCGATGTAGTAGTGCCGGTTGAGATACATGATGGGCAGCACGAGCAGGAGCTGCGCGAACGCGAACGTGATCGCGTTCTCCGGCCCATCGAACACCGTGCGGACGAGCGCGGGCACCGGCAGGCCGAAAAGCTGCGCAAAAAGCCCGTGCATGGAGATGTAGAGCGTCGGCAGCAGGAAGGCGACCGACCAGATGAGCCGGCTGCGCATCTCCGCCGCGTGCCGCTGCAGCGGATCCTCCGCCGGCGCCGACTGCTCTGCCTTTGCGCCCTTGACGCTCGCGCCGTAGCCCGCGGCCTCGACGGCCGCGATGATGGCGGCGGGATTCGTCTGCTGCTCGTCATAGCGCAGCTGCAGAGAGTTCGTGAGCAGGTTGACGCTCACCTCCTCCGTGCCTGCGAGCTTGCGGACGGCCTGTTCCACACGCGCGGAGCAGGCCGAGCACGTCATGCCCGTGATGGTAAATCGTTCTTTTTTCATCTTGGATTCAGCCCCCTTGGCGGCAATCACTTCATGACTTTCTGCAGCGTCGCGACGAGCTCATCTACCACCTCGTCATGACCCGCGCGGATGTCGTCCACCACGCAGGTGCGGATGTGCTGGGAGAGCAGCTCCTTCGTGAAGGCGTTGAGCGCGGACTGGATCGCGCTGACCTGCGTGAGGATATCCACGCAGTAGCGGTCGTCCTCGACCATCTTCTCCACGCCGCGCACCTGCCCCTCGATGCGGCGCAGGCGCGAGATGAGGCATTTGTACTCCTTGCTCTCCTTGTCGCGGTGCTTATGCTTCACGCAGGCAGCGCAGCCGCCGGTGCAGGCGGCTGAGGTCTGCGCGCTTTCGTTCTCCTTTGCTTGCGTACACAAAATAAATACCCCCTTACGGTATTCAATATATACCGTAAGGGGGTATTTGTCAACCATTGCCCTCAGCCTTCTTCGCTCGTGCTGCCCTTGTCAATGGAATGGATGATGATGTCCGTGATGACCTTCGTCCAATCGACGCCCTTCGTGCTGCCGGACGGCTGCTTCGCCGGTGCGGGATGGCGCTGCAGCTCCGCCGCGCGGCGCGCCTTCGCAAGATCGTCGGCGATGGCCGCGTCCTGCCTGCCGGAGGCATCATAGGCGGCCTCGAGCTCGCGCACCGCGTCGTCATAGCGCCGCCAGTCGTAGTAGATGAGTCCGCGATACTGCTTCGCGCGCCAGACAGGATAGGCCGCATCGCCCGGCGTGATGCGCTCCGCGTCGTTGAAATCGCTCAGCGCCTCCGTCGCACGGTGCATCCCGTAGTAAGCGCGCCCGCGCAGATAGAACGCATAGGCAAGTGGCCCGCCTTTGACATCGCGATCGGAGATGACCGGCGTCAGCGTCTCGACCGCCGTCTGGAACTCGCCGCGCTGGATCGCGCTCATGCTCCGGTCGAACACCTTGCTGAAGTCATAGCGCGTCTCAAGCTCCGTGCCGAGCTCCCGCTTCTCGCGTCCCTTGGCCTTCTCATAGGCCGCGAGCAGTTCCTCGTTCTGCTTCTTGAGCGCGTCGCGCTCCGCCTGCAGCTTCTCGAGCTCCGCCTTGTTCGCCAGCATCGCCTGCAAGTCGATGGCATCCGGATCGACCTCCGCCGTGAGATGGACCGTGTACTGGAGCGTGCCGCCCGCGAGCTCTGGCACAGCATCCTCGTCGATGACCTTGAGCACAGCGCCCGAGATCGTCCTGACCTCATCCTCCGTGAGCTGCATATTTTTCGTCTTGGAATAGCTCTCGACATAGACGCCCGCCTTCTCGACGGCTGCTCGCAGCGCCTCCTGCCGCGCGGCGTCGCGCGCGATCTTCGGCGAGTCGTTATCGCCCATCGCATACGTCCCAGCAGCCCGTATGACCTGCGGCGCTGCGAGCGACACTGCGGGCAGAACGAGCAGCACGCCCGTCAGAACGCAGGCGCAAAACAACCGGATGCGCTTCATTCCCTCCACCTTCCTCAATACGTTTGTTCTATTATACTGGGATCACGTTCCGATTCCACTAGAAAAAATAAATTTCTTCATTTCACAAAAAAGTATTGACAGACTTCTGGAAAATCGCTATACTAATCTCTGTCAGTTGTGACAAGCAACAGAAAAATGCTGATTTAGCTCAGTTGGTAGAGCAGCTCATTCGTAATGAGCAGGTCGTAGGTTCAAGTCCTATAATCAGCTCCATTGGAACATCGGCGTCCGCGCAAGCGGACGCTTTTTTGTTTTGCCTTTCCTTGCATCAACGTGAAGCATTCCTTCAAATTACGTAAATATAATTGAGAAATCCCTACTGCTATGATAGAATAGGACAAAGGTTTAATAAGAAACAATATCTTCCCAAATCCCCCATAAGGAGGCCTCTTCATGCAGCCGCTACGCATCCTGATCGTCGATAACGCCATCTCTCATAGGAAAGTCATGCGCGCTGCCATGGAGGAAGTACTCGCCGCCCTGCCTGGCGGCGGCATCACCGAGTTCGCTACGACCGCAGAGGAAACGCATCTTCTGCTCCCCGCCTTCCAGCCAAACGCGATCACGGTCAATTTCGCCATGTCGATCCTGCGCATCGATGATACGCCCTTCGTGCCCTGGCTCGTCCGGACAGCGCGGGTCCCCACCATCGCCTACGGCCTCAGCGACGTCCTGCGCGACGCAGCGCTCGCAACCGGCGTCGACGCTTATTTCATGCGCCCCACGCAGCGCAGCGACTGGCCGCCGTTCTGCAGCAAGATCGCGCGATTCCTGCGGCGTCTCGCGTTCCCGGACGAGCCGCCCATCTATGCACCGTCGCACCGTCCTAAATCTGCGGCCGTTCCCCCGCACGGAGCGCCTGCCCCGCAGCCGCCCCGGCAGACGGCGCCGACTGCTCCTGCGGCGAGCGCCGCGTCCCGCGCGCAGCAGCCCACGCCATCGGCGCGCAGTGATGCTCCCACGTCCGCGCCCCCCACAGCACCTCTGACACCAGCCGCCGCTGCCGTACCGCAGCGGCCAGCACCGCCCGCAGCTCCAGCAACTCCCTCTGCGGCAGCTCCCTCAGTCAAGACGACACCGCCCGCCGCAGAGCCCCTCGTACGCGCCGTCGTACCCAGTTCCCTGCGCCGGAAAGCCACGCCATCGAAGGAGGACGAGCTCTTCGCGATGCTCGCGCGCACCGCGCACACGCACGCCGCACCTGCGCCCCCTGCCGCAGCGCCACCGCTCCCCGCAGAGATCCGCCCCGTAGCGGGCATCAAGCTCATCGCCATCGGCGCCTCGACGGGCGGGACGGACGCCATCGCCGACGTGCTGCACCGCCTCCAGCCGCCCCTGCCGCCCATCGTCATCGTGCAGCACATCCCCGCCTACTTCTCCCGCCTCTTCGCCATCCGGCTCAACGAGGAATGCACGCTGCCCGTCGATGAGGGCGAGGACGGCCTCATCCTCGAACCGAGCCACGCCTACATCGCGCCCGGCGACTACCACATGGCCGTCTGCCGCCAGGGAGACGAGCTCGCGCTGCACTGCTTCCACGGGCCGAAGATCCACAGCGTTCGCCCTGCCGTCGACGTGCTCTTCGGCTCCGTCGTCAAGGTACTCGGCGCGGATGTGCTCGGCGTCCTGCTCACCGGCATGGGCAAGGACGGCGCGGACGGCCTGCTGCGCCTGCGCCAGGCAGGCGCGCCCACCATCGGCCAGAACCGCGAGACCTGCGTCGTCTACGGCATGCCGCGCATCGCCCAGGAACGCGGCGCTCTCCTCTACCAGCTGCCCCTGCCGCAAATCGGCCCTGCCATCCAGAAGATTGCCGGTGCGCGCTACTGACAAAAATAACCGCACGAAGGAAGGCGGCAAACGCACAGCCGCCGCCCCTCGCCAGAACATCCCCGCGAAAAAGAATCCCTCGAAAAGAGGAGATTCCTTTTCTTTTACCGAATACTCGTGAGAAAGCGCTGATATATTCCCCAGTGCTTTCGATCGACATCTCCCCCGCAGCGATACAACCAGGGGTGGCAGCGCACAAGGAAGACACAAGGGATTTTATCTATCTAGAAGAGGGGATATGACTAATGTTCAAAGAATTGATGGATAGCTTTCTCATCCACTATCTGAGCCATTTTGACAAGTATCCGTTCAACATCGAGCTGCACGGCGACACTTACCGCATCGGCGACGGGGAGCCGCGATTCACGATCGTCGTGAACAAGGACATCCCGAAAAAGGACCTCATGGTCTCGACCTCACTCGCACTCGCGGAGGCTTACATGCGCGGCGACCTGGCCGTCAAGGACGGCGACCTCTTCACTGTCATCGCCTGCCTTCTCGAACAGGCCGACCGCATCACGCTCGACAGGCACACGCTCAAGGACCTCTTCTCCTTCTCGGAGAAGAAGCGCGACCAGGCGAAGCAGGTCTCGAGCCACTACGACCTCGGCAACGACTTCTACAAGCTCTGGCTCGACCCGACGTTCAGCTACTCCTGCGCCTATTTCAAGAACGAGAACGACCCCCTTGAGACGGCGCAGCACAATAAGGTCGACTACATTCTCAAGAAACTCTACCTGAAACCCGGCATGACGCTCCTCGACATCGGCTGCGGCTGGGGCTACCTGCTCCTCGAAGCCGCGAAGAAATACGGCGTCAAGAGCTATGGCTGCACGCTCAGCAAGGAACAGTGGAAGATGGGCCAGCTGCGCATCCACGAGGCAGGCCTCGACGACCAGGTCACCATCGACCTCATCGACTACCGCGACCTGCCGGAGAAAGGCCTCACGTTCGACCGCATCGTGAGCGTCGGCATGATGGAGCACGTCGGCCGCGACAACTACCAGACCTACTACGAGTGCGCCAACGCACTGCTCCGGGACGGCGGCCTCTTCCTCCTCCACTCCATCACGGGCAACGACGAGAAGATGAGCGACTCCTTCATGCGCAAGTACATCTTCCCGGGCGGCATGTTGCCCTCGCTGCGCGAGCTCGTCTCCATCGCCTACGACCACGCGTTCCGCGTGCAGGACGTCGAGAGCCTGCGCCGCCACTACTACAAGACGCTGCTCTGCTGGTACAAGAACTTCCAGGCCGTCCATGAGCAGGTCAGGGACTGGAAGGGCGAGGAATTCGTCCGCATGTGGGATATCTACCTCGTCGGCTGCGCCGCCGCGTTCTACACCGGCTACATCGACATCCACCAGGTGCTCATGACCAAGGGAACGAACAACGAGCTCCCCATGACGCGCTGGTACTGAGCAGGCGCGTAAGCTTCCTCATCACGCAAAAGGCCGCCCGCAGCAAGAAATCATGCTGCGGGCGGCCTTTTTGCGCCTGAAAAATCACGCTGCGAGTGCCGCTACGAGGCGTGAGGCAGCGCCAGAGAGCCTCACGCAGCGCCGCGGCTCACCTCTGCCGTCTGCGGCAGCGATAGCCGACGAAGAGCACGAGGAGCCACGCGGGCAGGAACAGCACGGCGAGCTGCATATCCGGCACCTGCGCCATGAAGAAAATCACGCCCGCGAGAAAAAAGAGCGAGAGGAGATTCGTCCACGGATAGAGCGGCGAACGAAACTTCGTCGCGCGCCCCTCGGCCGCGCAGCGGCGGCGGAACAAGAGATGCGTCACGCAGATCGTCACCCAGCTGATGACGGCCGCGCACGTCGCGATCATCATCAGATAGAGGAAGATGTGCCCCGCGAGGAAATAATTCAGCGCGACGACGATGAGCGTGATGCCCGACGAGACGAGGATGCCGCGCACGGGCACGCCGTGCGGCGAGAGCCTGAGAAAGAACGCGGGCGCCTCCCCCTCCTTCGCGAGGCCGTAGAGCATGCGGCTGTTGCTGTAGATTGCGGAGTTGTAGACCGAGACAGCCGCCGTGAGCACGACGAAATTCAGGATATGCGCCGCGGCGGGCACGCCGACGTTGTCGAAAATCTGCACGAACGGGCTCGCCTGCGTGCCGACCTGGTCCCATGGCCAGAGCGCCATGAGCACCGCCATCGTGCCGACGTAGAATATGAGGATGCGCCAGATGACCTGGTTGATGGCGCGGGGGATCGTGCGGTCAGGATTCTCCGCCTCGCCCGCCGTGATGCCGATGAGCTCGATGCCGCCGAACGAGAACATCACGACGGCCGTCGCCTCGAGCAGCCCCCAGACGCCGTGCGGCAGGAAGCCGTCGTTCGACCAGAGATTGCTGAAATTCTCCGGGAACGACTGGCCGCTCGAGAAAAGCAGCCCCAGACCGAGCAGGATCATGCTCACGATCGCGGCGATCTTGATGAGCGCCATCCAGAACTCCGCCTCGCCGTACGCCTTCACATTCACGAGATTGAGCGCCGTGATAGAGACGAGGCAGACGAGCGCCGAGAGCCACTGCGGCAGGTCGGGGAACCAGAAATTCATATAGATGTCGACCGCCGTGAGCTCCGCCATCGAGACGAGCACATAGTTGAACCAATAATTCCAGCCGGAAAGGAACCCCGGGAACCGCCCCCAATACTTCGCGGCGTAGTAGCTGAACGAGCCGGACACCGGCTCATCGACCGCCATCTCGCCGAGCATGCGCATGATGAAGAAGATCACAACGCCGCCTATGAGATAGGCGAGCATCACCGACGGCCCCGCGAGCGCGATCGTCGACGTCGAGCCGTAGAACAGCCCCGTACCGATCGCGCCGCCGAGCGCGATCATCTGCAGATGGCGGTTCTTGAGCCCGCGCTTCATCGTTGGTTGAGACAAAAGCATCCACTCCTTGTCAGAAAGTACAGACTCCATTATAGCAGAAAAAAGCAGAAGAAAAAACCTCCGCCGAAGCGGAGGTTTTCCTGAACCTGCAATATGGAATGAGCGCCAACCTCTGGATTAGAAGAAGACCTCAACACGGCCCCAGAGCGTGTTCGTATCGCGGTCGGAGTCGATGACCTTGCCGTCGAAGTACTTCACACTCGTCACAATGTTCTTGAACGGTGCCCAGTTCGCGCCGAGCTCCCAGCCCTTAGCGCCGATCGTAGCGGCATCTTCCGTGCCATAGTAGCTCGCGTAGTCGCTGAGGTAACGATACGCAGCATAAGCGCCCCAAGTGCCCTTGTTCTCCTTCTGAGCGCCCTTGTAGTTGTAGATGGCTTGCCAGCTGTGGTCGAGGTTATCCGCTTCCGTATTCTGCGCGTAGGAAGCGAAGAGCGTGCTCACACCGTCGAAGCGGTAGCCAGCGTTGACGGACCAGATGTTCGCCTTGTCCGTGGTGCTCGTGCCATTCTTGTAAGCCTCATTTCCGAACCAGTCACTATGTTTGCGCTTGATATCCTTCAAATTATCGTTATCGAAGTGATAGTACGCTGCACCGCCGTAGAGCTTGCTCTTCGCCGGCGTATCATACTGGAGCGTGATGCCCTGGAGGTTGCCAGCGACATCCTGAGTGCTGTCAGGAACGTGCAGACGGCCCGCATAAATCGTTGCCTTGAGATCGCTGCCGAACGTCACGTTCGCACCGGAGAGCTTGTTATCGAAGACGAGGCCCTGCTCCGGCGTGTAGAACTCGAACTTGCCGAGCTGCGTGGAGAAGTTCTTGTAGTCGCCCTGTGCATAGATATGCTTGAGTTCCACCTCGTCCGTGTCATCCTCATCGAGCTGGATAGTAGCATCAAGACGAGCATTCACATGCCAATGGTCGTTGACCTCAGCCGTCGGCTCGAGACGGAAAAGCATGTTATCGGAATTGAAGCGATGGGAGGCATCCGTCTGCGTCTTGTCAATGCGACGGCTCGTGTACGTGTACTCGATCTTGCCGTTCCATTTCACCATGTCGGCGTTCTTCTCGAGGTTCGCTACGCGGACGCCGAGGTTGTTGAGCTCATCAGCGAACTCAGCGGCGAGCTTATCGATCATGGCCTTGTCAGTCGCGGAGACGTCTTTCTTTGCCATGGCCTTGGCGACCATCTGTGCCATCTCATAGCGCGTGATGTTCTTGTCGCCCTGGAACGTCGTGTCGCCATAGCCCTCGATGACGCCGTCCTGCGCGAGCTGTGCCACAGCATCATATGCCCAGTGATCCGCCGGAACATCGCTGAACGGATTCGCCGCAGCGAACGTCGTGGAAGCCGCGCCGACAACGAGCGCCGTCGTCAGTGCCGAAACGAGAGTCTTCTTCATGAGAAATTCCTCCTTCACTACACGGAAAGCCGCCGCTGCACGCGGCAACTCCCTAGAACCCTTGCGGAACTGCTGCTCTTTTCAGCAGTTCCCTCTCTCTCGTCCTTGGAACGATTTTCTCATAAGTATCCTTGTTCCCTTCTGAGAACATCGTTCCATATCGGACTGTCCTTATTTTAGCGGATTCCGACACGTTTCTCAAGAATAAATCACCTGGTAAAAAGAAGAAACAAGTTCCATCTAGTGGAAAATTGTTGTTTTTCTTATATTTTTGTACTTTTCCTCATTTTCTTTTACTCTTTCCGTATGTCTTATTTTTTTATTTATTGTTTCTTTTTCTTTTCTTACTCCGCCCTCATCTATCGAGAGCCGCAGCGCCAGAACATCATTTTGCGGTTGCTGAGCGCCCTTGCAATAGAGCGGAAAACATACGCTGCCCCTGCGTATCCTGGGACGTCATGCCATTGAGGTCATGCGTCGCCTTCCGTATCTCCGCCATCTTTTTCCGCAATACTTTCTAATCTCTCTGTCTTTCCTTCAGTGCGCGCTGGATATCCCGCTGGTCAGCTTTCTTGCGGAGATCCTGCCGCTTGTCGTAGTTGTGCTTGCCGGAGGCGAGCGCGAGCTCGAGTTTCGCGCGGCCGTGCTTGAAGTAGATCTTGAGCGGCACGAGCGTCCAGCCCTTTTCGCGCGTCTGGCTGAAAAGCTTTACGATCTCCGCCTTGTGCAGCAGGAGTTTCCTGCGGCGCAGGGGATCGTGGTTGAACTGGTTGCCCTGGTCGTAGGGGCTCACGTGCATGTTCTCGAGATAGATCTCGCCGTCCTTGATGAGGGCGAAGCTGTCCTTGAGGTTCGCCTTGCCCGCGCGCAGGGATTTCACCTCGGTGCCGACGAGCTCGATGCCCGCCTCGTAGGTCTCATGGATGAAGTAGTCATGGCGCGCCTTGCGGTTCTCGCAGACGATCTTGATGGGGATGTTGTTCTTGCCCATGGTTTCACCTCTCGCAAAAAGGACTGCCGCATCCGCGGCAGCCCATGTCTTTTCTTTTTCTTATTTGCTGTCCTTCGTCCCGTCCTCGGTCTTGCGATGCGGGCGGGGTCTCTGGCGCTCGGCGCTCTTCGCCTTGAGGGCGTTTTCCTCCTCGCGCTGCTTGCGCTCGTGGTAGCCCGGCGGATCCGGCCAGACGGCCTTGTTGAGGCCGGTGACGCGCACGCGCTGGTAGTCCTCGCGCTCGCGCTTTTCACGCCTTACAGGCGTGCCCCAGGCACCGGCGACGCGCTTTTCGATGCGCTTTTCCCGGATTTCCTTGCGGCGGCCGCCGCGCGGCGCGCTCGTGTGCTCGCCGACGGGGCGGGAGACGCGCTCGCCGCTCGGGCCTTTGCCGCGGCGCTGCGCACTGCGCTGCGCGCCGTGCTGCGGACGGTGCGCGGCCTCCTGGAAGGCCGCCGCGAGGACGCTCTCGCCCTTCGAGCCGCCGCGCGGCCTGCGGCCCTCGCGGCTGCCTTTGTTGCCTTTGTCGCCGCTCGGACGCGGGCCTTTGCCGCCGCCCTTGCCGCCGCTGCCGCCTTTGCGGCCGCCGCCCACGGCGTTCTTCATCGCCACGGGGTCATAGGCGCCGTTGTCCTTGAGCACGAAATCGAGGTTGCGCTCCTTGGCGTTCGCGCGCACGAGCAGCACTTCGACCTCGTCGCCGAGGCGGTAGCGCTGCTGCGTGCGCTCGCCGACCATCGCGTACTGCTCTTCCTTGTACTCGTAGTAGTCGTTGACCATCGTCGAAACGTGCACGAGGCCCTCGACGCCGTTGTCGAGCTCGACGAAGATGCCGAACGCCGTGACGCCCGAGATGACGCCCTTGAACTCCTCGCCGACGAACTGCGCCATGTACTCGATCTTCTTCATGTCGGTCGTCTCGCGTTCCGCCTCGATGGCGACGCGCTCGCGCTGGGAGGCCCAGTCCGCGATGTCGGGGAGCGCCGTGCGCAGCTTCTCCTGGCGCTCGCGCGGCAGCGTACCGCCGCCCTCGAGCGTCTCGCGCAGCAGGCGGTGCACGATGAGGTCAGGATAGCGGCGGATCGGCGAGGTGAAGTGTGTGTAGTAGCGCGCGGCGAGGCCGAAGTGGCCGAGACTCTCCGCCGCGTAGCGCGCCTGCTGCATCGAACGCAGAGAGACGGTCTCGACGATGCGCGCTTCGGGCTTTCCCTTGACCTTTTCGAGCACCTGCTGCACGTCCATCGGCCGGATATGGCCCGCCTCGTCCTGATGGACGAAGAGGCCGAACGCGCCGAGCAGGTTGTTGAGGTTCTCGATCTTCTCCTCGGTCGGCTGCTCGTGCACGCGGTACATGAAGGGCAGGTGCTTTTTATCCATGTGCTCGGCGACGGTCTCGTTCGCCGCGAGCATGCATTCCTCGATGATGGACTCGGCGAGCGAGCCCTCGCGCTTGATGAGGGCGATGGGGTGGCCCTTCTCGTCGAGCTTGACCTTGACCTCGGGGATGTCGAAGTCGATGGAGCCGCGGCGGTGGCGCTTGGCTTTCATGACGTTCCGCAGTTCCTCGAGCGTCTCGAGCATCGGCAGGAGGTCGCGCTGCGCCTCGACGGTCTTGGGGTCTTTGTCGACGAGGACTTTGTTGACGATGTTGTAGGTGAGGCGGCGGTAGACGTGGATGACGGCGGGGACGATCTCATAGCTCGTGATCTCGCCCTCGGGGCTCACCTGCATCTCGCAGGCCATCGAGAGGCGGTCGACGCCCTGGTTGAGGCTGCAGATGCCGTTGGAGAGCGCGAACGGCAGCATCGGGATGACGCGGTCGACGAGGTAAACGCTCGTGCCGCGCTCGCGCGCCTCGCGGTCGAGCGGCTCGCCCTCGCGCACGTACCAGCTCACATCGGCGATGTAGACGCCGAGGAAGTAGGAGCCGTCCGCCTTTTTCTCGACGTAGACGCCGTCGTCGAAGTCCTTGGAGTCGTCGCCGTCGACGGTGACGATGGTGAGGTCGCGGCGGTCGCGGCGGCCCTCGTACTCATCGGGCGAGGGGTTCTGCTCGATGTGATCCGCAGCGTACTGCACGTCCTCGGGGAACTCCTGCGAGAGGTCGTACTGGCGCATGACGGAGAGCACGTCGACGCCCGGGTCGCCCTCCTTGCCGAGCACCTCGACGACCTTGCCCTCCGCGTTGTGGCGGCCGGACGGCCATTTCGTGATCTCGACGACGACCTTCGAGCCCGTGCGCGCGCCGCCGAAATGCTTCTTCGGCACGAAGATGTCGTTGTTGAGCTTCGTGTTGTCCGGCGTCACGAAGGCGAACGTCTTGTTGCTCTCGAACGTGCCGACGATCCGCTCGTTCGCGCGCTCGATGACGCGGATGATCTCGCCCTCGCGCGAGCGGCCTTCCTCCTCAGGCGGCTTGACGCGCGCCACGACGCGGTCGCCGTGCATGGCCGTGCCGAGCGCGACGCCCGGCACGAAGACGTCCGTATCCTCCTCCGTCTCCTTGACATCGGGGATGATGAAGCCAAAGCCCTTCGCCGTCATCGTGAGCTTGCCGACAACGAGGTGCATGCGGCTCGGGATGCCGTAGAGGTCGCTGCGGTTCTTGATGACGAGCGCCTCCTGTTCCAGCGCTTCGAGCGCCGCGGGGAAGGCGACCTGTTCCTCTGCCGTGAGGTTCATGCCT
Organism: uncultured Selenomonas sp.; assembly: GCA_934202005.1. Classification (GTDB taxonomy): domain Bacteria; phylum Bacillota; class Negativicutes; order Selenomonadales; family Selenomonadaceae; genus Selenomonas_C. The sequence goes on along the minus strand of CAKPXP010000006.1, from coordinate 13,691 downwards.
TCAGCGATATCCTCCGCCAGCATCGGGCGGAAAGCATCCTCCTTCATATAAGTGAGGATGCGGTCTTTCAGATTTGTTTCCATATAGTTCCTTTCACGATTCTTTCTCATTCCTCCCGGCATCCGCCAGGATATGGCAGACTGCGTCCCCCGCAGCAGCAAGCGCGTCTAACGCGCTCCGCCCTGCGCGAGGAATTCCGCAGTCTTTGCAAAGACGGTCTGCCGTTCTACGTCGAGCGGCAGCAGATGGCCGGAGTGCTCCAGCCAGACGAGCTCTTTCTCACGGCTCGCGATATGTTCATAGAGATAGCGCGCGCTCTCCGGCGCCGCCGTATGGTCGCACTTGCTGTGCATGATGAGCGTCGGCTGCGTGACCTTGCCGAGGCGCGCCTTCATGCGCGCGATGACGCCGAGGAGCTCATGCACGGAGACGAGCGGCATGCGCGCGTAGCTCTCGTTCACCGCAGGCGGCACATCGCGCATGCGCCGCCTGCGCTTCGGCGCGTAGCGGCCCGCGCAGAGGGCGCGCGGCGGCAGCTGGTCAGCGCCGCGCTCCGGAGCGATGTCCACGGGCGTTGCGAGGCTCACGATGCGCCGGAGCGGCTGCTCCATCGCGAGCAGGAACGCGAGCACGCCGCCGAGGGAGTGGCCGACGACGGAGAGCGTCCGCGTGCAGCCACGCAAGAGCGCCGCACCGTCGCGCACGGAGTCGAGCCAGTCCTCCGCCGTCTGGCGGCTCAGATCCTCCTCGCTCGTCGCGTGACCGGCGAGCCGCACGCCGAGCACCGTGCATCCCCGCGCCTGCAGAAACCGGCCGAGGAGCAAGAGATCGGCGGGACTCCCCGTGAACCCATGCACGAGCAGCACGCCCTGCGGCCCGCCCGGCAGGAAAAACGGCTCCGCACCGGAACAAATCATCCATCCTCGCCCCTCTATCTCAGACCAGCGGCGCGTCAGGCGCCACATGAAAAAACGCCCTCGCCCCACACGGCAGAGAACGTCTCCTTTATCACGATGTCATGCGGGCAATCACAATGGTGATGACGGCGAACAGGACCGCGAGAACCACCGTCACGCGGGCAAGCAGCGCGTCCATGCCGCGCGCCTTGCTCGAGAAAACAGTATCCGCGCCGCCACCGAGACCGCCCATGCCGTCCGACTTCGCCTCCTGCCCGAGCACAGCAGCAATGAGCGCAATGCAGACAAGCGCATCCAATATCATCAATAAGGTCAGCAACCCGAGTCCTCCTCTACGCACAAGTTACATCTTATCATACCACAAGGCACACAAAGGTGGCAAGCAAAAAGAGCCGCCAGACGGCGGCTCTCACATATTCTCCTATGAAGAGGTTCTGTACTTACACCTGATAGACGCGGATCAGGTTCGTGTTGTTGCCGACGCTCGTCTTGCTCTGGAGCTTGATGCCGGAGGTGATGATCGTCGTGTCACCGCGCTTGAGATAGCCGCCCTTGACCGCAGCCGAGGCAGCGTTCGCGATCATCTCGTCGACATCGTTCCACTGCGTGCCGAGGATGGGATAGACGCCCCAGCGCAGATTGAGCTGGCGGACGACCTTCTCGTGCGGCGTGTAGGCGACGATGGCCGCTTTCGGACGGTAGCGGGAGACGACCTTCGTCGTGTAACCGCTGTCGGTCGGCGTGATGATGGCGGGGACGTCGAGTTCCCAGGCCATCTGCACCGTCGCGTGCGCCACGGCGCGCGTGCGGGACTGCATGTGCTCGAAGCCGCGCTCGACGAAGAGCTCCTTGTACTCGAGCGAGCTCTCGATGCGCTGCGCGATGCGGTTCATCGTCGCAACGGCCTCGACCGGATAGTCGCCCTGCGCCGTCTCGCCGGAGAGCATGATGGCATCCGTGCCGTCGAGGATGGCGTTGCCGACGTCGGAGACCTCGGCGCGCGTCGGACGCGGGTTCGACGTCATAGACTCGAGCATCTGCGTGGCGACGATGACGGGCTTGCCCGCCTTGTTGCATTTCCGAATGATCTCCTTCTGGATGAGCGGCACATCCTCCGCGGGCACCTCGACGCCGAGGTCGCCGCGCGCGACCATGATGCCGTCGGAGACCTCGAGGATCTCGTCGAAGTTCTTCACGCCTTCGAGGTTCTCGATCTTCGGCAGGATCTCCATATGGCCGTTGTGCTCCTCGATGAGCTTGCGGATGGCGAGCACGTCCTCGGGGCGCTGGATGAAGGAGGCCGCGACGAAGTCGAGATCCTGCTCGCAGCCGAAGACGATGTCCTTCGCGTCCTGCTCGGAGATCGGCGGCAGACCGAGCGAGACGCCCGGCGCCGCGACGCGCTTCTTCGTACTCATCTTGCCGCTGTTCTGGATGGTCGTGATGATGTCCTTGCCGCGGATCTCATCAACTTTGAGCGCGACGAGGCCGTCGGAGAGCAACAGCGTGTCGCCCGGCTTCACCTCGGTGTAGAGGCCCTTGTGGTTGACGGAGACATGCGTCTCGTCGCCCGGCGTATCCTCATACGTCAGCGTGAACTGATTACCCTTCTCGAGCATAACCTTGCCGTTTTTAAACTCGCCGAGACGCATTTCGGGGCCTTTCGTGTCGAGGATCAGGGAGATGACCTTGCCCGCTTTTTTCGCGGCCTCGCGCACCATGTTGATGCGGCCGAGATGCTCCGCGTGGTCGCCGTGTGAGAAATTGAAACGCGCGCAGTTCATACCGTTCGCAATCAGCGCGTCGACGACGCCCGGCTTCTCTGTCGCAGGGCCCTGTGTGCAGATGATTTTCGTCTTTTTTAACATATACTTCCCGCCTTTTCTCGGACCGCCACTCCATATCCTATGGTCCGAATACCAGTTTGCTCATAGGGAACTGTTCCCCGTTTGCCCTTATCGTAACACTCTTCCCTTTAGCAAGTAAAGAGGTTTCCGCATGATTTTGGCCGGATTTGGAGAAATTTTTTGCTCCCTAAAGCAGTTGTTATTATTGTTTCTGATTGCGTGTATACAGTATAATATATTTTATTAATTCGTAGCGAAATCATAATTTATAAAATTTATGAAAAGATAATCCTGTGATTTCCTGCCTGCAGCGTCCAGCAGGCCGCACCGCCGAGAGAGCTTGTCACTCACCTCGCTCCCCCTGTCCCAGGATGCCGGCGATGGCCGCGCCTCTGCCGGAGGCATCCCGCACGAGGCGCAGCGAGAGCCCCTGCGCCGTCTCCGCGCCGAGCAGCAGCGCGAGCGTCTCCTGCATGGTCGCCGCAACGCCGGGCATGTGGGCGAAGACAGCGCCGTCGACGGCAAGCGTCTGCGGCGCAATACGCGGCTGCCTGTCCGCCGCCGCACGATGGCGCAGCACAGCGGCGAGCGTCATGGCGGCGAGGCGCGCCGAACGGCGGATGAGCGCGCGGGCGAGCGTGGCGAGCGACGCTGCAGAGGGGAGCGGCCGCCCGCCGGGGAGCGCCGCGAGCGTCCCTTGCGCGGCTTCCCCCACCATCTCGGCGGTAAGCGGCGGCAGGGCGGCATCGTGCAGCCCCTCGCGCAGCACGCGCGTCAGGAGCTCGCCGAGGTAGCGCCCGGAGATCATCTTCTCGAGCCGCTGCGCGCCCGGCTTCGCGGAGGCCGCGTCGATCTGCCTGTCGTACAGATTCTGCGGGAAATGGCGGAAGCTCCCCGACTCGATGTTGTAGACCATCGGCGGCCGCCTGCCGCCGAACGTCTCGAGGTAGCAGCTGTTGAAGCCCGTCGCGTAGATGGCCGCAATCGCCGTGCCCGGCGCACGGAACGCAGCGGCGAGCAGCACGGCGGCCGTATCGTTGAGGATGGCTGTTGGCCGTACGTTTGCGAGTCCAGCCCGCACGAGCGCCGCGCGCAGCTGCGCGTTGACATAGGCCCCCTCGACGCCCGGCACCGCGATCTCTTTCGACCAGACGATGAGACGCGCGTCGCCGAGGCGCCGCTGCCGCGTGCCGAAGGAGAACGTATGGCCGAGCGGCAGCGGCTCTCCCGGCCGTGCGCCGCCCCGCGCGAGCGCCTCGCGCACGAGATCCGCGAGGAAGTCGAAGAGCGCCCCCGCCGTCTCCGCGCGCGTCACGTCATACGCGCCGGGCACGCGGAGCGGACGGCGCACCTCGCCGCGCACATGGCAGCCATCCGCCGCGAGCTCCACGAGCGCCGCGCGCGCGTTCGTCCCGCCGAAATCGAGCGTCACAGCCCGCCCGCGCTCGCGGCCCGTCGGCAGATCCACGTAGCAGGGCTCCATGTAGAGCGAGGACGCCGCCGGCTGCCGCAGCCCGAGCGCCATCTCCTCCTCGAAGCGCAGCATCCCCTGCCGCAGCGCGTCGTCCGTCACGCGAAACTGCGCGGCCGCCGCGTCCAGCCATGTCTCATCTATCATCTTGTATCTCCTCCTCACGACTGCCCGTCAGTGACGGGATCTTTGGATGATTTCTTGCTAATTTTTATGAAAACACCTGTTTTCTGCGATATAATAGAAGGAGAGATCTTCTCCGACATCACCACGGAAGGAGGTGTGATTCATGTCTACGATTTCCTCTATGGCAAACAACACGTACATGATGTACAAGTTCGCCGCCAAGGCCGGTCTCAGTCCCACAGGCGGCACGACGAGCTCGAGCACGCTTTCGGGGCTCAGCAGCTCCTACGCCAAGGCGAAGAGCGGCACAGCCGCCCTGCCCTATGACAAGTCGTCCGCTGCCTCTGACATGCAGACGCTCTCGAGCATCCGAGAGGGCTACGCCGGCCTCGTGAGTTCCTACACCGAGACGAAGACGACGTTCAACACGGAGATGAAGTCGACGCTCTCCGACCTCGCGGGCTCCGCCGCAAAGGTCGCGAGCATGAGCTACGATTTCTCCGCGAGCGACATCCAGACAGACACCGACGGCAAGACGACGTACAGCGACGGCCTCAAGAGCGCCATCAGCAATGTGAAGTCGCTCGTCTCGGACTACAACGACGCCCTCTCGTTCTTCTCGGACAACAAGGACGTCTCGAAGCGCGCGAGCGCGCTCGCGACGGAGTTCGCCGATACGACCTACCGCGCGGATTCCTACAGCGCCATCGGCATCAACGTCGACAGCAAGACGGGCAAGCTCACCCTCGACGAGGACAAGCTCGCGAAGTCACTCACGACCGATAGCAGCCGCACGGAAAATCTGCTGGGGAAAAATGGCCTCGCCGGCAAGGCGCAGAGCCATGTGGCCCTCGCCAAGTTCCAGCAGGACAAGGTGTTCCCCTCCATGCAGAGCATGATCGGCGGCGAGATGACCGTCGCCTCGCTCTATACGGGACGCACGCTGCAGAACATCTCGAGCTTCGTGACGACGGGCAACCTCATCGACATGCTGTTTTAGGGAACTTTCTTAAGGAACCACTGATTAATTCAGTATCCTGTCTTCACGCGTCTACGCTGTCCTCTTGTCGTCGACAAATCCTCAGCGTAGCTTTGCTACGCCTCCGGTTTGTCTCCTAAAGAGATACAGCGCATCCGCGCAAATCCAGGGCACTTCATTTAATCAGCGGTTCCTTAAAGAAATGGCAAAAATGGCTGCGATAACGTAACTTTGCGTTATCGCAGCCATTTCTATGTCATGAGCCCTGCGCTCAGGCACCGATGTCGACCGTCGCACCGCGAGAGACGCTGCCGAGGCTCGCCGCCTGCTTGTAGGCGCTCGCAACAGCCGCGAACTTCGCGCTGACCTGCGCGTTGGCCTGCTGGAACTTGCTCGAACCAAGCTTCGTGTCATCGCCGAAATTCGATACCTTCGTGTAGGAGGCCGCCTTTTCCATGCTCGCGGAGACATTGCGCTCGCCCTGCTCAGACGTAGCCTTCGCCGTCTGCTGGAACTTGCTCGTGCCGAGCTTCGTCTCCGTGCCGAAGTTCGACACGGCATAGTAGCTCTTCGCCTTGTCCATGAGCGCCGACGTCTTGTCCGAGCCGATGGTCGCGATCGTCTCGTTGCCGCGCTGGAACTTACTCGTGCCAATCTTCGTCTCATTGCCGAAATTGGAAACGCGTGAATAGTCTCCCGCCGCCTTGGAAATGCGCGACGCCTGCGCGACTCCCTGCGAATCCACATCGCGGTTCAGCTGCTGGAAAGATTTCAGCGTGCTGACAGAGGAATACATGCTGGAACCGGCTATCCCTGAAATACCCATAAAGCAATCCCTCGCTTTCTTACGGAACCACTGATTCACCAGCGTTTCCTACTGCTTCATCCTTTGACGCGGGTATCTGTCCCAGACCTGCCGGATGCCTTGCATAGCGCATTCCCGTCAGGCCTTTTTCCCTGCCTTCATTATAAAATGATATGGCGAAAAGAACAAGAGCCTGAGATATTTTTATCGCCGAGCCGTCAAACGCCAGAGGATAGTTTCCGGACTTCGCGCGCCTCGCCGATCTTGGCGGCGAGATCATCGAGGCTTGTACCCATCTGCGATTCGACCGCCGCGAGAACAGCGCCCTCGACGAGGGGCGCGTCGAGCAGGCGGATTTTCGTATCGTCCAATGCCTCGCATACCATCTCCGCCGTCATGACGGCACTGCCCATGTCCATGAGGATGGCGACGCCAGCCCCCTGGTCGACGTCCTGCACAGCCTCTACGATACGCTCGAAGCTCGTACCGAATCCGCCTTCCTCCAGACCGCCCGCGGCCGCGATCGGCGCATCCGCCGCCATCATCGTGGCGATTTCCACTACACCTTCCGCGAGTTTCTGGCTATGCGATACAATGACAATTCCCACCATGATTCGTGTATCCCCCTGTGCTTAAAGTGCCTGCGCGATCTCCTCGAGCATCATGAGGGACGAGACTGCCCCCGGATCCTCGTGGCCGATGCTGCGCTCGCCGAGATAGCTCGCGCGTCCCTTCGTCGCAATGATGGTCTTCGTGTACGCAACGCCCGTTTTTGCAGCCTCGACTGCGTCCGCCATCGCGGCCTTGATATCCTTGCCCGCGGCGAGCGACTCCTTGAGCGCCTTGAGCGCGGGGCACTGCGCATCGAGCATCGTCTTTTCTCCCTCATGCGACTTCCCGCGCATCTTGATGCCTTCGACAGCTGCCTCAAAGGCGGCGACGAGCTTCTCATCATCAGCCTCTGTCTCACCCTTGAGTGCGCCGCCCGCCTTCATGAACGCCGTACCGTAGAGCGGGCCCGAGGCACCGCCGACGTTGGAGACGAGCGCCATGCCGACGCCCTTGAGGATCGCGCCGAGATCCTTGTCAGCGAGCGTGGGCAGTTTCTGCTCCACCGCTGCGAAACCGCGCGCGAGGTTGATGCCGTGGTCGCCGTCGCCGATGGCGTTGTCTAGTTCCGTGAGTACTTCCTTCTCTTTCTCCATACGCTGCGCGATTGCCTGGAGAATTTCTACCAATTTTTTGTTATCCATCATATCGAATCCGCCTCAATTCTCATGCGCATAGGAATGCGCTGGGTTCGACAGCGCTTCCTTAGGAACACATTTCCGGGGAACCGCAGTCCCCCGGAAATGCAGATGTCTCAGCCATATTATTTGTGAATGGCCGCCGTATCCGCCGGCGCGTCGTAAAGCTTCTTGAGCTCGTCATCGAGACGCAGCAGCGTGAGGGAGAAGCCTGCCATCTCGATGGAGGTCATATAGTTGCCAACCATCGTGTCATAGACCTTGATGCCTTTCTCCTTCAGGTAGTCCTGCACGAAGTTGTTGATGATGTAAAGCTCCATGAGCGGCGTGCCGCCCATGCCGTTGACGATGACGACGACTTCTTTGCCCGCATAGTCGATGTCCGCGAGAATCTTGTCGAGGAGGTGCTTGGCGATATCGTCCGCCTTGGCGAGTTTCTCGCGGTGCGTGCCCGGTTCGCCGTGGATGCCGATGCCGATCTCCATCTCATCCTCGCCGAGCTCGAAGCCCGGCTTGCCTGCCGCCGGTACTGTGCAGGGCTGGATGGCCATGCCCATCGTGCGCACGTTCGCGATGACCTTCTCAGCGACGCTCTTGACCTCCTCGAGCGACGCGCCTTCCTCGGCCTTCGCGCCCGCGATCTTGTGTACGAGAATCGTACCCGCTACGCCGCGGCGGCCCGTCGTGTAGAGGCTGTCCTTCACGGCGACATCATCGTTGACGACGACGTAGTCCGCCTTGATGTCCTCATCCTTCGCCATGTCGACAGCCATCTCGAAGTTCAGCACATCGCCCGTGTAGTTCTTGACGACGCAGAGGACGCCGGCGTCGGTCGCAACTGCCTTGATGCCCTCGTAGACCTGATCCGGCGTCGGCGAGGTGAATACCGGCCCCGCGACCGCCGCGTCAAGCATGCCCTCGCCAACGTAGCCGCCGTGCGCAGGCTCATGACCGCTGCCGCCGCCCGAGACGAGCGCGACCTTTCCCTGTTTGCGTGTCTTGCGGACGACGATGTTGCCGGCCTCGAGTTTCTCAAGCTTCTCCGGACGAGATTTGACGAGTCCCTGGATCATTTCCTGTTCGACATTTTCGACCTCGTTGATGAGCTTTTTCATAGAAGATAACCCCCTTGAACGCAAATTATCAGAATTGTTTCCGATTCCCAACACAATCAGTATAACAAGAAACTGGATGAAATTCAAGGGAAATACATGATATATTTTATTATTTTCATTTATTTATCTTCAAATTGCACAGCAGAGCACATCATGCTGCCGCGATGCGCCTCCTCGCACAAAAAAAGAGCCGCCGCATACGCGGCAGCTCTTCCTTGCCTTTTCCTGGCTGGGATTACTTATTCATGGCTTCCTGCACGGCAACCGCGACGGCGACTGTCATGCCGACCATCGGGTTGTTGCCAGCGCCGATGAGGCCCATCATGTCGACGTGTGCCGGCACGGAGGAGGAGCCCGCGAACTGTGCATCGCTGTGCATGCGGCCCATCGTATCCGTCATGCCGTAGGAAGCAGGGCCTGCGGCCATGTTGTCCGGATGGAGCGTACGGCCCGTGCCGCCGCCGGAGGCAACGGAGAAATACTTCTTGCCCTTCTCGATGCACTCCTTCTTGTAGCAGCCAGCGACCGGATGCTGGAAGCGCGTCGGGTTCGTAGAGTTGCCCGTGATGGAGATGTCGACGTCCTCCATGTGCATGATGGCAACGCCTTCCTGCACGGAGTCAGCGCCGTAGCACTTGACCTGGGAACGCTCGGGGTCCTTGCCGTAGACGATCTTGTCGACGACGTTGACCTTGTTGGCCTTGTAGTCGTAGTCCGTCACGACATAGGTGAAGCCGTTGATGCGGCTGATGATCTGGGCAGCGTCCTTGCCAAGGCCGTTGAGGATGACACGCAGCTTGTTCTTGCGCACCTTGTTCGCCGTCTTGGCGATGCCGATAGCGCCCTCAGCAGCCGCGAAGGACTCGTGGCCGGCGAGGAAGCAGAAGCAGCCAGCCTCCTCAGAGAGGAGCATCGCGCCGAGGTTGCCGTGGCCGAGACCGACCTTGCGGTGGTCAGCGACGGAGCCCGGAACGCAGAACGCCTGCAGGCCCTCGCCGATGGCCTTCGCGGCCTCGACTGCGGACTTGACGTTCTTCTTGATGGCGATGGCAGCGCCGAGCGTATAAGCCCACTTCGCGTTCTCGAACGCGATCGGCTGGAGATCCTCTACGATCTGATACGGGTCGATGCCCTTGTCAGCGCAGATTTTCTTCGCATCCTCGATCGAGGCGATCCCATACTGTTTGCAGACTTCGTTGATTTTGTCAATGCGGCGCTCATAGCCTTCGAATAATGACATTCTATTCATTCCTTTCGATATGCGTACCAATATCTCGTGAGAGGCTTCTTACTCCTCGCGCGGGTCGATGAACTTGACACCATCGGCGAAACGGCCCTTCGTGCTCGTGTTCGCCTTGATGGCCTCGTTGGCATCTTTGCCCTGACGGACAGCCTCGAGGACTTTGCCGACCTGCACGACTTCGTAACCGACGATGCGGTTCTCTTCGTCGAGCGCGAGCTTCGTGACATAGCCTTCTGCGAGTTCGAGGTAACGCGGGCCCTTCTTGAGCGTGCCATAGAGCGTGCCGACCTGGCTGCGGAGGCCTTTGCCGAGGTCATCGAGACCAGCGCCGACCGGCAGGCCGTCATCGGAGAACGCCGTCTGGCTGCGGCCGTAAGCAATCTGGAGGAAGAGCTCGCGCATGGCCGTGTTGATGGCATCGCAAACGAGATCCGTGTTGAGCGCCTCGAGCACCGTGAGGCCCGGGAGGATCTCAGCCGCCATGGCCGCGGAGTGCGTCATGCCGGAGCAGCCGATCGTCTCGACGAGGGCTTCCTGGATGATGCCGTCCTTGACGTTGAGCGTGAGCTTGCAAGCGCCCTGCTGCGGTGCGCACCAGCCGACGCCGTGCGTGAGACCGCTGATGTCCTGGACGTTCTTGGATTTGACCCATTTGCCTTCTTCAGGGATCGGAGCAGCGCCGTGATGAACTTCCTGCGCTACACATGCCATGTCTTCCACTTTCTGTGAATAAGCAATCATTGTTCGTATTCCTCTCTTTACTAATATAATACAGAGAACCGGCCTATCTAGGGCGTCACGCGAAAGCGGTGCGTCCTATGCTTCCAGCGATCACTCAAAGCTTGACGAGGTTCTTGCCCGTCATTTCCTTCGGGATCTCGAGTCCCGCAAGCGTAAGGAGCGTCGGGGCGATGTCTGAGAGCGCACCGTCCTTGACGGATTTCACACGGTCAGAAACGACGATGAACGGCACGGCGTTCGTCGTATGCTTCGTGAACGGCTGATTGTTGACGTAGTCCATCATCTTGTCCGCGTTGCCGTGGTCTGCCGTGATGCAGACCTCGCCGCCGACTTCCTTGATGGCTGCGACGAAGCGGCCTACGCAGCTGTCGACCGTCTCGACGGCCTTGACGACTGCCGGGAACACGCCCGTATGGCCGACCATGTCGCAGTTCGCGTAGTTGAGGATGATGAAGTCATATTTGCCGGAACGGATGGCCTCGCAGACCTTGTCCGTGACCTCGACGGCGCTCATCTCCGGCTGGAGGTCGTAGGTCGCGACCTTCGGACTCGGCACGAGGATGCGATCCTCGCCCTTGTACGGCTCCTCGACGCCGCCGTTGAAGAAGAACGTGACGTGCGCGTACTTCTCCGTCTCCGCGATGCGCAGCTGCGTCATGCCGTTGTCCTGGATGACCTCGCCGAGCGTCTTTACGATCGTCTCCGGCGGGAAAGCGACCTTCGCGTTCATGCCGTCCTCGTACTGAGAGAACGTCGCGAACGGGATCTTGAGGCTCTCGTCGCGCTCAAAGCCGTCGAATTTCTCATCGACGAACGCATGCGTGAGCTGACGCGCGCGGTCGGGACGGAAGTTGAAGAAGATGGCGCCGTCGCCGTTCTTCATGCCCTTATATCCCTTGACGACGAACGGTACGACGAACTCGTCGTTGACGCCGCTTTCGTAGCTCGCCTTGAGGCCCGCGACCGGGTCGTCCGCCGCGACGCCCTCGGCGTGCGCGATGGCCTCGTAGGCCTTCTGCTCACGATCCCAGCGGTGGTCGCGGTCCATAGCGTAGTAGCGGCCGCTGACCGTCGCGATCGTGCCGACGCCGATCTCCTTGCATTTTGCCGCGAGCTCCTCGAGGTACGGCTGCGCGCTCTGCGGCGGCACATCGCGGCCGTCGAGGAACGCGTGGACGTAGACCTCGGAGACGCCCTGCTGCTTCGCCATCTCGAGCAGCGCGTAGAGATGGCCCTGGTGGCTGTGCACACCACCCGGGGAGACGAGGCCCATGAGATGAACCGCGCCGCCCTTTTCCTTGGCGTCCTTCATGATGGAGACGAGCGCCTCGTTCTTGAAGAAATCGCCGTTCTTGATGTCGCGCGTGATGCGCGTGAGCTGCTGGTAGACGAGGCGGCCCGCGCCGATGTTCGTGTGGCCGACCTCGGAGTTGCCCATCTGGCCGTCCGGCAGGCCGACGAACTCGCCGGATGCCTGGAGGTGACTGGAGTTATAGTTTGCGAAGAGGCCGTCGAGGACCGGAGTCTTCGCTTTCTCCACCGCGTTGCTCTCATCGAGCTTGCCGCCGAGGCCGCAGCCATCCATGATGATGAGTGCGACCGGTGCATTTTTGAGTTTTGCCATGCTTTTTACTACTCCTTCTGAATAGCGAATTAGTAGTTGACGATCTCGCTGAAGTCCTTCGCCTTGAGGGAGGCACCGCCGACGAGCGCGCCGTCGACGTTCGGCTGCTTCATGAGGTCTTTGATCGTTGCGGGCTTCACGCTGCCGCCGTACTGGATGCGGATGCTGTCCGCAGCCGCCTGGTTAAACTTCTCGGCAACCGTCTTGCGGATGTGCGCGCAGACTTCCTCAGCCTGCTCGAAGGATGCCGTCTTGCCCGTGCCGATAGCCCAGATTGGCTCGTAGGCGATGACGAGCTTGCCAGCCTCCTCAGCGGAGAAGCCGTCGAGCGCAGCCTTGACCTGGCCGGCAACGAAATCGAGATACTCGCCTGCCTCGCGCTGCTCGAGGGACTCGCCGCAGCAGATGATCGGCGTGATGCCAGCCTTGAACGCAGCATGCGCGCGCTTGTTGACGCCCTCATCCGTCTCGCCGAAATAGCCGCGGCGCTCGCTGTGGCCGAGCACGCAGTAGTCGACGCCGATCTCATTGAGCATCGGGCAGGAAATCTCGCCCGTGAACGCGCCGTGATCTTCCCAATGGACGTTCTGCGCGCCGACGTGGATGTTCGTGCCCTTGACGGCATCCGCGACAGCTGCGAGCGCCGTCGCCGTCGGGCAGACAACGACCGTGACGCTTGCGTCCTTGACGAGCGGTGCGAGCTCTTTGACGAGCTTCGTGCCCTCGGCAATCGTGTTGTTCATTTTCCAGTTGCCAGCGATGATCGGTGTTCTTGCCATTTCTTTTTCCTCCTGAATTTCCTTCATATACGAGAGGCTCGGCGCTGCCGTTCCCAGCCATCCGGAAGCGGCAGCCGCTCTGCCTCAGTTCCCTAGACAGAAGTTCCGGCGGCAGAGATTCTGCCGCCTTCCCTTCTGCACCCTTGCAGATTTGCCTGCACGCCGGTAGAGCAGCGTGTCTTATTTGTCAGCGAGCGCCGCGATGCCCGGCATCTCTTTGCCCTCGAGGAACTCGAGCGTTGCGCCGCCGCCAGTGGAAACATGGGAAATCTTGTCCGTAAGGCCCGTCTTCTTGAGGGCTGCCACGGAGTCGCCGCCGCCGACGATGGAGGTAGCGCCCTCCTCCGTTGCCTTGGCCACAGCCTTGGCGACTGCGAGCGTGCCCTGCGCGAAGTCGTCATACTCGAACACGCCCATCGGGCCGTTCCAGATGACCGTCTTAGCACCGGCGAGCGCCTTCGTGTATTCCTCGCTCGTCTTTGGGCCGGAGTCCAGAGCATCCCAGCCAGCCTCGACCTTGTCGACATCGACGATCTTCGTCTGGCCTTCCGTCGCGTAGCGCTTGTCAGCCGGGAACACATTGGAGACCTTGAGATCGACCGGCAGGACGACCTTGACACCCTTGTCAGCGGCCTTCTTGAGGAGCTCGCGCGCGAGGTCGTACTTATCCGGCTCGCAGAGGCTGTCGCCGATGGGCAGGCCCTTTGCCGCATCGAACGTGTGCGCCATGCCGCCGCCGATGATGATGGTGTCGACCTTGTCGATCATGTTGCTGATGACGCCGATCTTATCGGAGA